>CBDUYN010000084.1:0-41602 GCA_965371445.1 uncultured bacterium | reverse complement strand
GCCTGCGAGGTTCGGGCGACCTCGCCCATGCTCGCCACCAGCGACTTCTCGATCTCGGCCTTGGGATAGTCGAGCAGGCCCGGCAGAGCCACCGGCCGGAAGCTCGAATCCCGGAGGTTGATCAGGAAGGCCTCGGCCTGGTAGAAGGCCCTGTGCCAGCGCTGAGAAATGCGGCCCCGGAAGGTGGTGAAGGCCACCGACTCCCGGGTGCAACCGCCGAGCCGATCGCGGCCGTGGATCAGCACCCCGCGCATCTTCTCGGCCGCCTGGTCGCGCAGGCGACGGGCCACGGTCAAGGCGGTGAGCGCCCGGCTCAGCCGGCCGTCTCTTGCCCGCAAGCTCTCGCGTAGCCGGCGCAGCCGGCGCTCGACGAGCTTCAGCAGGAGCGCCACGTCCGGCAGGGTCTCGCCCGGCTCCAGGGCCTCGCGGAGCCAGGCCGTCGTCCTCTCGGCGATCTCCGGTCCCATCTGAGCGAGGAGCTCGGCGAGCGTCAAGAGGCCCTTCATTCGGTACATCGATGTGTGTGTCATAAAGCAAGTCTCCTATTGTTTGACCTCCCCCAAGGTTCTCTGGCATGCCGACTATAGCATATGGCCGGCGCCCAAGTCCCGCCCGGCAAAGCTCGGGGGCGGCGTAGCCCCCCTAAGAGGTACCCCCTTAGAGGTACCACCCTCTTCGCGCCGTACTGCGGCGAAGCTCGCTGCGGTATCGCTCAGGCCGAGGTCAGTGCTCAGCGTCCGAGGGTGACGCGGTTGCGCCCGGCCCTCTTGGACCGGTAGAGGGCCTTGTCGGCCGCCTTCATCACGAGCTCCGGCTGGGGGTGTTCTTCGCTGCGCTCGGCGACGCCGATCGAGACCGTGACCTTGAGCTTCTTCACCCCGCCGCCCCGTCCCCGTGCTCCCGTGGGCTTTTTCTTCGGCCGCGTCGGCAAGCGGACGGTAAAAGTCGCGTCCGCGATCGAGCGGCGCATCTCCTTCAGGTAGGGCTCGGCGGCGCGGGCGTTCTTGCCGGCAAAGACGACGCTGAACTCCTCGCCGCCGTAGCGGTAGGCCCGGCCGCCGCCTTTCACCCGGCCGAGCTTCGCCGCCACCATCTGGAGCACCTGGTCGCCGATCTCGTGGCCGTGACGGTCGTTGAGCTTCTTGAAGTGGTCGAGGTCGACCATGGCGATGGCGTAGGTCCGGCGGCCCAGGTGGCGAAGGGTCTCTTCCAGGGCGCGTCGCGCCGGCAGGCCGGTCAAGCCGTCCTCAAAAGCGAGAGCGAAGGTGCTCTCGACCAAAGCGACGCCCAGGGCGAGCATTCCGGCCGCCAGGTAGTAGGTGGTGCCGGTCGTCCGCATGCCGGCCGCGCCGGAAGCGGTCGTGCCGGAAGCGGACGTGACGAGAGCGGCGGCGACCGCCGCCAGAGCGGCGAGGAGCCCCGCTTCGAGCGGCGCCGGACGAAGCCGCAACCGCACGCCAACGGCGAGGAGCGCCAGGAGAAAACACAGAAGGACGCTGTGGGGCAAGTCGAGACTCGCCAGGAGCGGCGCCCCCAGGAGCGGCCGTTCGAGCACCGGTCGCACCGGCTCCGCGAACACCGCGACAGCTCCGGCCTGAGCCGCAAGGACGCCCCAGCGTACCGCGCCGGCGACGCTCCACACCCGGAAGTCGCTCGTCCAGGCCAGGACCGCGAGGTTGACCGGCAGGAGGACGGCAAGGGCCGTCCAAACACCCCCGATCGCCTCGGCGCCCAGGTAGTGCAAGGTCTCGCCGGCCGCCACGAACATCACGACGGCGTAGGCGACGCGTCCACGGCCGAAACGCCAGGCCAGCAGGAAGACGAGCGCCGCGATGCCCCAGCCGGTTCTCGTCACGACCTCCGGCATGCGCTCCTGGGGAGCCCAACGCCAGTCGGCGAGGATCGCGGCCACCAGGACGAGGGTCGGTACGAGGAGACGCCGCATGGGTCGAGGATTCTAGTCGCGTTCCAGCAATTGGCTCGCGGTGACGAAGTCGAAACCTTTCTCGCGGGCCGGTCCGAGCTCGGCGGCGAGGACCTCCAAGGTCTCCGGATGGGGGTGGCCGATGGCGATGGCGTCGCCGCGCTCGGCGGCGACTCTTAAGAGACGGGCGAACTGCTCGCGGATCTTTTCCGGATCACGGTCGGTGTCGAGGAAGACCTGCCGTTCCGCCCGCGGCAGGCCCAGGTGGCGGGCCACGGAGTAGCCGAGGCTGTCGAGCCCGGTCCGCGAGTCGACGTAGTAGAGGTCTTCCTCGGCCAGCACTTCGAGGACCGAGGTGATCGCCTCGCGCTCGGCCGAGACCCCGGAGCCCATGTGGTTGTTGACCCCGACCGCGCCGTCGACGGCGGCCAGGGCCTCGCGGGTCGCCTGGCGCAGCTCCTTCTCGTCCATGCTGAGGAGCAGCGCCCCCGGTCCCGGGCTCGCGCCGCCCTTGGCCTCCATCGGCAGGTGGCAGATCATCTCGGCGCCGCGCCGTTTGAGCTCGCGGACCACCTGCGGTGTGCGCGACTCGTAGGGAAGGACCGAATACGTCAACGGGATACCGAGCGCGGCCAGGGCGTCGAGGTCCTGGGTGCTGCGGCCGAGATCGTCGATGATCAAGGCGATGCGCGGCCGCTCCGTGCGAGGCAGAGGAGGCTGGCGCAGGACCTCGAGCTCGCCGGCTTCGGCTGCAGGGTCTTCGGCGACCCTCTCGGCCGGCGGTGGAGGCGGTGGGGGAGCCTCGCGGCGCACGCCGCCCAGGTCGGGCGGCGGCGGCGGCTTGGCGAGCTCGACGCCGAGGTAGATGCCGGCCGCGAAGACCCCCACGGCAAAAACGGCGACGGCCAGCGTCGCCCGCCGCGACAGGGAACGGCGGCGTTTCCCCTTCGCTCTCCCGGACGGACGCTTTTGAGAGCCGGTGCTTCGGGTCATAGGGGCGTCAAGCGGCGGCGCTAGGCCGCCAGCTTCTGCTCGACCTCTTCCTCGGCGAGGAGGACTTCGAGGCCCTTCTCGAGGACGGTGTCTTCCGGCTCTTCCTCCTCGTCGTCGGCGGCGAGCTGCCGGACCGGCACGTCGGGCTCGAGACCCCCCTGGATGGGCTCGCGGTCGGGGCCGGTGTAAAAGGCGTCGGTGAGCTGGAGGCGGCCGCCGTTCGAGAGGCTCACCAGCTTCTGGCGTCCGCTGTGGCCGAAGCTGTAGCCGCCGACGAGCGTCGCTTCGAGCTGTTGGTGGAGGATCGTCGCCAGGACCTCGGCCGGTCCCTGGGAGCCACGGTCGAGAAGCAGGACGAGGCGGCCCTCATAGCGCGGCTCCTCGCTGGCGCTGAAGACCTCGACCACCTCGTCGCGGGCCTTGAGCACCCCGAGCTCGCCGGAGGCGAAGAGACCGGCGACGGCGTAGGCCGCCGCTTCGTCTCCGCCAGCGACGCCACGCAGGTCGAGCAGCAGCCGCTCGCGGTCGGTGAGCTCCGGTAGGGCCGAGCCCTCGCGGATCTCGTCGAGGCTCACCTCGACGTTTTTCAGCGTCTCGTCATGGAAGCCCTCGATTCGCAGCACTCCCACCCCGTCACGGACCGAGAGGTCGACGCCGGGGGCCGTGAAATCCTTGAGCTCGAGCTCTACGGTGTCCTTGACGCCCATGCGGATCGTCTCGAGCTCGAATATTGTGCCCACTCGGCCGGCGAAGAGCATCTGGATCCGGAAGAGCGCCGTTTCGCGGGTTGATTCGTCCCCGATCCTCGAGATCACGTCGCCGCGTTCGATGCCGGCCTCCGCCGCCGGTCCGCCCGCGGTCACCGCGGCCGCAAAAGCCACCCCCCGTTCCTTGAGCACCCGGAGGCCGCTCCGGCTCATGCCGACGTCGCGCGCCGCGACGTAGGCTTCGACCTCGGCCGAGGGAATGTAGAGCGAGAAGGGGTCGAGGGCGTCCGCGACGCCTTCGAAGGCCCCGGCCATCAAGGCCTCCATCTCGGCTTCGTCGACGTAGGCGCGATCGACGAGCGAGAGGACCTCGGTGAAGACCGCCAGGTACTTGTACAGCGAATCCTTGCCGTCGTCCTTGCCGCGGCCCGCGGTCGAGGCGAGCAGCGTTCCCGCGACGACGAGGAAGACGGTGACGAGCGAAATGGAGAGGAAGATCAACCGGCCTCGACTCAACATGATGCACCTTTCTCGTACTTGGCCTGGTGGGGGCGGGACTACGGCGCGGCACCGGCTCGTGCTCAGCGCAGCCACAGCAAGGGGTCCTCCGCCTGGTTCTCGTTGCGAATCTCGAAGTAGAGCTCGTCCGCGGCGCCGAGGACCATCCCCAAGGATAGCACATCTCCTTTGGCCACCCGCAGCTCCCGGAGCCCCGCGTAGAGCGTGAAGACGCGACCCGCGTGGTGGACCACGACCATTACCCCATAGCCTTCGAAGTGGGAGGCGAAAAGCACCTCGCCGGGGTAGACGGCCCGCACCTCGGGGCTCCTGAGGACGAGGTCGATGCCGTTGTGCGGCACCTCGGTCTTGTAGCGCGGATCGCGGCGCGGCCCGAAGCGTCCGGCGACCTCGCCGGGGGCCGGCCAGTCGAGCACGCCGCGGAAGTCGTGGATGGGCGTGCCCTCGAGGGGGGATTCGGAGGCGAGCGAGTTGATGAGCCGGGCGAGCTTTCGCTCCTTCTCCTGGAGGGCGTCGGTGCGCTCGGCGAGCCTCTTGCGTTCGGCCTCGAGCCTGGCCAGGAGGCGCTCCTGGCGCCGGCGGAGCCGGACGAGGCCGTTGCGCCGCTCGGTCTCCCGCTGCTGCCAGTCGGCCATCGCCTGGTGCTGGGCCGCGAGGCGCAGGCGCTCGGCACCGAGCTCCTCGCGCGTCGCGACGAAGCGCTCCAGGCTCGCCTGGTCGCGGCGCACCAGGAAACGGAGCTGCCGAATCGTCGGCAGGAGGTTCTCTCCCGGCTCGAGCGAGAGGAAAAGCCGCAGGTACCCCTGACGGCCGAGGCGGTAGAGGCCGTGAAGCCCGCGCCGGAGGTCCCTGCGGGTTTCCGTAAGCGCCGTCTCCAGCTCCGCCACCTTGGCTTCCGCCGCCGTGGCCCGGGCCGCCGCCAGGTCCGAAGCCGCGGTGGCCTCGGCGAGCTGGCTCTCCTGGAGCTCGAGCTCGAGACGCGTGCGCCGGAGCTCTCCGCCGAGGCCCTCCTGGCGGTCGCGCGTGTCGGCGAGGCGCTTGCGGAGCCCGGAGATCTCGCTACGGATGCGCAGCAGCTCCGCTTCCCGCGGGTCCGGTCGCTCTGCCGTCTCGCCAGCGGAGGAGGCGGCGAGGATCGCCAGGATCAAGGCGAGGACGGCTGCCGGAAGGCGTCGGGATCGGGGAGGGCTGGGGTCGTCGGTCATCATCTTCTCGTCGGGGGACTATACGACGGGAGGCGGGTGACCTTTCTGTCGGCCCTACACCGCCGGATCTGCCAGCGCCGACGGATCGATGATCGGCGCCGGGACGAGGCCGATCGAGGCGTCGACCGCCTGCGACACGGTGCGCCGGCTCAGCCGTCCTTCGGCCCCGAGGATCACCCGGTGGTAGAGGATCGACGGGTAGAGGCGTTTGACGTCGTCGGGGACGACGAAGTCGCGTCCGGCTATCGCCGCCGCCGCCTGGCAGGCGCGGTAGAGACCCTGGGTCGCCCGCGGGCTGGCGCCGAGCGCGAGCTCCTTGCTGGAGCGCGTCGAGGCGACGACACCGACGATGTACTTGCGCACTTCGGGGTGAACCCGCACGCCACGCACCATGTCCTGGATCTTCGCCAGGTTCTCGAGGTTGAGGATCTGCCGGATTTGCTCGAAGGGGTCGGCGCTCTTGCCGGCCTCGAGCATCTTCTCCTCGGCCTCTTGGTTCGGGTAGCCGAGCGAGAGGCGCATCAGGAAGCGGTCGAGCTGGGCTTCGGGCAGCGCAAAAGTCCCCTCGTGCTCGACCGGGTTCTGGGTGGCGATGACGAAAAACGGACGCTGCAGCCTGTAGGTCTTGTTGTCGACGCTCACCTGGCGCTCGGCCATGCATTCGAGCAGCGCCGCCTGGGAGCGCGGGGTGGCGCGGTTGATCTCGTCGGTGAGGAGGATCTGGGTCATCACCGGACCGGGGTGGAACTCGAACTCGCCGGTCTTCTGGTTGTAGATCGAGGAGCCGGTGATGTCGCCGGGAAGCAGGTCCGGCGTGCACTGGAGGCGCCGGAAGTTGCCGCCGAGGACCCGGGCGAGCGACTTGGCGAGAAGGGTCTTGGCGGTGCCGGGGACGTCCTCCATCAGGAGGTGTCCGTCGGCGAGCAGGCACATCAGGACGAGCTCCAGTTTTGGCCGCTTGCCGAAGATCGCCTTCTCCAGCTCCTGGAGCACCGCCGCGGCGGCCCGTTTCACTTGTTCCATGTCTCCTCCGTCGCGTCGATGGGGTCGTCTCGCCCATTCTACGGGAGAGCCATGGAAATCGTCCTACGCTCAGGATTCCCCCGCGAAGACGAAAAGCACCACCGCCCCCGCCACCGGCACGAAGGCCACCGCCGCCGCCATCGCGACCCACGCCGACGTCCCCGCGGGATTCGCCGCCGCCGTCGAGATCCCCCAGGTGAGAGTCAACCCCCAGGCCCCCAGAGCGATCCCCTGACCCCAGAGCGCCGGCCACGCGGCACGCTTCGCCGCTTTCTCCTTCGTCAGCAGAGCGCGGATGACCTCCGCCCGCCACCAGACCTGAGCTGCCGTCGGCAGCTTCGGCACCGGCTCTCGGGCCGCCTCCTGAAGCAACGCCGCGACCCGGCGCTCCTCCTCGCCCGCGGGCGTCTTGCGATCGATCGTCGTCTCGTTCATCTTCCCCATGAGGTCCCTTCCTCCTTGCCCAGACCGTGATCGTCGAGCAGCTTCGCCAACCGGCGACGGGCACGAAAGAGCATCACTTTTACGCTCGCCGTCTTCAAGTCCAGGATCATCGCGATCTCCCGGTGATCGTGCTCCTCGGCGTAGGCGAGCCACAGGAGCGCCCGCTCGCGGGGCTTGAGCTTGCCGAGGACGGTGTCGAGGTCACTGCGGAGCTCGACGCGCGGCGTGCGGCGCACGACCGGCTCCCCCGCCGCGAGGAGCCGTTCCAGAAAGGTCGTCTCCAGCTTCTGCCGGCGCCAGCGGTCGCGCAGGAGGTTCGTTCCGATGCGGAAGAGGTAGGCGCGGCGCCGGCTTTCGTCTTGGGCGCGGCTCGGATGGAGCAGGAGCCTGACGTAGCTCTCCTGCACCAGGTCCGAGGCCAGCTCGGCGTCGCCCGAGAGGCGGCGCAGGTAGCGGTAGAGCGGCGCCGAAGTCCGGGCGTGGAAAGCCGCGAAGGTCGCCTCGTCGAGCTCCGCGGCCTCCGCGGCGTCCGCCGCCGCCAGAAAGGGCTGGCTCACCAGGGCTCCGCCTAGGCTCTCAGTCGCCATTTCTGGGCTTCTTCACCAGGTCCCAAGCCCGCGCCAGGAAAAGCGAGACCACCGCCGCCACCAGAACGCCGACGCCACAGGTCAGAAGCAGCGCCGCCGAGACGGGGAAGACATCCGCCAGCTCATGTTGGGGCCCTAGAAGCATCAGGAGGGCGAAGCCGGCGCCCCCGAAGATCGTCAAGATCCCCAGGGCGACGGCTCCCAAGATCAGGTGGTGCGGATTCGCCGAGCTCGCCGACGGCGGCGCAAAGAGGTGCAGGAACTCGCGTCCGGAGTCGGTCTTGAAAAACTCGTTGAGCTCCTCGGACGAGTTGAACCGCTCCAGGACGCGCAGGCGTTCCTCGCTCTTCAGACGGGCCTTTTTGGCCCGGCTGTAGACGATCACCCAGATGATGAAGCCGATAAATGCAAGCTGGCCCAGACTCAACGCCACTAACGATCCATCCATTCTTCGTACTCCTCGTTGCCGATCCTTGTCGTGGGCCGCCGATCTTGGCGACCCACCTGTAGGACGAGTGGGCCAGCGCGGACGTTAACAGCTTGATCCAGCTCCTGCACCAGGTGGCAGCGGGAGACGAGATCGAGCCTCCCATCCGGCCCTATCTCGCTCGATCGCACCCTGAAGACGTAACAGCGTGCGTGTGCCGTCCGGGGACTGAAGCTGCGCGAGAGTCTGCCGATTCTTCCGTTATGCTACTGATTCCCCGCCATGAAGAAGACACCCTCCACTCCCTCCCTCGCCTTCACCCGCTTCTACGGCCCCCTCGTCGCCCTGGCCATGGCATGGCCGCTCCTCACGCCCCACGCCGCCACAGCCGGCGAGCTCGAGCGCGAGCTCGGCCGCAGCGAGTCGCGCATCCTCTCCGCCCCCTACCCCCTCCTCGCCGGACGCACGGTCTGGCAGTGTGCCCTCGCCGAGCGCCTGGAGCTAAGCGGCTACCGGCGCGTCCGTAGGCGTCCGGAGCAGCCAGGAGAGCTCTTCTGGGGCCAGGAGGTCTTCTGGATCTTCCGCCGCGCCCACCGGCTCGGCGGCGACGACCACCGCGCCGAGCTCCTTGGCCTCGCCCTCGGCCGCGACGGCGAGATCCTCCACGGCCTCGACGCCAAGGAGGAGCCCTTCGACCTCGAGCCGGGCCGCCTCTGGCTCGAGCCCGAGGTCCTGGCCGAGGCGATCGGCGAGGAGAGGGCTACAAGGACGCGGATCGTCTTCGACGAGCTTCCCAAGCACGTCTGGCAAGCGGTGCTCGCCGCCGAGGACGCGCGGCGTTCGACGTCGCGCCGTTCGTGCTGCTTGAGATCGTCGTTTTCGAGGCGGTCTGCCCCCTCGGCTTCTGCGCCTTCGAAACGCGGCAGCCGATCACGTTCGAGCACGAGGTCACGGGTTTTCCGCAGATGAGGCCCGTTGCGGAGGTCGCCGAGCCTCGAACCGTCGTGCCTCGCACCGCCCCCCGCGACGGGCCTCAAGAGAGCCTCGTTAGTGTTGAGCATCCTCGACGCCTGCGTTTATTGAAACCAGGGAAGCCATGTCGTATAAAGGGTGCCGTACCGCCAACGAAGCAGGAGAGCTCAGACGATGAAAAAGACACTCGCCCGCGTCCTGAACCTGGTCGATCCGGCGAGCCAGCAGATCCGCAACATGGACGTCGAGGAGGCGTCGAAGCGTCTCCTCTGCGACGACGCCGAGGCGGTGCTCGCGATCGAGGGCTCGTTCGCTCTCGTGGCCCGCGACGGCCTCGACGTCGCTCTGGCGCGCAGCCTCGACCGGCCGCTGCGCTACTTCCTGGCCAAGGAGGTCGACGGCCCGATGCTCGTCGTGGCCGAGCGCATCGACGAGATCGCGCGTCGCCTCGACGAGCACGGCTACGGCGCCCAGTTCCATCCGACCTACACCCGGATGGTACCGGCCCACCACGTCACCCACCTGCGGCTCGTCGGCTGCCCCGACCCGAATCCCACCTACAGGCGCTTTTTTGACCCGCCGCGCGCGACGCTGCCGGCCGACCTCGACACGATCGGCGAGCGCTACGTCGAAGCGCTCTTGGCGGAGGTCCGCTCCTGGCTCCTGGCGGTACCGGAAAGGGAGCCCCTGGGCGTGCTGTTCTCGGGCGGCGTCGACTCGGGTGCCGTGTTGCTGGCCGTCTACCACCAGCTCTTGGAGCTCGGGCAGAGCCCGTCGCGGCTCAAGGCCTTCACCCTGTCGGTCGACGGCGGCGGTCAGGACCTCGCCCAGGCGCGGGAGCTCCTCCGCCGTACGCAGCTCGAGATGCTCGGCGAGCCGATCGAGGTGGCCTCCGAGGAGCTCGACCCACTTCGTGCCGTCGAGGTGATCGAGGACTACAAGCCCCTCGACGTCGAATGCGCCACGGTGGCCCTGGCGCTCTTGCGCGCGCTGCGCCGCCGCTACCCGGACTGGCGCTACCTCGCCGACGGCGACGGCGGCGACGAGAACTTGAAGGACTACCCGATCGAGGAGAACCCGGAGCTGACGATCCGTAGCGTCGTCTCAAACTCCATGCTCTACCAGGAGGGCTGGGGCGTCGACAAGATCAAGCACTCGCTGACCTACAGCGGCGGCTTGAGCCGCGGCTGCGTGCGCGGCTACGCGCCGGCCCGCCAGTACGGCTTTGTTCCCTTCAGCCCCTTCACGCGCCCGGGGCTCGTCGGCGTCGCCGAGGCGATCCCCTTCGCCGAGCTCACCGCGGGCGACCACGGCCGCCTCTACGCCCTGAAGGGCGAGATCGTGCGCCGCGGCGTCCACAAGTGCATGGGGATCGACATGCCGGTCTTCCCGAAGCGCAGGTTCCAGGACGGGGCGGTGTCGGAGGGCTTCGCCGCCGAACGCTTGTCGATTCCGGCCGAGCGCTACCGGCGGCATTTCCTGGCGCTCGCCGCGTCGTCTTGAGCCGCGTCGCCGCCTCGGCCGAGGACCGTCGGATCCGGGCGCTTCGGCCGCCGCGCCCGGCGGCGGTCGACCCCTGGCGTCCGATCGACGTGGTGAGAGAAGAGGAGCGGCTGCCGGGCGGCGGCCACGCCCAGGTCCTTGTCGTCTTCCTGGCCGGGCAGGAGTGTCCGTTCACCTGCGTCTTCTGCGACCTCTGGCGGTCGACGACCGAGGAGCGAACGCCTCCCGGGGCCATCCCGGCGCAGATCGAGGAGGCGCTGCGCCGCGTCCCGCCAGCGGACGCCGGTTCGCCGGCCGTCGGTCCCTGCCACGCCAAGCTCTACAACGCGAGCAACTTCTTCGACGAAGGCGCCGTGCCGCGCGCCGACGACGCGGCGATCCTGCATCTGCTCGCCCCCTTCGGGCAGGTGGTGCTCGAGTGCCACCCGCGGCTCGTCGGACGCCGCGCCTTCGACTTCGCCGCCGGCCTCGACGGAAGGCTCCAGGTGGCGATGGGCCTGGAGACCGTCCATCCCGACGCCCTGCCGCGTCTCAACAAGAAAACCTCCGTCGAAGCGTTCGACCGTGCCGCGGCGGCGCTTCGCGAGCGCGGGATCGGGATCCGGGCCTTCGTCCTGGTCGGAGCGCCTTTCATACCGCCCGGGGAGACGGTCGAATGGACGGAGCGCTCGGTCGTCCACGCCCTGGAGCAGGGCGCCGAGCACGTGGCGCTCATCCCGGTGCGTGGCGGCAACGGCGAGCTCGAACGCCTCGCTCGCGACGGAGAATTCGCCGAGCCGACGCTCGAGGCGCTCGAGGACGCCCTCGACCGCTGCCTCTCCCTGGGCGACGCCGTCGTGACGGTCGACACCTGGGACCTGGAGCGCTTCGGCGGCTGCCGGCGCTGCCGCGCCGAACGCCAGGCACGCCTGACGCGCATGAACCTCACCGGACGGCGCGAGCCGGCCGTCGTCTGTGACTGCGGCACGGTCCGGAGCGCCCCGAATGGGATATCGTAGAGGGAACCCAGACGCGGCGAGGCGCCGCCTGACCAAGGAGACCTAGATGTTCTGTCCAGAATGCGGAGCCGAGTTCAAGGCAGGGATCACCACCTGCGACGAATGCGAAGTGGCGCTGGTCGTCGATCGGCCGCCCGAGCCGGAAGTCGAAAAGTACGTCTCCGTCCTGGAGACCTCGGACCTCTCGGCGATCCCGGTCATCAAGTCGGCCCTGAGGGCTGCAGGTATCCCGTTCAGGACCCGGGGCGAGGGCCTGATGAACCTGTTCCCCGCGAAAACCCTCGGCGCCCCGTTGCGCTCCTCGGCCGGCGAGGTCGTCATCCGGGTACCCGAAGCCCGCTCCGAAGAAGCCCATGCGTTGCTGGAGGAAGACGCCTGCCTCGTGGAGGCGACGCAGGACGACGCGGAAAGCGCCTAGCCCAGCTGATCCCAGGCGAGGACCGAGCGCACCTCGACGTCCTTTCGGCCCTTGAGGCGTACGGTGACTTTCTGTCCCTTCTCGTCGGGCAGGACGTCGGTGTAAAAGGCGATTACGTACTGGTGGCGCAGCTCGGCGTTGATCTGGGCGAAGGCGCGGTCGAGGCCGCTCGCGCCGAGGCGCAGGAGGCGTCCCCCGGAAGGGTCGGTGACGAGCTTCAGGGCGTGGACGGCGGTGCTGGTCCCCGTCCCCATGCCGCCCGCGGGCAGCGCGATCACGTAGATCGGCACGCCGAGCTTGGTGGCGAAGGAGAGGACCGTCCCTTCCGAGGTCGTCGAGCCGGAGTCGACGCCGTCGGTCACCAGCACCAGGGCGCGGCGGCCGGGCTCGTCGCGGAATTGGAGCAAGGAAAAAGCCATCGAGTCGTAGAGCGCCGTGCCGCCCTCGGGACGGATCGACTCGAGGGTCGAATGAAGCTTCGCAAGATCGCCGGTGAGCGGCTGGCGCAGCCGTAGCTGGGTGTCGAAGTCGACCAGGAAGGCGCGGTCGCCCGGGCCCAGGGTCTCGTCGAGGAAGCTCTTCGCGGTCGAGACGCTCAGGTCCCAGATGGGCTGCATGGAGCCCGAGGAGTCGAGCACCAGGCCGAGGACCAAAGGGACGTCGCCCGCCGGACGAAAGGAGTGGATCGTCCGCGGCTCGCGGCCCTGGAGGACTTCGAAGTCCTCCAGGGTCAGGTCGGTGACCGGGGCGCCGTTTTTTTTCGTCACCAGCACCTGGAGCTGCACCAGGTTGACTTCGACCTCTTCCCGGAGGCCCGGGGCGCTGAGGACCTCGACGTCCTCGACGCTGCGGCCGTCTTGCAGATAGGCGACGGCGCGGACGAAGTCGGTCCCGGTCGCGGCGGCGTCGATCGGCAGGCGCGCTTCGACCTCAGTCGAGCGAACGACGCTCTTCAAGCCTTCGTTCCAATAGAGCTCGACCTTCTCGAGCTCGGCACCGCGCGGGACGGAGACCACCGCGGCGACGTCGACGGCTTCGGCTCCGGGGGTGATCGACGTCAGGCGTACCCGGAAGGGAATGGGCTTGCGGTTGACGGCGATCTGGTCGCGTCCGAGCTCCTTGTCGCGGGGCCCGTAGGCGACGACCCCTAGGGTCTGCTCGCGCGGCGGGCTGTGGAGCTTGACCTTGACGGTCCACGGCAAGTGCTTGCGACGTGCGACCTCCTCGCCGTCGACGGTGAAGGCGAGCTCGCGGATGTCGGGGTCGATGGCCAGGGCTTCGAGATCGACCTTGCCTTGAAGCTCGACGCCCGGCGGGACGAGGAGGCGGACGACGGCGGCCTGGTCTTCGTCCTGGGCGCTCGCGGCGAAGCCGAGCGCCGTGGCGAGGAGGAGGATCAGGACACCGTAGGAGCAAGAGCGGGGGTGTCTGGGTTTCGTCATGGCTTTCTCCGGTTGGAGCAAGCTTATCCGATCCCGAGAAAAGGCCGCCGGGGCTCTTGCCCCGACGGCCCGGGAAAGGCGCGGTCCTGACGCGTCCTAGTTGAACTGGAAGCGCACGCTCAGGCGGAAGATCCGGGGGCTGATCACCTCGAGGACGTTTCCCGTCGTCCCCACGTCGAGCTGGTGCTTACGCTGCAGGACGGTCGCTTCGTTGAAGGCGTTGCGCGCGTTGCCGCCGAGGTAGAGGTTCGGGTCCTCGAGCTCACTCGCCGGGACGTCCCACTCCCAGTCCTGGAGCGTGACGTTGCGGCGCAGCATCCAGCGGCACCGCCCGCCGATCAAGCCTGCGGTCCTGGATGGCTTCCGCGACCCGCGGCGGGTGATCCCCGATCTTGGTGGCCATGGCAAGCAGACAGGATCTCACGCGGCGCCTAGTTCCTTGAGTCTGAACTCCAGGTCAAGAAGCTTCATCTCCACTGCGTCGATCTTTCCTTTCTGAAGAAGCTCCTTGATCTTCAGGAACTGGGCGTCCAGGTTCTGCTGATCCACTTGCTTCAGCTCTGTCTTCTTAGCGCTGTATTTGTCCTTGAGGTCAAGGAGTTGCTTCTGGAGCTCCTCCAGTTTTTTCCGCCGCTCCGCCGGGGAGAGCCTTTGGACAGCGGTCCCGAGGACGCCGGCCAGCATATCCCCGAAGCGGTCACCCAGGCTGCCAAAAGCCTTCTCGACCTTGCGGATATACATCCCTACGAACAGGGCGATCAGAGCCATGTTCCATGGAGCGTCTGAACCTACGAGATTCTGGATCAGGACGACGTAGACGCACGCCTGGAAGGCGCGGAACAAATAGTCGGGTCCGTACTCCTTCCAGTTGAAGGCCTCTTCGTCCCGCACCTCCCGGATCTTGCTCGCGATGTGGAAAACCACACCGACCAGAGCGAGGATCAAGTACTCCGGATGGACCTCGACCTCTCCGAGCCCGCCCCGGAGCCAGTAAGAAAGGGCGACGAGCAGCACGACGAACAAAACCGCGAAGATGAGACCCATGCCAGCCGCTTGTTTGCCGCCTCCCAGGCCTGGGTCGCCCTTGCCGGGTTCTGCTTCCGGTCCCTTGCTTCCTCCAGCTTCTGTTAGTTGATCGTCTGCCATCCCGGACCTCCATTCTGATGCGCCACGAGCATCGTTTGCGACTCCGCTCGATGCCTGCCGCGTTGTTGGTTAGTAGGCTCGCAGAGCGCCTCGACGCCTGGAGCCCGACTGGAGATTGCCACTCGATGGCCTATTTTAGCAGAACAGGCACGAAATTTCTAGCAGAACAGGCACGAAATCGGGTAGGCGAATCCCCAGCGCCGCGAATTCGGAGCCCTTCAGGCCGCCTTGACCGCGGCCACCTCCGCCGCCACGTGGTCGTCGATTTGAAGCACGGCCATCGGCTTACGGCTAGCCAGGTAGGAGTACATCGCCGGCACGACGTAGAGCGTCAGGAAGGTGCCGAGGATCAAACCCCCGATCATGGCCACGCCCATCGGGATCCGGCTCTCCGAGCCGGCGCCCAGCGCCAGGGCGATCGGCAGGATCCCCAGCACCGTCGAGAGGCTCGTCATCAGGACCGGCCGGAACCGCGCCGCCGCGCCCTCACGGATCGCGTCGAGGACGCTTGAGCCCTGTGCCTTCCTCTGGTTCGCGAACTCGACGATCAGGATCCCGTTCTTGGTCACCAGGCCGATCAACATGATCATCCCGATCTCGCTGAAAATGTTGAGCGTCAAGTTGAAGTACCAGAGCGAGAAAAGGGCACCGAAAAGCGCCAGCGGCACCGTGAACATGATAATGAACGGATCGCGGAAGCTCTCGAACTGCGCCGCCAGGACGAGATAGACGAGGACAAGCGCCAGGACGAAGACGAAACCCAGGCTCCGCGCCGAGTCGACGAAGTCGCGCGATTCGCCGGAAAGCGAGGTGACGAACGAGTCGTCGAGCACCGCTGCCGCGACCTCGTCCATCGCGGCGATGCCGTCGGCGATGGTCTTGCCCGGCGCCAGCGACGCCGAGACCGTGGCCGACAGGTAGCGGTCGTAGCGGTAGAGCTGCGGCGGGCTCGACTCCTCCGAGACCCGCGCCACCTTGTCGAGGACCACCGGCGGACGCCCCGCCCTCCCCGGCACGTAGAGGCTCTTCAAATCGAACGTCTCGTCGCGATTCTCGCGCACCACCTGGGAGATCACCTCGTACTGTTTGCCGTCCATGACGAAGTAGCCGAGGCGCTGCTCCGAAAGCGCCAATTGCAGAGTCTGGGCGATGTCGAGGGCCGACACCCCCAGGTCGCGGGCGCGCTCGCGGTCGAGCTCCACCTTGAGCTTGGGCTTGTTGAACTTCAAGTCGACGTCGACGTAGGACAAAACGTCGTCTTTCGCGCGCGCTTCCTCCAGGAAACGCGGTAGGACCTCTTTCAAGCGGTTCATGTTGGGCGCCTGGATCACGTATTGGACCGGCAGCCCGCGGCGGCGTCCGACGGCGATCGTCGGCTCCTGCTGGACAAAGAGCTTCACCTTGCCGAGCCCGCGCAGGCGTTTTTCGACCGCCGCCGCAATCTCCTTCTGCGTACGGTCCCGCTCTTCGGGGTTCGGCAGGGTGACGCGCAGAAAACCCGAGTTGATCGCCGAGGTGGCGCCGAAGCCCGGCGAGGTCACCGAGATGAGCGTTTTGTAGTCCGGCACCTCCTCGGCGATGGCGACCGTCATCTCGTCGATCACCGAGTCCATCCAGGAAAACGTCGCGCCCTCGGGCCCCGAGGCCCGCACCCTGACGGTGCTGCGGTCCTCCATCGGCGCCAGCTCCTGCGGCAGGAGGCCGAAGAGGAAGGCAATCAACCCGATCGCAATCGCGGTCACCACGAGCGCCAACCAGCGATGGTGAAGGAAGGTGCCGAGCGACTCCCGGTAGGTCCGGGTCAGGGCCTGGAAAAACGGCTCGGTCAGCCGGTAGAGCCAGGGCTGGCGTGCACGTTTTTTCAAGATTCGGCTCGAGAGCATTGGCGTCAAGGTCAGCGCCACGAACGAGGAGATCACCACCGCGCCGGCGAGCGTCACCCCGAACTCCCGGAAGAGCTGACCGGTCAAGCCGCTCATGAAAAGAATCGGCATGAAAACCGACACCAGCGCGAGCGTCGTCGCGATCACCGCGAAGAAAATCTCACGCGTCCCGACGACCCCCGCCTCCAGGGGATTTCGTCCCCCTTCGATCTTGGCGTAGATGTTCTCCAGGACGACGATCGCGTCGTCGACCACAAGCCCGATCGCCAGCACGATCCCGAGCAGCGTCAGCACGTTGATCGAGAACCCCGCGACGTACATGATGAAAAACGCCCCGATCAAAGACACCGGGATCACGACGACCGGAATGATCGTCGTGCGCCAGTCGCGCAGGAAGGAGAAGATCACCAGGATGACGAGGATAAAGGCGACGAGCACCGTCTGCCCGACCTCGAGGATCGAACGGCGGATGTGCTCGGTGGCGTCGAAGCCGAAACCGAGCTCTACGTCGGCAGGCAGGTCTTTCGTGATCCCCTCGACGCGGCGGTAGAACTCGTCGGCGATGTCGATGTAGTTGGCCCCCGGCTGCGGACGGATGACGACCGCCACCATCGGCACGCCCGCACCTTTCAGGACCGTCCGCTCGTTGCGCGGCCCGAGCTCGGCGTAGCCGACGTCGCGCAGGCGGACGACGCGCCCGCCGTCAACCTTTAGGATCAGCTCCTCGTACTCTTCGGGCGTGTTCATCCGCCCCATGGTGCGGATCGGCAGCTCGACGTCACGCCCTTCGATACGTCCGGACGGCAGCTCGACGTTCTCCCGTTCGACGGCGCGGCGCACGTCGACGAACGAGAGCTGGTAGGCCTGGAGCTTGTGCGGGTCGAGCCACAGCCGCATCGAGTAGATCTTGGTCCCCCAGATGTCGACGCGGCTCACCTTGGGGATGGTCTGGAGGCGCTCGGCGAGCAGGTCGTCGGCGAGGCGCGTCAGGTCCATCAAGTTGCGGCTCTCGCTCTTCAAGATGGTCTGGAGGATCGGCGAGCCGTCGGCGTCGGCTTTCGAGATCGTCGGCGGATCGACGTCGGGAGGAAGGCGCCGCCGCGCCTGGGAGACCCGGTCGCGCACGTCGTTCGCGGCGCGCTCCAGGTCGACGCCGAGGTGGAACTCGACGGTCAGCGTCGAGCGGCCCTCGCGGCTCACCGAGGTGAGGCTGCGGATGCCGTCGACGCCGTTGACGCGGTCCTCCAAAGGCTCGGTGATCTGCGACTCGACGACGTCGGCGGAGGCGCCGCGGTAGTTGGTCGAGACGGTGATCACTGGCGGATCGACCGCCGGAAACTCGCGGACCCCGAGGAAGGTGAAGCCGATGGCGCCGAAAAGCAGGATCACGATCGACATCACGAGCGCCAGCACCGGCCGGCGGATCGAGAGCGTGTAGAGCGTCATGACGCCGTTTTCTCCTCGGCGGCGACGACCTCAAGGCCCGGACGTAGAGATTGGATGCCGGAGACGATGACCTGGTCGCCGGGTCGAAGGCCCGAGGTGACCTCGACCCATTCGACGCTCCGCATGCCGGTCGTGACCTGGCGCGGCTGGGCGAGGCCGTCTTCGACGACGAAGACTTTTTTGCCGCCGAGCTCGGGGATGATCGCGAGGCTCGGAACGGCGAGCGCGTCGTCGATCGTCCGCATCACGATCTCGACGTCGGCGAAAGCGCCGGGCAGAAGCTTCCCCGCGGGATTCGGGCTCATGGCGCGCAGCAGGAGCGAGCGGGTCTCGGCGTCGATGCCTGGCTCGACGGCGTAGACCGTGCCTTCGAGGTCCTCCTCGGAGCCGGCGACGCGAAAGAGGATCCGGCTGCCGGCTCCGAGAAGGCCGGCGTATTTCTCCGGCACGGAGAAGTCGATCTTGATGGGATCGATCGACTGGAGCGACGCGATCCGCGTCTGCGGGCTCAGGTAGGTGCCGAGGCTGACGTAGCGCAGGCCCAGGGTACCGGCAAACGGAGCGCGGATCTCGGTCTTCAAGAGCCGCGCCTCGACGAGGGCGAGCTGCGAGCGCAGGACGTTCAGCTGCGCGAGGGCCGAGTCGTAAGCCTCCTGGGCGAGGACGCCGCTCGCCAGGAGCTCGCGCTGGCGCGCCTCGCGGCTTTCGGCAAGCTCGAGCTGGTGGACGGTCCTCGCCCGCTCGGCCTGGAGCTCCGAGTCGTCGATCTTGACGAGCACGGCTCCGGCTTCGACGCGGCTGCCCTCCTCGAAGAGGATCTCTCGGACCTTGCCGGAGACCTCGCTCGTCACCTCCACCTGCTCGTCGGCGCGCAGGGTCCCGGTGGTGCGTAGGCGCTCCGTCAGGCTGCGGGGTACGAGGCTGTGGACGGTGACCTTGAGGGCGGGCGGCGGCGGCGCGGCGGGGGCCGCGTCGCCGGAGGCTCTCCAGGGGAGGAGCTTGGGGGCGAGGAGCGCTCCGAGGGCGAGGAGCGCGATGGCGAAGCCGAGGCCGCGTCGCAGCGTTTTTTGCATAGATGGTTCCCTGATAGGCAGAACGCCCAGCAGCGTCGAGCTTAGACGATTTCGGACCTTCAGGGTAGTAAAGGACCGGTAAAACGCGCTGGGAGCGCCGGCGTCCCGCCTTCAAGCGGACGGGGCTCGACCACGAGCTCGGCTTGGTTCAGGATCCCGGTTTCACCCGGTCCCACCTCAGGCCGCCCGCAACCTGACAAAGATTGTCACCCGCGGCCAGAATCTTTTGCCACGGTTTTGTGAAGCGCTTCACAGCGCCCCAAAAGCGCCTCCGGACGCTGTGGCGCGGTCCACAGAGACCGGGGTCGGTCCTGTGAAGCATTTCACTCGAAAAGCCGCGAATTCGGCCCCGAAGTGAAATCGGTCACAACCCTCCGATGACGGCACGGAAGCTGCTCCAAAACGGCACCGGAGGACGCGAACTGATGACACCGAAGCACACCGCAGCAGCTTTTACCCTTACCTTGATCCTTCTGGGCTCCACCGCGGCGATGGCCGACACGACGGTGGCCCGTTTCGATAGCATCGACCTCTCGTCTCTCGCCGCGGGCGTCGCCCAGGGCGGCGAGCTTCGCGTCGAGGGCCTGCAGCTCAGCCCCGAGAAGCGGGCCGACGCGCTCGAGCTCGAACGCTTCGAGGTCTTCACCCACGACGCGCGAATCGTCCTCCACGACGACCTCGGCGAGGCCCAGCTGCCGGTGCCGGCGAACGCCTACTTCCGCGGCCGGATCGCGGGCGAGCCGAATTCGGTGGCCTTCCTGACCGTGCTCGAGCACGGCGAGGTCCGCGGCCTCGTCTCAAAAGCGGGCGAGTACTGGGTGCTGGCCGGGGAGTCCGGGACGGAGCAGCTCTCCTCGGGGATCGCTCAGCTGCGGCGGATCGAGCCCGGCGTCGAGCTGGCCCACAAGTCGAGCGGCTTCGAGTGCGGCAGCGACGACCTCGCCATGCCGACCCAGATCCTCTCGTCCTCGGCCGGCGGCGGCAGCTTCAAGGTGGGGGGCGAGGGAGCCCAGCCGGAAGCGCTCACCACGCCACTCCCCGAAAAAGCCGTTAGCCACACCGCCCGCGTCGCGATTGAGACCGACTACGAGTACCTCCAGCTCTTCGGCGGCAACGCGAACGCCGCGGCCGACTACATCGGTGACCTCTTCGCCTACGCCTCCGGGATCTACGCTGCCGAGGTCGGCACGAGCCTGCTGGTTTCCTCGATCGACTTCTGGAGCACCTCGAACGATCCGTGGAACCAGACCGACCCGCTCTGCGCCCTCTTCCAGTTCGGCAAGTACTGGAACGACAACAAGGCCGCCAGCAGCCGCACGATCGCCCACTTCCTGAGCGGCAAGAACGTCAACTCCGGCATCGCCTGGCTGGGCGTGCTCTGCCAGGGCGGCTTCAACACCAACCACGGCGGCGGCTGCCCCGGGATCGGCCCCGACGTCTCCAACTACGGCGGCGGCTACGGCTTCACCGGCGGCATCGACGGCAACTTCAACATCAACAACCCGGGCATCGTCTGGGACATCGAGGCGGTGGCCCACGAGATCGGCCACAACTTCAACTCCCCCCACACCCACTGCTACGGCGGCCTGGAGGGCAACGCGAGCCCGGTCGACCAGTGCTACAGCGGCCAGTGCGGGTCCTCGGGCTGCTACTGCGGCACGCCGAGCCTCCCCTGCGGCCAGACGGGCGCCGGCTGCGGCACGATCATGAGCTACTGCCACCTGCTCTTCTCCGGCGGGCTCTCGAACATCGCCATGACCTTCGGTGCCGGGCATCCCTACGGCGTGGCCCCGGACCGGGTGCCGGGCCGCATGGCGAACCACGTCGCCTCCCGCGCGGCTTCCTACCCCGGATGCCTCGACTACCAGACCCCGGCCAATCCCGAAGTGATCTTCATCGACGGCTTCGAGTCGGGGAACCTGACCAGTTGGTAGCCCAAGCCCGTCGATCCGAAGAAGCCCCGGTCAGGGCGTCTTCTCGGTGTAGTTGACGTTGACCTGAGTCTCGCCGCCCTGCTCGACGATGCTGATCGTCAGGGTGCGCTGCGGCTCAGCCAGCTGCGCTTGGAGGGCGGACAAGGTTCCTTCGGCCGTGCTCGTCGACGAGCGCTGCTTGATCTCGTAGCCCTCGTCGGCGAGCCACTCCTCATAGTAGGCGAGCACCGTGGCCGCGTCGTCGGCGCTCTCCAACACGACGACGCCCGTCGAGCCCTCCTTGGTGACCGAGGTGTAGGTCCCCCGGGCGTCCGAGGACTCGGGGTAGAGCGGCACCCAGTCGGGGACGTTTTCGACCGACGCGCCGAGGCGCACCTCGCCGTCCGGCCCGGTGAAGGTCATTCCGGCTTCCCCGCCCTCCGAGGCGTCGATCCTGAGCTCGCCGTCCTCGGTCGTGACGCTGAGCTTGCCCTCGGCGATGGACTCGAAGTCGACGGTCATGGTCTCGCCGGTCGTGACGTTCTTGAAGGTGATGGTCCCGGCCTCCTCGTCGCTTTCGATCAGCTCGAGCTCCGGGTTGAGCCTCACCACCATCTCGGCGGCCGTCTTGGCCGGGTTCGCTTCGAGGTCCTCGACGAGCTCCTTGGCCTTGAAAAGGCCGAAGCCCAAGAGGCCCACCGCCGCCACGACACCGAGGAGGACGAGGGCGCCACAGCCGATGCCGATCCAGGCGAGCGGGCTCAGACCCTTCTTTTGAGAATTGCTGGACATGTGTGAATAGCTCCTCTTGCAGATGGAATGGATAGCCAGCTCACTCTATCAGGCGCGCCGCGCCGGTGGCGCGCCTTTCCTCCCGCCCCCGGGACGCCATACAATCCTCGTTTCCACTCCATGCTTTCCGCCGACGGAGACCGACTATGAAACGACTCGCCCTCCTCGTCCTCCTCCCCGCCGCCATGGCCGTGGGCGCTCCGGCGTCCAACTGGCCGCAATGGCGCGGTCCGCTGGGCACCGGCACGAGCCCCGACGGCGATCCGCCCGTCACCTGGAGCGAGGAGGAGAACGTCCGCTTCAAGGTCGAGCTGCCCGGACGCGGGCTCGCCTCCCCCGTCGTCTGGGACGACAAGATCTTCATCTTGGCGGCCGACGCGGCCGACCCGGCGGCCTACGAGGCGAGCCAGAAAGCGGCGGCGGCGGTGCTGGAGCGCAAGGAGTGGCCGCCGGCGGTCCGGCCCGTCAGGCAAAAGTTCCTCGTCCTCGCCCTCTCTCGCGCCGACGGCAGCGTCGTCTGGCAACGCACGGCGAGCGAGCACGTACCCCACGAGTCGCACTACATCGACTCCTCGTGGGCCTCGGCCTCGCCGGTCACCGACGGCGAGCGCCTCTTCGTCTCGTTCGGCTCCAACGGCCTCTTTGCCTACGACCTCGACGGCGAGCTTCTGTGGGAAAAGGACCTCGGCGACATGAAGACCCGCTACGGGCACGGCGAGGGCAGCTCGCCGGCCCTCTACGGCGACCTCCTGCTCCTCAACTGGGACCACGAGGAAGGCTCCTTCCTCGTCGCCCTCGACAAGACGACCGGCGCCGAGCGCTGGCGCACCAAGCGTCCCGGCGAGGTGACCACCTGGGCGACGCCGCTCGTGGTGCCGAGCGGCGACGGTGGCCAGGTGATCGTGCCGGCGAGCGGCAAGAGCCGCGGCTACGACCTCGCAACCGGTGCCGAGCTCTGGCGCCTCGGCGGCATGACCGGTAACGTCATCCCGACACCTGTAGAGCGCGACGGCCTCGTCTACCTGACGAGCGGCAAGCGCGGTGCGATGCTTCAGGCCGTCGCCGTCGCCAAGGCAAGCGGTGACCTGGAGGGGAGCGACGCGGTGGCCTGGTCCTATCGCCGTCACACGCCCTACGTGCCATCGATCCTGCTCTACGGTGACCGGCTCTACTTCTTGAAGCAGAACAAGAACATCCTGAGCTGCCTCGACGCCGCGACCGGCGAGGTCGTCATTCCCGAAACGCGCCTCGAAGGCATCACGAGCGTCTGGGCCTCGCCGGCCGGCGCCGCGGGGCGCATCTACGTCGTCGACCGCGACGGCACCACCCTCGTCCTCGCTCAGGGCGACGAGTACCGCGTCCTGGCCAAGAACCACCTCGACGACCGTTTCGACGCCTCGCCGGCCATCGCCGGCAAGGACCTCTACCTGCGCGGCCGGCACCATCTCTACGCGCTCTCCGCCGAGTGAGCCCGCGTCAAATTGGCCGAACGCGTTGTCTGATAAAGTCGACAGCCGTGGGTCCCGAGATTGCCGCCGGGGCCACCGCCTGGGGCCTGCGCCCTGAATTGGCCGCCACGGATCGTCTGGCATCGCTCTTGCTATGAGATCCGGCATGAGACATCTGGCTTTCCTCCTCCCCGTCCTGCTGGCGACGTCGCTCGCCGCCGAGCCGTCGATCGACACAGCCAAGAGAGACGACGCGGCACCGAGCTTCTACATCGAAGAGATCACCGTCGAGGGCACGCGGCACGTCTCGCCGGGAATCGTCATCGCCGAGTCGCTTCTCGAAACCGACACGAGCTACACCGAGGACGAGCTGCGCGACGCGGTCTACCGGATCAAGCGGCTGCCGTTTCTCCTCGGGGTCGACTTCGAGCTGCGCAAGGGCAACGAGCGGGGCCGCTACGTCCTGGTCATCGTGGTGCTGGAGACGACGCGGTTTTTTTACGGCGTCGACCTGCGGGGCAACTCGTTGATCGACTCCTCGGACGCGGACCCCTTTGGCATAGTGGACAACTTCACCGGCGACTTTCTGGTCGGCTACCGCTACTTCGTCGGCAACCAGGGGCTCCTCTACTTGACGGCGGGCGACATCGGCGTCCAACTCGGCTATTCGAGCTACAACTTCTTGAATCGCAACCTCTTCCTCGACGTGTCCTTCGACAGGAAAGGCTTCTGCTGTGACGTCGACGATCCGCTGAGCTCGCGGATCCGCTTCGTCCACGACACGACCGAGACGATCCGCTTCACGCTGGGTATTCCGCGATCGGCCCGTCAGCTCTGGCGCATCGACGCGTCCCATCGCCGCAGCGACGGTTTTTTTCGTCAGACACAAGACGGCGTCGACCTCACGGTCTCCGAGCAGGATGCCCGCGACACCCAGCTGCAGGTGTCGTGGATCTACGACACGACCGACGACCCGGTCTTTCCAAGCCGCGGTGACGAGCTCGTCGCGACCGGCAGGGCCCTGATCCAAAACGGCCGAGCCACGGACGTCTTCGATTTCGGCAACTTGGAAGTCCATGAGATCGACAGCCAAACCAGCGCCTGGAACGCCAGCGTGTCTCTATTCGGCCGCCGGCACTACCCGATCGGCCGCCGGCAGAGCCTTGCGGCGAGTCTGAACGTCACGGCGGGACGGTTCGAGCACGAGGTCGACGTCGACGAATTCGAGGTCCCGAAGCTCGAGGGCGAAAGCTGGGGCGCTATGGCGGCTTTCCGACACGCGATCGACCTGGTGGGTGCCAAGCGGTCCCGGCCGCAGCGCCGCCTGCGCTGGGAGAACGGCGTCGAATATGCCTATTCGGAGTCCTCCGGGCCCAACCTGGTGACCGTGACGTTCTCCAGCGCCACCTTTCGTTCCGAGCTCATCTACCGCAGCCGGTGGGGAGTGCTCCGCCTGGGCCTGCGGCTCATCGACATCCTGGAGCGGTCATGAGCAAAGCGCTGATACCGTTCCTGGTGGCCGCGGCGCTGGCATCGGGCGCCGGCGGCGAGCCACGCGCCGAGATGCATGACGGAAAGCTCGTCCTCTCCCTCCTGCCCGACGTCCTCAGCGACGAGGCGGTCCGTCCGCATCTGACCAAAGGGCTCACCACCACCGTGGCGGTACGCGTCGAGCTACGCACCGGTGGCGGGAGGGGACGCGAGAAACACCTCGGCGGGGCCCGTCTCCAGATCCGCTACGACCTCTGGGACGAGGTCTTCCTCGTCCAGCTCCTCGACGTTTCCGGACCTGGCGAGGTGCGCACGCTGGCGGGCTTCGACGAGCTCGTCGACTACTGGAGCGGCCTGCAACTTACGGTCCTCACCGACGCTCGATCCGGGCTGGCGGCCGAGGCCAGGGTGGAGATCGCGGTCATCCCCTTCTCGGAGACCGAGCAGAATGACGCCCAACGCTGGTTCGCGCGCTCCCTGCAACGGGCCGGGCGCTCGGGCGCCGAGGCGCTCGACAACCCGTCCGACGACGCGGTGCTGACCCTGTCGCGGACTTTTCACCTGCTGATGGCCACGTCGATTCAGCGCGAGCCCCTGGCGTCGCGCCGATTCACGCTCCCCGTCGTGTCGGGCTCGGGCTAGGCGAAGCGACGTGTTTCGTCGAGAAGCGTCCGCGTCTGGCCCAACGCCTCGTGGCGGAGCTCCCTGGCGATCCTGGGGACGACCTGCGGCGATGGCTCGTGGGTGACGTCGCCGACCTGGTCTGGGAGATGAAGACGCGGGACGTCGGCGGTGCTCGGCGCAAGCCTTGAAGAGGCCGTGCGGCTGGCGCTGGAGGCGGCGGAGCACAGTCCTATGGTGGTGGGCCCGCCGTTCGACTTCTTGGCGACGGAAGCGACCTCGGCGGGCGCGGCGCTCTTGGGCGGTGGCCGTGAGGCTCCGAGGCTATGCCGCCAAGAGGAGAAGCTCACTCAGGAATCTGACTCCAAGTAGGCCGTCAACGCAGCTTCCGGATCGGCACCGTCCTCGTGCTTGACGGCACGGATCCACTCACGGAGGAGCCGGGCGGAGGCGTCGGGGAGGCGGTCGATGAAGGGAGCGAGGTCGGCGTAGTGCCAAGCGCTTGGTATGTCGAGTGAAGCGGTCAGAAGGCTCAGTTCCCGATGAACCGCCCGGACGTCCTTGGTGACCTCCTTGGCAAGCGCGAAGGCGAGCTTCAACATCGAGAGGACGCGGCGTTTCTTGCCTTGTTGGTCGACGTGCTTCAGTCGTTCTTCGGCACGGCTCAGGTCACCCTCGACGAGGGCCAATTCTGCGTCGCCAAGGATGAGGCTCGAATTCGCAGGATCGATGTCTATGGCTCGCGAGTAAGATTCCCTGGCGTCCTGATCTCGGCCTTGTCGGCTCTGGACGGTAGCGAGACCACTCCACGAATCGGCGTCCCTGGGATCAAGCTCGATCGCTTTCTTATAGGCGCGCTCCGCTTCCTCGTACTGCCTCTGAAGGCTCTTGAGCCTCCCTAGATTGTGCCACGGAAGCGCAAGTTTGGAGTCGAACCGGATGGACTTTCTATAGGCGGCCTCCGCTTTTTCGTGCCGATCCAGGTGCTCCGCGAACAGGTTCCCTAGCCCATTCCACGGATAAGGGTCTGTGGGATCGAGATCGATAGCTTCTCGATAGGCGGCCTCCGCTTCCTCGTAACGACCTAGGTGGGCCCTGAGATGGCCCAAGTTGTGCCTCAGCCCAGACGATCTTGAAGTGGACGCCTCACAATCGATCGCGGCCTTACAAGCTCTTTCAGCCTCCGTCCAGCGATCCTTTTGCAAAAGGAAGAATGCAAGCGAATTCCAGAACTCTGGATGCTTCGCCCACCCGCCGAGATGAGTATTCAACCGACCTGTCAGAAGAGAAGCGAGGACATCTTCTTCTTTCGTCGACCTTCTCAAGCACCAGATCTCCAGCCATTCTAGAAGATTTCTGACTCCCTGGACAAGCAGCTTAACCCAGTGCTCTCGTCTTGTGTCGTGGAGGTCTCGCCTTTCTTTCCTAAGTAGTACGGCCCATTGTTGTAGGTTGCGAACCGATTCCTGATCCTCGGCTAGGTTCTTCAACATAGTGATTTTGGCTTGCTTTGATGTAGTGATAGATCTCGAGAGATCGTTCATAAAAGCGTCCGTGGCCCCCGGCAGAAAGTTCACGACGTTGACTGGCGGCTCGGGCCAATTCCAGACTGGTAACCGTGTCCAAGGGTGTCGATCGATCTCAATATGCTGTATCTCGTCCCTTTGCTGCGGTCCTTTCGTTTCGACCGCCCATCGCTTCCGCTGAACCTCCCGCGTCACTCCAAGAGCCGCCCGCGCCGGTCCGCTCGTCGGAAAGCGCTGAAGCATCGGATCCTCAGTCAAAGCAATCCGTGGATGATACGGAATCTGATGAAGCTCCGGCATGAGCTCTTTCTCGCCGTGCCCCAGATCTCTGGCCAGCCGATCGATCAACGCCACGAGCCGCTCCAGCCGCTCCCGCTTCAGCTCCTCCTCCCCCTCGGGCACCGGGGACACGACAAGCGTCAGATGACGCAGCAAATCCCCCGGCTCGACGTGGCTCTGCAGATCGCGGACGACCGCTTCAAGCCCGGAAAGGTTCTGATCGTTGAGCCCGGTGACGACGACCATCCGGTCGGCGAAGCGTTCCGCCGTCATGAGATCGCCGATCTCCGTCATACCGGTCCGCGCGTCGAGCAGCAGGTATTCCGGTTTACGGCCGAGCTCCGGGTGCTCGACCTCCTCGATCCGCGAACGAAAGAACCTCAGCACCTCGACGGGATCGCCGATCTCCCCTGTCTCCTCGAAGAGGTATTTCCAGCCCGCCAAGTTGTGGTTCTGAACCCGCAGGAGCTGTTTATGGTACCGCTGGTCTTCGTCGTCTGGCCGAAAGCGGCCGGCCGGGACGAACCAGACGTCTCCGGTGGGCGCCTGGGGCGTCGACTCGGCGCGCACTTCCTGTCCGAGGCGCGTCGGGGCGGCCATGGTCTTCGGATCGGGAATCGGAGCGTCTTTCTGAAGGATCGCGTCGAGGAAGTCGAGGACGCCGCGGCGTATGTCGGGCCCCTCGGGGTAGCAAACCTCCTCGGCGTTCTCCGGCTTGGGCTGGGCGAGCCTTTCCATTCTCGTCAGCCCGGGCGCCTGGAGGTCCCAATCGGCGACGACGACGAAGGCTCCCTCACGCGCCAATCCGTAGGCGACGTTGAGCAGCAGGTTGGTGCGTCCGACACCGCCCTTGAAGCTGAAGAAGGAAACCGTGTGCATGGCTCGTCAGGCAGCCAGACGCGTCCGGGGATTGTCCCTGACCATGACGATGTACGCAGGCTGCCCCTCAGAAAAGGCATGGCGGAATTCTTCGATTTGTTCGGGAATCCTTCCTGCAATCGGCGCGGCCTGGTCTCCCTTACGCCTCCAGAGCTCCTCACGGATCCCTGGACGGCTCTTCCCGAAATAGTCGAGCTTGTCTGCCAACTCGTGACGCCGCGCGGCGCTCACCGGATCGGTGCTGCGGAACGTGTGCAGAAGAAGATCCGCGAGGACCTCCGGTCCCTTCTCGAATTCGGTCAGGAAAAAAAGCCGCGTCAGGTTACCGGGAGCGCAGCCCGAGGCTTCCAGGTGTTCGTCGAGGACGTCGAGCCGCGCGGCGAGCCAAGCGTTCTGGCCGGCGCCGACGGCCCAGCGCGCGATTTCCCACATTCGCCAGGCGACGACATCGTCGCTGAAGCCGTCCTGGCTCTCTAGAGCCAGATTCCAGTGCTCCTCGGCCAGGTTGTTCCATTCGAGCCGCGGGACGGCGAGGCGTAGGAGCGCTGTCGCTACGTCGACCTCCGGCTGACCAAAGACATCGTCCTCCTTCAAAAGGTCTCGAGGCGGGGGGAAGCTCTCCGAGAGGGCGAGCCGCAGGGTGCCGACGAGGACCGCGTCGATGCGCGCGGCTTCGATGGTCGACCACGTGATCGCCTGGGCCAACTCCAGCGCACCCAGGAGGACGAGCCGGTCCTCGGTCGTGAGGCGAAGAAGCCGCCCGGTGGTGAATTCGTCGAAGAGGTCGCACAGCACCATCGCCCAAACGCCGCGATCGTCTTCCGGCGTCTCGTCGTAGACGAAGAAGAGGAGGTCGCACCAACTCCGGTCGTTGTCGAGAGGTGGCCCGTCCTCGCCCCGCCAGCGTCGGCGAAGCAGCAACGCGAACCGATCCGGGTCCCTGCGCAGCGCCTCCAGGAGGTCGTCGGTGTAGGCGGCGGTGAGATCCATGGCTCAGTCCTCGAAAAAGCCAACCAACTCCAGGTCGGGCTGCGCGCTGGCAAGTGTGACGTCGTCGTAAACCCACTCGGGGATCTTCGAGTTGTCCACGTCGCGCTGCCAGGGCGCGTCGAGTTGGTGATCCAGCGATGCGGTCCGCCCCCGTGCCTCGTGCTTGAATCCCGGAAAGAAGTGGGGGTTGTCGAGGGCGTGCAAAACGGTCGGCACGAGCAGATTCCTCCGATCGACGGTACAGGTGGCGGCGATCAGGCCGACCCTTCTTCGCCGGTCCTTCGGCCCATGATACCGCGGAAGCCCCAGGAGACGCACGACGGCAAGCGCTTTCTCCCGGTCGGGCAGGGCGACGATCTCGGGACGCTGATGCGGCGCAGGGTCCTTCGAGGTCAGCCAGACGGCGCTGCCCTTGGGGCCCAAACCCATACTGGCGACCGGGACTCGGGACGACCAGTCGCGAAAAGCCTGAGGTCGCTGCAAAAGGGATTCGATGGCCCGCCGGACCTGATCCGGTCGGGGCGAGTGGCTCCCCGGAGACGACGAGCCCGGGTAGAGCCAGTACTGAAACACGGAGCTGCAATCGAGATAGCGCACCAGCCCGACGCTCGGATCGTCGACGCTGCGAGCGGCTGTAGAACGCCGGAGGCGCCGGCCTTCCTGACCCAGGAGGTTGGCGACGGTGCCCCAGGCCCGATCCCAAGAGGAGCTCCGGCGCTCTTCCTCCCGGAGGCGCCGAGCGGTGCGTGCGGCGATGGCGTTGAGGCCGGCCTCGGCGGCGGTGGCGAGGCGATCGCCGCAGGTCCCTAGATCCGGATGAGCCGGGCCGCTCAGGCTCGGGCAGTCGAGGACGAGGTTGCGCGCCAGGTGGCGTAGCTGCCACTCGTCCCGCCGCCACCAGGCGGCGACCAGCCCTTCGAGGTCGGGAATCGGAGACGGGCTCATGGCCGTCATCCTAGCAGGCGCTTTCTGGGTACCGGCGCGGACGGTTAGAATGGATCCATGGACGCCAACACCCTCCTGCGCCGCATCCCCAAGGTCGACCGCCTCCTCGACGCCGAGGAGCTCGCGCCGCTTCATGACACCTACCCCCGCGGCCAGCTCGTCCAGGAGCTGCGGGCGCTGCTCGAGGAGCTGCGCCAGGCGGCGCGCGACGGCGGCCTCGACGAGGCGGATCTCGCTCCGGCGTCGCTCGCCGGCCGCCTGGAGCAACGCCTCCACCGGCGCTTACGGCCCTTCTACCGGCGGGTCCTGAACGCCACCGGCGTCATCCTCCACACCGGCCTCGGACGCGCTCCCCTGCCGGCGGAGACGGTCGCCGCCTTGAGCGAGCTCGGCCCCTACCCGCAACGCGTCGAGATCGACCTCGAGACCGGCCGGCGCGGCGGACGCGACGAGGGCTGCGCCCGGCTGCTCCGCGAGCTCACCGGGGCCGAGGCCGCGACGGTCGTCAACAACAACGCCGCCGCCACCCTCCTGATCCTCGCCGCCCTGACGCGCGGCAAGGAGGTCCTCCTCTCGCGCGGCGAGATGGTCGAGATCGGCGGCTCCTACCGCATCCCCGAGATCCTGCGCGAGTCCGGCGGACGCCTCGTCGAAGTCGGCACCACCAACCGCACGCACGAGCGCGACTACCGCGAGGCGGTGACGCAAGAAACCGGGATGATCTTGAAGGTCCATCCCTCGAACTACCGGGTGACGGGCTTCACGAAGGAAGTCTCGATCGAGGACCTGGTGGCGATCGGTCGCGAGCACGGCGTGCCGGTGGTCCACGACCTGGGCTCGGGGTGCCTCGTCGACCTCGCGGCCCACGGCCGGGGCGGCGAGCACCTCGTCCGCGACTCCGTCCGGGCGGGCGCCGACCTCGTCTGCTTCAGCGGCGACAAGCTCCTCGGCGGACCCCAGGCCGGGCTCGTCGTCGGACGCCGGGAGGCGGTGGAGCGCTGCCGCCGGCATCCGCTCTTTCGCACGATGCGCCCGGGAAGGCTGATCTACACGGCGCTCGAAGCGACGCTTCGCCTCTACTTCCACGACGACGTCGTCGAGCGGATCCCGGCCCTGGCACGCCTGGTCGCCGGCGAGGAAGAGCTCGAGCGACGCGCCCGTCGCCTGGAGGAGAGCCTCCGCGGCCTGAAAGGTCTCACGACGGCTGCCGTCGCCTGCCAATCCCAGGCCGGCAGCGGCTCCATGCCGGGACGCGAGATCGGGAGCTGGGCCGTACGGCTCGATCCCGCCGACCGCTCGATCGACCAGCTGGCCGCGGAGCTGCGGCGCGGCGAGCCGCCGATCCTGGCCCGGATCCACGACGAGGCCCTGCTGCTCGACGTGCGGACTCTGGAGGACGACGCTTATGAGCTCGTCGCCGGTCGGCTCGCCGAGCTTTATCCGGCCCGGCCGGGAGCGGCCCGGCCGGGAGCGGCCCGGCCGGGAGCGGTCCGGCCGGGAGCGGACCGCGTCGGTTAGGATGGAGAAAGCTCGACGACCAGACCTAGGAGGAGAGACATGAACAGCGCAGCGATCACCGTCCTGGCGGAAGCCGGCATTGAGGGAATCGAGGCAGAGGTGGCTCTGCGCCGCATCCAGTCGGAGCTCATCTCGCCGTCGGCGGAGTCGCGCCTAAGGATCGAGCACCTGGGCTTGCAGCTCGAAGAGGTCGATCCCAACCTCCACCGCCTCTCCGACGTCGTGCGCAAGCTCGTCGGCGCGGGGCTCGGCGACATCGAGGCGGCGGAGGTCTTCGGCCGCCGGGGAACCCCGGCGATGCTCGCCCTGATGCACGGCATCGACCGCTTCGAAGAGCTTCAGAAGCCGTAAGGCCCGCCTCTTGTTGGGTGTGCCTTGGCCCACTACTCTCGGCGTAGCGTGGTCTTCTGGTAGGTCCCGACAAACGCCCCGTAAAGGCCGCCGACAAGGTGGGCCAGAGGGACGGCGACGAAAGCGTCGGCCTCGACGAAGACGGTGCCGCCGGTCGCGGACTCGTAGAGGATCTTCAAGAAGTAGCCTGCCAGGACGACGGCAAAAGCTACGCTCAGGCCCCTCTGGCCCCGGCGAAGCGAACGCCTCAGCAGGCTCACGGCCGTCGCGGTTACGAGGGAGCAGTCGATTCCCGACAGGCCCCGGTAGAGCGTCGTTTCCGGCATCGCCGCCCACACGGCCGCCGAGATGAGGAGCGCCGAGCCGAAAACGCAGGCCGCGAGGCGCCGCCGAGCGCCCGAGCGTTCCCACAAGACGGCGAGGACGGCGAAGACCAGGAGGTCCCAGCCGAGGTGCTCCGCCGTCCAGTGGGTGAAGTGTCCGGTGAGAAGACGCCACACCTCGCCCGCGGCGATGCTGTTGCGGTCGTAGGCGAAGCGCTCCGAGAGCGTCGCCGAGGCGTAAAGCGCTACGGCAAGAGCCGAGAGCGCGACCGACATCCAGGGTGTCGGCCGAGCCCCGGCCGGGAGCGGATGAGGGGCACCCGAGAACGGCGAACAGACGGCTTGGGCGTGATTCATCTCCTGACCTCGTTCAAGAGAACCTAGCTGCGCTGACGGTAGGCGACGAGCGCGAGAGCCGCCATCACGACGGCGAGGACCGCGCTCACCGGATCGAGAGCTCCGCCACCCCCACCGCCGACGTCGACGCTGCGGCGCCGGCGCGGTTGGGCCGGTTGGCCTTGCTGGGTCCGCGGCGGCTGCGCCTGCACGACGGGAGGTGCCGGCACGGACCGCGACGCGACCTTCGTCTCCGCGGTCGCCCCGCCCTCGATGGGACCCAGCGCCAGGGCCGACTTGCGGCGCAGCTCCTCCAGGCGCTCGCGCACCTGGCGCTGGGCCCGGCGGTCACGGTCGAGGCGCAGGGCGTTTCGCCGCTCGATCTGCCAGCGGCGGAACTCGGCGTCATTTTCGAGCACCAGGAACGAGGTGTGCTCGGTGACGATCGAGTAGGCCTCGCCGAGGCGGACGATTTCGTCGACGACGCCGGAGCGCGAGCCCTTGCGCTCGGCCTCGCGCTGCAGCGCTTCGACGCGGTGCCAGGCCCACATGCGCTCGAGCTCGGGATTCGCCGGCTCGATCGCCGGGAAGTCGAGCTCGACCCACTCGTCGAGGAGCTCGCCGCCGACCGCGGCCTGGATGTGCACCCGCGCGGTGCCGGCCTTCTTGTAGCGTCCGTAGATCCGGATCGGCGAACCGTGGAAGAGGTTCGGCAACGTCGCCGGCTCGATGTCGTAGGCGCTGACGTCTTCGACGTCGATCTTGAGGTCGGTGCCTACGGGACGCAGGAGCTTACGGCGAAAAGCCTGGGCCTGGCGCGTAATGTCGTCGCCGCGGGAGATGAACGCGGCCAGACCCCCGGCCTCGTCGGCGATCTGCTGCAAGAGCGGACGGTTGACCTCGTTGCCCACCCCGATGCAGAAGACCCGCGTCGCCGACGGGCGCTGGCCGATCATCCCGATGAGCGTCGCCCGCTCGCTCTGCTCGGTCATGCCGTCGGAGAGGATGACGACGTTCAAGGGTCGGTCGGCGTCCTTGTACTTGTAGGCGAGCCCCACCGCGGGCTCGAGGACCGTGCCGCCGCGGGCGCGCTGGGAGCGCAGGAAGCCCTGGGCCTCGTCGCGGGCGACCTGGTCGGCGCTTCGGAGCGTCCGAAACGCGGTCTGGGGCGAGACGTTGAAGCTCATGACCTCGAAGCGGTCGGCGTCGCCGAGATCGGCGAGGAAAGCTCCCACCGAGTCACGGGAAATGGCGAGCTTGCCGTCCTCACCCATGGAGCCCGAGACGTCGAGGATGAAGACGTAGTCCATGCCCGCGACCTTGTCTTCGAGCTCGTCGCCAGCGGTGAGCGTCAGCTGGAAGTATCCGTCCTCGCCCCTTTCACGGGTCAGGGCGAGGTCGAGCCCCGTCCTCGGGCGCTCCATCTTGAAAGCGAGGACGACGTCGCGGTTCAAGTCGCCGCCCGTCGTCTCCAGGCTCGCCTGGTAGTAGCTGTCGCTGTGGCGGACGACGACGAATTCCCCCCTGTGGCTCGGGCTCTCGACCGCGGTGACGGGTACCTCGGAGGTCACGTCGAGGTTCAAGGCGAAGCGTCCACGGGTGCGCGAGTCGATGTCCTTGCGGCTCGCCGTCATCAGCGGATAGACGTAGGTCGCCCAGTCGTTGTCGAAGTCGAGCTCCTGGTAGTAGGCGATGCGGACCCGCTGCTCGGCCCCTGGGCCAATGGGAAAGATGCGCATCTCGAACGTCTTGAAGTCGGTCTGCTCGAGGAGCCCCGGGTCCTGGCGCCGGCGCTTGTAGCTGTCGTAGATCTCTCGCGCCCGCTTCTTCTCCACGACTTCGCCGACCATTTCCCGGCCGTTGATCCACATCGTGAAGTCGGCCACCGAGGCGCCTTCGGGCACCGGAAAGGTGTAAAGCGCCTCGACCTGTCGGTTTTCGGTGTTGCGGAAAGTCTGCTGGACCTCGGTGACGACGATGCCGTTGTTGAACGTCACCTGGACGGTGTGCTCTTCGATCTCCAGGACGCCGCCGAAGCCGCCGTCGGCGACCAGGAGTCCTGCAGCGGCGGCCACGCCGGCCATCATGAGCGGCAGGGCGAGCAAGAGCCAGAGGGCCCGGCGGAGGCTCTCGGTGCTTCGGGGTCGGATCTTCGTTCTCATCGTCGGTCTCCTTTTACCGCGGGGACTGGGCCGCGGCGGTTCGTGTTCGACCAACGCTTCAGCAGGTTCCGTGCCAGAGGGGAGAGGAGAGAAGAAACCCTTTGTTTTCAGTTGTTTAGGATCCTAGGGGCGGCTTTTGTGCAGCCCGGGAGCTGCATCCGGGTTCCCTGAGGCGCAGCTTCCTGGCTGCACCCACCGAACCGAGGGCTGCCGCGGCGGCCGGCGCCGCGGCATCGAAGAGAGCGACCGCTTCTTCGAGCCGTACGAGCTCTTCCTCGTGCGGCGTCACCTCGCGCAGGATCCAGAGGACGCACTCCTCCTCCAGGGCCTCGATCCGGACGGCACAGGCCAGCGCCCGGCCTGGCTCTCCCGACTTCCTGCGGAATCGGATCCGCCGCCACGGGGTCTCGCCGCCGTCTCCGGTTTCGCCCGCAACGGCCGGCGCCCGAAAGCCCAGGTCGGCGGCGCGGCGCTTCAAGAGCTCCTCCCTGGAGAAGGCGAGGGTCTCCTGGAAAGCCGGGTTGACCTCCAGCAGTCGGCCCCCTTTCCGGCTCGCGATGGCGAGGGCGTACGGACAAGACTGAAAGGCGAAGACGAATCGCTCTTCGGCCTGCCGCGTGGCCTCGGCGGCACGCTGGCGCTCGACGATCAGCCGCAGGTCCTGGGTGGAGTCGCGGAGCTTCTCCTCGAAGGCGAGCCTCTCCAGCCACAGGGCCTGCGCACGGCGTTCGAGCACCCGATGCTTGACGAGCGCCAAGACGCCGAAAAAAACCAGGCTGACGACGGCGACGAGCTCCCGCGCCCCGCGGCTCGACGCCTCGAAGATCCCGAGCTCATAGGCGCTGATGTGAAACACGGGTAAAGCGATGCCGAATCCCAAAGTCTGAATGCTCTGGAGGAACGAGGGCTCTTCGGCGGCGAAAGGCGAAGGCCTCGTCTCCTCGCCTGCGGCGAGCGGCAGGTGGCGCATCCGAACGGCCAGCGCCAGGAACAGGTAGGACAGGTTCCACCACCAGATGGGGAGCCTGAAGCCCCAGGAGAGAATCGTGGTCACGGCGTTGCCCAGGTCGGTCGAGAGCATCACCGCGACAGGAACGGCCAGAGCGGCGTAGAGCGTCCGCCAGCGCTCGGTCCGGGCCCGCCGCACGAGGAGCAGAAAGCGCACCAGCAGGTAAACGTCGAGCACCACGAAGTATACGGGCTCGAAAAGCCCCGCGTCGAAGTCGCTCTCGGTGGCGGACGGTATCAGGAGGAGGTAGATCAGGAGGGCAAGGACGAAAAAACCCACGGTCGGCCAGCTGAAGAGTCGGGCGAGCCCCGTCCTCCTGGGGAGCTCGGGAACGTGGGGCCCGCGTTCGACGGCGCTGACGATGCAGACGTAGTAGGCCGTGAGAAAGATTTGAAAAAGGGCCCGGGGGTTGGATAGAGGAGGCTGGAAGACGAAAAGCCACTCCGCCGCGAGCCAAAAGCTCCAGCCCGCCGTCAGGGCGATCCAGAAACGTTTTTCCCGCGGCGCACCGACGTCGCGGAGCCGCCACAGGAGCGACAGGAGCACGAGCCCGGAGAACAGGAAGGGGACGTAATAGGGATTCGTGGCTCCGGGATAGGGCGGCTTGATCCGGGTGAGGACCGTCGCGGCGACGTAGGTCAAGACCGCCAGAGCGGCGACGCGGTCACGAGCCAGGACGTCCCGCAGCGCCAGGTCGAGACGAATCGCCGGCGTAGGACGACGTTCCATCACGAGGCCTCCTCCCGTCGTTCGCTCGCCACCTGCTCGGTCAGCAAGAGAAGGCGCGCCGCCGTGCCGTCGCCGATCGATTGGCTGCGCACGGCGAGGCGGCGGCCGTCGACCTCGAGCTCGGCCACCCCCGACGCGCTACCTTCGCCCGCGGCGAAGCAGTCGGCCAGCGCCCCTCCCAGCTCCGTAAGCTCCTCGGCACGCCGCTCCAGCGTCTCGGCGGCGGAACGGCCGAGGAGACGCTCGGCTTCCCGGTTGAAGTAGACGACGAAGCCGTAGGCGTCGACCGCGACGGCTCCCGCCGCCGCGTCCACGTCGGCGAGGCGTCGATGTAGCTCCTCCACACGCCGGGGGTGGCCGGTAATGTCGTGGGTCACGGAAAAGAGACAGACCCCCTCGTCCATCTCGCTGAGCGTGGCCGAGAGAAGCGCGCGGCCGACCTCTCCGCTCCGGTGGCGGTACTCGGCCTCCAGGTCGCGGACCGAGCCGTTGCGGCGCAGCTCTTCCGCCATCGCGGCGCGATCCTCGCCATGGACCCAGAAGCCGAGCTCGTCGGCCGTCTTGCCGACGCACTCCTCGACCTTGCGGCCGAACACTTGCTGGCAGCTTGGGGAGATCTCGAGGAAGCGTCCGTCCTCGAGACGGCTGATCGCCATCACGTCGGGACAGGCACGAAACGCTTCCGAGAACTTCCGGCGCGAGGCACGCAGCGCCGCTTCCGTCTGCTGACGCTCGATCGACACCCGGAGGCTACGGTCGGTCTTGTTGAGCGCCCGCTCAGTCCTCTCCCGCTCCCGCCGCAGCTCCGTTAGGGTCTTCTCGAGGAGTCGGTACTGAAACCAGGCCAGAGTGCCCATCAGGAGGATCCAGATCAGGACCAGGCTCTCCTGGAAGGGCGCCGCCGTGGCGCTCAGGAGCCCGAATTGGCCGTAGACGAAATGGATCAGCGGCAGGACCAGGAGAAAGGTCATCGTCTGCCCGAGAGGACCCGGGAGGTTGTCCTCAAGGCGGATTTTTTGCACCCATAATCGAGTGGGCAAGGGAAACGGATGGTGGCGCAAGCGCGCCGCGATCACCACCAGCAGGTAGGGGAGGTTCCACAACACGTTGAGCCACGAGTCCCAACGCCAGGCGATCGTCTGGCTCTCGGTCAAGCCGTCGAAGAGGTCGACCCAAAAAACGGAGAGAATCGTCAGGGCGAGCGCGGAGTAGATCAGGCGCCAGCGCGGCGAACGCGGGACACGCATCAGGTAGACGAAGCGCAGGAAGATGTAGGCGTCGAGCGTCAGATAAAAGCAGCTGGCGGGCAGTCCGCTGTCGTAGTGAGGCTTGTCGAGGAAGATCGGAACCAGTAGGAAATAGAGGAAGAATCCGACGACCACCATGCCGACCGTCCACCGGGTCAGACGCCGTTCGACCGCCACGGGACGCCAGCGGTGCCGCCGGTGGGGCTGACGCTCGACGGCGAGCAGGAGACCGACGTAATAGAGGGCGTAAAGAACGTCCATCAAGAGCTCCAGGGCGAAGCCAGGGTTGGGATAAAAGAGCCAGAGCACCGCCCCGGCCGTCCAGCAGCCGTAGCCGAAGGACAGGTCGTTCCAAAAATCCCGGTCCGCGAGCGACTTGAGGCGAGTCAGCTGCCACTGGAGGGCCGCCATCACCAAGGCGAGGAAAACGAGAGGTGCCAGGCGGTAGGAGAGGAAGCTCTTCTCGCTGGAGCTTAGGGCCGGAAGGAAGTAAAGCGCGGTCAGGAGCGCGAAAACGGTCCAGGTCGCAAGCACGACCGGATCGTGGCTCAGGGTACCCCAGAGGGCACCCGCCGACTGGGGTTGCCGCTGGGTTGTGGGGATCGCCATCACGTTCTCCGTTTCCCGGAAGATTGTGGCAAGCCCTCCCGCGAACTGCAAGCGCCGCGATTAGGAATCCTCCCAGCTGTCCGAGCTCCACCCCGGCGTTAAAGGCCAGGAGAGCCGTCACTCGGCCGGGACCTCTTCGATCAGGAGCTCGCTCGGCACGCCCTGCTCCAGGATTTGACGCTCGGGGCACGGCGCCGCCCGAGTTTTCGGCCCCCTCTGTGGTACCCTGTTGGCGTGGATCCTCTCTCCGCGCCGCCAGGTGCGCCGACTTGAAGCCATGATGAGACTCCGCGGATGACAGCCGAATAGTAGCCTCCGGCCGGCGAGAGCCGGGAACCGCCGAGCACAAAGGAGACGGCACCATGCGCCAGATCACCGAGCTCCTGATCTCTTTCGCGTCGCTCCTGACCGGCCTTCTCGCCGGGCTCGGGGTGCCCGGCAACCTGAACGCCCAGCCGCTGACGGTCTACGACGACGTGCTCCGCAACAGCTTCGAGGACTGGAGCTGGGCTGATCACGACCTCGCCGAGCAAGGAACCGTCCACTCGGGGCAGCTTGCCATTTCCATGGATCCCGATTCCTGGACCGGCATCTTCTTCCACCACTCCAGCGGCCTCAACGTAGCGGACTACGACGTCCTCACGTTCTGGATCCACGGCGGCGCCGCCGGGGGCCAGAGCCTCGGATTCGTCCTCCAGATCGGAGAAACCGTCCTGGGATCGGTGGCGCTCTCCGATTATCTGCCGGCCGGGCCACCGGCCGGGACCTGGGTGGAGGTGGAAATCCCCTTTGCCGACCTGGGCGTCACCGGCGGCTTCGACGGCGTGATCTTTCAGGATTGGAGCGGTGGCGATCAGGCGACGGTTTTCTTCGACGACCTGTCACTCCGCCCGAGCCTGAACCCCCCGTCCGTGGTCGCCATCGAGGTCGATCCGAACGCCGATCGCCGCCCCATCGATCCGCGGGTCTACGGTGTCAACTTCGGCGAATCACCCCAGATCGAGGAGCTCAGGTACCCGCTCCGGCGTTGGGGGGGCAACGCCACCACCCGCTATAACTGGCGGGTGGACGTGAGCAATCGTGCCGCGGACTACTTCTTCCAGAACATCCCGAACCCCGACCCGGGGACCCTTCCCCATGGATCGGCGGCCGACCAGTTCATCGACTCGACCCGGCAGAACGGCGGCGAGGTGCTGCTCACCGTACCCCTCATCGGCTGGACCCCCAGCGAGCAGGATCGCCAGAAGCGTTGGGGCTTCTCGGTGGCGAGCTATGGGCCCCAGGACCTCGTGGAGTGTGATCTCTACGGAGATCCGCCCCCTCCCTGGTGCAGCGAGGACGCCGGCGACGGCGAGTGCGCGAGCGTGGTCAACAACACCGGCTCCTGCATCGACGGCCTCATCGTGGGCAACGACCCGGCCGACACCTCCGACGCCATCGACTCGAGCTTCGTCACCGATTGGATGGCCCACATCGCCGGCCGGGTCGGCTCGGCCTCGGCGGGCGGCGTTCGCCTTTTTGCCCTGGACAACGAGCCCATGCTCTGGGACTCTACCCACCGCGACGTCCACCCTGCTCCTCTGAGCTACGACGAGGCGTGGACGCGCACGGTGGACGTGGCCTCGGCCATCAAAGGCGCCGACGGCACCGCCGAAGCCCTGGGTCCCGTGGCGTGGGGCTGGTGTGCTTTCTTCACCTCGGCCGCAGACGCCGCCGACGGCTTCTGCATGGACGGCCCGGACCGCCAGGCGCACGGCGGGCTGCCGTTTCTCGCCTGGTACCTGGAGCAAGTTTGTCAGCACGAATCCGTCACCGGGGTGCGGCTGGTGGACTACCTGGACGTCCACTTCTACCCCCAGGGGCACGTTTCAGGGCTGGGCGGCGCCTCCGACGACGAGGACGCCGAAACCGCGGCCCGGCGGCTGAGATCGATCAAGGAGCTCTACGATCCGAGCTACGTTTCCGAATCGTGGATCGGCCAACCAGTCTTCTTGATTCCTCGGATGAGGGATTGGATCGATCAGCACTGTCCAGGCATGGGGCTGGCCCTGAGCGAGTACAAGTGGGGTCCGGACGACGGGCCCACCGGCGCCTTGGCCCAGGCCGAGGCCCTGGCCATCTTCGGGCGGGAAGGGGTCGACATCGCCAGTCGCTGGGAGGCGCCGCAGCCGGGGACTCGCAGTGAGGACGCATTCCGGCTCTACCTGGACTACGACGGCAGCGGTGCCCGCCTCGAAGGGGAGAGCGTGCGGGCGACGAGCAGCGACGTGGACGCCGTCGGCGCCTACGCCGTCCGCTCCGCCGGCCAGGCGCTGTACGTGCTCCTTTTCAACAAGGATACGGTAGTCCGGGACGTTGACGTCACGGTGGCCGGAGGGCTGAACGGAACGATCGAGATTCACGCCTTCGACACCACCCAGAGCCTTGGCTCCCGGGGCTCGATAGCGGCGGACGGCGCCGGTTTCTCCCTCACCCTGCCTGCCCGCTCGGCCACTCTCGCGGTAGCTCTCGGCCCCGGCCTCGCCAACGGCTGTTCTCCTGACGAATCGATACTTTGTCTGAACGACGATCGTTTCAAGGTTGAAGTCGAATGGCGAGATTTCAAGGGCAAGACTGGAGTCGGCCAGGTGGTGAGCTTCTCGTCGGCTGATTCGGGCCTGTTCTGGTTCTTCAGCAAGGACAACTGGGAGATGATGGTCAAGGTGCTCAATGGTTGTAAGACCACCAACCATTTCTGGTTTTTCGCTGCCGCGACCACTAACGTTGAGTACACTCTGCGGGTTACGGATACCGCGACAGGAGTGGTGAAGGAGTACTTCAACCCGCTTGGAAACTCTGCCGCTGCCATTACCGATACGGAGGCTTTTGCGACGTGTCCATAGGCAGCGCTGGTGTCACCGCTTCTTGCCGGCAGCGTCCGGCATCTCCTTCTTGAGGATCGCCGCGTTGAAGATCCGGCCCAGGGCGATGCGGAGCTTCCTGGCACGTACGAAGACGGCCTCGGCCGCCTCGGGCTCCTCGGCCGCCCGGCGTCGCAGGCGCTCGGCGTCGGTCGTCGAGAGGAGGTCGGTCTGCTGGCCCCAGGTGAGCAGCTCGTCGTAGCTCGTGACGGCCTGCTGGGCGTTTTCGGGCTAGCGGAGATTCGACCTCGCCAGGGCGAGCGGCGCTTCCCCTCGAAAAGGCCGGTTCAAGAAATCCCTGACGCTGCAGACGACATTTCCTTCCTCGAACACGACACCTGCACGGCCTGCAGACGGTGTTCAGAGCCCCCGAGGCGACGAGCGCACCGGCTGCAGACGGCGCGCCGACTCCTTCCACGACAAGCGCACCGGCTGCAAAAGACGTCTCCGAGAGACGACGCGACGTCTGCACCGCCTGCAAGAGCCGTGACGAGGCCCCGAACCCTGCCTTGATTCGCGCCGGAGCACGGATCCGGACGCCTCGCGCCGCCGGAGGCGGCTCCTGGCGGCTTGAACCGAAAGCGTCCAGGCGCCGGAAGCGGCTGCACGCGTCGTGAGGAGAGCCCAGACGAGGGAAGATCCCACGCTGGGAGTGGAACCACGGGCTCACGCCCAGCGAAGAGCCACATCGCCGTCGTGGAGTGTCTGTGAGAAACGGAAGGTGGGAGAGAGGGGACCGTGGGACAGGCCACGGCCCCCTCAAAGAGGGAGGGTGCTCAGCGACAATTACACCTGTGCAGCGGCGACAACTACATCGGTGCACC
>CBDUYN010000083.1:0-41703 GCA_965371445.1 uncultured bacterium | reverse complement strand
TGATCCCCCCAAGGGGACAGTGTCTCCCCCCCTTGATCCCCCCAAGGGGACAGTGGGACGACCCAATCGCCCTCGTAGCGGGTGAGCTCGCGCAAAAGCTCCGCCGGCACCCCCGGCAGGTCGCAGGCGAGGACCAGGAGGTCACGTCCCGGCCGTAGCGCCGCGGCGCCCAGGATGCCGGCGGCCGGGCCGCGGCCGGGGCCGTCGGCGACGGCGCTGACGGTGGCAGGCGTGCGGGCCGGCACCGCGGCGAAACCGCGGCCCCGGTCGGCGATCAGGACCTCGCCGCAGACCTCTGCGAGCCGTTCGACCGTCGCGGCGAGAAGGGTTCGTCCACCGAGCTCGAGAAGCGCCTTGTCGCTTCCCATACGCCGCGATTCGCCGCCCGCCAATGCCACGCCGACCGGCTCCGTCGTCGCTGCCAACGGTCTTGTCATGGAGCCAGCATAGCGCCTCTGTTAGGATATCTACCGTCCATGACGAACCCCGGTCGGCCAGGTCGAGAGAGCGGTCCCGAGATCTCCTCCGCCTGCCGGCTTTCACCCAGCCCGAGAGGAGGGACGACCATGCAGGCAGTGATCCGGACCACCAAAGGCGACATCCGCCTGGACCTCTATCCCGACAAGACCCCCGTGACCGTGGCCAACTTCGTCAATCTCGCCGAGCGCGGCTACTACGACGGTATGACCTTCCACCGCGTGATCGCCAACTTCATGGTTCAGGGCGGCGACCCCACCGCCACCGGCCGTGGCGGCCCCGGCTATCGCTTCGAGGACGAATTCGACCCGAGCCTGCGCCACGACGGTGCCGGGACCCTGTCGATGGCCAACGCCGGCCCCGGGACCAACGGCAGCCAGTTTTTCATCACCCACAGCGCCACGCCCCACCTCGACAACCGCCACACGGTCTTCGGCAAGGTCGTCGAGGGGCAGGACGTCGTCGACGCGATCGCCCAGGACGACAAGATGACGGAGGTCGTGATCGAGGGCGACACCACGGCTTTGAAGGAACGTGTCGCGGACCGGCTGGCCGAGTGGGACGCCACTCTCGACAGCCGCGAGTAGATCGGACGATGTCCGCCAGATTCTGGCTTCTTGCGGCAAGATGAGGGAAAGCAATGGTGCCGAAGGCCGGACTTGAACCGGCACGGGTCGCCCCACACGGCCCTCAACCGTGCGCGTCTACCATTTCCGCCACTTCGGCACGACGGGCGGACAGTCTACTACAAAGTGAGGACGGCGATGCAAGAGGGTCATCGTCCTCAGTTGCCCGATCCTTCGCCCTCCGCCGGGTTCTCGGAGTCGGTCGCGCCGGTAGCGGTGATCGACGGATCTTCGGCCTCCGGCAGGGCACCGGCTGCCGGCTCGGCCGGCTCGTCGGCTTCGCCGCCTTCACCCGTCGCCGGTGCGGCCTCTTCGGTTTCGGCCTCGGCCTCGACCGCCGGGATGTCGCCCACCACCGAGGCGCCCTGCTTCTGGAAGGCTCCGATGGCGAGCGTCGTGATGGTAAAGAGGATAAAACCGCCTACGGTGAGCTTGTGCAGCAGCGAAGCGGCGCCGCGCGCGCCGAACGCCGTCATCGTGCCGCCGCCGCCGAAGACCGACAGGTCGGCACCCTTGCCCTGCTGAAGCAGCACGACGAGGATCAGGAAGAGGCACGTCAAGACGTGAATCGTATGGAGGAAAAATGACATGGGTGACTCCAGACTCTCGGGGATCTACTTGGGGACGCCAGACGGCCGCGGCGGCTCTTCAGGCACAAGCGCCGATGATAGCCAGGAATTTCTCAGAGTCAAGGCTTGCGCCGCCGACGAGGAAGCCGTCGATGTCTTCTCCGGCGAACAGATCTGCCGCGTTCTCGGGCTTGGCCGAGCCTCCGTAGAGGATGCGGATCGCCGCGCCGCGTTCCGGGCCCAGGCGCCTTTCGAGCTCGCCACGTAGGAAGGCGTGGGCCTCCTGGGCGATCTCGGGTGTGGCGGTCTCGCCGGTGCCGATGGCCCACACCGGCTCGTAGGCGAGCTCGAAATCCGACGGCGCGGCGGCGAGCGCCGCGTCGAGCTGTCGCCTGAGGACGTCGAAAGTGGCCTCCGAGCGGCGCTCGTCCAGGGACTCGCCGAGGCAGATCAACGGCACCAGGCCGTGCTCGCGGGCCGCGGCGGCCTTTTGGCCCACGAGCTCGTCGCTTTCCGCGTGGTCGTGGCGGCGCTCGCTGTGGCCGCAGAGCACCCACTTGCAGCCGGCGTCGGCGAGTTGGGCGCCCGAGGTGTCGCCGGTGTGGGCGCCCCGGGCCGCGGGGTGCAGGTCCTGGCCACCGAGCGTCACGGCAGAGCCGGTGATGGCTCCGGCGACGGTGTCGAGGAGCGGAAACGACGGGAAGATCACCACCTCGACGGCCGGCGACGAGGCCGGCTCGCCGAGGCCGGCGACAAGGCCGGCACAGCACTCTTGGGCGTCGGCCCGCAGGAAGTGCATCTTCCAGTTGGCAGCGACGATCGGACGACGGGAAAAGGCGCTCATAGAGCCTCCTTCTCGAGGACCGCAACCCCCGGCAGGGTTTTGCCGGCCAGGAGCTCCAGGGAGGCGCCGCCCCCGGTCGACACATGGCTCATCTTCTCGTGGAGCCCCGCCCGGCGGACCGCGGCGACGGTCTCGCCGCCACCGATCACCGTGAAGCCCTCGCACTCGCCGAGGCTCGTGGCCACCGCCTGGGTTCCCCGATCGAAAGGGGGACGCTCAAAAACCCCCAGAGGTCCGTTCCAGAAGAGGGTACGCGCTCCGCGGCAGCGCTCCGCGAAGCGCTGGCGGGTTCTCTCGCCGATGTCGACCGCCATCGTCCCTTTGGGCAGCGGGTTGCCCTCCGCGGTGAGCGGGACGCTCAGGATGAGCTCCGGATTCTTGAGGTCGTCGGTGACGATGACGTCGTCCGGCAACACCACCTCGGTCGACGACGCCTCGGTCTGGGCCAGGATCTCGCGGGCGAGATCCAGCCGCTCTTTCTCCACCAGGGAGTCGGCGAGGTCGCGTCCGCCGGCGGCGAGGAAGGTGTTGGCCATGCCGCCGCCCAGGAGCAGGACGTCGAGGCGCGGCAGGAGGTTGGTCAAGGTGTCGATCTTGCCCTCGACCTTGGCGCCGCCGAGGATGCCCACGAAGGGACGCTCGGGCTCGCCGAGGAGCCGGCCGAGGGCCTCGACCTCGCGCACCACGAGGCGGCCGGCCACTCTCTTGTCGAGCCTTTCGGCGACGCCGACCACCGAGGCGTGGGCCCGGTGGACGCTGCCGAACGCGTCGCCGACGAAAAGGTCGGCGAGCGACGCCAGGGCCGCCGCGAGCGCCGGGTCGTTTTGGGTCTCGCCGCCGTGGAAACGGACGTTCTCGAGCAGGCAGACGCCGCCGGGAGCCAGGGTGTCGACACGGCTCCGGGCCTCCTCTCCGACGCAGTCGTTGGCAAAGCTCACCGGCGCGTCGAGGAGCTCGGCCAGCCGGCTCGCCACCGGCCGCAGGCTCCACTCGGGCTTCACCTCGCCCTTGGGACGGCCACAGTGGGAGGCGAGGATCACCCGCGCGCCCGCGCCGGCAAGCTCGCGAATCGTCGGCAGCGCCTCCTCCAGGCGGGTGGTGTCGAGCACCTTGCCGTCTTGTAGAGGCACGTTGAAGTCGACCCGTACGAAGACGCGGCGGCCTGTGAGGTCGGCGGGCGAAAGATCGTCGAGGGTGCTCAGCGATGACATGTCAAGAGGGCTCCGGATCGTCAGAGGGTTCTACCATACCTCGATCACCCCTCGCAAACCCCAACCGGAGGTCGAAACGAGAAGACGCCGCGGCAGGCAAGCTCCCGCGGCGTCCCAGAGCTCTTGGCGCACGACGCGCTTTACTCGTCCTCTTCCTCCTCGTCGTCGCCGGCGACGACGACTTTGACGCGGACGACCTTGGGCTCGCCCTCCCTCAGGAAGTCGAGAATTTTCTCCCGGCTCTCTTCGTCGAGCTCGTCGAGGAGGCCGGATTCGGCGAGCCGGTCGGCGGCGCTCTCGGCCTTCACGGCGAAGCTCCGCAGGGCGTGGTGGCCGGAGTGGCCTTCGGCGTCGCTCGTGATCATGTGCAGGCCTTCGCCGTCGTGGCCGCCGATCACGTGGACTTCCATCTCGTGCTCGCCTTCGCCTTCGCCGAGCCGGCGGATCATGATCTTCCGGACGTCCCCGACCGACTCTTCGTCGGCCGAGATCCAGACGTGCTCGCCCTCGCCGCCCTCGCCGATCACGATCTTGTGGACCTCGCAGTCCTCGCAGTCGTCGGAGATCCAGACGTGATGTCCTGCTCCCTTGAGCTTCACGACGTCGCCGCCCTCGGAGATGAAGACCTTGGCCTTGGCGTCGTCGAAGGTGTAGTCGTGAGCGAAGGAAGCGACATGGAGCTCCTTGCCGTCGACGTCGATCTTGTAACCGTCCTCTTGCCGGGTGACGACGACTTCCTTGCCGTCGTCGGTGAGAAGCTGCTTCGACTCGCCGACCTCGAGGCCGGAGAGGTCGAGCTCGAGCAAGCCGTCGCCCGCGTCGAGCTTCAAGACGATCTTGTGCTTCTCGTGGACCTCGTGGGCGAAGCTCGCGGCGGCGGCGAGGAGTAGGATGCAGGTCAAAGCCGTCAGGATGCGGGTCTTGTTCATGGGGGCATTCCTCCTTGGGGTCTCTTTTGCGGGTCGATTCTACCGCGCCGCTCACCGGGAGCGGGCGGATTGTCGTCTGGGATGGGAGATAGCAACTAGCGTGCCAGTCTTCCACTGGGAGCGCCGGCGTCCCGCCGGCGCTCCCAGTGGAAGACAAAGACAAGGCAGGCTCCCCAAATGGGGAGACGGTTCCCCAAATCAGGCGAGGGAATGTTTCTCCAGCCGGTAGAGGAAGGCCTTGTAGGGCAAGTCGAGCAGCCGGGCCGCCTGCGCCCGGTTGCCGCTGGCGGCTTCCAGCGCCTGGCGCAGGCAGCTCGCCTCGTGCGCCTCCCAGGAAAGGCCCTCCGCGGGGAGCTTGAAGCCGTTCGTGAGGCGCCGGCTTTCGCTCATCTCCTCGGGCAGGTCGTCGACCGAGGCCCGGCCGTCCTCGGCCAGGAGCACCAGGCGCTCGACCACGTTCGCCAGCTGGCGGACGTTGCCCGGCCAGCCGTAGTCGAGCAGCCGCTTCATGAGGCGCGGCGGAAAGGGCTCGACGCGGACCCCGTGGCGCCGCGCCGTGCGGCGGGCGAAGTGGTCGACGAGGCGTGGGATGTCCTCGCGGCGCTCGCGCAGCGCCGGCATCTGGACCGGCACCACGTTCAACCGGTAGTAGAGGTCCTCGCGGAAATTCCCCGCCGCCACGTCGGCGGCGAGGTCGCGGTTGGTGGCGGCGATCAGGCGCACGTCGGTCGCCGTCTCGCGGTTGCCGCCGACGTGGGTCACCCGGGCCTCCTGGAGGACGCGCAGGAGCTTGGGCTGCACGGAAAGCGACAGCTCCCCGACCTCGTCGAGGAAGAGGGTGCCGCCGTGAGCGGCCTCGAACTTGCCCGGCCGCGAACGATCGGCGCCCGTAAAGGCTCCCCTTTCGACGCCGAAGAACTCCGACTCGATCAGACCCTCGGGCACCGCCGCGCAGTTGACCGCCACGAACTCGCCCGCGGCGCGGCGAGAGAGCGCATGGAGGGCGCGCGCCGCCAGCTCCTTGCCGGTGCCCGACTCGCCTGTCACGAGCACGGTCGCGTCGGTCGTCGCGAGCTTTTCGACCCGCCGATAGAGCCGCTGCATCGAGGGCGCCCGGCCGACGAGGTCGACCAGCCGGTCGCGCTCGCCGAGCTCGGCCGCCAGGCGCCGGTTCTCGTCCTCCAGGTGGCGCGACCGGAGCGATTTTTCAAGCGCCAGGAGGAGAGCCTGGCGCTCGAAGGGCTTCGCCAGGTAGTCGTCGGCGCCGGCGCGGACGGCGTCGACGGCGCGGGCGATCGTGCCGTAGGCGGTTACCATGATGAAGGCCGCCTGGGGCCAGCCGGAACGGACCTCGTCGAGGAGCGTGCGCCCGTCGCCGTCGGGGAGCTTCCAGTCGGAAAGCACCAGGTCGACGCTCGTGCGGGCGAGGGCGTCGCGGGCTTCGGCCAGGGACTCCGCCTCCGACACCAGGTACTTCTGGGACCTCAGGATCGAGGCCACGAGCTGGCGCTGGTCGGCGTCGTCCTCGACCACCAGGATGCGGCGCTCGCCCTCAGACATTGTTTCCCCCCCTTGATCCCCCGAGGGGGACATTGTTTCCCCCCCTTGATCCCCCGAGGGGGACATTGTCGAGCTCCTCGTTACGCGACCCCAGCTCGAGGACCGCCCGGACGCCGCGGCCGTCCTCCGTCTCTTCGAGCTCCAGGCTGCCGCCGTAGCGAGTGGTGGCGATGCGGTGGGCCAGAAAAAGTCCCATGCCGGAACCGTTGGCCTTGGTCGTCAGATGCGGGGTGAAGAGCCGTTCGCGGACCTCGGCCGGGAGCCCCGGACCCTGGTCTACGACCTCCATTCGTGCTCGTCCCGGCTCTCCGGTACCCCGGACCCGGACGCTCACCGTATCCCCCTCGCCACTGGCCTCGACGGCGTTGACGACGAGGGCCTGGACGACGGCCCGAAGCTCCGGCTCGACGGCCCGCAGGCGCGGCGTGCCCTCGTCGTCCTCGTCGACGTCGAGGCGAACCCTGCCGCGGGCGTCCTGGAGGGCTTCGAGGGCGACGTCCTGGACGAGCTCTCCGAGCGCCACCTCGCTCACTCCGGCGCCGCCCTGGCTCGCCAGGACGAGGAAAGAGCGGATCGAATGGTCGATGCGCCGGATCTGGCGCCGCGCCGATTCGGCGAGCGCGCCGGCCGCGCCGGGCGCTTGCGCGGCCAGCTCCTCGACCGAGAGGCCCAGGGCGTTCAGAGGGTTTCGCAGGGTGTGGGCGAGCCCCCGGGCGATCTCGCCGATCTCGCCGAGGTGCCGACGGGCGCGAAGCTCGCGGGTCCGCTCGTCGAGCACCTGGAGCTCGCTCGACATCTGGTTGAAAGCCGTGATCGCCTGGGCGACCTCGCCGGAGCCGGTGAGGGCGACCTGCGTCCCGAGCTCCCCGTCGCCCACCTGGCGGGCGGCGTCGGCGAGCTTGCGAAGCGGCGCCGAGACGCGCTGGGCCACGAGAGCGGAGAAGAGGAGCCCGAGGCCGAAAAGACCCATCGAGCCCAGGAGCAGCTGCTCGCGGAAACGCTCGAGCTTTTCGTTGAAGCCCGCGCTCGGGATCGGGATGCGCTCGCTCGCGTCGCCCAGGCTCAGGAAGCGCTGTTTCAGGCGCGGCCCCTTGAAAAAAAACTCCTGGGGCTCGCTCTCCTTGTCCGGAGCGATCACGACCCTGACGCGGTGTGGGGTATGCCAGGTGAAGCTGCGGCTCCCGCCCCCCTCGGCCTCGCCGGCCTCCTCCGGCGCCAGGGTCTCTGTGGTGACGAAGACGTGATGGCTCTCCGGGCTCTCCTGGGCGGGCTCGATGTCCGCGTCAGCGGCGAAGTAGCGAACGACACGGCCTTGGAATTTCTCTCCTTCCGGACATTCCTCGCCCTCCGGGCATTCCCGGAGCGTCAGGTGGGTGACGACCGAGCGGCCGACGGCGACGGCGATGATGTCGACCTCGGTGGCGAGGTCACGCGTCAGGCCGTGGACCCACCACCACTGGGCGAGGACGAGGGCGGCCACCAGGCCGCTTAGACCGAGGAACAAACGCAGGCGCAACGACATACCTAATCTCCGGCAGGACCATTTCGGGAGGACGTGCACAGGCGCTGTCCCCCTGGGGCTCTGACAAGCAAGACGCGTGCCGGGATTTGGCGTCGCCCGGCCGTCGGCGAGGGCCGATCCCTCGTCAGTTCTTGAAGCTGATGACAACGGTGGTCCACATCTTGGTAGGCACACCGTCGGTCGTCGCGGGCTGAAACACCGCATTGCGAGCGGCGCGCACCGCCGACTGGACGAAGCCGAAGGGATCGGGTTTCTCCACCACGGGCCGGGCCTCCACCACCTTGCCGTTGGTGTCGACCAGGACCCTGAGTAAGACCGTCGCCTCCCGCTTCAGCTGTCTCGCCCGGGCAGGATAGACCGGCTTCGGCATCCGCTTGCGGCGCGGTGGGACGACCACGGGCGCCTGGGCGGGCGGAGATGGCGGGGGCGGTGCGGCGGCTGGAGGCGGCGGTACCGTCGTCGTCGCGACCGGTGGGGGTGGGCTTGCCGGCTGTAGGGTCTCCTGCGGACGATTCTCGGGCTCCCTCGGCAAGGCTTCGGGCTCGGCCGCGGAGGCTTGGGGCTCGGCCGCGGAGGCTTGGGGCTCGGTCGACGGAGCTTCGTCCTGGGATGGCGGAGCTTCGGGCTCGGTCGGCGGAGCTCCGACCTCGACCGGCGGCACCGGCTCCGGCGGGGCCGGTTGCGGCGCGCTTTCCACCGCCAGGCGCATAGCCTCAGCCTCAGCCATCTGGGCTTCGCGGAGCTGTTCTCGGAGAGAGCGGATCTGTGCGTCGTACTCGGCGGAGATCTGCTCGCCGACCGTCTGAGCCCGTTCCCGGACCAGCCGCTTGAGCTCGAGCTCGGCCAGCTGCAGGCCCTCCGACGGTGCCGGTTCGGCCGGCGTGGGAGCCGGGACCTCCACCGACGGCGGAGCTGCCACCGGCGGGGCCTTGGGCTCGCGCGACGTCAGAACCCTGCCCCTGATGGCCGTGGTGACCACCACGGCGGCGATCCCGAGGAGCAGCCTCTTGCCGCAGCGCCGGGCTGGCGGCACCACGCCGTCCGTTTTTTCCCGAGGCGGCGCCGGGCCCGGTACGGCCGCGGCCACCGGCACCTCCGGGGCCGCCGCTGGCGGCGGCCCGGGGCTCAGGCTGATGGTTTTCTCCGCTTCGATCTCCTCCTTCTGGATCCGCTTGCGAAACGTCTCGTGAACGGAGAAGGCAAGGTCGAAATGGGTCGTCGTGACCTCGTTGCGGGTCATCCAGTCGGTGAGCTGCCGGTGCCAGAGGCCGGCCTGCGGTGTGCGGGCCCGTTCGGCGGCGAGGCTTGACTGCAGGAGCTCGCCGAGCCCGGCTGGCAGGGCCTCGCCGTCGGCCATCTTCGCCGTAGCGAGCTCGGCGGCCATCCCGGCACCGTCGGACGAGGGCGGCTCGCCCATCAGGAGCTCCCAGAGGATGGCTCCCAGGCCGTAGATGTCGTCGGCGGCGCTCGCCACGGTCCCCGAGCGGAGCTCGGGCGAGACATAGCTCTTGAGGTCCGCCGAGAGCTGGCCCCGGGCCATGGCGCCGGCGAGGAAGGGCGCCGACTCGAAGCCCATCAGCCGGATCTCGCCTTCGCTGGTCAGCATCACGCTTTGCGGCGTCAGGAAGCCGTGGCAAGGCCGGACGGTCGCCGGATCGCTCTGGTGGACGACGCCGAGGCCCTTGGCGATCCGCTCGGCGACGAGCAGGGCATGGTCCCTTTCCAGGGTGGAGAAACCGGCGTTCGACGTCCGTAAGAGCTCCTTTAAGTCCCAGCCCGTAAAGTACTTGTAGGCGGTGTAGGCGACACCGCTCGTCGCGCCGCAGTCGATGGCGTGGGTGACTCCGGGAGCCTTGAGCCGCGAGGCGACGGCGCTGTATTCGCGCATCGAAGCGACGAGCGCCGACGCGTCGATCACCGGGATGCTGAAGATCCTCAGGAAGACGATCTCGCCGAGGGTCTCGCCTTCGACCCTGGCAGCTCGGTAGGTCCCGCCGAGGGGGTCCTCGCCGAGCTTTCTAAGGAGCAGGTAGTTGCCGAAACGGGTGGGTTCTTGCATGGGGAGCCTCCGGCGTCGAACGGCGGCCAGGGCCACGGGTTCGTAGCTCAAGTAAAACGTGGACCGAGATCTCTGTCAATGGACACCCCTACAGCGCCGGCTCGATCGCCGCGACCCGGTAGGTTTCGCCGCCGATCTCGACCTCCTTGCCCAGGGCGGTGCCCAGCAGTGCTTTGGCGAGGTCCGATTCGTTCGAGAGGATGTCCTCCTCCGGCTTGGAGTCCCAGGGACCGAGAATGGTGAGAGCACGGCTTCCTCCCCGCGGACTCTCGAAGCGGACCCGGCTGCCGATGACGATCTCGTTGCCCGTGACGCCCGAGGGGTCGATCGGGCGGACCCGGCGCAGGTCCTGGTCGAGGGTCGTGGCCCGTGCCGAGAGGAATTCGTGCCGGTCGCGGGCGCTCTTGTACTCGAAGTTCTCGCGCAGGTCGCCCATCTCGCGCGCCGTCTCGATTGCCCGGCGGTTGGCCGGGATCTCCTCCTCGGCGATCTGGCGGAGCTCTTGGCGCTTCCTCGCGATCGACTCGGCCGTCGCATAGAGCGGTGCCTCCTCCTCGCGCAAGCTCGGGAACCGGAGGTAGAGGGCGTTTAGGAGCGGCTTGCGCTGGTGGTCGACGAGCGCCGCGGTCTTGCGCAGGGTCTCGGCGGCCTGGACCGCCTGCTCCTCGCTCATGTGGGAGAGGAGGCGCGGCAAGGTGCCGCCCGACTCCATGAGCGGCTGGAGGCGGCTTTTCATCGCGGCGAAAGACTCGGCGCTGCCGAGCGCCCAGAGGATCTGTTTCAGCAGCCGCGGGGGGTTTCGGCGCAGCCACTCCGGGCGGTCGGCGGCTCGTTCGGCGAGCCAGGTGAAGGCGGCAGGGTTCTTTTTCGGCTGGCTCAGGAGCTGGTCGAGGTAGCTTCCCAGAAGCTCCGGCGCGTCCTCTTCGAGGCTCGCGGCCAGGCGGTCGAGGGCGCGCGCCTCCTCCTCCTGCCACAGGAGCTGGACAGCGAGTTGGGGATAGCCGCGGCGCTTCTCCCGGGCCAGCTGATAGATGCGCTCACGCTGGACGCGGTCCTTGATGCCGGCGGCGAGAGCCCCCGCCTCCTTGTCGCTCACCTGGGCGAGCAGCGCCGACGGCGACCAGGGGACCTGACCGGGAGAGGTGGCGTAGCGCTCCAGGCCGAAGTAGATCTCGCAGGCGAGCCCCGGGTCGCCTGCCGCGGCGGCGGCGGCGGTCGCGGCCAAAGCCTCCGCCATCCGTCCCTTCAGCTTTTCGTCGCGGCCCGCGTTCTGGCGCAGGAGGTCGATTCTCTTGCGGGGCTCGGCGGCCTCGAAAGCTTCCCAGACGGCGTCCTGGGCATGGTCCTGAGAGGCAGCCCAGGAGTAGGCGTGCCGTTTGCCGGGGGCGGTCAGGACCTGCGGGTGCTTGCGCACCGCCGACCACCAGCTGCTCCACCCTCCCTCGTCGACGATGCCGGCGAGGTCGCGGCGGATCTCGGCGCCGCTCCTCGGCTTCTCGTAGCTCGTCAGCACGACGCGCAGCAGCTCGGCCGCCTCGCTGTCGCGCAGCCGGACGAGCTCGTCGCGTTCTTCGAGCCTGCGGCGCAGGATGTGCCCAACCGGTAAGGGCTGGAGGAGCTTCGCGGCACCGCCGAAGCCGACCCGTAGCTCGCCGTGCTGCTCGAGCTCGACCTTGAAGCTCTCCAGGGCCATGTTGACCTCCGCCACCCGTCCCGCTCCCTTGCCCTCCAGATAGACGATCGAGCCGATGTCAAAGGCGAGCAGCGACTTGAGCCTGTCGACCTTTTTCCAGGTCTTGGGGATGTCGTCGATAGCCCGATGGAGCCCCACTTTCTCCGCCATCTGCTGGTAGCTAGGCGAGCCGGCGTGGATCTCGTCCAGGGTGGTGAGGATCGCCGGGTGAAGCTCGTCGCTCGCCCGGTAGAGGGTGCCGGCGAGGCGCAGGAGCTCCAGGCGCTTTTCCCAGGCGCCGGATCCGGCGTGCTCTTCGTCGACCATCTCGAGGAGGAATCGGGCGCGTTCCTCCTCGCCGGCGCGCCCCAGCGCACGGCCGACGGTGCCGAAGTAGGCGCTGTCGCCGGGATTCTCGGCGAGCCGGGCCAGCCAGGCGTCCTCGACGGCGTCGAATTCGTTCTTGTCCAGAAGGGCTTGGATCTCCTGCGGCACGCTCATGGAGGGCGAAGCTATCAGAATCCTGGCTTCCACCCCAGAGGGGACCTCAAGATCTCTTAGAGTTAGGGAGTGATGAAGATACCGCCTCCCGGGCTCGCCCGGCGCCTCCGCACCGCCTCGACCTCGGAGCTCATGGCCCTGGTGAGCGACCACGTCCGGCACTTCACCCTGAAGGAGGTTCGCCAGCTGCTGGCGAACCCCTATGCGACGGGGGAGGTCATCGAGGAGCTCGCGGTGGCGCGGCACCTGCTCGCGGTCTACGAGGTCCGCCGAGCCCTGGCCCGCCATCACCGGACTCCCGAGCCAGTGGCCCTGCGGCTCGTCTCGGGCCTTTTCTGGCGCGACCTGTCGGAGGTCTCGCTCGACGTACGAATCCGTCCGGCGGTTCGCCGAGTGGCCGAGAAATACCTCGTCCAGCGGCTCGGACGCCTGGCCGTCGGAGAGAAGATCAGCCTGGCGCGCCGCGCCACGCCGGCGGTGCTTTCCCACCTCAGCCAAGAGGGCAACGTCCGGGTGATCCGGGCCCTCTTGGAGAGCTCCCGGCTCACCGAGCAGGTCCTGGTGCGGCTCGCCGGGCAGAGCGATTCGCCTCGCATCCTGGAGCTTGTGGCGCGAGATCCGCGCTGGGGCTCGCGCTACGAGATCCGCGTAGCGCTGGCCAGAAACACGGCTTCGCCCTTTCGGGTGATCCTCGCCATCCTGCCCAAGCTCGCCTTGAAAGAGTTGGAGTCCGTCGCTGGCGACGAGGCCCATTCCTCGGTCGTGCGCCATCGCGCCCAGGACCTTCTGGAGACACGCCGGTCCCGGCCCTCGGTAGCGATTGACCCCAGGGCGAGCTTGGAATAACCTTACGTCTCGACGGAGCTGCCCGGATGACGAAAAACCTCTCGCCGCCGAACGACGCGGATCCGCAGGCCCAGGCCTCGACCGAGGACGAACGGGAGTCTTTTGGCGCCTGGCTGCGGCGCGAGCGGGAGATGCGCGACATCAGCCTGCGCGAGATCGCCGACACCTCCAAGATCAGCCTGCGCTATCTCCAGGCTCTCGAAGACGAACGGTTCGAGCTCTTGCCGGCGCCGGTTTTTGCCAAAGGCTTCCTGCGCCAATATGCCCGCTACGTGGGCCTCGATCCCGAAGAGGCGGTGAACTTCTTCCTCGCCGCGAGCCGGGACGACGAAGAGGAGACCGAATCCGAGCCGCCGCCGGTCCGGACGAAGCCCTTCCCCTTCGTGATGGCAGCCCTTGCCCTGGCGATCGTCCTGGTGGCCGTCGCCTGGGCTCTGACGCTCTTGAGCCGCGACGCCGGCGAGGAGGCGGACGGTCTCGGGGGGGCGGTTCCGGCGGTCGAAGAGCCGCCGGGCGAGGCCCTCGTGCCCGTCGCCCCGGAGCCGCCGGGAGCCCCCGGATCGGCGGTGCCTGCCTTGCCGCAGAAAGCGCCGCTCGTCGTGACGCTCGACTTTCACGGCGACTGCTGGGTCGAGGCGAGTGTCGACGGCGAGCTCCGGGTGCCGGGCGAGATGGGAGTCCAGGGCGAGTCCATGCGCTTCGCGGCCCAGGACCTGGTGAAATTGAAGGTCGGAGATGTCACGATGGTGGACCTCGAAGTCAACGGGACGCCGTATACTATTGAAACGGGCCCGGCAGTCCGCGAGCTGACGATCGATCTGGCCGTGGCCGAGGCTCTGGCCGAAGACGACGACTAGAGGCGCGAGATGTCCCAGACCAACCTCCTCGACCAGATCCTCTCGGGGCAGAACCGGCAGCTTCAGGTGTTGGCCGCCCAGGGCCTGGTGCCGCTCCCGCCCGAGGACCTGATCCCCGTTCAGGTCGGCTTGACCCGCAGCCCCGACCCCGAGGTCTCGGGTATTGCCGCGCAGGCGATCCAAGCCCTCGAGCCCCGGTTCGCGGCTGATTTCCTCACCGAGCATGCCGGCGAGAGCGAGCTCGCCTACTTCGCCAGGAACCACCGGCATCCGACGGTGCTGGGGGCGATCTTGCGCCGCCGGGACGTACCGCGCCACGTCCTCGTGGGACTCGCCGCGACCGTCCCGGCGGAGCTCCAGGAGACCCTGGTGCTGCGCCAGGACGCCATTGTCGACGAGCCGGAGATCCTCGTCGCCCTCGAGAAAAACCCCGAGCTGACCAACTATGCCAAGCGGCGGATCTGGGAGTACCGCGAGCACCTCCTGCCCAGCGAGAAGGTTCCGCCCAAGTCGGCCGCGGAAATTCAGGCCGAGGCCGACGCGGCGACCGAGGAGGAGCTCGTCGAGGCGGCCGAGGAGGTCACCGGAAGGGAAGCCAAGAAAACCGACGGCGGCGAGCTCGACCTCGACAGCCTGACCGACGTCCAAATCCGCGCGCTCCCCGTGCCGCTGCGCATCAAGATCGCCCGCGGCGCCCCCAAGCAGATCCGCTCCATCCTGGTCCGCGACAAGAACTCGCAGGTGGCCCTCATGATCATCAACGGCAATCCCCTGCCCGACAACGAGGTCGAGGGGATCGCCGCCAACCGCTCCGTCTGCGAGGAGGTGCTGGCCGAGATCGCCAAGCGCCGCGAGTGGATCCGCAAGTACGCCATCGTCAAGGCGCTCGTCAAGAACCCCAAGACCTATACCTCGATCGCCGTCAAGCTCGTCCCGCGGATGACCGTGCGCGACTTGCGGGATTTGGCCCGCGACAAGAACGTCTCCGACGCCGTGCGCCAGCTCTCCCTGAGGCTCTACAATGCCCGGAAGCAGTAGGACGCCGTCGCGTCCGTCACTTCGACGACCATGAAGAACTTCTACCAGGTGCTCTCCCTCGACCGCAACGTGAGCCAGAACCAGGTCGCGGCGCGCTTCCGCGAGCTCGCCCGGGCCCGTCATCCGGACCGCTTCGAGGGGGAGGCGAGGCGCAAGGCCGAGGAGGAGTTCCAGGAAATCACCGAGGCCTTCAACGTGCTCCGCGAACCGAAGCGGCGCCTCCAGCACGACGTCGAGCTCGACACGCCCATCGGCTCCTCGACGGACCCGAAGCAGCTGGCCAAGCTCCACATCAACCGCGGCGTGCGGGCCTACAAGGCGGGCAACTACATCGAGGCGGCCGACAATTTCGACCGCGCCACCCAGGCCGAGCCCAAAAACGCCCAGACCTGGCACCACCTCGCCCTGACCTGCTTCCAGGAGGAGCGCTGGCTCAAGAAAGCCGAGGAGGCCGTCGAGCAGGCCATCTCGATCCGGCCCAAGCACCAGCCCTACGTGAAGCTTGCGGCCCGCATCTGTTTGAAGGCCGGGGTGACTCAGAAGGCCAAAGAGTATTACAATCAGCTCATCCTGCTCGGGGGGTCCGACGCCGCGACGCGCAAGGCCCTGGAGGCGAAGCTCGGTCCGCCACGCAGGAACGTGGAATCGAAGGCCGGCGGCGGCCTCTTTGGGAAGATCTGGTAAATGCTCTCGATCCAATCCTACGGCATCACCGACGTGGGGCTACTGCGTACCCACAACGAGGACTGCTTCGAGACCGACGACCGCCACCGGGTCTACATCGTCGCCGACGGCATGGGGGGGCACAACCACGGCGAGGTGGCCTCGCGGGTGGCCGTCGACTCGATCCGCGAGTTCATCGCCCAAAGTGTCGACCGCGACGGCACGCTCCCCGTCGGCTACGACGCGAGCCTCCTCCAGCACTCCAACCGCCTGAAACGCTCCATCCAGGTTGCCCACGACCAGGTCCTGACCTCCATCCGCGAGGACGGGACGCTGCTGGGCATGGGCACCACGATCGTCGGCGCCATGCTAGAGGACCAGGTGCTGGCCGTCGCCCACGTCGGCGACAGCCGCGGCTACCGGCTCCGCGACGGACACCTGGAGCTTTTGACCCAGGACCACACCTGGGTTAACGAGCAGGTCGTCGCGGGCTATCTCTCCGAGGAGCAGGCCAAGTCGCACCCGCTCAAGAACGTCGTCACCCGGGCGCTCGGCGGCGACAGCGAGGTCATAGTCGACGTTACCGAGACCCTCGCCCGCCCCGGCGACCTCTTCCTCCTCTGCTCCGACGGCCTCACCACCATGCTCGCCGACCAGGAGATCCACGAGCGTCTGGTCGGCGGCACCCCCTTGCAAGACATCTGCAAGCGCATGGTCAACGACGCCAACGCCCGCGGCGGCTTTGACAACGTCACCGTCGTGCTGCTCAAGATCGAGGAGGCCGTCGACTCGGACGAGGAGACCCAGGAGGGTCTTTGAGCTAGGGCTCGCGCAGCGCCATCGCGACCGGCAACCGTGCGGCGCGTACCGCCGGAAAGAAACCGCCCACGAAGCCCATGACCAGGGCGTAGACGAAGCCCCCGGCCATGAGTGCCGGCGTCACCTCGAAGGCGAAGGCCACCTGGCTGAAAGTCTGCCAGTTGATCGTCGATGTCTGCACACCGTTGAAGAGCTGGTGGGAGAGCAGAGCGCCGAGGGCGCCGCCGACAGCGGCCAGAAACACCGCCTCGACGAGCACCGAGATCACCACCGGCGCGGCCCCGAAGCCGAGCGCCCGCAGCGTCGCGATCTCCCGCGTCCGCGCCGAGACGGCCGTGTACATCGTGTTCAAGGCGGCGAAGACCGCTCCGCAGCCCATCAGGGCGCCGATCACGCCGCCCAGGATGCGCACGAGCCCCGTCAGGCCGGTCGACTGCGCCGTCCAGTACTCCGTCTCCCGTTTTGCCGAGACCGCAAGCCGCGGGTCCGAGGTCAGGGCCTCGGCAAACCTCTCGAAGTAGGAAGCCTCTTCGAGACGCAGATGGATCGACTGAAAGGTGCTTCCCCGGTTGTAGGCCTGCTGGACGACGATGGCGTCGGCCCAGATCTCCGAGTCCTCGACCGTGCCGCCGGTGGAGAAAATGCCGACCACCTTCCAGACGTTCTCGCCCCAGCGTTGTTCGGCACCGAGCTCCAGGCCCTCGAACTGGGCCAGCGCCGCCGCGCCGACGATGATCTCGTTCTTGCCCGTCTCGAAATTCCGTCCGTCGACGATCCTCAGCTCGCGGCGCACCTCGAAAGCGGCGGGGGAAACCCCGCGCAAGGGGACGTTGGCCGGCGTCTTGAGACCGCGTTTCGGCAGGTCGACGATCACGTAGAGCTCCGCCGAGGCCAGCGGGCCCGCCTCGCCGCGCGCCACGCCGGACGTGTCGGCGACGAGCTTGGTCATCTCCAGGGTCAGGCCGCTCGACATCTCGTCGTTGGCCCCACCGCGCAGGACGAGGACGTTCTCGGGATCGCCGGTCGAGGTCATCGTCCGCTCGAACCCGACGCCGATCGAGAGCACCCCGACAAACACCAGCACCACCCCGGTCACCCCGAAGACCGTGGCCAGCGCCGGTCCCAGCCGCGCCGGGAGGTTTCTCAAGTTGAAGAGAGAGACAGCCACAACCTGGGTGAGCCACCGCATCTCAGACCCTCCTCAGAGCGTCGACGATCGGTAGTCGCAACGCACGGACGGCCGGGACCGCTGCGGCGAGAAGCGCCATCACGGCGAGCAGCCCCATCCCGATCCAGAAGTCGCGCCACGGCAAGAAAAAAGTCGGCAGGACCGTGCCGCCGACGTCGAAGCTGCGGGTCACAAAAGCGACGAGGCCAAGGCCCAGGCCGCCCCCGAGGAAGGTCACGAGTAGAGACTCGGCGAGCACCAAGCCCATCATCTGGAGATCGGTAAAGCCCAGAGTCTTTAAGACCCCGAGCTCGTTCGTGCGCTCGCGCACCGACTGCGCCACGGTGTTGCCGGTCACCAGCAGCAGGGTAAAAAAGACCACGGCGGAAACCCAGGTCACGATTTGTGCGATGTCGCCGATCTGGTTGGCGAAGCCCTGGACAAAGGCTGATTCCGTCGAGGTCTTGGTCTCCGCGGGGGAGTTGGCGAAAAAAGCGTCGAGCCGCTGGGCGATCTCGGCGGAGCGCTCGGGGTCCTTGATCGTCAGCACGTACCAGCCGACGCGACCCTCCTCGCCGCTCGCCTCGGTCATATACCTGTAGTGAAAAAAAAAGTTGGTCGTGTCGAACCCCTTCTCCGCGTCGTAGATGCCCTCGACCACGAATTCCCAGGCCGAGCCGTCGCGCCGGCGCCAGATGTCCCCCTGGATCGGCACCCGGTCTCCGACCTTGAAGCCGTACTTGTTGGCCGTCGAGCGGCCGACGAGCGCTCCGATGCGGTTGCGCAGAAACGCCTGCTTCTCCTCTTCCGGGAGCTGGATCTCCGGGTAGGCCCGCAGGTAGGCCTCGGGGTCGATGGCGATGCGTGGAAAGAAGTTCTTCGGATCCTGGTAGGTGCCGCCGAACCAGGTGGCATGGGCGACGTCGGCGACGCCCTCGTCGGCGAGGATCTTGTTGCCGTAGCTCTCGGGCAGGAGCTGGATCAGCGACACCTTGTGGATCATGATCATCCGGTCGAGGCCCCCGAGCTCGACGCCCGCGCCGAGGCCGGTCTTGACCGCGACGAGGAGCCCGAAGAGCGCGAAGGCGACGAAGACCGAGGCCAAGGTGAGGGCCGTGCGGATTCTCTTTCGCAGGAGGTTGCGCCACAGCAGGTGGAGGTACTTCATGCCGCGTTCTCCTCGGCCTCCAGCTCTTCGCGGCTCAAGAGCCGTCCCTTGTTGAGGTAGAGGGTATGGCGCGCGCGCGCCGCGGCGTGCGGGTCGTGGGTGACCATCACCAGGGTCTTGCCGTGCTCGCGGTTCAAGGCGAGGAGGAGATCCAGGATCTCGTCGGCCGACTCTCGGTCGAGGTCGCCCGTGGGCTCGTCGCAGAGCAGGATCGTCGGATCGGAGACGATCGCCCTGGCGATCCCCGCCCGCTGCTCCTGGCCCCCCGAGAGCTGCCGCGGATAATGCCGCGAGCGATCGGCGAGGCCGACCACCTCGAGCGCCGTCAAGGCACGGCGGCGGCGTTGCTTGCGGCCCATGGACGTCAGGAGAAGCGGCAGCTCGACGTTTCTCTCCGCGGTCAGGACCGGCAGCAGGTTGTAGAACTGGAAGACGAAACCGACGTGACGGGCCCGCCAGCGGGCGAGCCGCCGCCCCGAGGCCCGGCCGACGTCCTCGCCGGCCACGTGGACGGTGCCCGAGCTCGGGCGGTCGAGCCCTCCCAGGAGGTTGAGGAGCGTCGTCTTCCCCGAGCCCGAAGGGCCCATCAGGGCCAGGAAGTCCCCCTCCGGGACGTCCAGGCTCACTCCCTGGAGGACGTCGATCTTTTCCGAGCCGCGCCTGTAGACCTTGTGGACGTCGTCGACGCGGGCGATGATGTTCTCTGTCATTTGTCTTTTTCCTTCGTCTTGGCCAAATCGCCGGCGGCCAGCTCTTCGCTTGCCGCGACGACGACCTGCTCGCCTGTGCGGAGCCCCGCGGTGACGCGCACCGACTCGCCCCGCTGCTCCGCTGCTTCAATCGTCCGCCGTTCGAGCTTCTCTCCCGCGAGCACGAGGACGTAGGTCGCGCCGCCGTCGCGACGCAACGCCGCCGCCGGGATCCGCCAGGCGGGCGCCGGGGTCTCGCTCGCCGCGGCCGGCTCCTCGGCCGCGGTTTCCAGGAAGGAGACCTTGACCCCCATGTCGGGCAGGATCCGTGGGTCGAGGGATTCGATGGCGATGCGCACCCGTACCGTCGCTTTCTGGCGGTCGGCGGTCGGCACGGGCGTGATCACCGTCGCCGGGAACTTCCAGCTCGGGTAGGCGTCGAGGGTGGCCTCGACTTTCTGCCCCGCGCTCACGCGGTTGATGTAGGCCTCGTTGACGTCGACCTCGATCTCCAGAGACGACATGTCGACGACGGTGCCGATACCGGTGCGGGTGAAGCCGCCGCCGGCTGAGACCGGGGAGATCATCTCGCCGGGCTGGGCGTCCTTGCTCACCACGACGCCGGCGAAGGGCGAGCGGATGACGGTGTCGTCGAGCTCCTGGGAGCGGACGTCGACGATTTTCTCGGCCACCGCCACCTGCTCGCGGCCCAGAGCGAGCCGTGCCTCCAGGGAGTCGACCTCGGCCTGCGCGGTGTCGAGCTCCGCCTGGCTGCGGACCTCGGCCGCTACGAGCTCGCGGGTGCGCCGCAGGTTGAGCTTGGCCTCGGCGAGACGCACCTCGGTCTCTTCGAGCGAGCCGTGGGCGACGGCGAGCTCCGCCAAGGCGAGCGCGTGCAGCCGCCGGGGCGTCGAGTCGTCGAGGCGCGCCAGGACCTGGCCCTCCTCGACGTGGAGGCCCTCCTCGATCAGCACCTCGACGATCTTGCCCGTCACTTTCGACGACACGGTCGCCCGCCGCCGGGCGGTGACGTAGCCCGAGGCGTCGAGGACCGAAGAGGCGGCCAGAGCCGTCTCGGTGACTTCTTCGACCGTGGCCACCTCCACCACGGGCACCTGGTTCCGGACGTACCACCACCAGAAGCCGCCGCCCGCGACGACGAGGACGAGGGTGATCGCCGCGAGGGCCAGCGCGCCGCCGCCGGAGCGGGTGCTCTCGATGTCCGCGCGATCGATCTTGAGCTCTCGAAGCCGGTCGGTCTTGTCCGACATGGAATTCCTCTTTGGCTGTCCCGGAGATTCGAAGCCCGGGGGGGCTTGCTAGTCTAGCCTGCGACCGGGTGGAAAGGGCAAGTCCGTGGAGAGGCGCCGGGCGGAGCCTGCCCTACCCTCAACACGGCTCCGCGAGCTCGCGGTAGAACGCCTGGAGGCCTCCTCTTCATCCCGTGGCTCGAGACCAGGCCCTGGCGGTTCCTACCTCTCGGAAGAGCCGCGGACGGCGAAGACGACGCCGAGGACGACGAGGCCGGCGCCCAGGAGGATCCGCGGCGTCATCGGCTCGTCCATCACCTGGGTGCCGACCAGGACCGCCACCACCGGGATGGCATAGGTGATGAGGCTCATCTGGATCGCGGTCAGGTGCTGGAGGACCCAGTAGAACAGGGTGAACGTCACGACCGACCCGGCGATCGCCAGATAGAGGAGCGCCAGGACCGGCCGCGGCTCGAGGACGATCTCGCGTCCGCTTTCGGCCACCGCCGCCACGGCGCCCACCAGGAGGGCGGTCAGCGCCATCGGCACCGCGGTCATCGAGAAGGGGTGGATCCCCTGGCCCCAGCGTTTGGCCGCGACCTGGCCAAAGGCCGCCGAGAGGGGCGAGAGGAGCACGAGCGCCGCGGCCAGGGCCACCCGCGGCCCCCCGAGCGCTGCCAGGTCGGCCGAGAAGATGACCGCGACGCCGCCAAATCCCAGCAGGAGCCCGAAAAAGCCGCTCCCCCGGAAGCTCTCCTGCGGCAGGAAAAGCCGGCTCAAGGGGACGACGAAGAGCGGGAACGTGGCGAAGAGCACCGCCACGAGCCCCGACGGTACCCACTGCTCGGCCCAGTAGACGACACAGTAGGGCACTCCGAAAGTCGCCACCGCCTGGGTGAGCCAGAGCCACCGTTCGCGCCGCTCCCTGCCGAAGCGAACGCCGCTTAGAAGACCCAGGACGGCGATCAGCACCGCCGCCATCGCGAAGCGGATCGCCACCCCCTTGAACGGTGGGAATCCCTCGAGGCTGACCCGGATGACCGACCAGGTGCTTCCCCAGATCAGGATCAGGGCGACCAGGGCGGCGCCGATCAACCAGCGGGGAGGCCGAGAGGAAGAAGGCATCGGCCTGCCCTACGGGTAGATCTTGTACAGCATGCGCGGGTAGGGGATCGTCTCGCGCAGGTGCGCCAGGCCCGCCATCCAGGCGACGAAGCGCTCGATCCCCATGCCGAAGCCGCTGTGGGGAAAAGTGCCGTACTTGCGCACGTCGAGGTACCATTGAAAAGGCTCGATCGGGAGATCGTGCTGCTTCAAACGCTCCAGCAGGAGGTCGTGGTCGTGGATCCTCTGGCTGCCGCCGATGATCTCGCCATAGCCCTCCGGAGCCAGCAGGTCGACCGCGAGGACGACGTCGTGGTTCTCCGGATCCGGCTCCATGTAGAAGGCCTTCATCGCCGCCGGGAAGCGGGTCACAAAAACCGGCCGGTCGAAGTGTTTTGCGAGGACGGTCTCGTCGTCGCCCCCGAAGTCGTCGCCCCAGGCGACGTCGCTCCCCTTCTCCTTCAGGATGTCGATCGCTTCCGTGTAGGTGATTCGGGGGAAGGGGCTCTGGACTTTCTCGAGCATCGAGACGTCGCGTTCCAGGGTCTTCAGGTCCTCCTGGCCGCGATCGAGGACCCGCTCGGTCAGGTAGCAGACGAAATCCTCCGCCAGGCGAACGACGCCGTCGAAGTCGAGGAAGGCCACCTCGGGCTCGACCATCCAGAACTCGGTCAGGTGCCGCCGGGTCTTCGACTTCTCGGCGCGGAACGTCGGTCCCATGCAGTAGACCTTGCCGAACGCCGCGCAGGCGGGTTCCAGGTAGAGCTGACCCGACTGGGTGAGGTAGGCCTTGTCGCCGAAGTACTCAGTCTCGAAAAGCGTCGAGGTGCCCTCGCAGGAGGTGGGCGTCAGGATCGGGGAGTCGATCAGGACGAAGTCCCGCTCGTAGAAGAAGTCACGGATCGCCTGGCAGACCTCGCTGCGGATCCGCAGCGCCGCCCGCTGCTTGCTGGAGCGCAGCCAGAGGTGGCGGTGCGCCATCAGGAACGCCGTGCCGTGGTCTTTTTTTGTGATCGGGAACTCTTCGGTCAGATGACGGACCGTGAAGTCGGTGGCGTGGATCTCGACCCCCCCGGGAGCGCGCTCGTCGACCCGGGCGATGCCGGTGACGCGCACCGTCGACTCCTGGGTGACGTCGAGGATGGCCTGCCAGGCCTCCTCCGAGACCTCGGCACGGCTCGCGACCGCCTGGACGTAGCCGCTTCCGTCGCGGATCTGAAGGAAGGCGATCTTGCCGCCGCGCCGCTTGTTGGCGAGCCAGCCGCGGATCGTCACGGTTTCGCCGTCGTGCTCTTTGAGGTGGTTGACTTGAACCGCCACGCTCTCGCTCCGTTTTTTTGGGATGGTTGGATTCGCGGGGCCGCCGTAGGCGAGCGGGGATCTTACGGTTCGTCATCCGGCAGGTCAAGCTCGGCCAGGGCGGCGGTCGCGGCGCCCTGCTCGGCGAGCTTCTTGCTCGGTCCCTCGGCCGCGCTGAGCGTCTCGCCCGCCAGAGAGCACTCGACGGCGAAGACCTTCTGGTGGTCGGGGCCGCTTTCGCCGACGAGCCGGTAGACCGGTAGACCGAGCCCCCGGCCCTGGGCGTACTCCTGAAGCGACGTCTTGGCGTCGACGTGCTGGTAGCGGGCACGGTCGGCGAGAGCTTCCTCCAGGATGGGCTCGATCGCCCCGCGCGCCGCTTCGAGGCCGCCGTCGAGGTAGACGGCGCCGAAGAGCGCCTCCACGGCGTCGGCGAGGATCGAGGCCTTGGAGCGTCCTCCGGAGCGGAGCTCGCCGACCCCGAGGCGCAGGAGGGCGCCGAGGCCGATCTGCTCGGCGTGGTGAGAGAGCACCGGAGCGCTTACCAGAAAGCCCTTGAGCTTGGCGAGCTCGCCTTCAGGTTGGTCCGGATGGAGCCGAAAGAGCCAGTGGGACGCGACGAGGCCGAGCACCGAGTCGCCGAGGAATTCGAGGCGCTCGTAGTTCCAGCCGTCGCCACGCTCGCTCGAGAAGGAGCGGTGGGTCAGGGCCTGTAGCAGAAGCTGGGAGTCGGAGAAACGATGCCCGAGAGCTTCCTCGACCGCGGCGTGGCGCTCCGCCGCGGCTTGGGACGGCACCTCCAAGTCGAGGTCTGGCTGAGTGTCCGGCGTGTCGGCGGCGAGCTTCATCCGAGTTCACCCTCTCGCCCCGACCCTACCATCCCCGGCTCTTCGTGGACCAGGCTTTTAGGGCATCGGTGCGAACGGCAGGGTGACCGCGATCCGTCCGTCGGGATGGAAGGTGAGGTCAAGCCGACCCGAACGGTCGGTGCGCAGCACCCGAAGGCGACGCCGCTCAAGACGCGCCAGCACGGCCGGCGCGGGATGACCGTACCAGTTGTTACGGCCGGCCGACACCAAGGCGATCCGCGGATCGACCGCCTCCAGCCACGCCGGCGTGGTCGAGGACTTCGAGCCGTGGTGCGCCACCTTCAAGACGTCGGCCGCGAGCGCCGCACCGTAGCGACGCAAAAGGAGCCGCTCGCCCGCCGCCTCCAGGTCGCCGGTCAGGAGCACCCGGGGCGACCCTGGAAACCCCGGCAGCTCGGCCATCACGACGAGAGACAGGTCGTTCGACTTGCCCGGGTCGCCGGCCGCCTGATCCCCGGCCTCCGGGTGCAGGACGTGAAGCTGCCAACGGCCGACCCCGACGTCGTCGCCGCGCCGCAGGATCCGCAGCCGCGGCCCCGGCGCCGCAAGGAGACGCTCGGCGCATCCGGCCTCCTCGGCCCGTGAGGCCGTCCAGACCTCCGCCACCGGCAGGTAGCGCACCAGGTCGGCCAGGCCGCCGCAGTGGTCGAGGTCGGCGTGGGTCATTATCACCGCGTCGAGCCGGGCGACGCCCGCCCTCGCCAGGGCCGGGAGGAGGACGCGTCCCCCGAGGTCGCCCCGCCGCCAGCCGCCGCCGTCGACGAGGACGGCCCGGGGACCGTCGGCGAGGAGGACGGCGTCGCCCTGACCGACGTCGAGCATGACGAGCCGTGCCGGGCGCCTGGACGAATCGGGTGCGCCGCTGAGCGCCAGCAGGGCCACGGCCAGCAGCGCCGGTGCCGAGCGTCGCGGCCGGCAGCCGGCCACGGCCAGGGCGGCCGCGAGCACCGCCAGGGCAGCGGCGGAAAGCGTCAGAGGTTTGAGGTCGACCGCGGTCGGTGGCAGCGAGGCGAGGGCCTTTAGCGGCCAGGCCAAAGCGTCGAGGAGGGGCAGGAGACCCGCCGCCGCCGCCGACGAGAGCCCAGCGATCAGAAACCACGGAAAGGCCGCAGCGAGAAAAAGACCGAGCCAGGGAATCGCCACCAGGTTGTAAACGGCGGCCGCGGGATGGACGACGCCGGCCAACGGTACGATCAGGGGCAAGGTCGCGAGCTGGGCCGCGACCGACATCGCGAGCGGCTGGCGCAGGGCCATGGGCAACGTGGTCCAGCGGTCGCGGTAGACGGGCGCCAAGACGACGATGCCGGCGGTCGCCGCGGCGCTCAGCTGGAAGCCGAGGTCCGCCGTCACCGCGGGATCCTCGAGCACCAGCACCACGACGCAGAAGGCGAGCGCGTTCACCGCCTGGGGCGGCCGCTCGGCGAGCAGCGCGGCCAGGGCCACGAGCCCCATCACCGAGGCTCGCAGCACCGCCGGACGCGGTCCGATCAACAACAGGTAGAGCAACACGGCAAGAAGCGCCGCGAGGTAGCGCAGGCCGCGCGGCAGGGGGGAGGCTGCGGCGAGCGTCAGGGCCGCCAGAAGCCCCACGTGGAGGCCCGAAACGGCCAGCAGATGGGCCAGGCCCAGACGCCGCAGAGTTTGCTGCCAGGCGACGGGGAGCTCCGAGCGCTGGCCGAGGAGCAACGCCCGCGCCAGGGCGAGGCCCGCCGAGTGTGGCTCGCCCGGCGCCGCGAGGCTCGCGAAAGCCGCCTCGGCCCGACGCCGCAGCCGGCTCCCCAGACGCATCACCGGCGACGGCGGCGACTCGACCGTCAGGAAACGAGCGCTCTTGAGGCGCATTCGCCAGGGACCGGGCCTGGGAGACGGCGAGTTGGCATATCCCGGCGACCGCCGCAGATAACCACGCAACCGTACGGTCGAGCCCAGCCCGAGGGTTCCTTCCTCACCCGGTACCACCACCCAGACCTGGCGTGTGGCGCGTAGCAGACGGCGTCCCTGGACGAAGTGGTGGGATTGAACGCGCAGGAGCCTCCCGCCGTCGCCGTCCGGCACCACGTGGCTCGTGACGCGTGCCACCAGGTCGACGGGACGCGACAGCTCGAGCGTCGCGAGCCTCTCTTCCGGACCTATCCACCGGGCTTCGGCGTTCCACAGGCCGAAGGCCAGGGCGGCGACGAGGATCCCGGGCCGGCGTCCGAGGGCGAGCCCCAGGACGGCGAGCAGCACGAGCCACGCCGGCGAGACGCACCCCAGGCGTCCCGCGAGACAGGTGCCCAGCAGGAGCCCGGCGGCAGGTACGGCGAGCGGCGCGTGTCGTTCGTCCACATAGAGACATAGGACGGAAAAACTCCCGCCGCTCTTCGCTCGAGTTGGGAAAAAGTCGAAAAAGCCGCGGTCCGCTACTCGGACGCCGCCGGTTCGCCGGCCGCCTCCGGCGCGAAAAGCGACAGGACCGGGAGGCCGAGGCGCTCGCGCAGGAGTTTTTCGCGCAGGTCGCGGCGGGCGCTTTGCAGCTGGTCTCCGCCAAGGCGGCGGCGCAGCTTCGCGAGGACGCGCTCGAGGTCGGCCTCTAACGCCGCCCGCTCGTCGCCGGTGAACGCTTCCTCGGCGGTGGTGAGGATCTCGCGGTCGAGCTCGGCGAGCGCCGCCTCGACCGTCGCGGCGTCCCCCTGGAGGGCGCGCATCCGCGTTTCGAGCTTGTCGCGCCGGGGGAGCTCTGCCGGCAAGGCCGCGGCCAAGGTGTCGAGGCGCTCGCCGACGTCGAGCGCCGGCGCCACGGCCGGCGTCGCCGCCGCGTGCAGCTCCCGCTGGCGCTCCCACGCCGCTTCGACGCCGCGCCGGCAGGAGCGCAGGCTTGTCATCTTGCTCTTCGTCCCGCGGGCACGGCGCCTCTCGAACACCTCACGCAGCACTCCTTCCACGAGGTCGAGAGGGATCCCGTCTTCGTGCCAGCCGCGGGCCACCTTCCAGTCGGAAGGCGAAAGGGCGAGGGGCGAGCCCCGCAGCTCGATGAAGACCTCTTCAATCGACAGGAAGTAGAGATGCTCCGGCGACGACTCGAAGTCCGGATCCTCAGCCACCGCTCAGGATCTCCCCGGTCGAGAACCGGTGCTCCTCGCCACTCACGTCGAGGCGCAGGAAGGCGTTGTCGTCAAAGCCCAGGAACCGCCCCGCGACGACGGCGTCGTCGGTCCGGACGCGGATCGAGTCGCCGGCCTCGTGGCAGGAGAGCTCGTCGTAGCGGGTCACGACCTCCGCTGGCGAGGCGTCGCGGCGGAGCTCGGCGTCGACCGCTTCGAGAAGCTCCGTGGCCAGCTCGGGGAGCGGCGGAGCGGAAGGCGCCTCGTGAATCAGGGACGTGGCCCTCGCCTCGCGGAACGTGGCCAGGTCGCCGCCATGGTTGAACCCCAACCCGATGGCGGCGACGGTGGTCTCTTCGCCGTGGCTCGCCGCTTCGATCAGGATCCCGGCGAGCTTGCCCTTGCCCACGAGGAGGTCATTGGGCCATTTGAGCCGGCAACGGCCGTCGACGTAGCGGTTCGCAAGCTCGCAGACCGCGACGGCAGCCCGCAGGGGCAGCGTCTGGAGGCTGCCGGCTTGCGGCACGGAGCGGATCAGGGTGGCATAGACCCCGTGTCCCGGCGGGCTCGACCAGGGGCGCCCCTGACGGCCTCGGCCGGCCGTCTGGCACCAGGCGAGGATGTCGGCGTCCGGCGCTTTGGCGCCTTCACGGACGTATTCCTCGACGATACGACGTCCGAGGTGCTGGGTGGAGTCGACCTGCTCCACCACGATGAGGCCGCCGGTGCGGCGAGAACGTAGGCGGACGAGCTGTTCAGCAAAGCTGACGAAATCCATGGCGACCAAGCGTAGCGCCTCGCTACTCGACCTGGCTTTCCAACTCGCGGATTCGCTCCTTGATGACGACCTCGGCGAGGTCGGGGATCACTTCCCAAGCGACCTGGCGAAGGACCGTATCTCCCAAGAGGTCGACCACTCGGCGGGCGATGCGGTCGAGGTCGGCGTCGCTCAGCTCCTGGCCGTTCGAGGAGGCCGCGCTCGTCGGCTCGGGGTCCGCTGCCGGCTCAGGGGGCGCTACCGGCTCGGCCATGACGGATTCGATGGGAGGTGGTGTCGTTTCCTCGAACACCGCGGCGGGAGGAGGCATGTGCGGCTCGACAGGCTCGACAGGAGCCGCTACGGGCTCGGCAGGAAAAGCCACGGGCTCCATCGGAGCTACGGGCTCGACCGGAGCCACGGGCTCGTTAGGTGGTGCTGCGGGCTCGACGGTGGCGACCGGCTCGACGGGCTCGATCGGAGCTACGGTCTCGATCGGAGCTACAGGTTGGATCGGCGCCGCGGGCTCGACTGGGGCAAGGAATTCGACCGGAGCTACAGGCTCGACCGGAGCTGCGGGCTCGGCCGCCGGCTCGACCGGAGCCGCCACGGGCTCAACCGGCGCCACCGGTTCGATCGGCGCCACCAGCTCGGCCACCATGGGTGGCATGGCTTGAGCCGGTGCAGGCTCGATCAGCACGGCCGCGACCGGAGCCGGTGCCGCGGCCGGAGGAGCCTCGACGGCCGGAGCCGCCGCAGGCGATGGGGCGGGCGCCGCCTGGCTGACCAGCGTATCGACCTGACGCAACAGGTCCTGGGAGTCGAAGGGCTTTTTCAGATGGGCTTCGGCGCCGACCGCGTCCGCTTGTTGCTGATCGAAGGGCTCGAAGGTCCCGACGAGGAGCAGAACCGGAATGCCCGGATGGGTTTGCTTGGCCTGCCGGCACACCTCGTAGCCGTTGGCCTCCGGCATGTGGACGTCGGCGATCACCAGGTCGGGACGCAGCTCGGAGAGCTTGGAGATGGCCGCCTGACCGTCGCTCACCGCGACGACCTGGTAGTCCTGGTCCATGAAAGTGAGCTCGACGACCTTCTGGATGGTGACGCTGTCGTCAGCGAGCAATATCGTCTTGGCCATGGACCCTCCGTGTCTCTCAGGACGGTTGTGGGGAACCCAGATCTCCGGACCTCCGAAACAGGCTCTGCCGCCGACAGGGTCCTCTGGGAGGAATGGCGAGCCGCTGTCGACGAATCTTCCCAAGAACGCTAGCACCGGCTTCCGGCCGGAGTCAACCGAAAGCCGGACAAGGCCAACGTTTGTCGGCAGTTGCCCGAGAACCGGGATTGTGGGGTGGCCGTCTTGGCTGATCTCGTCCAGCGAAAGCTCACCGGGACCGATCCGCCAGGAATCGCTCCAACTCGACAAAAGCCTCCGCCCCCTCGGACGCGGCGTCCCAACCGCGCCAGAAGCGCGCCAGCGGCGTCTCCTCCCGGTGCACCTTGCGTTCGACGTCGCCTTCGGCGACGCTGCCCTCGGGCTTCCACTCCGGCCCTCGCGCCGCGCGCGCGGCGTCGAGGTGCTTCGTCACGGCCTCGCCGTCGCCGCGCTTCCAGGCCAGGTAGCCGCGCAGGTAGAAACCTCCGACCGCCTGCGGATTGGTGCGGCAGGCCCATTCGAAACGCTGGTCGGCCTCCTCGCTGTCGCCCCGCATCAGGGCCATCTCGCCCAGCACCAGGAGCGCTCCGGTCTCCTCCTTGTTGATCTCCAAGGCCCGCTCGAGCGACCTCTCGGCCGCGGCGAGGTCCTCCGGTGAACGCGCCGTCAGGGCGCGCCAGGCGCCCCATTGCTTGAAGGCCCGCAGGCTTAGCGGATTGATCTCCTGGAGCTTCTTGAGCTGCGCCAGACCCTCCTGCGTCCGGCCCATCGCCAGCAGGCAGTTGCCGAGGTAGTAGAGCGCGTCCTCGTGGGACGGGTCGTATTCCAGGGCCTGACGAAAGAGCTCGCTCGCCCGTTCGACGTCGCCTTCGATCTTCAAGACCTTCACCCCCGCGCGATGCTTCTCCCAGAAGGCGAGGACGCGCTCGCGCTCGTCGAGGCCTCGGGCCATAGCGGTTCCGCCGAGCCTCCGGGGCGCGTCCTCCCCCTCGCGGATCTCCCAGAAAGCGTTGGCCTCAAGATCGGTAAAAGTCTCCGTTTCGCCGCCGGGCCAGCGGACTTCGAGGGAGTCGATCCGCTCCGCCGTACCCAGGCCGAGATGCACCGCCGCGCTCGACTGCGAGAGGTAGGAAGCGCCCGTGATCGAACGCCGTAAGAGAGCGTCGCCCACCGTCGCCACCACCCGCGCCCCCCGGGCGTCCGCGCCGAGGCGGTTGCGCAGCCGCAGGACGGCCCAGCCGCCGCTCTTGGTGTCGTTGCGCAGCAGCTTCATGCCCTCGCCATGGTGGACGACGGCAAGGTCCAAGTCGCCGTCGCCGTCGTAGTCCGACACGGCGAGCCCGCGTCCTACCTTCGGGGTCGCGAGCGCGTCGATCGCCGAGGCGAGGTCGTGAAAAAACTCGCCTTTCTGGCTCCACAGGAAAAGCGCTTCCTGGGCCTTGAGCTTCGGCGGCTCGTCGTCGGTCTCAAAAGTCGAGCCGTTCATCACCACGAGGTCGAGCCAGCCGTCGGAGTCGAAGTCGGCGAACTCAGTCCCCCAGCCGACGAAGCGCAGCGCGATTTGCCCCAGGCCCAGGGGCGCCGCCCGGTCCGTGAACCCAAGCTCCGCCCGGCTTTTGTCCCCGGACCGCTCCGCCATGTCGCGGTAGAGCGAGTTGTAGAGGGCGTTTTCCTGTCCGACCCAGTGGGTGACGAAGAGGTCGTCGTCGCCGTCGCGGTCGTAGTCGCCCGCCGCGAGGCCCATGGCGCCGCGGTAGTCGGCCACCCAGGACTGGTGCGAGGTGTCCTCGAAGGTGCCGCCGCGGTTGCGGTAGAGGACGTTGTCCGAAACGTCGTTGCCGACGTAGAGGTCGAGCCAGCCGTCGTCGTCGAAGTCGTGCCACAGGGCGCCGAGGCTGCGGCCCTCGGGATTGGCGACGCCGAGCTCCGCGGCCACCTCGGTGAAGCCCCCGCCGCCGTCGTTGCGAAAGAGCAGGTTCGGCGACGGCTCGTAGGACGACGGATTGAGCGTATACGGGACCGCGGCGCCGTACTGCTTGGTGCTGCGTCCGCGGCCTGTCTCCTCCGCCACGTAGCCGACGTAACCGCAGACGTAGAGGTCGAGGTCTCGATCGTTGTCGTAGTCGCCCCACACCGCGGCGGCCCAGTAGCCGTCTACCTCCGGGAACGAGGTGTCGCGCACCAGCGTCCCTTCCTCGTTGCGGAAAAGGCGGAGCGCCCCGAAGCCCGTCACCACGAGGTCGTCCCAGCCGTCGCCCGTGTAGTCGCCCCAGGCGGCGGCCATGCCGACGATGCGGGTCTCCGGAAAGGAGCCCACGCGGCGGAAGGTGCCGTCGCCCAGGTTCTCGTAGAGCTCTGAGGGCGCCCGCTCCTCCTCCGGACGGTTGAGGGCGGCACCGTTCGAGACCAGGAAGAGGTCGTCGTCGCCGTCGCGATCGTAGTCGCCCCAGGCGAGGCCGGAGCCCATGTCTTCCGGGAGCTGCGAGGTGCGCTCGCCGGCGAAGCTCTGGAACGACGCGAGGCCCGCGGCCTCGGTCACGTCGGTGAAGACCGGGAGCGGCGCGCCCGCGGGCAGGTCACGGTCGAGGTTGCGGGTGATGTCGGGGTTCTCTTCCCCCGGACGGTAGACCTCCGTCTCCGGCGAGCGCCACAAGAGGGCGGCCGCCGCGACAACGACGACGGCGGCGAGCACGGCGGCGGTCGTGCGCAAGCGCCGCTGCCGCCGTCCCCAGTGTGGATGTCTCTTCTTCTTGCCGTTCTCCCCCACGGCCATGGATCAGCCCCCAGCCTTCGGCATCGTCGGCCCCGCGCCGAGCGGCATCTCCGGCCCCGCGCCGAGCGCCGCCTGCTGCGTCGAGACTTCGACGGTGGCCGTGGCCTCGGTCATCTCGATCGCGGGGGCCGAGACCCCGGAGTCCTCGCCGAGGAGGAAGTTGAGCAGGAACTGGTCGACCTTGCGGTAGAAGAGCTTGGCCGTGATCGTGTAGCGCCCCGTCTCGGAGGGGACCTGGACTTCGCGGGTGTCCTCGGAGCGGCGCCGGGCCTCGCCCGTCGTCCCGAGCTCCTGGGACGGTGCGCTCGACGGGCAGGCGATCTCGTAGGAGACCGTGTCGGAGTAGCCCGGGAAGAGCGCCCGGCGGAAGCGAACGCCCACCATCTCCCACAGGTTGTGACGGTCGATCAGGTTGCCGTACTGGTCGACGGGCTCGGCCTTGAAGAGGAAGCTCCCAGGCTCGATGAAGTTTTTGTCGTCGCGGTGGCCCGAGGAGAAGACGACGTTGCCCGCCTCGTCGGTCACGTCGAGCTGGACCCAGCTCTGGATGATGTCGAGCGGGCCGGTCGGGAAGTCGTGTCCCACCTTGTTGGCCGTCAGGATGACCTGTACGGAAAAGGTCTCGCCAGGGGCGACGGCCTCGGGGACTTCCAGGGCCACTTCGACGACGTTGCCCGTCGCCCACTTGTCGGCGATCTCGGGAATCTCGTAATCGCCCTGGAGCCACTTCTCGGTCAGCGCCACCTGCTCCTCCCAGCCGGGAAGCTCGAGCATCTTCGGCATCATGCTGTTCGAGGCGATGAAGCGGTGGCTGCGATGCTTGCCGTCGGCGGCGGAGCGGTTGTAGTCGGCCAGATCCCCCGAGGCCGGGTCGGCGGAGTCGACGAGCGGCATGTGGCATTCGCGGCATTCGACGGTCTTCCCGGGGTCCCCCTCGGTGAACCAATGGCTTGCCTTCCAGTTGTCGTACTGGTTCTGGAGCTGCACCCAACCGACCTCGTTGACCTCCTCGTCGATGAACTGCTTGTGGCAGGCCGCGCAGTACTCGGGAGCCTTGAAGAGGCGTTTTGACAGCTTCATGTGCTCGTCGGGATAGGTGCGGATCAAGAAGTCGCGGACGAGCTTGGGCGAGCCTTCCTCGGCCCACTGCCAGAGGTAGACGGAAGGCTGCGCCATGACGTAGTTGGCGTTGCCCTGCAAGTCGGTTTCGCGGATCCCGTGGCAGACGAGGCAGGAGACGCCCTCGTTGTAGCCCTGGAGGCCCGTCAGGTCCTCGGCGAAGATGTTCTTGGTGCCGGAGAAAAGCGAGATCGGGTCGTGGCAGCCGCCGCAGTAGCGCGTCGACTCGGCACCGTTCTGCTGCGCCATGACCGTCTGGATGCCCTGGAAGAGGACGTCCATGGCGGCGTAGCCGTGGGCGCTCGGACGCCACTCCTCGTAGATCTGGGTGTGGCAACCCGAGGAGCCGCAGGTCTCCGAGCCGGCGAGCGACCGGGCGTCGAAAGCGCCGCCGGTCGTCGTGGTGGCAAGGCTCGGCGCGAACGGGCGGTCGGGTCCGTAGAGGTAGGAGTAGTCCTCGGGGAGCTCGTTTTGGTAGGGCGCTTCGCTGTAGGCGAAGGGGAGAGCTGCCACGACCGCGAGGGCGACGATCGTCGCCGCGACCGTTTTCAAGACCGCCTTGCCGGCTCCGACGTCGGCCGCGGCCTTGGCCACCCTCACCAGGACCAGCACGACATGGGGCAGGGAGCCCAGGAGCGCCACGTAGGTGGAGTAGAGGTGCACCTGACGCCAGAGCGGCGACATGCGGACGTCGAAGAGACCCTGCCAGGTCACGACGAGACCCGAGAGCAAGCAGACGACGAGCGCTACGACCGCCACATAGCCCAGGAGGACGACGTCGGAGAAGGAGTAGCGCCGGTAGTCGTCCCAGTGCACGAAGAGGTACCAGAGGAGCGGCAAACACGCCAACACACCCACTACGGTGTGGGCGACGACGTCCCATTGGACGGTCGCGGAGAACGGTGCGAAGGTGACGACGAGGCCGGTCACCGCCAAAAACAGGAGCGCGAAGAGGCTGAGCTTGGTGAGCCAAGCGGACCAACCGGTCTTGAGCGAGTTGTTACGGCCTGCCATGGTCTCTCCCTTTCGAAGGTGGTTCATGCGTCGGCAGAGTCGGAGTCGTTTCAACTCTTGACATGTCAGGGGATTCTGGCCAGACCTTTTGGGGTGGGAGGGATCCCGTCCGACGGGGTAGGGCTCAGCTCGCCGCACGCGGCGGGACGTCGATCAGGAGCGAGCGGCCCCACACGCCGTCGGGACGGTGATCCAGGGGCAGGACGGACGCCGCGTCACCGTCTGGCCCGAAGCGGCGGCAACCGGGACTCTCCGGTTGCCGCCGTGGATTGTGGGGGGTGGGGAGTAGGGCAGACCTAGGGCCGCCGCAGCTCGATGGCGAGCTCCAGGGTCTTGCCGGGCTCGACGACGAAGGGCTTTTCCACGCTCTCATGGCCCGGGTGAAAGACCTGGAGCGTGTGCTCACCCGGGTCCATCAGAAGCCCTTCACGCACCGCGGCGAGCTCGCCGGCGATGCCGATGAAACGGCCGTCGACGTAGACCGACGCCTCGCCCGGAGAGATGTGCAGCGCCACCCGCCCCGCCTCGGTCCGCAGGTCGAGCTCGGCGGGCGGTCCGGGAGCCGGGGCGGCGGCCGGCGATCCGGGCGCAGGCGCCGGGGCGGCGGAGGGCGGTGCCGTCGACGCGTAGGCTCCGGCCGGGCTCGGCGACGAGCCGTATCGGGTGAGCTGCTCCGGCGGAGTCGAAGGACCGGGCTGCATGCGGAATTTCATGTCGATCACCTCGCCGGGGCGTACCGACACGTCGCGCACCACCGTCGAGTAGCCTTCGAGGTAGAAGATGAGCTCGTGGACGTCCTCGTTGAGCCACAGGTAGCGCGGCCAGCCGTCGAAGTCGCCGGTCGTGCCCACGTAGTAACCGTCGAGGAAGACCTCCGTCGTCTTGGGCTTGACGTTCAAGTCGAGGGCTCCCTGGGAATCCTCGTAGACCACGTGGCGAACGGCCGGAGAGTAGGAGTAGTACGGGTAGTAGTAGGACGGGTAGTAGCTGTAATACGGCAGCCCGTAGTAGCCGAAGCCGAGGCCGTAGCGCCCGCCCCAGTAGCCGAAACCGAAGTACCAGTCCCAGTTGGAGTGGCCGTAGTAGTGACCCGAGTGGCCATGGCCGCCATGGCCGCCGTGTCCACCGTGTCCACCGTGCCCACCGCCGCCGTGTCCGCCGTGTCCGCCCCCGGAGTTGCCCCCGGACTCGCGGTTCTGCGACAGGTTCACGCCCTCTCCGCGCTCCGGAGGAGAGCTCTCGTTGTAGGGTCCGGGGCGGCGGCCGCCGGTTGTGCTTCCAAGTCCGCCGAATCGGCCGGGTCTGTCACGGCGCGGCCCGTCGGAACGAGGCGAGTCGACGCGTGGAACCGAAGCCGAGTCCCCACGCGGCTGCGAAGGCGAGTCCACCCGTGGCGGCGAACCCCCCTGAGGACGTGAATCCACCCGTGGACGCAATTCCCCTCTCGGCCGCGAATCCCCTCTCGGCCGGGAGTCCCCACGCGGTCGCGAATCCACTCTCGGCCGGGAGTCCCCACGCGGTCGCGAATCTACCCGTGGCCGCGAATCCACTCTTGGCCGCGAATCCCCTCTCGGCCGCGAATTCACCCGCGGGGAAGAATCGCCGCGGGACCGCGAGACGGAAGGACGTGACCCCGACGAGCGTGAGGAGGAAGGACGCGAGACCGTCGAGCGCGAGCTCGACGAGCGTGACGGCGCGGGCCGTGACACCCGCGGAGTCGACGAGCGCGAAGGCGCGGGTCGCGAGACCCGTCGCTCCGAGCTCCTTGAGGACGAGCTCTTGCGCTCCCCGCCACCGAAGGCCGACGGTGCGGTGCCGAGGAGCAGGAAGGATGCTGCGGCGAGCGCCAGGGCGGGCCGGCACAGCCGATGGAAAATCTTCGAAGCATTGGACATGGTGGACCTCCTTCCGTTCGTTGCCTCACGAGCGGGGCGAAGCGGCGTGACGGAGCGAGAGCCCCAGGCTCGATGGCATACTCTGATTCTAGCAAAGATCGGGCCATGTCCGCCACCCACGGTAACTTGAGGGTCGAACGGCTTTTCGGCAGGTTCGGGCGGCGTCGACCCTCCTCCTCAAGGGACGCTGACGTCCCTTAAAGGGGTCGCAGCCCGGAGGGGCCTAGCTCGCCGCGGCGGCGAACCGGCGAACGACCTCGCCCGCCCCCTCGATGGCTTGGACGCCCTCGACGCTCTTGCCGGCCTGCAGGAAGTCCTTCGTCGAGAAGCTCCTGAGCGACGAGCGCTTCAAGCGCCAGAGCGACTGGAGAGAGTAAAGCATTCGCATCCAGTGCTTGGTCCGCCGGCCACGGAGCATGTAGCGCGCCAGGGGACCGGCCTTGTAGCCGACGCGGTCGAGATGAGGCGTACGAATGACGGCCACCGGGACCCCGGTCAGCCGTTCGGTCAGGACGATGTCGTCGGCGGTGGCGTCGAGGATCGACTGCTTGTAGTCGTCGTGGGCGGTGCACTCGGTGGTGGCGATGAAACGCGTCCCCATCTGGACGCCGGCGTAGCCCATCTTGAGCATTTCCACAAAGTCCCCGGGGGTGCCGATTCCGCCGGCCGCCACCAAGGGCACTCCGAGGTCCGACAGCTCGTCGTAGAGCGTCTCGGAGCTTTTCGGCCCGGCGTGTCCGCCGGCCCGGTCGTTGACGCCGATCAGCCCGTCGACGCCGGCCTCCAGGGCTTTCTCGGCCCATTTGCGCTCGGTCACGTCGTGGTACACGTGACCGCCCACCGCGTGGGCCTTCTCTACGACCCAGCGCGGGCTGCCAAGCGAGGTGACGAAAAAACGAATGCCCTCCTCGATGGCGACGTCGACGTAAACCTGCATGCGTTCGAGATAGACCTTCGACGAACGTTCGACGATGACGTTGAGACCCACCGGGCGCGACGTCAGCTTCTTGATGAGGCGCAGGCCCGCGCGGCACTCGTGGCCGTGGACGTAGGTGAGCGACAGCGGCTGAATGATGCCGATCCCACCGGCCTGCGACGCCGCCGCGACAAGCTCCGGATTGGAGCAGGGATACATGGCGCCGCAGATGAGCGGCACCTCGATGCCGGCGTCACGGGTGAGGGGGGTTTCGAGAAGCTGCATGGGGTCCTTAATGGATGTGGGCGTCCGGACGCGGTGCCGGCAGGGTCTCGAAGAGCGGGTGCTCGGCGCTGCCGCCGGTCAGGATCATGGCGTAGAGGAACGGACCGAAGGCGGTGCCGCGGCGGCCGTTGACCAGGACGAGGGGTGTGCCGTCGGGCTCGAAGCTCCAGGCGTAGGTGACGTCGGCGGCGAGCTTGCGGGCCGTCTCACCGCTCGCCATGCAAGCCTGAAGCGCCGAGCGCTCCATGAAAGGGGCCGCGAGCTCGTAGACGAGCTCCTCGGTCAGCTCCCCTTGGCGCTCGAAGACCGCCCCGGAGAAATCGAAGGCGTGGGGGGTCGCCTCCATGCAGATCTGTGCCCGCGCCGCCACGCAGCGCACACTCTCCGGCCCTCGCACCTGGAGATGGGTGTTGCAGTTGCCGTCGAGCGGGAACTGGCGCGAGTCGACGCTGAAGCTGCCGGGAGGCAGCACCGACTCCAGGTAGGAGATCGTTCCGTGGAGCGTTGCGCAGTGGCCGCAGAGCGAGTCGGTGAAGTCGGTGATCCGCACCGGCGCGCCGGGATCGCCGCGTAGCGCCCGCGGCTCCCCGTCGACCACCGGCGAGCTCCGGTAGATGAGGAGCGAGTCGCTCAGGAGCTGAGCTACCTGGGGTTGAAGGCTCGGTAGGAGCTCTCCGAGGAGCTTTTCGAGCTCCGGGCGGACGGTCACGGTAGAGCGAGTCTCCGCAGTCCTCGACTCCTCCTCGCCGCTCGCATCGACCCAGGAGGCGCTTTGAGCGACCTGCGCCAGGGCGCGTTCCCCCTCGCGGGTGACGCTTTTCGGCGTTTGGAACCCGGGATAGAGGAGCAGCAGATAGGCGGTGGCCACCGCCACGAGCGCCGGTCCGACGCCGTTCGTGGCGAGAAGCGGCTGCTTCGGCGGCAGGGCCATGAAAGTCACCGCGGCGTAGGCGATACTCGTGAGATAGCTCAGGGCACAGCTGGTGCAGAAGAGACCCTCGGCGGCGCTCGCGGCAAGGAGCACACCGACGCCGAGGAGACCGCCGGCCGCGGTCCAGCGGATGCCCGCGAGGCTTTTGGCGGCGCTCTTGCCGTTGCTCAAGGCGACGAGGGCGAGGAGCGGCAGCACGAACGCCGCGACGCTCCAGACGAGGCCCCAACCCGCCACCGGCATGCCGGTCAGGCGGTGGATGGTGCTGGCAAAAGCGGCGTCCCAGAGCTTGCCGCAATCCGCGTCGTTCGAGAAGGCGCAGAGTGGCGTTCCGCCGCCGCGCGCGGAGACGAGCTCTGTCCATAAGAACAGCGCCCAGAGGGCGGCGAGGGTACCTAGAAGGGCGAGAATGCCGAGCGGGCGTCCGGCCTGCGGCGTGAAATCGGTTGGCTTGCTCTTGGTGGATTGGGTCATCTTCGAGGTCGTCCTTTAGGGGAATCCACGGATCAGGCGCCTATGGTAACCCATCAAGCCTCGCTGAGACCGCGCTGGCGAAGAAGCGCCCCTCCTGCTGAAGCGTCAGGACACCGGAGTCGACGAGCTCGTCGAGGGCGCCGCGCACGCAGCCCTCGTACTCGTCCTGACTCCGCGAACGCCGTGGTGCACGTTGTCGAGGCGATTCCTGACCCCTCCCGGCCACAGGACCTCCACCTGCCCTTTCTGCGCCGAGCCGAGGCCGAAGCCGAGCTCGAGGCTGTCCTGGGAAGCGTAGCTCGCGCCGCCCACCACCGGCCATAGGGTGCTCGCCCCTTGATGGGTGGTGAAGGTCACGACCGCGCCGATGCCGTCGCGATTGACGGCGCCGAGCGCCGTCACCCCGACGGTGCCGTAGAGCTTCACCTTGACCCAGCCGTTGCCGTTGTCGGCACTGTTGATCTCGACCGCAAGCGTGCCGTCGACGTTCTTCTCGATGCCGCTGAACTCCCAGATGGGAGGGAAGACGGTGATGTCGACCGGCAGGTGCCGCCCAGGAACCACCGCGTGCTGAGCTCGCCGAGCTCGAAAACGGCGCCACCGATGTAGACGGGATCGAAGGGTGAAAACGGGATGTTCGGGAAGTCCCCGAAGTTGGTCGCGAACAGGTCGAGGAATCCATCGCCGTTCAGATCACCGAAAGCGAGCCCCATCCAGCCCCCGGGGTGGTTGACGCCGGCTTCGTCGGAGACGTCGGTGAAGTGGCCGCTGCCGTCGTTGCGCAGCACGTGGAGGACGCCCCGGTCGATGCCGCCGCGAGCGAAGGTTTGCACCACGGCCTGATCGTCGGCCTGCACGATGTCGATGTCTCCATCCAGGTCGTAGTCGACCATGGCGATCGCCCAGGTGAGCGTCGGCGAGCCGATGAACCCCGGCGGAGCGGTCCACAGCTCCTCGATCCCCGAAGCCGTGCTGACGTCGACGAAGACATTGCCTCCCGTGTTGAGGAAGAGCTGGTTGTGCTGGTTCAAGTCGAAGGGGACCAGGATGCCCAGGCTGTTGCTCATGTCGAGGTAGGTGTTGGCGACCACGACGTCTAAAAGGGCGTCGCCGTTGATGTCCCCGAAAGAGCACGACACCGAGGACCGCACGTCGTCGCTCAGGCCGCTGGTCGCGGAGACGTCGGTGAAGGTGACGAGGCCGCCCGCACCGCCGTTGTTCTCGAAGAAGCGGTTGGCGCCGAAGTTGCCGAGCAAGAACAGATCCGGGTCGCCGTCGTTGTCGGTGTCGCCGAAACAGACGCCGCTGCTGTCCTGGTCGCGGGCGCCGACACCGGCGGGGACGGCGACGTCGAGAAATGTCAACGTTCCGGTCTCCTGAAGCTGATTGGAGAAGAGGCTGTTGTCGCTGCCGGGCCCGTTGGTCACGTAGACGTCAAGATCGCCGTCGCGGTCGTAGTCCAGGACCGCGACGCCGGGCGCTCCCCGCCACTTCACGGGCAGGAGAGGCAGGTCGAAAATGGTGGCGACGTCCTGCTGGTGGAACAGGTCGATGAGCGCGGAGGATTGAGACTCCGTGCGCCGGTAGACGAGCCCGGCGCCGCCGTCGGCCGCGACGTCCTGGAAGACGACGGTGCCGTCGGCATACCCGGCGCCGGCCCAGAAAAGAGCCATGATTCCTGCTGCTACCCTCCGCGCCCATCTCGTCGAGAGACACTTCTTCAAGCTATCTTTCATCATTCACGAGCTCCTCTGATCGTTCGAGTTTGAGGTCTCCGGGGTCACCCTCGGCAAATCCTCGGAGGTCGCGACTCTGTAGTATTACGTCCGACCGGCCTCGGGGGTTTTAGACGTCCGCCGATGCGGCGCCACGGCCACCGCTCGGCAGGTCAGCGGCACCGTGGCTCACCCGCCTGTCGCCCAGGGAGGACACCGCCTCCCTCGCGAGTGGACGCGGCGGCGACGCGGCCGCGGCGAAACCAAGGGGTTTCCAGGCCTGAGCCGGCTCGACGTCCCTGGCACCGCCTTTGCGAGAGCAGGGGACGAACAGAAAGGAGGCCACCATGTCTCGGAAACTCTCCCTCGCCACTCTCCTCCTGCTGGCCGTCCCCGCCGTGGCCACGGCCCAGCCCACCTTCGAGCTCACCCCCTTCTGGGGCTACCGCCTCGGCGCCGAATTCGAGGACTTCGACCTCCACGAGAGCTTCGAGCTCGACGACGAGAGGAGCTGGGGTCTGCTCCTGGGCTACAACCTGAGCCGGCACGTCCAGATCGAGCTCCTCTGGAGCCACCAGGAAACGGTCCTCTTCGAGGACGTCGGGTTTGCCGACTTGCCGCTCTATGCCCTCGACGTCGACTACTACCACGCCGGCGTCAGCTACGCCTTCGGCGCGGGGCAGGCGCGGCCGTTTCTCGTCGCCACCGTGGGTGTCACCGAGCTCGATCCCCAGGGCGTCGGCTTCGACAGCGACGTGCGTTTCTCGGTCGGCCTCGGCGGCGGCGTCAAGCTGATGTTCGGCGAGCACTTCGGCCTCCGCTTCGAGTTGCGGGGCTTCGGCACCGACATCAACTCCGATGACGATCACTGCCACTGCCACGGGGACGACGACGGCGACCTGTGGCAGGCGGAAGGACGCGTCGGCCTGGTGCTGGCCTTCTAGAGGCGCGGGGGTGGACGAGTTGCAGCAGACGCACGGACGCTTGGCCAGTTGTATCTGCCTCCGAGAAGGCTGCATGCCTCGACCAGCATCTGGAAGTCCGCTAACATATGCGCAAGGAGGTAGATCATGCGGACGACCCTGAACCTCGACAATCAAGCCGTGGAGGAGGCGATGCTCTATGCCGAAGGCCGTACCAAGACCGAGTTGGTCAATGAGGCCCTCCGGAGGTTCGCTCGGAGCAAACGCCGCAAGGGGCTCCTCGAGCTTCGCGGCAAGGTGAGTTGGGAAGGCGGAGGAGAGCAACGTCCTGCTCCTCGCGAAGGATCGGGATATCTCTCCGATTCTTGATTCCGGACTTGCCGCGGCCCGGAGCGTACCCCAATAGCCCGATAGAGGAACGCCGCCATGTATCCGAGGAAGACAACGCGCAAGACCGGGAAGAGAGAAGGGCCGGTGCGTCCGACGAAGGGGCCGAACCCGGAGGACCTGGAGCTCTTCCTGACCTGTCTCAACGCCCTGGACACCGGTGCCGACACCGCCCTTGCGGGCCTACGCGCCGGGCTGGCGAAGCGCGGCCTCGTCGCCGCGGACGAGGAGATCCCGGCGGCCTGGACACAACGGACGCGGCAGGCCGGCGCCGGGCTGCGGGCCCTGATCGTCGCCGAGGCCGGAGGACCCGCCGACGTGCCCGCCCTTCAAGGGCTCAGCCGACTGGCGTCGGAAGCGACGATCCGTCCCGGCTTCGCTCCCGACGGCGCGAGTTGGCTGGAGCCGGCCGCCGAGGGCCTCGACGGCGTGGTCGACCGTCTTCTCGCCGTCGCCGTCCGGGCGCGCTTCGAGAACGTCTGGCCGCGGATCAAGATCTGCGGCGACCCGGCCTGCCGCCGCGTCTTCTACGACG
>CBDUYN010000082.1:0-41728 GCA_965371445.1 uncultured bacterium | reverse complement strand
CCCCCCCGCCGCCCAAGCCACCGGCTTTCACGCTGTCGCTTTTCGGCATCATCGGCCCTGAGGACCGTCGCGTCGCCGTGTTCAAAGAAGGACAGGACACGATCTTGAACGCTCTGGAGGAAGAGGTTTTGAAGGAGAAGTTCATCGTCCATCGGATCGGATATCAGACGGTCGACATCAAATTCGTAGGATTTCCGAACGTCGAGCCGCAGCGCGTCAAGCTCGACAGGAAACGAAACTGAGGAGAACCATGCACCCATCGATCTTGAACGGTGCCCTCCGGGCACGTGCCGCTCTTCTGGCGGGCCTTCTGCTCTCAAGCCTCGGCTGTGCCACCCAGAACGCCTACCGGCAGGCCGAGCTTGCCGCGCAGGTCGGCCAGTGGGACGACGCGGTGCTCTACTACCTCGCGGCGGTGCGCGATCGTCCCGACAACGTCTCCTACCGGGCGGCGCTCATGCGCGCCAAGATCAACGCGGCGCAGGACCACTTCAAGAAGGGCCAGCAGTACCGCGAGGCCGGGGTCTTGGAGCGCGCCATGGTGGAGTTTCGCCAGGCGGTGGAGCTCGATCCCACCAACCAGTACGCCGAATCGGAGCTGCGCAAGGTCGTCGCGGAGCTGAAAGCGGCCCGCGACGACGACGGAGGAGCTCCCTCGATCGCCGAGATGAAGGAAAAGCTCCGGGGTGCGACCGCGCAGCCGCCGGTCTTGAACCCGCGCTCCGACGAGCCGATCAGCTTGACGTTTTCCGAGGCCACCTCGGTGCTGGACATCTACCGCGCCCTCGGCAAAGCCTTCGGCATCAACGTCCTTTTCGATCCCAAGATCAAGGAAACGAAAATCGACATCGACTTGCTCGACGTGACCGCCCAGGACTCGTTCGAGATCGTCATGCGCACCGTCGGGCAGTTCTACAAGGTGCTCGACGAGCACACCGTGATCATCGCCGACGACACCCCCCAAAACCGGCGCAACTACGAGGACCAGGTGATCCAGACTTTTTTCCTCTCCAACGCCGAGGTCAAGGACGTGATGACCATGGTGCGGAGCCTGATCGGCGCCAAGAACGTCGCCGCCAACGAGCAACTAAACGCCATCATCTTGCGCGACACGGCCGACAAGGTCAAGGTCGCCGAGCAGATCATCCTCGCCAACGACAAGTCGAAAGCCGAGGTCGTGGTCGACGTCGAGCTCTTGCAGATCGACTCGAACAAGCTCCGCGAGCTCGGCATGAACCTCTCCACCAGCCAGATCACCGCCAGCCTCGACCTGGGCGGCCCGGACGTACCGCTGCGCCTCTCCGACTTCGGGAGCCTGAACCAGAACAACTGGGTGTTGACGGTGCCGAACTTCCTTTTCAACTTCTTGAAGACCTCGGGCTACGCCCAGACGCTGGCGCAGCCGAAGCTGCGCATCACCGAGGGCGAAAAGGCGTCGCTCACGATCGGCGACCGCGTCCCCATCCCGACGACGACGTTCAACACCGCCAACACGGTGGGCGGCAACATCGTCCCGGTGACCTCGTTCCAGTACCAGGACGTCGGCATCAAGATCGAGATCGAGCCGCGGGTGCACCACAACGACGAGGTGACGCTGAAGCTCCAGATCGAGGTCTCCAACATCTCGGCCACGGTGCAGGGCCCGGGCGGGCAGCAGCAGCCGGTGATCGGTACGCGGGCGATCAGCACGAACATCCGGCTCCGCGACGGCGAGACCAACTTCCTCGCCGGTTTGATCCGCACCGACGAGTCGCTTTCGGAAGCCGGCATCCCGGGGATCGGCGACATCCCCTGGATCGGGCGGTTGTTCAAGAACGTCCGCACCGACTTCACGCGAACCGACATCGTCCTGACCCTGACGCCTCACATCGTGCGCCGCGCCGACATCACCGAGGCCGACTTGCAGCCGATCTGGGTCGGCACCGAGACCAACCTGTCCTTCCGCGGCGGCAGCCCGCGGGTCGAGTCGCCGGCCCAGGGACCCTTCGACCGCGACCGCAGCGCCCGCGACGCGGTGCGCGAGCGCCTGCGCGAGCGGCTTCGTTCCCTGCCTCGCGGCCTCCAGGACGCCGAACGCGACCAGCAAGGCCAAAAGCCCGAAGACGCGAAGCCTCCCGGCGTCGACCTGGCGCCGGCCGGCGGACCAGGAAGCCCGTTCAAGAAAGAGGAGGAGGAGTAGGACGCAAAGGCCGTCTCGTCCGTAAAACCTCCTGAAGGACGATGAAGCGATGATTGATGTCCACCGCAGACTCCGCAACCAGTGTCTCCCCCCCTTGATCCCCCCAAGGGGACAGTGTCTCCCCCCCTTGATCCCCCCAAGGGGACAGCGTGGCTACTCGTTGACCGAGCTCGTGCTCGTCTGCGCGATCCTCGTGATCCTCGCCGGAACCGCGTTCCCGATCGCCAAGAACGTCGGGCGCCGGGAAAAGGAAGCGGAGCTGCGCTATTCGCTGCGCCTGATCAGAAACGCCGTCGACGAGCACAAGCGCTTCAGCGACGCGGGGCTGATCCCCCTGGAGCTCGGCACCGACGGCTACCCCGCGGAGCTGGAGACGCTCCTGGAACCGATCGACCTCGTCGGCCAGATCGACGTCCGCAAACGGTTCCTGCGCCGCATCCCGATCGACCCGATGACCGGGGAGGCCGAGTGGGGTTTGCGCAGCAACCAGGACGAGTCGGACTCCTACTTCTGGGGCGGCGAGCACGTCTACGACGTCTACTCGCTCTCCGCGGGCGTAGGGTTAAACGGCGTTCCCTACAAGGAGTGGTAGAGATGCGCTCACGACTCGTCGCGAAGAGGTGGGGAGGCCTTCCCGGGGCCACCCGGGGCTTTACGCTCCTGGAGCTCATCGTCGTGGTGGCGATGATCGGGATCCTCGCCGCCATCGCCCTGCCGAACCTGATCCAGATGCCGACGCGCTCCAAAGAGGCGGTTTTGAAAACCAACCTGCGGACCATCCGCCAGGCCATCGACCAGTTCTACGGCGACCTCGGCCACTACCCGGAGACCATCGACGCCCTGGTCGAAGAGGGCTATCTGCGTAGCGTCCCCATCGACCCGATCCTCGAGATCCAGGAGTGGGACGTCGTCTACGAGGACCTGGAGTACGAGGAGGTGCCCGAGACCGAGCAGGAATTCGGTCCCGGCATCATCGACGTCTTCTCGCTCTCCGAGGACTTTTCCATCGAAGGGACGGCGTACAACGAATGGTGAGGCGATCAGTCACCCCGTCCGCGCGCCGGCGCCAGGCGCAAGGGGCCGAAGGCTTCAACCTCGTGGTGCTGGTGATGGCGGTCACCGTGCTGAACATCCTGGTGGCCATGGCTCTGCCTGCCTGGAGCCACCAGATCCGGCGCGAAAAGGAGGCCGAGCTGATCTTCCGCGGCCTGCAGTACGCCGAGGCGATCCGGGTCTTCCAGATCCGCCACGGACGCCTCCCAGTGCAGCTGCGAGAGCTCGTCGAGGTGCAGCCGCGCTCGATCCGCCAGCTGTGGAAAAACCCCATGACCGACGACGGGAGCTGGCTCCTGCTACCGGGGACCGGCGGTCCCCAGGGCGGCCGGAACCTGGCCGCCGGACGGCAGCAGGTCAACCCGCAGCGGGGCCGGCAGCCTCCGGGCCGTCCGGGCAGGCGCCCGGGTCAGCCGGGGCGGCCCGGTCAGCCGACGGTGCTCCGGGTGGTGCCCGGCGACAAGAACCTGCAGCCGGTCTCGATCGCGTTCATGGGCGTGGCGAGCCCCGAGGGCGACACCGCGGTCAAGATCTTCATGGGCTCCAACGAGATCAGGGAATGGCGCTTCACCGCCGACCTCGTCAAGGCGATGCTCCAGTCTCCCCATGAGAGCTTCGCCCGGCCCGTGAGCTCCGGGGTCTTCTGGAAGCCCTTCCCGCCGGGGGTCAACGTCCAGACCCAGGCCCAGCAACGGGGGCACGGGCTGGGCGTCGGCGGCGATCCGGCTCGCCGTTCCGGACAAGGTCGTCCCCGTCGTCCCGGGACGAATCGTCCTGGGAATCCTCAGCAGCACCGGGAGTGAAGGTCCGCTTCCGCCGCCTCGACCACGGCCGCGGCCTGCCGCTGCCGCAGCGGGCCTCGGCCGGCAGCGCCGGCTTGGACCTCCGGGCCGCGATCGACGACGAGCGCCGGCTCGATCCGGGCAAGCGTTGCCTCGTGCCGACCGGCCTCGTCCTCGAGATCCCCACCGGCTGGGAGGCTCAGGTAAGGCCCCGTAGCGGCTTGGCGCTCCGGCACGGTGTCACGGTTCTAAACAGCCCGGGCACCATCGACAGCGACTATCGCGGCGAGGTGGGCGTCCTCCTCGTCCATCTGGGCGAAGAGCCCTACACCCTGAAGCGCGGCGAGCGGATCGCTCAGCTCGTCTTCGCCCGCGTCGCCGAAGTAGAGTGGGAGCAAGCCGAGGAGCTCGCCCCTTCCGAGCGCGAAGCCGGGGGCTTTGGCTCCTCGGGAGCCCAGCCCATTGTTTGACAGACCTGCCGCCGGCATGAGCCCAGAAAGAAGCCACGCCCCGCGTCCCGTCGACGCCTGGCTCGCCGCCGTCGTCGGCTGCGCGCTGGCCGGCCTGGGGATCGCCCGTCTCACGCTGGGGTTAAACGCCCACCTCCACTCGAGCTGGGGCGATCTCTTCTGGCTTCACTTCCACTTCCTCGTCGCCTATGCCGGCGCCGGCGCGGTGCTGGGTGGCTTCGGCGCCGCCGCGACGGCGCTCATGAATCGGGGGGCGCCCGCGGAGGGCCTCCGTCGACGGCTTTCCACGGGGGGAGTCGCGGCGATCTTCCTCGCTCCGCTCGCCTACCTGCTGCTCCTGCCCGACCTCGGATGGGCGCCGACTTGTCTGAGCGACTTCCTCGGTGCCTCGCCGTCGCGCCGCGCCTGGATGCTGGCGGTTTTCGTCGTCGTCCTCTTGGCTGCCGGCCAGCTCGTCGGCGCCGCGCTACGTGGCCTCAGGCGTCGGGGTGCCTCGCCTCGGGTCCTGGCCTGCGTCTTCAGCCTCGGGGCCGCCGTCCTGCTTTGCTTCAAGGTTCCGGGGAGCCCGGCGCCGGCCGTGACGGCGGCCCTTCCCGAGGCTCCGGGCGTCGAGCTTGATCCCGCGCCCGACCTGCCGCCTCGCCTGGTGCTGCTCTGTGTCGACGGGGCCGATCTCGACGACGTCGTCGAGCCCATGGTCGAGGCCGGGGAGCTGCCTCATTTCGCCCGGATGATGGAGGAGGGAACCTGGGGGCCTCTCGCCACCTTGAACCCGACGCTTTCTCCCGTGGTGTGGACCACTCTCGTCACGGGCAAAACGCCCGCCGAGCACGGCATCCATCACTTCCTCCACTTTCGCCTGCCGGGCGTGGGCCAGGCGATCTACGAGTTCCCTCTCCACACGGGATGGAATTTCGAGCTCTTCCCGCGGCTCGAGAAGATTCCGGGAATGCCGGTCCTGCGCTCTCCCTACACGAGCGGCATGCGGCGCGTCGAGGCCCTGTGGCAGATCGTCGGACGGCTATATCCGGTGGGCTCCTATCGCTGGATGCTTTCCTGGCCGGCCGAGGAGGTGAACGGCTTCAGCGTGGCGGGCGGCATCGGCTGGGCACAGCTCGGGCTCGAGCTCGACGGCCAGCCTCGCGAAGAGCGCGCCCGGCGCTCGGTCCATCCTCCCGGCCTGCGCCTGATGCGTCACGCGCGGCGTTCTTTAACCCGCGAGGAGATAGCAGCTTTTGCGGGCCGAGCTCAGAAGATCGATTCCAGCGATCCGCGGCTCAAGCCTTTGCAGGGCTCCCTCGCCGACCCCACGTCCCGGGAGCTGCCGTTGCTGATCCGGCAGCACGACGCGCGATTCACGGCCGCGAGCTTCTATCCCGTCGATGCTTTTCACCACCTCTTCAACGCCTACCGGGGACGCGGCGGCCTCTTCTCAGACGCCATCGCCGAGGCCTACCGTCTGACCGACGCCCGGCTCGGCGAGCTCCTCGCGGCCCTGGACGACGACGCACGGGTCATCCTGGTCTCCGACCACGGCTTCGATTTCGAGAAAGGGCACCACACCCATGGACCGGCGGGGCTTTTTCTCGCCCGCGGGCCGGGCTTCGAGGCCGGCCGGCGGGTGGACGGCCTTTCGGTCTACGACATCGCTCCCATGGTGCTCCATCTGCTCGGCATGCCGCTTCCCGACGACATGTCCGGAGCCCGTTCGGGGAGCTATCGGACGGCTTTGAGCGAGAGCTTCCTCGCGGCTTCCGAGCCGCGACGCATAGCAACCTACGAGACGGCGCACGATACGAGCCACGAGAGCGTCGAGAGCCCCAACAGCGAAGAGATCAAGGACGTCTTGAAGAGCCTCGGCTACATCAAGTAGCGGCCGCTTGGCGCAAGACCCCGGAGCACGGCTCCGGTTGCTCCGCCGCACCTCGCAACCCCGCAGAGCCTGCCGTCTCACGTATCGGGAACCTCCGTGCCCTTCATCCGTTTACTAGGGAAAGGGCCAACCCTATAGCGGCCTCCGGCCGCCCAGTCTACAGAGGAAGCCCGCCTCCGGGCGGCTCGCTCCCCGAACAGGAACCGAAGAAGGAAGAAAACATGACCCACGCCCCCCGATTCACCGCCGCCCTGCGGTTTGTCGCCGGCCTGTCCTTGGCGCTCCTCGCCGTTCCGGCCCCGGCACAGCTCGCCCCTCAGGACGAGACGGCGAAGCTCGACGCCGAGAAGCGCGCCGCGATCGTGAAAGCCGTCTCCGCCGATCTCGACGAGGTCTACGTCTTCCCCGAAGTCGCCACCAAGATGACCGAGCATCTGAAGGCCCGGCAGGAGGCCGGCGCCTACCGGGACCTCGACGACCTCGCGGCCTTCACCGCCCAGCTGACCTCGGACCTGCAATCGATCAGCCACGACCTGCACCTGCGCGTCACCCCCATGCCGTCCGGCGAGGTCAACGCCGAGCAGGAGGTCGACATGGAGGAGATCCAGCGCCGCTACCGCGAACGTTCGCGCCGCGCCAACTACGGCTTCGAAAAGCTCGAGATCCTCGACGGCAACGTCGGGTACCTCGACCTGCGCCAGTTCGCCGACGCCTCGCTCGGCGGCCGGACCGCCATCGCCGCCATGGGCTTTCTGGCCGGTGCCGACGCCGTCATCATCGACCTGCGCCAGAACGGTGGCGGCGCGCCGTCGATGATCCAGCTGATCTCGAGCTACTTCTTCGAGGAGCCGGTGCATTTAAACAGCTTCTACATCCGCCGCGAGGACAGGGTGACGCAGTTCTGGAGCCATGCCTACGTCGAGGGTCCACGGAGGGTCGAGACACCGCTCTACGTCCTGACCAGCGGCCGGACGTTCTCGGCCGCCGAGGAGTTCACCTACAACATGCGCAACCTGGAGCGTGCCACGATCGTCGGAGAGAGGACGGGCGGCGGTGCCCACCCGGTCGACATGATGCGCTATCCGGAGCTCGGCGTGCGCATGTCGCTGCCTTTTGGCCGCGCCGTCAACCCGATCAGCGGCACCAACTGGGAAGGCACCGGCGTCGAGCCCCACGTGGAGGTGCCCGCGGCCGACGCGCTAGAGGTGGCCTACGCCAAAGCGCTGGAGACCGTCGCCGCGGCAGCCACCGATCCGGACCACAAGCGCCAGCTCGACTGGACGCTTCAGGGCATCAAGGCCGAAACCCGGACGCTCATGGCGTCGGAGCTTCAGCCCTACGTCGGCGTCTACGGGCCTCGCAAGATCCGTGTGCAAGACGGCAAGCTCGTCTACCAGCGCGATGACGGTCCGGTCTATGAGCTCGTGCCGGTGGGCGAGGACAATTTCCACCTCGCGGATCTGAGCTACTTCCGGATCCGCTTCGAGCGCGACGACAGCGGCAAGGTCGTCACCCTGGTGGGACGCTACGACGACGGCCGAGAAGAGGCCAGCCCGCGAAGCGGCGGCTAGAGGCCTTTCATCATCAGCTCGCCCACCAGACGGTTGTAGCGCGACGGGTCGGGCAGGTCCGAGCCTTCGGCGAGGAGCGCATAGCCGTAGAGGAGATGGGCGTAGTCGCCAAGGACGCTGTCCTCGGAATCCTTGGCGAAGCGTTCCTGGAGCTTCTGCAACATGTCGTGCCCGGGATTGAGCTCCAGGATGCGTTTCTGCACTGGGATGGCCGCTCCCTCGCTCTGGCGGAGAAGGCGCTCCATGTGCGGGCTCATGTCGAAGTCGCCGCCCACGAGGCAGACGGGCGAGCTCGTCAACCGCGTCGAGAGCCGCACTTCCTTGACCCACTCGTCGAGGTCCTTTTGCAGGCGCTCCATCAGAGCCTTGTAGCTTTCCTTCTTCTCCTTGAGCTGCTCCTCGGCCTTTTTCCGCTCCTCCTCGCTGCCCAGCTTCACCTCGCCCTTGCCGACCGACTTGAGCTTGCGCTCCTCGTAGTCCTGGAGCGACTGGGCGAGCCACTCGTCGACCGGATCGACGAGGTAGAGCACCTCGTAGCCCTTGTCGAGGAAGGCCTCGAGGTGCGGCGAGCTCTTGACCACCGGCAGCGACTCGCCGGTCAGGTAGTAGATCTCGTCCTGGTCGGCCTTCATGCGCTCGATGTAGCCGTCGAGGTCGGTGAGCTTCTCGTCGTCGTGCGACGAGTGGAAGTAGAGGAGCGGTGTCAACCGGTCGCGGTTCTCGTTCTCGAAGGAGACGCCTTCCTTGAGGACCCGGCCCAGCTCACCCCAGAGCTTCAGGTACTCGCTCTCGTCTTTTTCCTTCCATCCCTTCAGGTGGTCGAGGACCTTTCTGGTGAGCCACTTCTTCATCTGACGGATGTGGCGGTCCTGCTGGATGACCTCGCGCGAGATGTTGAGCGGCAGGTCCGCGGAGTCGACGACGCCCTTGACGAAACGCAGGTAGGGCGGCAGCAGGTCCTCGCAGTCGTCCATGATCAGGACACGCCGGACGTAGAGCTGGAGACCCCACTTGTGCTCGCGGAAGAGGTCGAAGGGGGCCTTTTTGGGGATGAAAAGAAGCGCCTGGTACTCGATCCGGCCCTCGGCTTTGAGCGAAATCGGTTTGTGGGCCTCGTTCCAGTCGTGGGAGATGTGGCGGTAGAACTCGGCGTATTCCTCGTCCTTGACCTCGGAAGCGGGGCGCGTCCAGATCGGGCGCATGGAGTTGAGCGTTTTCTCCTCGACGATCGTGCGGGTCTTCTCGGGGATGGGCTTGCCCGACTCGTCGGTCTCCTTTTCCTCCTTCTCCTGCTTCATGACGATCGGGTAGGCGACGAAATCGGAGTATTTCTTGACGATCCGCTCGATGACCCAGGAGTCGGTGAAGTCCTCGACACCGTCGTCCTCGTCGACGTCGAGGAGGTGGAGGGTGATGGTGGTGCCGCGCAGGAAGCGATGGTCCTCGGCGAGGGTGTATTCGCCGTCGCCAGCCGACTCCCAGCGGGTGGCCTTTTCCTCGCCGACGCGGCGCGTCAGGAGCGTCACCCTCTCGGTGACCATGAAGGAGGAGTAGAAACCGACGCCGAACTGGCCGATGAGCTCGGTGAGCGCCTCGGTCGACTTCGACTCCTTGGCCTTCGCCACCAGCTCCCGGGTCCCGGACTTCGCGATCGTGCCGATGTTCGAGACCACCTCGTCGCGGCTCATGCCGATGCCGTTGTCGCTGATCGTGAGCGTCCGCGCCTCGGGGTCGGTCTCGATGCGGATCTCGAGCTTCTCGTCTTTCGAGAGGAGGTCCGGGGTGGTGAGCGCCTCGAAGCGCAGGCGGTCCAGAGCGTCGGAAGCGTTGGAGACGAGCTCCCGCAGGAAGATCTCCTTGTGGGTGTAGAGAGAGTGAACGACGATGTCGAGGAGCTGCCGGGTTTCGGCCTGGAACTCGAACGTCTCACTCGCTGGCTTGGTCTTCTTCTTGGCCATGTTTCGTCCTCCCAGGTTCGCGCCACCGAGTGGCCGGTCGGGGTTCTTTGACGGGTTGCCCGGTGGACACCGGGCCGGGGGGAGGAATTGTACTCACCGGCGGCTTGGCGTCAAGCACCTCGCCCGGGAACGACGGCGAAACCCAGGACCTCCATCCGGGTGGACGGACCCTCTTGCCCCTTCCTCGTCAAGGCATCTTCCGCAGGTCCTCCAACGAACGCAACTGCTCCTTCCGCTTGCGCTCCAGACGCATCTCCTCGTTCGGACCACACACCAACTGGTAGTCGCAAAACCGACATGCCCGCTCCCGCGGCGCCGCCGGCAGGAAGCCGTCGGCGATCGCCTTGTCGACTTTTTGGACCACCTCTGCGACGCTGCGCCGTCCTTCGTCGTCGATCCTGACCTTGAGCTCCTGGTAGTCGCCGCGACGCGTACAGTAGAACAATCGCCCCTCCTCCACCGGACGACCCAGGAGCTGCTCCGCCACCAACGCGTAAAGCAGCGGCTGGAGCACCTCGCCGCCCTTCACCACCAGACGCCGGGTGAAGATCGCCTTTCCCGTCTTGTGGTCCGTCACCCGGACGAGCTGGCGCGCGTCGTCCGTCTCGACGAGGTCGATCGAGCCCCGCAGACGCACGCCGTCGAGGACTACCACCTCCTCGCGGTGGCTCGACGCGTCGTGCTCGGCACCCACAGGCAGGCCGAAGGACAGCTCGAAGTGCGACGGACGCCATGCCTCTCTTGCGTTCACCATCGTCCGGATCCAACCCCGCAGGTCCGTTTTCAATCCCTCGACCTCGCTCTCCCAGACGCGCTCGATCGCCGGCGCCAGCTGGTCGTGGTATCTCTCGGCCGTCTTTTGAAGCTGCGCGTCGGCAAGGTCAAAAAGCTGCGGCAGGTTCTCCTCGCGCATCGGCAAGAGATCCTTTTCCTTGAGCTGACCGAAAAGCTTGAACTGCACCTCGTGAAAAAGGCTCCCCCGCGTCAACGGGTCCATCTGCTCCAACGGCGCCGCCTCCTCGCGCGGGCGCAGACGATGGATCGCATACAAAAGGAATCTGTACGGACACTGGGCGAAGCTCTGGAGCGCCGTCGGTGAGTAGCTTCGGTTGCGGACCCGGTTCGCCTCCAACGCGGCCCGCGTTGTGTCCGCCGGGTCCACGAGGCCGTCGGCCCAGGTGATCTTCGAGCCCGCCTTCCAGCGCAGGTAACGCGCCCGAAGCGAACGGCGCAACGGCTCGTTCCACTCCAGGAGGTAGCGCGCGCGGCTCGTCGTCTCCTCCGGCTCGCGGTGCATCAGGGGCTCCAGCGTCGAGAGGTCGAACTCGGCGTCGTCGATCGCCCGTTCCGGGCTCCCCGGCGCCGGCCAGCCCAGGAGCGCCGCCGTCTCGCGCGACGCCCGGGTCTCCAGCTCGCGTAGACGCGGCAGGCGTCCCTCCGCCGCCCGCAGGAGGTCGAGGGCGTAAAACGACGGCACCCGCGAACGCCCCTGGACGGCGTCGAGGTTGGGATAGGAGACCACCAGGCGCTCGGACGCCGCCCCCGCCGCGATCCGCAGCAACAACCGCTCCCGGGCGATTCGCTTCGCCTGGACGAGGAGCCCCGCGTCGAGGCGGCGGCGCGCGTCGTCGAGCAGCAGCGGGTCCTCGCTCGCCCGGCGCGGGAAGATCCCCTCCGCCAAGCCCGGCAGGAACACGGTCTCGAAATCCCGTCCCCGTGCCTCCTCGACCGTGGCGACGAAGACGCGTCCGTACCGGCGCGGCGGCGGCTCGGTGCGCAAGAACTTGAGACGGTCCTCGAGGACCCGCCGGACCTCGTCGAGCCCTACCGGTCCGACCTCCTCCATGGGACGCAGCTCCGCCAGGACCGAGAGCACCCGTTCGTGCTGGCGCAGGACCCGTCCCGCGAGCCTCCCCAGCTTGTCGAGCCAGACACCCCAGGTGGCTTTCTCCGGGAGCTCGGCCAGGTCACTGATCACCGGCAGGGCGAAACGCCTCAGGTTCTTGAGCTCCCGGCGACGATGCAGCAGCCGGTCGCGCTTCGCCGGCTCCTCCTCGCCGAGCTCGCGCAGCTGCAGCTCGATCTCGGCGTCGAGGCCGTCGAGGCGACGCTCCCAGCGGTCGCGTCCGCCGAGGACGGCGGCGTCGACCAGGAGCTCCTCCCAGCGGCGCGGCACCCGCAGGGTGCCGACGATTTGCGCCGCGTCCTGCTCGATCCGCGCCCCTTGGTCCTCGTCCCCTTCCTCGTCGTGTGTGACGCGCAGGAAGCTCTTGAAGACCAGCTGGTCGTCCTGCGACTCGACCCAGGGCACCTCGGCGAGGACCGGCGGGGCACCCCCTTCCTCGAGCTTCGGGACCTGGCCGAGCGAGAGGTACTCCGCAAAGCGCGAGGCCGAAAAACCCTCGGCAGCACAGGCCAGGAGCGCCAGGAAGGCGCGTCCCGAAGCGTGCGGACGCACCGTCCCGCGGGTGAAGTAGGCGGGGACGCGGGCACGGCGAAGCGCCTCCTCGACCAGCGGCAGGTAGGCCTCGGGGGCGCGCAGCAGGATCGCCGCACGGTCGTAGGCGTGGCCCTCGGCGGCGAGGTCGCGGATGCGCCGTACGATCTCGACGCATTCGCGTCCCTCGCCGGCGGCGGTCAGGAAGACGACGCTCTCGTCGCTTGCGCCGTCGCCGTTGCCGTCGGTGATCTCAGGGGCGAAGATGCGGCGGCGCAGGCGTACGAGGGCCGTGCTGGCGCCGGGCTCCTCGAGCGTCTCGGCCGTGGTCTCGAAGACCTCTTCCAGGGCGGCGAGGCCGTCGTCGTCACCGGCGACGGCGGTGGCGAGGGCCGTGGGGACGTGCGCGGCGAGGGCGGCGAGGAAACGCCGTTCCGCGGCGTCGGTGGGCGAGAGGTCGAGGGCGAGGAGCGGCAGGCCGACGAGGTAGTGGTCGACGCCGCCGACGAGCTCGCGTCGAGCCAGCTCCAGGACGAGGGCGTCGTCGGCGAGGCGGCGGCTTTGGAGCTCCTTCTCGTAGGCCGCCAGGAGACGCGCCAGGTCGGCACCAGGGGCACCCGTGTGCTCCAGCTCGCCGCCTTCGACGCCGTGGACGCGCAGCTCGCGCAACGTCGCGGCGAGCGCCCGCGCGAGGCCCGGGGTCTGCGCCACCGGCTCGAAGTAGGCGAGCTCGCCCGCCTCGTGGCGGTGTTTTCCCCCCTCGATCCCCCCAAGGGGACGGCAGTGGGCGATCGCGCGCGCCGCCAGCGCCTCGACGCCGAGGCTCGACACCGGGGCCAGGCTCTCGCCGGCCATCGCCCGCGTCGCCAGCTCCGAGGCCAGCTGGAGCGGCGTCGTCCGGTGGACGCCGAAGAGCCCACCTCCCTCGCCACGCTCGCGGCAGACGCGGCGCAGCAGGTCGTCGGCGGCACCGCGGCGCGGTGCGAGCACCAGGACCTGCGTCGCGCCGTCGACGGTCGCGTCGATGAAGCGGCCGGCTTCGCGGAGGCGCTGCGAGGCGCTCGGGGAGGTGAGGACACGTTTCGTCAAAGCAGGACGAGTCTATGCCTTTTCGCTCGCCTCCCGGAAACCCTTGACAGGGCCGAGCCGGCCCCTGTGCCGGTGATCACGAACGCTCTGCGGCGCCGGCTCGTCCTCTGAGCGGTCGCCCGGACGAGCGACGGCGATCCTCAGGTCTGAAAAGTGGTAGCTTGGTCACGCCATGTCCAGCGCTGCCAAGACCCCGCCATCCGTCGACGTCGAGACCGCCACGAGCATCATCATGGCGGGCCTTTCCACCGTCTTCAGCGCCCTCGGGCGATCCTTCCTCTGCCTCGACCGAGACTTGAACGTCATGCACGCCGAGGGGCTCGACGAGCTCCTCGGGGCACCGCTCGGCTGATCGAAAACCTCGCCGAAAGCGATGCCACGGTGCTCGTGACCGGCGAGAGCGGCACCGGCAAGGAGCTCGTGGCGAAGGCGCTGCACCGTCATTCGCCGCGCCGGGAGGGGCCCTTCGTGGCGGTCAACTGCGGTGCTCTGCCCGGCGAGCTCTTGGAGAGCGAGCTTTTCGGGCACGTCCGCGGCGCGTTCAGCGGCGCGACCCGCGACCGGCAGGGCCGCTTCGACCTCGCCCAAAGAGGGACGCTTTTCCTCGACGAGATCGCCGACTTGCCCTTGCGCCTCCAGGTCAAGCTCCTGCGGGTCCTCCAGGAGCACACCTTCGAACGCGTCGGCGAGAGCCGTTCGGGATCCGTCCCGAGACCATCCGCGAGACGGCGCGGGAGATGGCGCGCCAGGCGCCCGCCACCCTCGTCCATCCGGGACGCCACGTCACCTGGTACGGCAACGACGCGCAGCGCAGCCGCGCCGTCGCGATGCTGAACGCCCTTCTCGGCTCCTGGGGACGCCGCGGCGGCTTCTACGCGCCTTCGGCGATGGAGGTCCCGCCCTACCCCTATCCGCCCTACCCGAAGAGCACCCGCGGCAAGGCCGACAACCCAACAACCGTCCCCCTCCGGGGGAACCCTGGCTCGCCGGCAGCGCGCTCGCCAACGGCATCCGCGACGCGACGCTCACGGGCGAGCCTTATCCGATCAAGGGATGGCTCGTCTACGCCACCAACCTCCTCCAGGCTCTGCCAGACCCGAAGGAGACGATCCGCGCGATCCAGAACCTGGACCTCATGGTCGTCGTCGACGTGGTGCCGAGCGAGATCGCCGGCTGGGCCGACGTGGTCCTGCCCGAGTCGATCTACCTGGAACGTCACGACGAGGCCTGGGCGGCACTCAGCGGGGCTTATCCGACATGAGGCAGGCATGTCGATATTGACACCGAGGCCGAAGTGGTGTAGACTCCGTAAGTGACTGATACAGAAGGACTTGGCGGCCGGCCAAGGAGATTCCAAGGGGAGCTTATGCGACATAGACAACGACGAATAAGCCGCTATGCCGGCCGGTTCGGCCGACGGCGAATACTAGGTTGGTCATCAGGATGAACAAAGCCGACAAGAAGAAACTGCGACAAGCGGCCATCCAAGCCGAGATCGTACGTCGGGAACGCGATCGTCGCGAGCGCTCACCTCTGTCTCGAGATGAGGCGCTACAACTGCTTGGATTCGTGGGTGAACGTATCATGACCGACGGTCACGCGCACGATTTTAGTTACACGCCGCAATGGCTAGCGGCGGAGTCGACGAGGTTCCAGGAAAGACGCCAAATGACCGTTAGCAAACCAACGTAGGAGGAGAAGATGCCAGTACTACTTAGCATCGACGGAACGCTCGTTGCGCCGACGACCGAGCATCCTGGAGGTGACTACAAACCAGTCGCGTTTGGAAAACCGCTGGGCGTACAACTGCTGACGTTCTTCCCCGGAGCTGCCATTTCCGAGTGGGGAAACCGGGCTGAACTGATGCTTACTTCGCGAATTCGCGTAGGCCCCGCGAACCAACCAGCTCCACGCCTCATTGTGATGATGCTTAAGGGCTATCCATTTAAGAAGGCCGAACCAGTAACTGATTATGGCGGGGATGTCTACGGAGACCGCATGCTCCACTACACCAAAGCGTACGCGGGCCAGGAGCTTGCGGTTACACTCCGGGGGGTTGAATTGGACAAGGTTGGGCCGAAGACGTGGGAGGGTATCACGAGCACGATCACGTCTCTTGGCAAGCTGGCTCTCTTCACGTCCGCAGCGCCTTATCTCGCCGCCGCAGGACTGGCCACGAAGATGGCTAAGACCTTGATTAGTGCCATCAACCGAAATGACCGATTGATTGTGCAGCGAACCGATTTCTTCTTCGACGAGCCCAATCAGACGATACTGCAAGCGGGCCGATATCTGTTCTGGCGTGGTGGCCCATCCTCCCAGGCGATGAAATCTCAGTTCCGACTTAGCAGCAAGGGTGACGACAAGACCAACTTACTCGTTGATAAGAAGTTAGGCGCCCGGTACAACCAGACGCCCTACATTGTTACGCAAATTGATGGCAAGGAAAGAAAGGAGTACGAGGACTTCGAAATTGGTGCTGGCTCTGCCGAGCTCCTCGAAAAGTGGGGGGACAAGGACGCGGGAGCGACGATCTTTCAGACTATCAAAGAGCTGGCGACGCAAGTCAATGATGCCCGCCAGCTGCACGAAGTGCGAGATTTGGTGAAAGAGCTGGAGGATGCAGAATCCGAAGAGGAGAAAGCAAAGATCAAAGAGAAGATGAAAGCCCGGGCCGAGCTCTTCTCGGAGACGAATGGGGATCTCCTTAAGCAGCTCCTCAAGGAGTATCTGGAGTAAAGGAGCTACGTCGGCGAACCCATCCCTTCCAGCGGACCAGCTCTGCCGCTTCGCGACGCCGCTGGCCCGCTGAAGGGCGAAACGACATGCGGCGTGCAAGCGGCCTGCAATGCTGCCACATGCTAACCTGTGGGACACCCGCTAATTCTGATTTCGAGATTCATCAGGCCAGCCGAAAGAAGCGCAGGGTGGCTTCGTCGTCGCCCAGGATCTTGAGGATGTAGAGGGCTTTCGCGCCGTGCCGATCGCCGCCAGGGACTCGCCTTTCATGGCGACTCGGCGAGCCAGGCCTCGATCCTGGCGCGTGGCTCGCGGGCGAAGTCTTCGTCGAGCTCGGCGTAGATCCGGTAAGCTTCCCGCGCCAGGTCCGCCGCCGTTGAGGCTCTCTTGCATCTCCAGAGCTCTGGCCGCCTGTTCCCGGCCCCTTTCGTACTCTCCCGCGGCCAGAGAAATGGCGGCGAGACTGGTCAGCAGCTGGGCCTCGAGCTCCTCGTTTCCTCCGGCCCGGTCGATGGCGGCCGAGGCCAGCCGAGCCCAGCGGTGTCCTCTGTTCGGCTGAGCCCGGAGATTGCCGTAGAGCCACGCCAGCTCCAAGGCGGCTCGCGCGAACGTCACGTCGTCCCCGCCTCTCTCCGCAAGTTGCAAGGCCTCGGACAGGCTCTGCTCCGCTTGCTCGTAGCGCGCGGCGACGAGCTCAGCCTTGCCGCGCTCGAGCCAGGCCCGCGCCTGAAGCGGCGGGTATGCGACCTGTTCGGCGGCGGCGGCGGCCGACGTCGCCGCCGCGAGCCAGGCTTCGGCCTGCCCCGAGTACACCAGGGCATCGACCTCGGCGAGCTTGCTTTCCAAGGCGTCCACGGCGGCCGCGGCCCTGGGATCGGACGGCGGCTTGACCCGCGCCGTGAGGAGGGTAGCGTCCGCACATTCGTCGAGGCCGGTGAGCGACGCAGCCGCTTCGACGGCCTGCTCGACGATCGCGGAATCCGCCCGCGTGAACAGATCGGCCAGGGCGCCCAGCTCCTTGAGCCGCCGGTCGAGGCACGCCATCCGCAAATCGAGCAACTCGGCCGATTGCTCGCCGTGCAGGTGCGTTGCCTCGCACGCTTCGCGGTGCATCGTCGTCCACGAGGCGCCGTAGCGATCGAAGGTCCCGGCGACGCTTTGCCAGACGTCCCCGGCATATCTCTCGCCGCTCGCCAGGAAGCCTTGCCGGCCGGCGTGGCGCACCGCTTCGCTCCACACGCTCGAAAACCGGGCTTCGCCGCCGGCGCAGAGCTGGCTGCGGCGCTGCTGCCAGCTAAAGAGTGCCAGCAGGCCAGCACCGGACATCAAAAGGACGGCGGCGGCCCGAAGGCAGCGCCGGCGCTTGATGGCGGGATCGCCGCGCAGAGCTTGCAGCAAGGCTTCCATCGACGGGAAGCGTCCCTGCGGATCGGCGCCGAGGCCGCGCAGCAAGACACGCCGCAGCCACGCCGGCACCTCGGAGCCGGCGGGCCCCGCGTTCACCTGACCCGCGACCGCCCGCCTTCTCGATCCGAGCACGGTTTCACCGGCGAAGGGGCGCTCACCGTACAGGGCCTCGTAGAGGACGACACAGAAGCTGAACCGCGGCCGCTTCGGATCGTCGAAGGCGTAGTTGGCGCGGACCTCGATGCCTTCGGAGGTCACGATCGCCTGGTCCGCTCCGCCGGCCGAGAGCCAGCCGCCGTCACTGCGGACAGATGGCCAGCCGGCGCCCGCTCGGCGTACAATCCCCTCCATGAGCGAGCGACCCCGCCTTTACCTCATCGACGGCTACTCGAACATCTTCCGCGCCTACTACGCGATCCGCAACCTCTCCTCGAGCCGTGGCGAGCCCACGAACGCCGTCTTCGGCTTCCTCCAGATCCTAAAAAAGCTCCTGCGCGACGAGGATCCGGAGCTCCTTGGCGTCGCCCTCGACGTCTCCTCCGACACCGTGCGCCGCGACCGCTACGCCGAGTACAAGGCCAACCGCGCCCCCATGCCCGAGGACCTGCGGCCCCAGATCCCCTGGATCCGCCGCGTCCTGGAGGCCTACCGCATCCCGCTCTTGGAGATGCCGAAGTACGAGGCCGACGACGTCCTCGGCACCCTCGCCAGGAAGGGCGCCGCGGCGGGCTACGAGGTCGTCCTCGTCTCGGCCGACAAGGACCTCTTCCAGCTCGTCGGCGAGCACGTCTCGCTCTACCACACCGGACGCGACAAGCTCTACGACGCGCAGCTCGTCGAGGAGGACTTCGGCGCCCCGCCCGAGCGGGTCGTCGACGTCCTCGCCCTGATGGGCGACAGCGTCGACAACGTCCCCGGCGTCAAGGGGATCGGCGAGAAGGGCGCCAAGAGCCTGATCCGCGAGTACGGCTCGCTCGACGCCCTCCTGGAGCGCGCTGGCGAGATCAAGCGCAAGAGTTACCGCGAAGGGCTCCAGGAGCACCGCGACGACGCCCTGATGTCCAAAGAGCTCGTGACGATCCACACCGACCTGCCGATCGAGCTCGACCCCGCGGCCCTGAAGCGCAGCGAGGCCGACCACCAGGCGCTGCTGGAGATCTTCTACGACCTCGACTTCCGCGCCTTCGCCGAGGAGATCGAATCGGCCCACGGCGCCGCCGGGACCGACGTCGAGGCGGCGACAGAGGTCGCCTCGGCCGACGAGTGGCGCCAGCTCGCCGCGGCGCTCGGGAGCGAGGTTCACGTCGCCACGGTCGGCGACGAGGAGGTCCTCGGCCTTGCCGTCCTCGACGCCGAGGGCCGGCCGGCCTATGCTGACTTCGGACGCGGCGACGTGGCCGAAGCCGTCCGCGAGAGCCTCCGCGAGTGGACCGGGGACGAAGGCGTCGTCCTCCACGGTCACGACTTGAAGGAGGTCCTGCGCCTCGTAGGAGCCGGGAGCGAGGTGCGTTGCGCGCTCTTTGACACGATGCTCGCCTCCTACCTCCTGACGCCGGAGCTTCGGAGCCACGCGTTCGCCGACGTCGTCCACGCGCGGCTGCGGCGCAAGGCCATGACGCCCCAGGAGGCCGGCTGGAGGAAGGGCGCCAAACCCGGCGCCTCCGACCCTATGCTCCTCACCTTCGCCGCCGAACGCGTCGCGCTGCCGCGCCGCATGGCCGACGAGATGGCGGGCGAGCTCGACGAGAGCGGCCTGCAGGAGGTCTACGAGAAGATCGAGGAGCCGCTCGTCGCCGTCCTGCGCGACATGGAGGAAGCCGGAGTCGAGCTCGACACGGCCTACCTCGCCGAGATGTCGGAGGAGCTGGCCGGGAAGATCGCCTCCGACGAAGACGAGATCTACCGCCTCGCCGGCGAGCGCTTCAACGTCAGCTCGCCCCACCAGCTCGGCGAGATCCTCTTCGAAAAACAAGGGCTGCCGGTGCTGGGACGGACCCGCAAGACCAAAAGGTTCTCGACCAGCGCCGAGACCCTGGAGGAGCTCGCGGCCCGCGGCTACGAGCTGCCCGAGAAGATCCTCCACTACCGGGAGCTGGCGAAGCTCAAGTCGACCTACGTCGATGCCCTGCCGGCGCTCGTCGCCGGGGACGGACGCCTCCACACCCGCTTCAACCAGGCGGTGGCGGCGACCGGACGGCTGTCGTCGGCGAACCCGAACCTGCAAAACGTCCCGATCCGGACCGAGCTCGGCCAACGGATCCGCAAGGCCTTCCGGGCCGCACCGGGCAACGTCCTGGTGGCGGCCGACTACTCGCAGGTCGAGCTGCGGGTCCTCGCCCACATCGCCGGCGAGGAGGCGATGATCGAGGCCTTCCGCCGCGGCGAGGACATCCACGCGGCGACGGCGGGGGCGGTTTTTGGCATCGCCCCGCTCCTGGTCAACCCCGACCAGCGCCGCATGGCGAAGGTGATCAATTTCGGCATCATCTACGGCATGAGCGACTGGGGGTTGTCGCGTCAGCTCGGGATCACGAAGAAAGAAGGCGGACGCTTCATCGCCGCCTACATGGAGCGCTACCCCGGCGTCGCCCGCTACACCGAGGAGACGCTGGAGGAGGCGCGCGAGACGCTCGTCGTCAAGACCCTCTACGGACGCATCCGCCGGCTGCCCGACATCAAGAGCCGCAACTACACCCTGCGCGAGAACGCCAAGCGCATGGCGATCAACGCCCGTATCCAGGGGACGGCAGCGGACCTCATGAAGCTCGCCATGATCGCCGTCGACGCCCGCTTGAAGCGCGAGATCCCCGAGGCGCGGCTCCTCCTGACGGTCCACGACGAGCTCGTTCTGGAAGCGCCCGAGGGCGAGGCCGAGGCGGTGGGCGAGCTGGTGCGCTATGAGATGGCGGGGGTCGCCGAGCTCGACGCCCCACTCGTCGTCGACGTGGGGACGGGTGCGGACTGGTTCGAAGCGAAGGGGTGACGAAGCTCCGGCTCAGACCGAAGAGCATATCCGCTCCGGCCCGAAGGGCCTCTGGCCCCTCTCCCCGGCGAAGGCCGTGGATCATGGCGCAGGCGGTGAGGCGGGGAGAGGGTAGGGGTGAGGGGCAGGCGCCCGGGACAAGGCGTGCTACGAGCCAAGCGTCCAAGGTCTCCATCTCGGACCGGAGCCTCGCTCCAGGGCTCCAAGGTCGCGACGCCCTCCCCGTTTTCCGGAGCCCATCTTCTGACGGCACACCCTGAACAAAATCGATGGCACAGTGTCTAAAAGGGGTGATGAGCATGAACCTGCCACAAAGGCTTTCCCTCACCGTCCTAGCGGTCCTGCTGGCGCTTTCTGCAGCTCAGTCAAGATGATCACGTTCACATTCAAAAGAAAATTGTCTACATCGTTCTGATGCCGCTGCTCAATGGCTTGCCTTGTGGTGATGAGACCCTGAATCTGCCGGTCGGTGAGCTGATCAGGCTGGACGTGGCCCAGACTCTCGTCGAGTATCTCCACGCTTCCGTGGATGATCGTTCGGTTACCATCGATTCCGAGAATGCGCAACTCGTCGTGCCCAGCTTGGCGCCTGGGAGCTACGACCTGAAGCTCTGGACCATGGCCCCTGGCCTTGGTAGCTGGCTCCTTTGCGAAGCGATGATCGAGGTTGCTGACTCACTGCCGAAGATAACGGCTCTCGTCCCGAGTTACGATCCCGCCACGAAGAAAGTCCATGCCAGGGCTAAAGGCGTGGCGTTGCCGGAGAATCTCAACGCCATTCTCGGATTCGAGGGCGAGGATAGAGTTTCGCTGGAGCTTCTCGGGACCGAGGGTAACGAACGCGAGCGCGTCTACGTTTCGAGCGAGCCAATCGTCCAAGAGACCGGCGTCTACCAGGATTTCGAAATCGAGGTTCTCGCCCAGACCCTCTTCAAGGCGGGTGGCCGATGGTTCAACGATGGCTCCGCGCAATGGCGTTGGCAGAAGTTTAAGAGTTCTCTAGACGCCAAGCTTCACGATCTCTTCGAAGAAGAACAAAGCGGAATCATTGAACTTGTCGGCAACGATTTCTCTTTCTCGCGCATCGGCGCCGGTGAATACTCCCTCGGCCTCAAGCCTGAGGATAGCAAGCTTTCAAGTCTTTTAGAGAAGAGGCTAGCTGGGCCGAGTTCTTTACACGGGAAACCCCTCGGAATTCGCCTCGTGAGGCCGTTCCTCATTAGTACCTACGAAGTAACTAACCTGCAGTTCCTGACCTATGTAGTTGAGGCGGAGCCTCCGGCGCCGCTCGTGCCCGAAAGCCTAAGGCCCTATCGGATACCTGGACTGCCTCCTGACAAAATAAGGCTGCCGGTGACGGGTCTCAGCTTCATCGAAGCGCGCGGTTTCGTCCAGTGGCTCCAGGGGAAGCTCGACGAGAAGACCTCTCGTTGGCAGATTCGCCTGCCGCACGAGGTGGAGTGGGAAATGGCGGCGCGCGGCACCGGTACGGCGAGCTATGCCTTCAAAGATAACGACATGGAGCGCGGAATCGCCTCGCTCAACATCGATCACCTGCGGCCGGTGGGCACCAACACCTGGGACCGCAGCTCTTTCGGTGTACGCGACATGACCGGCAACGCCCGCGAGTGGACAGAGTCGGTCTTCCACGAGGCCATGCTGGACATGCTGAAGGTTCTCCAGAGCGACGCTATCGAAGGCTGGGACCCGACCTCCCCCCCTGACAATCTTTTCGAGCGGCTTCCCGAGAAGCTTGACCCAAACTTCTCCAGAAACATGACTGTACGGGGCGGCGCCAACGGCGAGGATCCAGAATTCCATCTTCTAAGCCTACGCCGACAGCTGGAGATGTCCGCCACTGAGCCCGATCTCGGATTTCGCCTCGTCCTAGTCAAAATGGAAGGACGGTGATGTTCCCGCAAATCATCTGCGCTTCCCGATCCGTCCTCGCGTCGACTCTCGTCATGGTGTGGGCCTTGTTGCTCCTCACGGCATGCGATTCGCCACCGGGGCCGCCGACGGCCTCTCGACCGTCAGGGTCTGACCGAACGCTAGAGGCGAGATATCGGCGGGCGCAGGGGAAGGTGGCGGCGGCTCTGGCCGCCAGCGATCTCGACGGCGCTCAACGCATTCTCGAAGACCTACAGCGGCAGATCGTCGCGGCCGAGGCAGCGGGAGCCGCCAGAGCTGACGAAATTGAGGCCGGTCGTCGCTTCATCGCCACCACGATGGAGCAGATCGAGGCGCTCCGCGAGGAGGTGCGCAAAACGAGGATCCGCGACGAGATAGACACCTACCTACGGCAGGAATCGTTCGGAAAGGCGCGGAGCCTTCTGCGCCTGTGTCTCGGCCAGGGAGGTTTTTCCGATGCCATGATCCGCTTCTGCGAAGACGAGATTGGGCGGGTGGAGACGGCACATCTCGGCTACCTAGAACGACGGGTGCAAGACGACGTAGCGCGCGGGAAGTTCCAGCTCGCCTCAGGCTACGTAGGCGTCCAGCTCTACTCCGGCGATTTCTCGGCGGCGGGTCAGGAGCATCTGGACGAGTTCCTGCATCAGATAGAGGAAGGGGAACGGGTTGCAGGGCGGGTGCCTCCGCCCCGGGTAGCATCTAGGCCGCCGGCCATGTCGCCGCCCGCCCCGTCGCCTCCGCCGGCCATCTCCCCATCGCGGCCGCCAGTCGACGCGCCCGAGGTCTTCGGTCTGAGTTTCGCCTACGTTCCGTCGGGAAGGTACTTTTTTGGCACGCCCCCGGCCGAGCCCGGCCGCGATGGCATTGATTCCGATCCCAACTCGCTGGAGATCGAGGGCTTTTTCATCAGCACCACCGAGGTGACGCAGGAAGCCTTCACAACGATTTTGCAGTGGTGGATCTGGAACGAATACGTCGGGCCACGGATCCCGGCTCACAGCGTCAACTTTGAGGAGGCACAAGCCTTCTGCAACGCGTTGAGCACTCCACGGATGCAGTTCTCGTTACCTACGGAGATCGAATGGGAAGTGGCGGCTCGCGCAGGGCAGCCTCCTGAGTATGGACCGGTAGTCGGATTGCCCGATCATCAGAGGCGTTTCCTGGCGGGTCTTGACGAGGCGGCGCAGGCCCTCCAGAACTACGCCGTCTTCAGCGCCAACAAGGTGGGTTCGGGACCTGTTGAGGTGCGGCAGAAGAAGCCCAACCCACTGGGTCTTTTTGACATGCACGGCAACGTCGCCGAGTGGAGTCGTCCGGAGGAACGGCTCCCGGACCTTTACAGTAACGTGTTGCTCGAAAAGCCACTCCGTGGCGGCTCGGTGCAGAGTCCCTACGCGCGTTGCCGCGCGGGAGCGCGGGCGTTAGAGCGTGCCGACTCCAGGACGCCGACCATCGGCTTTCGCGTGATCGCCAGACCGCGTTGAAAGAATCTGGAAACGAGGAACATCACCCAAGGAGGTGTCCCCTGAACCGCATACTCATCCTGGGCTTGAGCATCGGCTTTTTCGCTATCGTCTGCTGGTTCTACTGCACCGTTTCAAATGAGCAGGACCCACACTACGTCTCGTTCCTTTTTCTGCTGACCACTGTCCAGGTCTTGACTTTTTCCCGGTTGGACGAATCGACTCCTCTCTATAGGCTAAGCCTTGTCGGCATCGCCACGAGTGGCGGCATTCTGGGAGTCTCCTGGCTCTCCTATACTTTCCTCGTTACGTCGCCGAGATCCACCATGAGAACGCTTGCCGACGTGCTCCAATGGCTGGATTTCTTCTGGAGTTTTGTACTGGTTGGATTTACCTCCTATCTGGCAATTCACATCTTGAATGCAAATCGGAAGGAGCGGCTGGAGACTGAGCCGGGTCAGCGGAGTTGGGGTGTTCAGCTGAAGGGCTGCATCGAGAGCAATGCCGCCTTTTCCATCTGCCTCATCTTCACCACTCTTTTGCACGTAACCTATGCCCTGAGTTTTTCTCTGGCGTTTCACGACAAGAGATCCGGGGGTCTCTACGTTACGCCCACGCCCAGCCTCTTCGCTGTCGGCGATCTGTCGCTCGTAGGTGGTGAGGTTGTTTCGGAGGAGCAGAATTTCAGCGTCCACCAGAGGATCCAGACAGCGTTGGACGGCGACGGTCATTCCCGCACGGTGCGCATCATCGTTCAGGGCGCGGTGAAGTTCTCCGGCGACGTGGGCGTCGAGGGCTATCGCAACGCCTTGACGGCATCGGCGGTGGAGCCGGCGATGCGCTGGCTTGGAAGTCGCATCCGGTTCGACGATCCTACCCATGTCGAATGGTTGTTCGACACCATGCCTGACTTGGATCACGGCGACGAGCCGACCACGGATGCGCCGCCGCCCGATCTGCAGGAGCTAGGGGTTGCGGTGATGCTTGATCAGAGCCAGAACCCGCCGCAACTGCTCGACTACGTCTACTTTCTGCTCTACACGATCGTCACCACTGGCTACGGTGACCTCATACCAGTCTCGACTTTTTCGAAGATGGTCTGCGCTGTTGCCAACATCTTCGAGTCTTTCTTTACGGTGGTGCTCTTCGGGGTCTTCTTGAAGTTCATCACCCCGCTGAGACGCGGCGATGGCTGACTGCGGTTGGCGTTGTCGTCAAGATGCCGTCGGCCGTCGTCGGTGGCAGGGCCTAGCCTGGGCTGAGCTTACTCTGACCCGGACCGCCCTCAGGTAATCCACCGAACGGCACGTCGAGAAGCGGGCCCAACCTGGATCCACTTGCAGAGCGCGTCGAGACCGGCGTCGATCCGCTCTGCCCGACCACCGTCGGCCAGTTCCTCTCCTACGGCCGGCTGGTGGCCGGCACCCGGGAATCGGACCGACGCCCGCGGGGCCGACGAGACACCGGCGCTCCCAGCACGAGACCTGACGCCGGATCCAATGCAACGCTGGGGACAAGACCCGGAGGCCCGCCGGAGGGCGACCGGGACGACACACCGCCTCGCCGGGAGCAGGTAGAAGGCCGGGACGTCATGGACCTTGGCCCGATGGGCGCAGACGATCGTTCATTTCTCGCCAATGATGACCCTGCGCTGAACAAATCCCGCCAGGGGGTGTCTACACAAGAGCGAGAGAGAACCCCGCCATGTACGAAGAGCCACCCTTCCGACTTCACCTGCCACCGGTTCTCGTGGTGCGTGCCGCGCCTCGAGCTTGGTGGAGCTCGCCAGGGCTGATTCGAATCGCGCTTGCAGCGGCCGGTCTTCTGGCCGGATCCACCCTTGCCCCCGCGCCACTCGTGAGCCAGTCGTCGGATTACGGGGTGCTGGCCTTCCTGGTGCAAGACGGCCTGCGCTACACCGAGCAGCGGCGCTACAGCGATGCCATCAACGTCCTGGAAGAGGCCTGGGAACGTGATCCATCCAATCCGATCGTCGCTGAGCACCTCGCCCTGGCCTACCTCTACGAGCGGATACCTCCGGCAGCCGAAGCCCTGACGAAGGCACTGGAGCTCATGAGGTTCTCGCTCGAGCACGGCGGTCAGGCCTCTGTCTTCGCCCAGCATTTGCACGGCGGCGGCCTGCGCAGGGTCGTCAGTTCCGACGACCACTGTTCCGGCCGGCTGGTTCTGAGTAGCAGCGGCGTTCACTACAGAACCTCCCTCACCGAACACTCTTTCTCTCTCAGCTCGGAACAGCTCGAGAGCATCGTCCCCTCGAAGAGCAAGCAACTGAGCTCAGCCGGCGGTCTTACGCTGCGGGCCCAGGACGGAGAGCGTCATCGCATCCGTACCGGGACCGTCAGCCGATCCGAGGCTCAGATCGTGTTGCAGCTCATCCGTGAATTCCTACTAGGAGGCTAACCGATCATGCTAAATCGTTTTCTGCCAGCACTTCTTGCTCTTGCCCTGTTCAGCCCCGAGCCGGGTTTCGCGCAGCTCAAGAAGATCAAGAGCGCCCTGAAGCGTAAGCCAACTGCGGAACGGGTGGAGCGCCAACGTGCCAAGGTCGAGGCGCTCGCGCAAGAGCTGTATGACACTGACCCCGACTTCAAAGATGCGGTCGACAAACACTATCGAGAGATTCTCAGGGAACACAGTGCGCGCGCCTATCGGATCAACACCTCGAGGCCTTCTGAAGTGGTGATCATCCGTGAAGACCGCTTCCGCAGGCACCGCGACGACGAAATGACTCTCTACGACAATCTGGCGATCCAGTCTTACGTCAACCGGCTCGGCCAACGGTTCGCCCCGGCGGATTCGAGCTCCCTGTTCACGTTCCGGCTGGTGGCGACCCCCATCCCCTATGCCGAAGCGTTGTCCACGGGCACGATCTACTTGTCGACCGGGCTCATCGCGCTGCTCGACAACGAGGCCCAACTGGCCTACGTCCTGGCGCACGAGATGGCACACGTCTACAAGGAGCACTGGAAATGGAAGTCCAAGCTCCTCTTCGGAACCGCCGAGTTCATGGAGCGGCAGGAGAGAAAGCAAGCCTGGAAGGTCATGGCCGGCGTCGCTGCCGGCGCTCTGATAGGCAAGAGTCTCGACTTCAAGGAAGGCGCCGTGATCGGCGGTCTCGCAGGGGTCGCGCTAGCCCTCGCACAGCCGAAGTTCGATCTGGAGTGGGACGCCGCCCAGGAGGACGAGGCCGACGACATCGCCTTCCAGGTTCTCCAGACGGCCAACTACGACGTGCTCGAGGTCGGAGATCTATACGCGAGCCTGAGCGAGACGATCCTGCAGGACACCCGGGCGACCGTCGGTTTCATCGGCCGGCCGGATCGCTTGAGCGAGCGCCAGGCATACACCAGCAAGCTCATTCAGCGGGCGCTCGAGGCTCCGTCGAGTGAAGCGGCGGAGCGGGGCTACTTGATCGACACCCGCCGCTACAAGGAGCTCATGGCCGAGCTCCGGCGAGACAACGGCATCCAGGCCCTCTACCGCGACATGTTCCACATCGCACGCACCAACCTGCGCCAAGCGGTCGAGATTCGGTCCAACGATCCGACTTCCCTCTACTACTATGGTAAGGTTCTGGAGCTCGTCGGCCGGACCGACGCGGAGCTCGACGAGGCGAAGGAGCTGTTCAGGCTCGCAGCAGAGAACGACTTCAGGAACTGGAACTTCGGATCGCATCTCCACTATGCGCTGATGCTCATGGACGAAAGTGCCGCCGATGCGGCCGACAGGGCCGAGGAGGAGCTGCAGCGGTACATCGACAGCTACTCGGATTACCGACTCAGGGAGTTCGCGCTTCGTCAGCTGCCGTCCCATCTGGATACGCTGTTCGACTACATGATGCTCAACGGCCGGGCCGAGTGGACGCCTACCCTGCCGGAGGCGCCGGCTGGTTTTGTCTTCGTGTCCGGAGCGTTGCCAGCCCGACCAGGGGAATGACGGGTGCCGCCGGTGCTTCAGCGTTGCTTGACGGCCAGCGCCCTCGTCGCCCTGGGTCTGGCTACGATCCTGGACGGCGCGGCTGTCCCCAGGCGGTTCGAGCTGCGGATCCCCGGAGAGGGATCCGCAGCGTTTGCCGGGGACGAGATCGTGCTGACCCAAGAGAGGGTCAGCCGCCTGGTGATCGAGATTCTGAATCCGACTGCGGAAGAGATCGAGACCGACAAGATCTATCCCAAGATCAACGGAGACGCAGCATCCACGATCTCCGAGCTGCGGCGAACCCGGCACGGCATGGTCGTCGTGCTGGATCTCGAGATGAAGCCTCATCTCAAGCTCGAGGCCGGCGCCAACACCGTCGAGATCGTGGCCGAGAATCATCGTGGCCGGCGGTTCTACCGGAACTGGATCGTTCGATTGCACGAGCGTTCGCACCACGAATGGTTCACATTCGAGCTGATCAACGGGCCGGGGGAGAGCAACCCGGCACCTCCCCGTGTCGAGGTCCTGTCCCCGCTGGTACCGCCGGTGATCGAGAGGGGCGCTGCGGAGATCAGTGTCTCATTCCAGGCGAAGGTCACCGCTTACCATCCCCTCGCTGCGGTGGGCGTGGACGGAGTGACCGACCCGGTGGCTGCCGGCAGGGACGCGGCCTTTATCGACCGGCGTCTGACGATCCCGAGCTCGCGTAGCGAGGTGGTGCTCTACGCAGCCGATGTCCGTGGCAACGAGACCCGCGTCCGGATACCGATCCGCGAAGCAGCCTCAGCGCCGCCGCCGAGACTCTCGGGCAAGCGATACCTGTTGGCGATCGGTATCTCCGAGCATCAGTCCACCCCGAGCGGACTTCCAGTTCTGCCCGGCGCTTCGACCGCCGCCGCCGACCTGACCCGCCTTCTGGTCGAACGGGTCGGTCTCGCGCAGGATGCCGTCCTCGTATTGCGCGACCGTGACGCCACCCTGGCGAGGGTCAGGTCGGCTCTGCGGGACTTCCTGTCATTGCCCGGCCCGGACGATCTGCTCATCGTCTATCTTGCCGCCTACGGCTTCCATGGCCGTGGCCCGGAGATCGACCGTACCTACCTGGCCTGCTGGGACACTCGTCTCGATCAGCTCACCGAGACGGCGCTGAGCCTGGACGAGCTGGCCCGCCTGCTCGGGGACACGGAGCGGATCCGGTCGCGCAACGTCCTGCTGCTCTTCGAGCCGCGCCCCGTGCCTGAGTTGGACCACCTCCTGGCCGGCAGCAACCTGGTCAACGCGCACCTGCTGCGACTCTTCTCCGCCGAGAAAGGTCGCACGGTGCTCGTCTCGGCGGACGTCAATCAGGACTCTCGATCGAGGCAGACGAAGGACGGACTGCAGGGAATCTTCGCGAGCGCCCTGATGGAGGGGCTGCGGGGTGAGGCCGACTGGAACCGCGATCGGGTCCTGACCGTGACCGAGCTGTTTCATTTCGTCTCCGAGCGGGTGAAGGCCGAAAGCGATGGCGCCCAGGTTCCGAAGTACCGCATCGCCGACCGGACTGGCGTCTTGGGTACCTTCGCACGCCAGTGAGCTCAGGACGAGTCGGCCAGGCACCTGAAGCCATACATCTCACGCCGCTCGCTGGGAGCCACGAGGAGGCGGAAGGAGAACCGGAGGTATTGCGTGCTGTGGAGCCACGAGCCGCCGCGCAGGACCCCGGAGCTGGCTGGCTGATCCGGCCTTGGAGCGACCCACTCGCTGGCGTTGCCGAGCATGTCGTAGAGGCCGAACGCATTGGGCTCCTTCTGGCTGACCGTGTGCATTCTCCCGCCCCTCTGGTCGGCGAACCAGGCCCTTTCCGAGATGCCCGGCGGCAAAGCGCGTCGTTCCCCGGCCCGCGCCGCGTACTCCCATTCGATCTCGGTCGGTAGACGCGTGGCGGCCCACTCGCAGAATTTCGCCGCTTCCGCCCTGCTCAGATTGACTATCGGCTGCGCCTCGTCCTGCCAGTCAACGTTGAACGACGGAGCCGGCGGCAGCAGGGACGGATGGTCCCGGAACCGTTTGTAGGCACCGACCGTCACCTCGGTCCGGCCGAGCCAGAATCCGAGCTCGAGCTCCTGGCGCGAGGCCGGCTTCTCATCGTCCTCGCACATGTCGTCGCCCGGCGAACAGCCGAACAGGAAGCTGCCTTGGGGAATCCAGACGTAGTACAGGCCATCTCGTTCGTTCCGGTGCACACCCTCTCCCTGGGGCCAGGATGAGGCGATGGGTGGTCGCTCCGGCGGCGCCAGAGGCGTCGTCGAGCCAGGTTCCGGGGCGCCTGAAGACGCGGGCACTTTGGAATCCGGACCCTCAGGTGATCGAGCTGGTGCCGGGCGGGTTTGATCCTCGGTCTCGGTGTCTTCGACGCCGAGTCCGTCTTCGGTCGCCGGTGGTGTGGCTTCTGCAGATGGGATCTCCCCTGGTGGTTCAGCCGGTGGGCGGGGCTCCGCTGCGATCGGGTTATTTTCGATCAGCGAGTCGCGCCAGGGGCGGAAGACCAGCAACAGGAGGACGGCGAGTACAAGAGCCGCGGCTCCTGCCCACTTCAGCCGAGACACTTCGCCGGCTCGCGCAGTGGCCGTTGGATCCTCGGCCGCCGGTCCAGGCGGACCTGGGATCGGGGCACCCCCGATTCCGGCGGTATCGCCTGTCCGGTCGCCTGCGTCCGGCTCCTTGGGGAGGATTTGGCCGTCGGGCGCCCTCAGGTAGAGCACCGGCGTTCCCCACGCCGCGCACTGCTGGCCAACGAGGATCTTGCGCGCCTCGGCGAGGCAGGCGTCGACCGGATAGCCGTCCGCTAGAGCGCCGTAGAACTCGTGGGCCAGTATCAGTGCAAAATCGTCCAGGACCTCGGTCTGCATGGCGACGACGGCGGGCACGCCTTGCCGGATCAGCGTCTGGGCGACACCGGCAAACGGATTCAGCCGGGAGGTGCGGGCCCCTTCACAAGCATTCAGGACCACCAGGCGCGGGCAATGGTCGTGGAGCACGACCCCGAGGTCCTCGCTGCTGACCGGGACGCCCTGGCCGGAATCGTCCTCCAGGATCAGCGCCCCTGCCTGGGATCGCTGGTCGAAGTCGCCGTGGCCGATGAAGTGGAAGATGTGCGCCTCGCAGCGACGCAGCTGACGTTGGAGGGCTGCCAGCGTCGCGCCCTCCAGCCGCTGGAGCTCGATCAGGCCCTGTTTCTTGAGATCGCCGAGCGCCTCGTTAATACGCTGCCATTCCTGCTCCACGTCCAGCGCAGCGTAGTCGCTGGGGCTGGCGACCATCACCAGCATTTTGAGCGGCGGGCGGACCGCCAGCAGCTGGAGCGGCTCCGACAGCTCCAGATAGCGCATTACCGGGGTCGCCGCCGACAGGGCGAGGAAGCGGTCGGAGGTGCCGTCGTAGAGGTACTCCCAGGGCAGGTTGTCGAGCTCGGGGACTTCCGCCAGGCGCAAGCGGATACGCAGCCCCGCGCCCTCGCGAGCAGCCTGCTCCATGCTGCGGCAGAAACAGATCAGCAGCTCGCCGTGGAAGAGGGCCTCGAACAGCGATCCGCCGTAGCTCTTGGAAGCCTCGACCTGCGGGTCGAGGTCGGGCCGGCGACTCCGATCGCTCGCGTCAAGGGCCGCGACGTGACGGCGCGCCCGCGACCGGGCGCTGCCGGTTCGCCGCCAGAAGCCCTCGATCTCCGACTCGCTAAACGGCATCCGGAAATCGACCGTCACCTCCCGGCCGTGCGAGTCCCGACCCTCGGCGAGGTAGCCTTCCACCGCGCGCCTGATCCGCAGGTCAAAATCCAGGTAGGTCAGCTCGGTCATGATCCGTATCGTTCTCCGTCAACCGATCTCCCAGTTTATCACTGCCGCGCCCAGACCCAAGCCGGTTCCGGCCTCTCGTCTCCGGCACCCTGGTAGACACGGTTCAGGCCGCGGTTGTTCAGGCGGATGACGCGGGCTTCGATTTCCAGGCCTTCAGCAGGGACGATGACAGCCAGCGATTGCTTGAGCCTAGCCACACGTATAGAGGCGGACGAGGTCCTGCAAGCTCCGGATGAAATTCGGATGATCCTCGCCCAGGGTTTCGCCGAGGATCCGCAACGCCCGGCAGTAGTGCTCCTCGGTTTTCTTAAAGTCGCCGAGGGAATGGTAGACCTCACCGAGGTTGTTGACCAGGATGGCGAAGTCGGGATGATCGTCGCCGAGCGCCTGGCGGCAGATGAGGAGAGCCTTGTGCAGAATTTTCCGGGCGGGTTCGTACTCCCCGAGAAGCCAATAGAGCTTCCCCAACTGGTTGAGCTTGCGGGCGGCGTCGAGGCCCTGCTCGCCTCCGGCCGAGGCGCCATCGACCAGAAGGTCGGGGTGGCTGCGCCGCAGCTCCTCGCGGAGGATGTCACGGGTCTGCCGGTAGCAGCTCTCAGCCTCTTCTTCCTCGCCGAGCTCGTGGTGAAGCTCGGCCAGGGTGAGTAGCCCGCGCGTCAGCTCGGGGCTGTCTGTCCCCAGGTGCGAATGCACGAGACGACAGACGTCCTGCTGGGCCTTCAGAGCCCGCTCGGGAAAGCCGGCTTCAGCAAGCTCCTTCACCTGGCCCTCGAGCCCGGTCAGACGGCGACGAATGAACTCGGACATGGTCCACCTCGGATCAGGTGCGGACCACCCTCAAAGACGTTCGGGCTGTCGTCCACTCCTGACCGGTCGCGGCCCGGTGCATGGAGCCGCGGGGCGCGGACTCGCCGACAGCCTCGTGCAGAACCTTTTCCAGCGACGTACGCGCCGGGCCTCGGAGGCGATTCGTCTTTTCCATCTCGAAACGATGAATCGGGGGCAGCTGAAGCCACCGGAAGTCAGCCGTCTCGACGGTAGATAAAACCTTGAGGACGTCGATGCCGGCGAGACAGCTCTCAGGCAGACACGCCTTCATCGGCAGGGGCTTGCGGGAGCCCCGATTGAGGACGCCACAGGGACGGCCTTTGGGGTTGGGATGAATCTGGCGCAGGCTCCAGTCCGGGGCGAAGTCGAGAACGGCGAAGTCCAGGTCCCGCTTCGAGGTGTTCTCCACCAAGAGGCACAGGAGAGTCCCCACCTCGACCGTGGCGGCTTCGCCTAAGGGCTTGCAACGCTCCAGGTCGGCGAGCGTCACCCGTTTCGCCCGCTCTTCGTCAAAATTGGGTGGCAGACGGTAGAGCTTCACCGTGACCCGGCCCGCGAGGTGGGATCGCGGCTCGGGGTTTGTCAGCTCCTGCAGGTTGCAGTATCTGGCGACGTGCAGGAGCTTGCGGACGAGGCGTTTGGCGTTTCCGGTCCGGACGGCCTCGCCGAGCTCCGGCACCGTCCGGCCTTGATACCGGACGGCGAAACCTTCCTCGGCGAGGATTTCAAAGGTGGCCAGCTCACCATCCGCGGCGGGGTGGAGAAGTCCCTTGCTTGCCGTCGCGATCGTCCGGCACAGGTCCTCCGCGGGCGTCGCCGGCAGCCGGACGCCATGGGAGAATTCACCGGGTCCGTGCGCCAGCAAGAAGGCTCGGGCGCCGGGTTCGATCCCGTCTTCACCGGTGCGTTCGACGACCTCGGCCCACGAGGCGAGGTCACCGAGGTCGCAGATCCGGACGACGGCCAGCCGTCCTGCCGGCTCCCTCGAACCGGACGGATAGACGGCGAAGCTCGTCCCGTCATGAACGCCGTGGGCCTGGCCGACGGCGAGCTTGACGTCGACGCCGTCGTCGACGTCGAGGACGTTGACTGCGTCCGGCTCGCTGCGCTCTTCGAGGCCGAGAAAGACGCGCGTCGCTGCGCCCTCGAGTTGTGGGGTCTGAGCTTCGAAGCCCCGCTGTACGTTGCCGACGACACGGCCGCAAATCTGCCGGCAGGTGGCTCCGGGGCCCAGCCGGCGTGCTGCTTCGAGCAGCCACCAGGTCAGGACGCCGTTCTTGCCCGCGGTCTCGAAGTGGTGCTCGAACGCCAGCTGGTCGTGCCGGCAGGCCGCGATCAGGACGTAGCCCCGTGGATCGGGAAGCCAGCCGCTCAACGGCTGTGCCTGCCGATAACGCCTCTCGTCGCTGCTCCCACCGGAGGGGCTTGCGAGAGCCCGCCACGCCTGGACCAGCTCTTCATGCGAGGCTATTTTGCTGGCGAGCCGCGGAGCTTCGCGATCGACGCGCGGCGCCCCGCGGATCCCCTGTTCGGTTCTGCGCAGAGTACCGCCTGCATGACAGCAGTCGAAGACGAAGGTGACGTGCAGACCATCGTCGAGCAGACGGCGCAGGTAAAATGCCAACTCGACGTCGCGCAGATAACGGCCTCCGGAATCACCGACGTCGACCGGGACGAGGGCTTCGTCGAGGCCCGACGAGGGCTTGAGCTCAGGGCACAGCGCCGGGATCCGTCCGCCGTGTCCCGAATAGTGGATCAACAGGCGGTCGCCGCGGCGCGCACGGCATCGCAGCTCCTGGAAGGCGCGGGTGATGTTCTCGTAGGTTGGAGAATCCGCCTCGCGTTCCCGCTCGGCCACGGCAGCGCTCAGCAGGCGGACGTGCTCCTCCGGCACCCCCCGCTCATCGACGAGGAAGGCGGCCATCGCCCGGACGTCCCGTACGGCGCCCTCGAGGTCGCCGTAGAGACCGCGCGTTGCCTTGCCCTCGCAGGCGTACCGGTTGATGCCAATCAGGAGGGCGTAAAGCTGCGACACTTCCGGGGTCGCTTCCGTCATGACCGTTCTCCGGGATGGATCTTCACCGCTGGATCTCCAAGCACCACATAGCCCTGGGAGTCGTGGTAGGCGGTCCAAGCCCGCGGTAGGTCGATATCTTCGCCCTCTTCCAGCAGAGCCCGAACGAAATCGACGGCGAGCGCCGCATACCTTTGTCCGAAGTGTTCCATGGCCAGTCCGACCGGCGCGCCTGTGAGGAGCTCGAAGAGCAGACTTTCGAAGACTGCCAGCTGTCTACCTGCGTTCTGCCATAAAAAGGAGGTTTCCCAGGCACGGTCGACGTGGCCGACGACCGCCAGGGCGCCGCCATTCGGGTGACTCAGGAGCTTCTGTGGCAAGCTGCCGATAAAAGGCTCAGTGGCGATCGGCACTCGCTGGCGCCGTCCCTTTCTCATGGCGAAGGCGTCGTATTTGGGGGTGCCGGCGCTGAAGCAGGCGAAGTGGAAGCTGATCAAGCCGTCGAGTGAGGCCGTGTCGCTCAGGTCCGAAGCGGCGAAATAGTAATCCTCGGGGATGGGGCCTTCCCAGCCCACGGGTCCCGGCCAGTCGCTCGTCAGAAGCGCTCCCTGACGCTGGCGCTGACGTTTCTCGTTCCTGGAAGAGAAGCAGACGGCATGGCCGGCGGTGAAGAGGAAGGCCGCTTCGTCCTCGCCTTCCAGGTGGCGACGGAGGCGCGCTTTGTCGGCCTCCTCCCCGAGGACGGTTCGGATATCCCAGCCCCGCACAGCTTTGCCAAGCTTCTCGGCAAGCGGCCGGACCATTTCTTCCTGGGTCCAGCGGGTCGGTTCGTCCCGGTTGCAGAAACCAAAAAAGGTGGCTCGGTGTGGACGTGTTTTTTTTCGTCCCGCCTCTGCAGAGACGACACCCGCCGCGTAATTTCTATACTCCTCCGGGGTGTCGAAAGCAACGCGACCCACCGCGTATTCCACATCGAGATCGAATTGGAAGGAAAAGGGGATTTGTCCGGGGTGACCGACGATCAGCAGGTAGTAAGGGACCTTCTCGGGATCGATCGGGCCAGGTCCAGCTCCGTGTCGTGCCAGGAAGCTCCGGTGACTTTCACCGGGCAGATAGGTGAGCTCCCGGTAATACTTCGGACTGAGGTCCTGGCGCAAGTCGAGCAAATCCTGCACGGCCTTGCGGACGTCGGAGGCGACATCCTGGGGAAAGATGACGCCCCAGCCGGCCTCTTGCAGACGGCGTTCGTCGATCCCCGACTTGACGCCTTTCCCCTCGCCGCGAGGAAGGAGGCGGTGGAGCCGGATCTCGTCGGCGAAGTCCGCGGCTTTCATCGGGGGGAGAAGATACTTCCCGGTCGCGCCGTCGATGCCGTTGAAGAACAGGAGGGGGTGATTCATGGATCACCAGATCTAGTCACCTTGGACGCGGTAGCCGTCGGTCTTGACGGGATCGTGCTCTTCAGACTCCGACCCCTCAGTGAGCCCCACAGGTTGTCCCGCGGCCGGCTTCGGATCGTCTCCCGGGACGCTGTAGCCGGTCTTGACGGGATCGTGCTCTTCGGACTCCGATCCCTCAGTGAGTCCTGGAGGCTTTTCCGCGGCGGTCTTCGGGCCGTCTCCTGGGACGCTGTAGCCGGTCTTGACGGGATCGTGCTCTTCGGACTCCGACCCTTCCCTGCGATGCTTCGTTTCCATGAGATTCTCCTTTCAGAAGGTTTGCGAGGGTGTTTGAGGCCGCGGGACGCACCGACGAGCCGCGGTTTCGCCAGCCTCGCTAATTTAGACACGGTGCGACGCTCTTTGTTGGTTTTCCTCTCCGCAACACGGGCGATTCAGCTCCAGTCTCCCTGGAAGACGAAGGCGGCCCAGTAGTAGGGCGCCTGCCAGCGCGCCTCGCCGAGCATCGACCTCTGGGCCTCCCGAAGCGCCTCCGACGGCCGTATCCCGCGGCGCAGGTGGGCGTCGTAGAAGCGCTTCATCAGCTCCGCCGTCCCCTCGTCGCTGACGTTCCACAGGCTGACCACGACGCGGGGCGTACCGGCGTACATGAAGCCCCGGGACAAGCCCAGAATCCCCTCGCCGCGGACCATCGGACCCAACGCGGTCTTGCAGCCACTGAGGACGGCGAGCTGCGCTGAAAACCGCAACTGATAAAGCTCGTGAGCCGGGATCATGCCGTCGATCGCCTGGCCCTCTTCGTCGACCGTCGAGAGCACCAGTCCTGACCGCTCGGGATGCGCGACGTCGAAAGTGCCGTGAGTCGCGAAATGGAGGTAGCGGAAGGCGGCGAGCCGGCCGCTTGTCACCAACTCGCGGCGGGCCGCGAAGCCGAACGCTTCGAGGGTGATCTCGCCCTCAGGCACCAGAGCCAGGACCTGCTTGCCCTCGAGCCGTGACGAGATCAGCCGTTCGAAGTCACCATCCTCGGAGTAGGCCGGGTCGGCCAGCACCGCCATGAACCCCTCGGCGGCCGGTCGATCCACTACCTCCCGCCGCAGGGCCGCGATCGCCGAAGCCGAGGGGACGTAGACGATTTCGTGCTCGGCGACGAGAGGCGGTCCGGCGGCCGTTCCATCCGGCTCCGGCCTGGGCAAGGCCGCAAAGGGCACGAGATGCAGGGCCTTGTCGGGCATGATCAAGAGCCGCCGGGAGCCGAGCCTGGAGGCGATGGGTCCCAGGAGCTTTTTGCTCAGCTCCGCCGCGGTGAGCTCTGCCTGGAGCCTGGCACCGGACGCGTAGCTCTTGCTCAGACGACGATGTAGCCTCACCGCCATCTTCTCGATCCCAGCCGCCTCGTCCAGGACGTGGACTGTCATCGACGAGGTGCTGACCGTCCAGAGGAAGCTCCGTTCGCGGCCGAGGGAGTAGACTAGGAGGAGGCTTTCGTCGTCGAGCAGCTGTTGCTGGATCGCCTCGACCCCGAGAGGTTTCGGCTGGGTCAGCTCGGCATAGACCGGATTGGCTTCGCGGATGTCGTCCTGCACCCGTCGGTAACGCTGGAGGAGATGGCCCAGTTGACGCTCGACCTCCGGCGAGCGCTTTTCTGTCAGCTCAAGCTCTTTGGCGTTGATCTGATCCTGGAGCGCGGTCTGCTCGGCGAGGAGATCCTCGTCCACTCCCCGCCGGAAGTCGGCGCCAGCCTTGGTGAGGTGTTCCAGCAGGCTCCGGGCACGGTTGCGCTCGACCGCGGCGAGAGCCGTCGTGGCGTGACCAGCGGCGGGTTCCTGTTGGTGGAGGTCCATCAGCAGATCGACGTAGGACTCGTAGTAATCGTAGCGAGCCCCAATATAGGAGATGCGCATTTTTGGATTCTGCGACACCCTGCGATTGGACTCGACAATCTCAAGGACCTGCTCCAGAAATGCCCGCGCCTCGGCGAGACGGCCGCGTCGCCGTTCGATCGAGGCTCCGAGATAGAGGACATAGGCTTGGTCGTGCTGGCCCCTGGATGGCTCGAAACGCTCACGCGCCAGCTCGAATCGGGTCCAGGCGCGCTCGGTCTCGCCGTCGTGGAGGTCAAGCCAGCCGATGTTGGTGTCGACATGTGCGACGAAGAGCGCGTCACCAAGATCCTCAAAGATCTGCCGCGCCTGAGTGTAGGCCGCGCGGGCCTCCGCCAACCTGCCGAGCTCCCGGAAAGCTGTCCCCTTACGGTCCAGAGCCCCGGCTTCGATCCTCCGTGCCGTCGAGTCCTGCTCGATCCTCCGGCTGAGCTCGATCGCCCGATCATAACCGTCGAGTGCCGCCGTGACGTCGCCCTCGCGGTAGGCGATCCAACCGAGTTGAGCCCTCACCAATGCCACGCCGCGGCCGTCGCCTGCCTGCTGGTGAAGCTCCAACGCTTTGAGAAGAGCCCTTCGGGCCTCCGGCAGCTGCCCGGTCAGGATGTGACTGAACGCCATGTTGCTCAGGGTGCGCGCTCGCCATTTTGGCTCGGCATCCGTCTCTTGGAAGGCATCCAGGGCCTCCTGATACATCCCCAGCGCCTGGCCCATTCGGCCCTGGAGGTCCAGCGCGAGCGCCACGTTGTTCAAAGCGTGGGCCTCCTCGTAGCGGTCGCCGACGCGCCGGATCCGCCGGAGAGCGTCCTCGAAGGCCGCCAACGCCGCCGAATACTCGGCGTTGCGGCGCAGAGTGTGGCCCAGCTTCTGGAGGGTCACGACTTCCTGGGACGTCTGCCCCTGATCGCGCAGGTATTCGAGAGCTTCCCGGAAGCTCTCGATGGCCTGTCTTCTTTCTCGAAGATTGTGCTGAACCTGGCCGATCCGTAGCCCAGCCATCGCCTGCCGCACGGGGTCGTTGAGCTCTTGCCAGAGCGCTTGAGCCTCCCGATAGTGTTCCAGGGCCTCACGCGGGTGGCTCCGCTGCCGCCATTGCCCCTCGGTGTAGGCCTTCCACGCGGCGAGGGCGATGCGATCCTCAGCCGTGGGAGGACGCCGGCCGACTTGACGAATGGCGTAGGAACCTGTGCCCCTAGAAGCCAGGAGCTTGAAGCTGTGGGTCCCTTCCCCAGGCGCGAGGGCCCAAAGGTGCTCAGAGCCGTAAGCCCCGTTGGGGCTGTCGAAGCGTCCGATCTCGCTCTCGTCAAGGTTGAGGACCAGGGCCAGGTCGACACCGCGCTGTTCGACTTCGACGTGGAGGTACTCTCCGGCTTCGAGGAGGATCTCGTAGCGATGGGCCTCGCCTGCGGCGATCGGTTCTTCGCGCTCGTCGCTCCGGACGAGCTGGCCCCGAGCGAGCTCGGAAGGCGGCTCCTGGGCGTTGCCGCCTCCTTCCGCCGCCGAAGAGCCGGCCGGGTCCCGGGTCTCCCCTGCTCGCTGGTTGCCCTGTGGCGGCTCACAGGCGAGGGGGAGGGAGAGCAGCAGCACGGCAAGGACCGTACCGCCGGCACTCCGACGGCTACTCAGAAACTTCAATCTCCAACCTGTAGGTCTCGAGCGGCTCGTCCGATCCGTCCCCGAGGAGCCGGATCTCGTAGGTTCCTGCGGCGAGCCGGCGCCTCGGTACCCGGAAGTTGAGGGTGCCGTCGCGGTCTTTGTGGAGGTCTGCGCCGCGCACCACGATCTTCCCCCCGTCGTCGAGGATCTCGAGGTGAAAGCGTGTGGCCTCCTCCAGCCGGATCGATCCCAGGACCAGCAAGTAGCTCTTCGCCCAGTCGGCGACCTGGAAGGTCTCGGCGACGGATCCTCGGGCCGAATCGGGACGCAGGTAGAGGACGTCGACGTCCGAGCCGGGACGGCTCGTCAGCGTCCAGAAACCACCGAGAGCCAGCAACAGAACGGCCGCGTGGGCCAGTAGCTTCCAGGAAGTGCGCAGCCGTCGCGGCTCGAAGGGAACGATCTTCGCTGGCGGCTCCGCGGCTTCCCGAAGCCTCTCCTTCAGGACGCCCTTCAGGGCCTCCTCGTCGGCCTCGGAGAGTCGATGGTCTTCGCTCGCGGGCTCGAGGTGGTGAAAGTCGGCGAGATCGAGGAGCACGGCGCTACATTCCCGGCACAGGGCCAGATGCTCCCGGAGCGTTTCACGGGCTCCGCCATCGAGACGTCCCTCGTGGTAGGCCACGAGATCGTCGATCTCAGGGTGTTGGCCCGAAGTGCTCTGCTTCTCCTCGGCGAACGACAGAACCGCGGATTCGATCTCACCAGGGAGTCTTTCCATCACGCCTCCTTCCCCACGACGCGCTCTTCGTCTTCCTCGAACGCGGTGATCTTCTCCTGCAACCGATCCGTCGCCTGGGAAATCGTCGACTTGACCGTATTGAGCGAGACCTGCATGGCCGTCGCGATCTCGCGGTACTTGAGCTGGTGGTAGATGCGCAGAATCAGGCAACGACGCATCCGGTCCGGCAGCTCCGCCAGGGCTCTTCGGAGCAGCTCGCGGCGCTTGTCCATGACCATCGCGGCCAGCGGATCGACCTCGACCCGGGACGGGAGGTCTCCGGCATCGTCGATGGAGACCTCCTCCGCCTCGCGCTTCTCCGTCGAGCGTCGGCGAAGCTCGTTGCGCCAGACGTTGGCCGCGATCGTGAACAGCCAGGTCCCCTCGCTCGACTCGTTGCGGAAGCGCTCCATCCCCTTGCACGCACCGACGAAAGTCTCCTGGGTGAGATCCTGGCAGTCCTCCCTGGAGAAGCCGCGCTGGGAGAAGAAGTTGTTGACGGGGTGGACGAACCTCTCGAAAAGCTGCTCGAACTTGTGCTCTCGTTCGTCGTCCGAGGCGCAAGGGCCAAGGCGATCGGCTTTGTCGCGATTTGACCTGGCCATCTCGGGATCCTTCGCCTCCTCGATGAGGTATGCCCATACAAGAGCTGGGGCCACAGTGATTGGGAGTGGGCCTTGGGCTTCAGACGCCCGCGTTTCTCCTGCTCACCCCAGCGCCTCACTTCTTACATAGGCTACCAGGTTATTGAGATTTTCGGACTGAGACAACCCTTCCGCCACGACACGGCGACCGCGGCGAGGACATCCACGCGGCGACGGCGGGGGCGGTTTTTGGCATCGCCCCGCTCCTGGTCAACCCCGACCAGCGCCGCATGGCGAAGGTGATCAATTTCGGCATCATCTACGGCATGAGCGACTGGGGGTTGTCGCGTCAGCTCGGGATCACGAAGAAAGAAGGCGGACGCTTCATCGCCGCCTACATGGAGCGCTACCCCGGCGTCGCCCGCTACACCGAGGAGACGCTGGAGGAGGCGCGCGAGACGCTCGTCGTCAAGACCCTCTACGGACGCATCCGCCGGCTGCCCGACATCAAGAGCCGCAACTACACCCTGCGCGAGAACGCCAAGCGCATGGCGATCAACGCCCGTATCCAGGGGACGGCAGCGGACCTCATGAAGCTCGCCATGATCGCCGTCGACGCCCGCTTGAAGCGCGAGATCCCCGAGGCGCGGCTCCTCCTGACGGTCCACGACGAGCTCGTTCTGGAAGCGCCCGAGGGCGAGGCCGAGGCGGTGGGCGAGCTGGTGCGCTATGAGATGGCGGGGGTCGCCGAGCTCGACGCCCCACTCGTCGTCGACGTGGGGACGGGGGTGGACTGGTTCGAAGCGAAGGGCTAGCGAGGCTCGCGGTCTCAGACCGACTAGCATAGTTCTCCTGAGCCGGCTTCAGCCGGCTTCCTGGTCCATAGCACGGGCCTTGAGGCCCGTGCTATGGGCTGGAAAGACGGCTGCGCGCCCCGGGCTGAAGACACCCT
>CBDUYN010000081.1:0-41809 GCA_965371445.1 uncultured bacterium | reverse complement strand
GAGGGCGTCAGGAATAACCCCCCGCCTAGTGGTGGACAGACTAAGACAAGTTCATCTAGCACTACCCCAACGCCTGCCCAAAGTCCTCGACGAGATCGTCGATCGCCTCGATCCCCACCGAGACCCGGACGAGGTCGTCGGTGATCCCCAGCCGCTCCCGCTCCTCCGGTGCCATCCCCAGGTGCGAGCTGCGAGACGGACGCACCACGAGCGACTCCACACCCCCGAGGCTCGCCGCATGGAGCGGGATCTTGAGGCTCTCCATGAACCGGTCCATGTCGTCCACGTCGTCCAGGTAGAACGAGAGCATCCCCCCGAAGCCGTCGAAGAGCCGGCTGGCGAGAGCGTGCCCAGGGTCACTGGGAAGGCCCGGGTAGTTGACTTTGCGGACCCGCGGATGGCCGTCGAGGAACCGGGCGAGCGTCAGGGCGTTCTCGTTCTGGCGTCCGACCCGCAAGGCGAGGGTCTTCAAACCCCGCTCGAAGAGGAAGCAGGCGTGCGGGTCGAGCGCGGCACCGAGGTGGAGCTGGAGGTGGCGAACCTTGTCGACTTTCTCCGTCGAGCCGACGACCGCCCCGGCGACGATGTCCGAGTGGCCGTTCAGGTACTTCGTGGCGCTGTGGAGCACCAGGTCGAAGCCGAGCTCCAGGGCCCGGAGATTGACCGGCGACGCAAAGGTCGCGTCGATCACCGAGACGAGGCCGTGCCGGCGTGCGAAATCGACCACCGCCTCGAGGTCCGCGACGTCCATCAGCGGGTTGGAGATCGCCTCGACGTAGATCATCCGGGTCTCGGGGCGTAGGGCCTCCTCCCACCCTTCGGCGCGCGTCGTGTCGATCGGCGTCGTCGCGATGCCGAACCGCGGCAGGTCCTCGTCGATCAGGGTCTGGGTGCCGCCGTAGAGCGACTTGTGGACCAGGACGTGGCCGCCGGAATCGACGAAGGCGAGGATCGTGGCGCTGATCGCGGCCATGCCGCTGGCGGTGACCAGCGCCGTCTCGCCCGACTCGATCGCCGCCAGCCGGGCGTGGAGGGTGTAGTGGTTGGGCGAGTTGTGGAGCCGGATGTAGCGTACCGCGTCGTAGCTCGACTCGTCGGCCATCAGGTAGTTGGCGGTCTGGAAGACCGGGGTCACGACGGCACCGTCGATCTGCGGCCGCGGCGCTCCCGCGTGGACGAGGTTGGTCTCCAGGCTCTTCCAGGTATGGGAATGGTCTCTCATCGGTGTCTCCTTTTGAGGAACGCCACTCTAGCCGCCTACGAAAAAAATTTCAATCACCTCTTGACAACCCGGGTCGAGGTGTCTATAGTTGGTCTAGTTGCCGGAAGACGGCACGAACGAACGCGAGAATCGAACCGATGTTGAAACACCTCCATCCCCGACGCCTGGAGCGTACGCTGGCGCAGACCGCCGCCGAGCGTGGGATGGGTGTGCCCTTTCTTGCCGAAGGACGGCGCTGGGCCAGCGAGACCCAATCGGCGAAGGGTTGCGACCCGCGGGAGGTGCCCGACTTATAGCTGTTTCGTATCGTGAGAAACGAACGTTGTAAGCCGGGCGCCTGAAAGGGTTCCCGGCTTTCGTCGTTTCCAGGCTTCTCATCTCCGCGAAAGCGGAGGTTCTACAGGGGCTTTTTTCCCTGCACGGGAGGGGTGTGCCTTTGACAACTGAATAGCAGATCTCATCGGGGTTGAGGTCGAAGTTGGACGAGACACCGGCCTGTCGAGCCGGAAGAAGCGGGTTCGAGTCCCGTCGACCCCGCCAGAATCTGTAGGCCGGTGACGCAACGGTAGCGTAGCGGGCTTTTAACCCGATAGTTGTGGGTTCGACTCCCACCCGGCCTACCAACACCCCCGTAGCTCAACTGGCCAGAGCACGGGTCTCCAAAACCTGGGACGAGGGTTCGAATCCTTCCGGGGGTGCCAGCCGATTTCGAGGTGCCAAGACGGGTCTTCACCCCCGTGGCTCAGAGGAGAGAGCGCAGGCTGGCGAAGCCTGAGATCGGAGGTTCGAGTCCTCCCGGGGGTGCCAAAAGCGGAAAGAAGATCTGCTATTCAGTGGACAAAGAGAGAAGACGATGTAGGATAGGCCCCACAACGGGGAGGACTCTGGGAAGAAGGACCCGACGATGGACACTCTCGTACTCGACGCCGGCTATCGGCCGATCAACCGCGTCTCGTGGCAGGAGGCGTTCTGCATGGTCTTCGCGGGCCGTGCGGAGGTGGTCGAGACCTACGCCGACCGGGTGGTGCGCTCGGCGCGAGAGGTCTTCCCGGTGCCGTCGATCGTGCGCTTCGTCCGTACGGTGGCGCGGGTCTTGTCCCGTCGCGGGGTCGCTTTCAACCGGCGAAACGTCTACCTGCGCGACCGGGGCCGCTGTCAGTACTGCGGCGAGCGGGTCCCCTCGAACTCTTTTGACTTCGAGCACATGCTCCCCAAAGCCCGGGGTGGCCGGACCACGTGGGAGAACATCGTCGTCGCCTGCATCCCGTGCAACCAGCGGAAGGGCAACCGCACGCCGGAAGAGGCCGGCATGAAGCTGCGCTCGAAGCCGTGCCGGCCGAAGTCCTTGCCGGGGATGGGCACGGCGAAGCTCATCTGGAACGACGGCATGCCGATCTCCTGGAGAGACTACCTGCGCTCGGTGGGCTACTGGCACGTCCCGCTGCAGGAGTGAGGGTAAAGAGATCGGCCTACCGGTCGCCGGTGGGGTGGCGCTGGGCCGCGGCAGGGTGGCTCTGGCGTACCGCGGAGTTGGGGCCAGGCTTGGCCGACTGCGCCTGGTCCGCGCTGTCGAAGATCTCGATCTCCCCGGCCTCCACCAGCGCGCGCACCGCCGGGAAGTCGACTGCGTGGGGCGAGATCTGGCCGGTCTGTTGGGGACCGAGATGCACGGTCTTGCCTCGCGGCAGGTTGATTCGGAGGGGACGGTGGGTGGTGTTCCGGATCGACTTCAAGGCGTCTCTCCTTTCTTGTCAGGCGTCTTCGCGAGAGCTTGCGATGCGCGGCGCCCCAGGCCGGACGATTCTCCCGAGCGTCGAAGCCCGGATCGGCTTCCGAGGAGAAGTATACCAGAGCGCGACGCCGGTCCCTCATTCGTCCATGACCGGCAGGCTAAAAGGTCTCCCGCTCCTCGAGGTGAGCCTCGATTTCTTCGCGGGTGCGCCAGACGGGACGTAGCTCCTTTTTTGAGAAAAGCTCCAGCTGGTCGCCGTTGTGGGGCGATCCCGGCTGGCTGGAGTTGCCGTAGCTCAAGAGCGTCTCCGCCCGGATCGGGTCGGAGAATTCGACGATCGCGACGTAGGAGTCGCCTCCGGCGGCTCTTGCGCGCCCGTCCTCGTCGGGGGCGTAGTAGACGACGCGGAAGATTCCCAGGCCGCCGGGGCCGCCGTTCGCCGGCAGGTCGATCTCGCCCTGGCGCAGGCGGTAGACCTCGCCCCAGGCGACGTCGAGGGCGCCGTGGTCTCTTTCGACCGCTGCCGCGGCCCGCTCCAGGGCGGCGACGGCCGCCTGCGGATCGGCGAGGCCGTCCGGTGTCGTCATGGGATTCGCCTCGTCCCACTCAGTGGCGAAGCCGCCGCCCGAGCGGCGCATGTCGTTGAAGAAGCTCTCGAAGAGCACACCACCGCGGCTCTCGGCATCCGCCGTCCGGTCCCAGGCGGCGAGGACGTCCCAGGCGCGTCGGGCGGCGTCGCCGCCGTGGGCGGCGACAGCGGCCTCCAAGTCGTCGAGGATGCGCTCGGCGGCCCGCATCCGGCTCGAGAGCTTCGCCGCGACCAGCTCCTCGAAGGTGAAGCTCTCGTCGTCGAGGAGCATCTGTGCCGACCGCTGAGCGCGGAAGTGCATGAAGCGCGGCGCCATGTAGGGCGGGTAGTCGTCGGCGTCGAGGACCTCGGGAAACGTCGTCGTCCACGGCGGGTCGTTGGCGTTTTGGAGCCAGCCGCTTTTCGGGTCGAGCGCCTTCGGGAGCTCGTCGTAGGGATGGGTCTCGTTCCACAGGTTCGCCGAGCTCGTGCCGTCGACCTTGCCGGCCCAGTCGGCCCAGCCGCCGGTGGCGCGTTTCGGGGTGCGGCCGCCAAACAGATGCATGATCCGGCCGTCGCGGTCGGCGTACATCGTCGTGAACATCGGCATCTGGAGCCGGCTCTGGGCCGCCTCGAGCTCCGCGAGGTTTTTAGCCCGCGCCATGTCCCAGTACTGCTCGAAGAGATGCGGCTGATCGAGCCCCACCACCCGCGCCGCCACCGCCTTGCCTCCCGACTCCTCGACCACCGGGCCGTGGACGCTGCGCCGGACGACAAGCGTCTCCTCGCGGCCGCCGTCCTCTCCGGCGACGCGTAGAGTGACCTCCTCGCGTTCGAAGGCGCGGATCTCGCCGTCGAAGAGGTAGCCGTCGTCTTGCAGGGTGAGCTCGTAGAGGTCGACGCCGTCGAGGGTGTTGACGGTGTGCGTCCAGCCGAGGTGGTCGTTGAACGCGATACCGTGAAAGGGGTCGCCGATCAGCGCCGCACCTGTGACGTTGACCTCAGGGCTTATGAGCTGCGACTCGTACCAGATCATCGAGCCCGACCAGGGCAGGTGCGGGTTGGCGACGAGGATTGCGTTGCCGTTCGCCGTGCGCTCGGGGGCGATGGCCCAGGCGTTCGAGCCCGGAGGCTCGGGGCCGAGGCCCTGGAGGCTTTGCAGTCGGGCGACGAAGCCGAAGTGCAGGACGCGCAAGAGGTGGGCGGTGAGGTCGGTGCCGGCCACGGGTAGGACGACCTCGACCTCGTCGTCGATCTGGTCGCCGTGCTCCTTCACGTACTCGTTGATGCCGCGGGCGAAAGCGTCGAAGGCGGAGCGGAACTGCGGCTTCTGGGCCTCGTACCACTCGCCGGCAAGGCGTGGGACGCCGAGGGTGTGGATCAGCCGGTCGCCCTCCAGATACGTCTCGCCCCAGTATTCGGCGGCGCGTCCCCGGCTCTTTCCAAGGAGCCGCAGCAGGAGGTCGCCGTGACTTCTGGCCTGCGCCCAGCCGTGGGCGTAGAAGAGGCCGTCGGTGTCGGGAGCGAAGATGTGGGGGACACCCCATTCGTCCCAGAGGATCTCCGTCGCCTCGATCGCCGGGGCGGACGGCGGTTCGCCACCGGGTTGGGTGCAGGCGAAGAGAACGAGGCAGGAGAGCGCGGCGATCGTCGGCAGGATACGGCGTACGTACATCGAGGTCTCCGTGGAAGTGGTGAATGCGCAACCCTACAATACGTCGGGTTACGAGTCGGGAAAGAAATCGACGATCCAGGCCTCCGGGACGTCGCGGTCGACGACTTCCCGCGCCAGGTTGAGCCAGGCTCCGCCCTGATCGAGGATCCAGCCATCGGCGGTGGCGACGATTTCGGCGGACGCGGCGAGGGTCCGGTCGGGGCTCGCGACGAGCTCGACGGTCCACGGCCAGCCGCGCTCGGCGGCGGTCTCTTCCATCAGCTGGCGGAGCCGTCCGCTGTTGGAGATCGGACGGTCCAGGTACCAGCGGACCTCCGAGCACCCCGCCTCGGCGAGGAACGAGCCCAGGAGCCGTAGAGCGCTTCGCGTCTGTTCGACCCGCTTGTAGTGTCGGCTCATCGACGCCATGTCGCGGTAGGCGCCGTCGCGGGACGCGAGGACGATCCCGCCGCCGAGGCCGCTTTCGACGGTCAGCAGGACGTTGTAGCCGTCGATCAGGAGCGGCCGTCCGGCCACCGCGGCCGGCGCGACGCGTCCAGCTCTGCGAGCGTCGCGGACCGGATCGCCCACCGTCGCGCGCTGGATCGCGGAGCGTTGGCGCAGGGGCAGCGCATAGCGGTCGCCGACCAGCTTGACGGCCGCTTTGACCGGATAGGCGCGGCTCAGAAGCCATGCCAGGTCGCCGGCCGCCCGGCGCAGCTCCGGGAGCTTGTCGGCGGAGAATCGGTTGGTGTCGCGAGGGTGAGGGCCGCGGTGTCGTCGCCGGTCGGGCACCTCCTCATCCTACCAGGGCGAGGGAAATCGCCGATCTCCGCAACGGGCCTAAAGACTTGCCGAGCTCGGGGGTTGTTCCCGCGCCGGGTTGGCCTCCAAGCTCTACGATCCCTCGGCCTCGGCGAGAGCTTTGAGGCGCCGCTGCGCCGCCCTCCAGGTCGACGTCGGAATCTCCTCCTCGTCCTCCGGACGCTCGACCTTACGGTAGGCCTTGGCTGCCGCGTCGTTGACGCCGTAGCTCTCGGCGATCCGTCCCCAGATGAACCAGTCCTCGCTGCGCGGCTCGTCGTAGCCGTCGAGCGCCATGGCCTGGAGGATGACCTCCCGCGCTTCGGCGCTGCGGCCGAGGCCCGCGTAGACCGCCGCCAGGGTGTGGAGGCTCGCCGCGCTCTGGTAGCTCTCTCTGGCCACCGCTTCCTGTGCCGCCTCCAGGGTCTCCTCGTCGACGTCGCCGCGGACGACGAACGTCCAGGCCAGGTTGTTCAGGTCGACTCCCTCGGCGCCGCCCGTCTCGACGAGCTGACGGTAGCGCCGCTCGACCTCGTCGAGGTCGCCGAGCCTCTCGCCCACGAGCGCCAGAGCCCGCAGCGCTCCGGGGTCGTCGGGGAGCTTCTCGAGCCGTGCCGCGGCCGCTTCGCGGAGCTCGGTCCAACGTTTCAAGCGGCCGAGCGACTGGACGAGGATCGCGAGCGCCGCGTCCGAGTCGGGCCTTTCCAGGAGCAGCGCCTGGGCGATGGGGACGACTTTTTCGTCGTCCTCGAGCGACGAGTAGGCCACCGCCAGGGCGAGGTCGAATCGGCGCCGCTCCTCGTCGTCGCCGGCCGCCTCGCGCCCTTCGAGCAGGACGCCTAGCGCTTCCGACGCGTCGTCGCCGAGGGCCATCAAGGCCGCGGCGGCGTAGCGCATCTGATCGGCCGTCGCCTCGGCGCCGCGGGTCCAGAAGCGGGCCGACGGGGCGCCGGCAAAGGGGTCGTCGGCGCTCGGCAAAGGCGTTTCCTCCCGCGCCCAGTCGAGCCAGCGGCGTGCCGCCGGGAGGTCACCCTGTTCCAGGCAGCGCCAGGCCGCGTTGCCCAGGGCGCCGAGGCTGCGGGCCGCCAGCACGCGGTAGGTACCGTCTTCCGGCACGGCCCACATCGTCGTGCCGGTGTCGACGTCGCCCATCTGCCAGCGGACCTGGAGGCGGTAGCCGACCTCGGGGGAGCCCTGCTTCGAGACCCGGATCGAGGCCAGCATGACGTCGAGGACGGCGTCGTGGGGCATGCTCGTGTCCCGGAGGCCGCGGCGCAGGATCTGTCCCAGCGTCCGGAAGCTCTCCTGCTCTTCGTCGAGCTCCTCGGGCGAGGTATGGCGGCTGAAGAGCGCCTCCAAGTCGTCCTCGGTACCGGCGAGCGCCGCGATCAGGATCCGCCGGACGAGGCTCTCGGGATCCGTGTCGTCGAGCTCGACCTCCTCGTAGCGGACGGTCTTCTTCAAAGTCTGAGCGTAGTTGAGGACCGCCGTGGCGTTGGGGGCGCCGCGGGCGGCGTCGGTCAGGAGCGCTGCCGCTTCGGCGTAGTAACGCAGCTGTACGAGCATCTGGGAAGCCTGGGCGAGCGTCTGGCGACGGCTCCCCTCGTCGACGCGGGCCGCCTCGCGGCCGGCGGCGGCGGCGCCTTCGGTCGCGGCGAGCGCCACCAGCCGGGCCATGTCGCGGGCCGGCGACTCGTTCAGCGTCTCCGCGAGCTCCAGCGCCTTGGCGAAACGCTCGGCTCGAACCAGGACGACGAGGAGGTTCTCCTCAAGGCCTGTGGCGTCGGACATCTCGAAGAGCTCACGGTACTCGTCGACGGCTTCGTCGAGCCGCGCCCGCCGGCTGTAGCGCATACCTTCCTCGTCGTGCTCGAGGAGGATCGCGAGGTTGCGGCGGGTGACGAGGTTCTCCGGGCTGATCTCCTTGCCTTTGCGGTAGGCCTCGACGGCACCCGCAAGGTCGAAAGCTCCGGTCAGGTGCCGCCCGATCGCGTCGTGCTGAAGGGTCCAGCCGAGGATCTGGTAGCTCAGGTCGAGCTCGCCTTCGAGCTCGACGGCGGCGCGGGCCTCCTGACGAGCGGCCTCGCCGAGGCCCGCGGCGAGCAACGCTCCTACCCGGCGGACGTGCGGCAGGGCGCTTTCGGGACGCGCCGCGCGCAGGCGGTCGAATTCCTCCAGGGCTGCGCGGATCTCGCCGGTGGCCAGCAGCGTCTCGCCCACGTGCTCGAAGCGCAGCACGAGCGGCTCGGCGTCCCGGATCTCGGCAGCGGCTTTCCGGAAGGCGTCGACCTCCTCGGGGGAGAGGCGGCGTTTGCCGCTGTCGAAGCGCAGGTCGAGGCCGACGACGCCGTCGTCCAGCTGCGTCAGCTGCCAGGTCAAGCTCGCCGGGCCGAGGCGACGGCTCTCGTCCTCGGGAAGCGAGGCCGGACGGTACCCGTCGGGCACGGTGATCCGGTAGCGCCATTCGTTGACGTAGGGCTCCGGCACTACCAGGTCGTAGCGCCTTTTCTTCTCCCCCTCGCCGGCTTCGTGGAGCAGGGCCTGGGGAAGGCGCTGGAGGAGCCCTGCCGGGACGACGGCCACGATCGCTTCTCCCAGGTCGGTGATCGCCACCTGAGCGCCCTTGGCCTCGACGCGCATCCGGAAGGTCTCCTTGAGGTTGCTCGGCTCAGAGATCTTCCAGCTTAGAAGCTCGTCGGCGGCGTAGCTCGTGCCGACGTAGGTCAAAAGAGCGCTCTCGACGTCGGCAGGATCGGCCCGGCTGTAGCTCCGTCGCAGGCCGCGGCCGATCGAGCCCCACATCTGGGAGGTCTCGACGACCCGCGCGGCGCCCACGTCGGGGTTCAAGAAGACCTCGCGGGTCTCCACGACGCGATTGGCCTCGGACGGCGCCTCAGGTGTCAAGACCAGCTCCTGGGTCCCCGGCGCGGCAACGAGCGCCAGGCGTCCCTGGTCCGGGATCGGCAGCTCGCCCGCGGCGGCGAACTCGTGAGTCGGGTCGATCCATGCTTCCTCGCCGGACTTCCCGTCGCGCGGTACGTAGACGATCGCGTGATCGAAAGCGCCGAAGCCCGGCAAGCGCGGCTCGACGTCGCGGCCCCGCCCGACGGAGAGGAGCGCCAGGTACGCGGGGATGCCGGCCTCACGCAGCAGCGCAACGAGCAGCGTCGCCTTGTCCTTGCAGTCGCCGTAGCGCCGCTCCAGGGTTGCCGCCGGGGGGTTCGGCACGATCGCGCCTTCGCCGAACTCAAGGCCCGTGTAGCGGATCTCCTTCTGGAGCCAGGCAAGGAGCGCCTCGATCTTTTCGTGCCGCGATTTCACCCCGGAGGTCGCCTGTTTGACGATCTGAGGAAGCTTCGTCCCTGCGAGCCGCTCCTCGACGATCTCGTGGTAACGCTCGGCGATCCGCGCCCAGGACTCTCCGGTCGAGAAACCCACCACCGGGAATTGCTGGACCTCGCCCGGCGTCAGGGTCTCGACGCTCTCGATCGGTTCGCGGGAGCCCTCTTCAAAGACCAGGCGAACGCGGTCGCCGTCGACGCTTCGTTCCGGCTCCAGGCCCTCGAGGTTGTGCGTCACCCAATGGAGAGGCAGGGCCACGGGCGCCTCGACGACGAGCCGAGCTCGCCGTACCGGGTAGGTACGGGCGAAAGAGAAACCGTGCACGGTGCCGTCGCTGAAAGAAGGCTCGGTGTCGCGGACCACGGCCTCGCGTTCGATCACCGCGCCTACGGCGACGGCCGGCAGGGGAGCGCGCAGCAGGAGGCGATCGCTCAGGATGTCGGGCATGTCCTCGTAGACCGGCGCTTCCGCGGCGGTCGTGGGATCGAGCCAGTGCTCGGTGCCGTCGACGGTGACGACCCGGGCCTTCAACTGCGGCCGTTCCTGGTGCCAGGGGCTCCAGGCCACCTCCACGGTCGCCAGCTGGCGCAGGCCGACCGGGGTGAGGACGTGGAAGATGGAACGAATTCGTCGTTCCAACCGACCCGCCTCGTCGAAGTGGAAGTGAGCCTCCTGGAGGAGGATCTCCAGGTCGACGCCTTCCTCGACCGTGCGCTCGGCCGCGGCCGCCGCCAGCGCCTCGGCGTCGGCGGTGAAGGGCTCGGCGTCCCAGGGGGAGCCTTCCGGTTGAGCGCGGGCGCCAAGCGGCGCGGCGAGGAGCGCGGCGAGGACTGGGATCAGGAGATGAGATTTCGTGATGGGCATCGGTGTCCTCTTGAAAGAGCTGTCGGCAATCGTCCCAGCGCGGCCTCACTTCGGCAAACGATCTTTCCAGTACATCGGCTCGCGCTTTTGGTGGGCGACGGCGACGAAGAAGACCGCGTTCTTCTCGAAGATGTAGAAAAGGCTGTAAGGAAATCGGTCGACGACCTTTTGCCGTACCGTTTCTCCTACGATGGGAGCAGCTTCAGGAAAAAGAAGGATCTGCTCGATGGCTTTCTCGACACGAAGTAGAAACCTCTTGCCAAGGCCTTGGACGCGCTGATCGTAGAAGAGAGCTGCGTCCTCGAGCTCGCGCGAGGCGAAGGGATGGATGTCGGCTTCGGGAATCATGCGAGCTTGGCGCGGATTCGCGCCAGCACTTCGCCGACCGGCTCGCCGCGCAGCCGGCCGCTCCTCATTTCCTCGGCACGCTGCTCCGCTTCTCGGACCCAGCGTTCCTGGATCTCGGCGTCCGAGGGTTCCAGGCTTTCGAGCAGCCGATGGGCCAGTCGGCCGCGGGATTCGACGGGGAGCCGGAGGGCTTCGTCTTCAAGCTCTTGCAGACTAAGGGGCATCGTCCTGACCTCCTGGACCGGAGGATATCACAACGCCACCAGGCCGTCCGCGCGTTCGCAGGCCTCCTTCTGAGAGAATCTCGCTAGAATGGGGTTCCCGAGGCCCCGGATGCGAATCTTCATCACCTCCACCCCGGAAGAGCTGGAGCCCCACCAGGCCGCGGCCTGCGACGTCGTCCGCGAGCTGCGGCTTGAGCCCGTGCTGCGCGACGTCGCCGGCGTCCATGGGCTCGACCCGGTGCGCGCCTGCGCCCGCCAAGTCGAACGTACCGACCTCGTGCTTGCCATTGTCGGCCACCGCCGCGGACGCGTCCCGCCGCCCGAGCTCGGCGGCGACGGACGGCACCCCTGGACGTGGTGGGAGACGCGCGCCGGGTTCGAGCACGGCAAGCCCGTCCTGCCTCTGCTCGCCGCCGACGCCTCCGCCGCCTCCCACGAGGACGACCCGCGCGCCAGCGCCGTCTTGCGCGACTTCCGCGGCGAGCTGGCGCGCCTTGCCGTCCCCTTCGACGCCGCCGACGTCGATGGCTTCCGCGCCCTCGTCCGCCGTCAGTTGGAGGCGTCCCAGCAGGCTTCGGACAACAGCAGCCTCGCAGCGCTTGAGCGAAAACACAGCAGCGTCGTCGAGCCGACGCTCCGGCGGTGGCCACCGCCGGCGCTCCCCGAACGGCCTTACCCGGTGCTCTTGCCTTACACCCACCCGGACCTCATGGCCGGACGCGACCACGAGCTCGACGAGCTGCGTCGTCTGCTGGCGCGTCCAGTGGCGATCACGGGGCTGCACGCGGCGTCGGGGACGGGCAAGAGCTCGCTCTTGGCCGGCGGTCTTGTGCCGGTGCTGCGCGGCGAGAGGCGTCCGGTGGCGTTCGAGCGTCATCCTTGCGAGGCGGGGATCGTCGGCCGCCTGCTCGGCGAGCTGGTCGAAGACGAGAACGCCGTCGAGGACGACGACGCCCGCGCTTTCGTCGACGCATTGAACGCCGTTCGCCGCGCCGCGGAGGGCGTCCCTCCCGTCCTGGTGCTCGATCAGTTCGAAGGCCTGTTCCGCGACCTGCCCGGCGCGCGGCGCGCCCGGACGGTGATCGGGACGCTTCTGGCGTCCTCGGCGCAGCGTCTGCCGGGGCTCGACGGGCCGCCTTGCCGTTGGCTTTTGGCTTATCGTCAGGAGTTTCACAGCGATGTCGTCCGCTGGTTGCGGGACGTGCTGCGCGAGGCGCGGAAATCCCCCCAGCCCCCTTTCCTAAAGGGGGAGCAAGAATCTGAAAGCCCCCCTTTAGGAAAGGGGGGTTTGGGGGGATTTTCCTTCCCCCACGACCTATCAGGACCCGACCGCTTCCAATCCTACGCCCTCCCACCCCTCGGCACCCCCACCCCCGGTACGGACGACCCAACCACAGCATCGTCCCGTATCTTCGAAGCGGCCATCACCCAACCCCTGACGCTGACCCGCGACGACGGCAGTCGCCGGTACCCCTGGCGCTTCGCCGCCGACGGTGCCGCGCGCCTCGCCCGCGCCTTCGCCGAGGCCCGGATGAAGCGTCGGAAAGCGCCCTTGGCGCCTGAGCTGCAAGTCGTCCTCGCCCATCTGCTGGAGAGGGCGGGAAGGCCACGGGACGCTGAGGTAAGCGTCCAGGTCCGCGACGACCCCGGCGAGCTGATCGAGGCGGCCCTCGAGGAGCACCTGCGCCGTTCGCTCGACGTCGCCTTCCTCGGCGGGCGCGACACGCGCCTCGGACGGGCACGGGCGCTCCTGGCGTTGCGCGAGCTCGCCGACGCCCACGGCCGGCGCGACGCCGGGCGTCCGGTGGCGGCGCTGGCGCAGGCGATCGGTTCGGAGGGACATGAGGTGCTGGAGAAGCTGGCGACGGCGCGGACGCGTCTGGTGCTGCTGGAGGAGCACGGCGGCGAGCAGGTCTACGTGCTGTCGCACGATCGGATGGCCGAGGTGCTGGTGCGGCTCTTCGACGAGGGGACGTTTGCAGGGCTTGGCGTCGATGCGGAGCTGCTCGGCCTGCGGCGGATCGTGGCGCTGCACAGTGAGCTTTTTGCGTCGGGAGAGGTTGACGAGGCGACGCGGATCGCTCTTGCCGACACTCGGCGGATCGAGAAGCATGCTGAGGCGTTGCTTTGGGGGGAGGAACGGCAGCGCTGGTGGGCGGCTTGCCGGTCGGCCCGCAGGCGCTCCCGGCAGCGCAAGGTCGTCCGCTGGGGTATCGCGGCGGCGGTGGTCGTGGCCGTCAGCCTGGGGGCGTGGAAGTGGGCGGAACGTCGCACCACCTATAAAGGCTGGATTCAGGAGGTAGAGACTGCTCGTGACCCGGAGGCGACGCTGACCACGCTGGTGCGGCTGCTCTCGATGGTCGACGCGATCCCCGCCGTCATCACAGGCCTTGACGAGGCGGATCTTCTTGCCGCACTCCGGCAGCGCCAAGAATCTTCCGAGGTCCCCATGGACGTTCTGGAGCATGGCCTGGGTACGTTCGAGGGTGAGGAGCGGTCTGTCGCGGTGCTCCGGTTGGTGGAGCTGGCATTGCCCTGGGTCGAGGAGACGCCTGAAGATCCTGAGCTGATCGCCAACCTCGTTTGGGCGCTCGACTATGGCCCAGGGAGGGATCCCGCATTCGCCATGCAGGCGGTCGAATTGCGAAACCGCGTCTTGAAGCCGATTCGAGAGCTGAGGACGCCCCCCTCGATTCGGGCGGACGATCCGGACTGGATTGAGGTTCCGGCGGGCACTTTTTTGATGGGGAGCCCGGAAGGAGAGGGAGATGACAACGAGCAACCGCAGCACAGGGTGAGAGTCTCCGCTTTCCGGATTCTCCGGCACGAGGTCACCAATGCTGATTTTCGGCGCCTGGTGCCTGATCACCCGATCAGAGCGATCGAGGAAACTGAGCAAGACGAAAGGCGCTCGCTCTACGAGAACCACTTCACCGCTGACGACCTTCCCGCCTTTGTTTCCTGGTACCAGGCCTGGACCTATTCTGCATGGCTGGGTGGACGTTTGCCCACAGAAGCCGAGTGGGAATACACCGCCCGCGCCGGCTGTCCTCATGCCTACTGCAACCGACACGGCAAAGAAGTCGCGGTTGAAGACGTCGGCTGGATCGAAAAAAACTCACCTGACGTCCCGTTTCAGGACAAGACGACAGATATACCTTCGCCCGTCATGAAGCTCGAGCCAAATCCCTGGGGTATCTATGACGTGCTTGGCAACTTCTGGGAGTGGAATGCCGACTGGTACGCCGGGTACCCAGCCGAGCCGACTTCGGCCTATACCCGAAGCGACCCCTGGGGACCTGCCGCCCCTAGCGGCGTCAGGCGCGTGATTCGCGGTGGTGGCTTCAGGAGCGACGCTTGGTGGGCGCGCGTGGCGTTCCGTAGCAGGCACTCCCCGGACTTCGGGAGCGACCTCCTAGGCTTCCGGGTCGCCCTTCCCAGCGGCCGACGTTCCAGTCGCCCCTACCCACAGATGGAGAATCATTAATCGGTATCCGGCATCCTGGCCGGCTAAACGCGCTGGAATCGGTCGCCGTCGGCCAGATTTTGCTGTCGATTGCTGGTCGTGCCGCAGAGCACAGCTCTAGAAAATCAAGGATCCACTATCAATCGCTCGGGGCGGCCGGGGAGAACGACACGGAAGCCCAGCTTGTCGAACGCGATGTCCGGGTTATCGAACGTGATGTCCGGGGGAAACCAGTCACGCCTCGCCACGCGCGCACTCGTCGCATTGTCCCTGAAGCTACCCCCGCGAACCACGCGCCTGACGCCGCTGTAGGCGGCAGGTCCCCAGGGGTCGCTTCGGGTACGGACCGTGGTTGACTCGGCTGGATATCCAGCGTACCAGTCGGCATTCCACTCGCAGAGGTTGCCGAGCATGTCGTAGATACCCCAGGGATTCGGCTCGAGCTTCATAACGGTCGAAGGTATATCTGTCGTATAGCTTAGAAATGGTACATCAGGGGAGTTTTCAGATGTCCAGGCGACGGCCTCTACGGTGGCTTCCTTGCCGTCTCGATTGCAATACGCATAGGGACAGCCGGCGCGGGCGGCGTATTCCCACTCAGCTTCGGTGGGCAACCGGCCACCGATCCATGCGGCATAGGTATACGCCTGGTACCAGGAGACGAAGGCGGCAGGAAGGTCGTCGGCGGTGAAGCGGCTCTCGTAGTACGAACGCAGTTCGGCGTTCTCTTCTTCTCTAATTGCGTCGCTCGGGTGATCCGGCGCGAGACGCCGGAGCTCGGCATTGGTAACCTCGTGCCGGAGGATGCGGAGGGAAGAGATCGTCACCTCGTGCTGGGGATGCTCGTTGTCCCATCCCTCTCCCTTGGGGCTTCCCATCAGAAAAATGCCCGACGGGATCTCAATCCAGTCCGGATCGTCAGCCCGAATTAGAGGAGGCGGCTTCAGTTTGCGCAACGGCTCCAGGACGCGATCGCGTAACTCAGTCGCCTGAGAAGCGAAGACGGGATCCCGCCCCGGCCCATAGTCGAGAGCCCAGACCAGATTGGCGATCAGCGCAGGGTCTTCCGGCGTCTCTTCGACCCAGGGGATGGCGAGACCCACCACCTCCAGGATTAGAGAGGAGCGTGCTTTAGCCTTGATGGCACCTAGCCCGAACACGTCCATGGCGACCTCGGTCTTCTTCAGAGCTATGAGAAACTCTTCCGGCTGGGTGTCGCCCCGTTTCAGTAATTGCTGGACGGCAAGAAGCGCGGCTTCCGGCTCGCCGCCCGACACCTGTTCGAGGAGGTCCAGTCGTTCCTGACGGTAACGGGCCTGTCGCCACGCCCCCCACGTCACCAAGAGCAGGACCATCAGCGCCGTCATGGTGCCGGCGACCGCACGCCGCAGATCGGACCGACGCCGACGCTGACACGCCGACCACCAGCCACGTCGCTCGTCGTCCCACAAAAGCACGTCCGCATGGCCGCCAATCCGCCGATTGTGTCGACGCGGAACCCGTGTCGCGTTCGCCTGCCCCGAACGGTGAAGCGCCGTTTTCAGCGCCACAAACCGACGCAAGGCAAGAAGCTCCGCATCAACGACAAGCCCGCCGTGCTGACCTTCCTCTTCGACCACCCGGACAATCACCTCCGCCATACGGTCATGAGCGAGAACGTACCGCGGACCGTCGGGAGAGCTCCAGGGCACGATCAGCCGAGTCAGCGGCGTCGCCAGACGCGCCAGGACCTCCTCGCCGTCGTCGCCGACGGCTTTCGCCAACTGCTCGACGGGCAACCCTTCGTCGCGTCGTCCGTGGGCGGACGCTAGCTCGCGTAGCGCCAGGAGAGCCCGCGAACGCTTCGTCCGTGAGCCGCCGGGAAAGGCGTTCTCCAGGGCACGCTTCAGGTGGATCTCCAGGGCCTCGTCGACCAGGTTGCCGGTCTCGGGAAGCGTGAGGACGCCGTCCTCTCCGGCCTGAGTGAGCAGATGCGCCAGCACCACCTGGAGCTCCGGCGTCAGCGGAGCGTCGGGACGCTGGCGCCGGGCGTCGGTGAACGACAGGGCCAGGCATTCGGCGTGACCCGGGGCGAAGCGCCAGGGATAGCGGGGTTCTCCGGAGTCCTGCCGGAGCTCGAAGGGTCTTTCGATCGCCGTCTGGAAAACCTTTCGGATCTGGTCGTCGTCCCCACCGGCGGACGGCGTTCCCAGGGGCGAGAGGGCGAAGTCCTGGAAGCGCTCAGGTCCGGAGAGGTCGTGGGGCAGAGCCTCGACGCCTTCGACGCCGATGTCGCGGGCGTCGCAAAGGACGTCACCCAGCCACGCGACGACCGCGCCGTGGTACTCCTTGCGGTAAGAAAGAAGCCAGCGGCAGACGCCACCGCCAAGCCCCGGACGCCGACGCGCCGTCGCCGCCAACAGGACGCCCAGCGTCGTCCGTGGCGTCGCCTCCTCGGTCCGGAGGACGTCCTCGAACTGGTCGAGTACCAGGACCGGCGGCGTGCCGGCGAGCCGTTCGACCTCGGCGAGACGGTCGACGAAGCCCGGCCAGTCGTCGTCGGCGACGGCGCCGACGTCGTCGAGGAGGTCGGCCAGCAGACGCGACGCCACCCCCGCCTCACGCGGATGACGCTCCAGCGCCACCGGCTGGCCCGTCGAGCCGAGCCGCGGGACGAGCCTCGCGAGGAGCAGCGAGCTCTTGCCGGTTCCTGAAGGCGCGTGGAGACCCGTGACGAGGACCGGGGTGCGCAGATCGGTCATCAGGTCGTCGAGGTCGTCGTCGCGTCCGACGAGGAGGTCGGGGTGGGTGTAGGGGAGGAGCACCGGGTAGGGCTCGGCGGGGAAGGCGGGCGGCGTCCAGGGGCGTAAGGTGCAGGGTGGGGGAGTCGGTAGGGGGCCCGTTGTGGATGGATCGGAGAGTCTTGTCCCCCCCTTTAGGAAAGGGGGGTTAGGGGGGATTTTCTTCGCCTTTTCGGAGCCGCCCGGAGCTCGAAGCGGCGCCACCCCCTCCACGCCCACCTCAAAGACGTCGACGTCGTCGGCGACGCCTTTGAAGCGGTAGGCGCCGTGAGCGAGCCACTCCAGGCGTCCCGAGTCTCCGAAGAGACGTTTTATACCGTCGTCCTGGTCGACGGCGCTGCGCCGGGCGACATCGTAGGCGGCATGAGTCAAGAGGGTCTGGCCGCCTTCGGCGAGCGACATGAGTCGCGCCGCCGTCGGCTTGGCGATGCCTTCGACCTCCAGGGGCTTGGCGCCGCGGGCGACATCGCCGTCCGAGTTCCGGAGCAGGATCACCTCCCCGAGGTGGACGCCGGCGCGCGCCGCCAGGGTCACGCCGGTTTCGAACGAAAGCTGCTGCAACGCCTGGTGGTAGGCGAGCGCGTAGCAGACCGCGTTCCATGGACGTTCGAAGAGCAGCAGGAAGCCGTCGGTCTTGTCGATTTCCAGACCTTCGTGCTTTGCGAGGAGGTCGCGGGCCAGGCGATCGTGCTGGCGGAAGAGGGCCGCGGCGGTCCGGTCGCCGAGCCTCTCCACCAGCTTCGTCGAATCGACCAGGTCGCTCAAGACCAGCGTCCGGACGACGGCCTCGCCGAGCGGCTCCAGGGTGCCGAGGGTCGTGGCGTCCGGGTCAGCGTCGAACGAGCCCGGATCCGGGTAAACGGGCGGCTTTCCCGCCGCGACGTCGGCCAGATCGTGCGCCACGGCGCCCGCGCTGGGCGGACGGTGCCTCCGGTCCTTCTCGAGCAGCTGATCGACGAGATCCGAAAGAGCCGCGGGGATTCGGGCGTCGAAGTCCCGGACCGGCGGTTGCCGGTGGGTTGCCACGCGGTGCAGAGTCTCCCCGATCGAGGAACCCTGGAAAGGCGAACGAGCGGTCAGAAGCTCGTAGAGCAGGACGCCGAAGGCGAAGAGGTCGGAACGGGCGTCGACGTCGCGTCCCAGGGCCTGCTCGGGCGACATGGCGCGGGGCGTCCCGGCGAGGCCTTGGAGGCTTTGGTCGCCGTCGAGCGTCTTGGCGAGGCCGAAGTCGAGGATCTTCAAATGTCCCGACGGCAGGACCATCACGTTTTGGGTCTTGAGATCCCGGTGGACGATCCCCTTGGCGTGGGCCGCGGCGAGGCCGTCGGCGATTTGTCGTCCGTAGTCGACGACGAGGCGCGGCACGAGGGGGCCGTCTTCGACGAGGGTGGCGAGGTCGGGTCCGTCGACCATCTCCATGACGATCCAGTCGCCGTTGTCCTCGAGGACGTCGAAGACCTGGAGGATGGCGGGGTGTCCGAGTTGGGCGGCGGCGCGGGCCTCGCGGCGGAAGCGTTCGCGCTCGTCGGCGGAGGCGCGGTCGGTGCGCAGGCGTTTGACGGCGACCCAGCGTTCGAGGCGGGTGTCCCAGGCCTTGTAGACCTCGCCCATGCCGCCGCGTCCGAGGAGGACGTCGAAGCGGTAGGGACCGAGCTCCTGGGCTTGGGTCGTCTCGTCCATGGGAATGCCTTTCGGTTATGGCGGCATTGTAGCGGAATCTCCCGGGGCTGAAGCCCCGGGCTACATTTCAAACGACGCCCTACGGGCTTTGCGGCTGAAGCCGCGGGATCTTCCGGCTTTAGCCGGTAAGCCCGCAGGGCGCCTTTTAAGGTGTAGCCCGGGATTCATCCCCGGGAAACGACGGCGGCGCAGCAAAGGCGCTAACGCCTCACCTCAACCATCCTCAACGAGAAACTTCCCCTCGCACTCCGCGACGACCACCCCGTCGTCCGCCCGCAGAGCCTTTCCCTCCAGCAGGACGAGCTTGCCTTTGCGGCGCACCGCGCGTCCCTCTAGCTAGTCCCGGCCGTGCTCGGCCCAGGTACGCACCAGCTGTTTGACGAAGGCGAGCGACGCCTCGAGGTTTTGAACCGTGTTCCACTCGAAGAGGCTGTGGTAGTCGAAGCCGCCGTTGAAGACGTTCGGGGTCGGCAGCCCCATCTCCGAGAGACGCGACCCGTCGGTGCCGCCGCGGACCCGCTCGGCGCTCAGCTCAAGCCCCATCGCCTCCGCCGCCTTGAAGGCGAAGGTGATGGCCCGCGGATCTTTCTCCTCGATGTAGGAGCGCATGTTCTTGTAGTTGTCCTCGATCGAGACCGTGACCTGGGCCCGCGGATGACGGATCTGCGCCGCCTGGACCAGACAGCGCACCAGGTTCTTGCGCCGTTCCAGGCCCTCGTCGGTGAAGTCGCGCAGGAGAATCCGCGCCTCGGCGTGGTTGATCAGGCCCGAGAGCCGTAAGGGGCAGAAGTAGCCCTCGAGCTCCTCGGTCGTCTCCGGCGCCTCGGAGGACGGCAGGCGCGAGAGGATCTCGCAGAGGATGGCGCCGGCGTTCGCCATGACGTCCTTGGCGGTGCCCGGGTGGACGTTGACGCCAACGATTGTGACGCGGGCCTCGGCGGCGTTGAACGTCTCGGTGTCGAGGTCGCCGATCCGTCCACCGTCGATCGTGTAGGCGATGTCGGCGCCGAGCCGTTCCAGGTCGAGCTTGTCGACGCCGCGGCCGATCTCCTCGTCGACCGTGAACGAGATCTTGACGCTCGGACGTGGAAAGTCTGGGTCCGCCAAAAGATCCTCGACGAGCTGCATGATGACGGCGACGCCGGCCTTGTCGTCGCTGCCGAGCAGCGTCGTGCCGTCGGAGGTTATGAGGTCGTGCCCGATGTGATCGAGCAGCGCCGGGCTCCTCTCCGGATCAAGCTTCACGGACGGATCGCCTGGCAAGGAGATCACCGAGCCGTCGTAGTCACGGTGGATCTGCGGCTTGACCGGACCGCCCGGCTCCTCGGGCGAGGTGTCGACGTGGGCCACGAGCGCCACGCCAGGAGTCTTGGCCGCGTCTTCGGCGGGAAGCGTCGAGGGGAGCTCGGCGTAGACATAGCCGTAGCCGTCCATCTCGGCGTCGGCGAGGCCGAGCTCGCGAAGCTCCTCGGCGAGGAGGCGCGAGAGGTCCTTCTGTTTCTCGCTCGACGGCGTCGACGTGGAGTCGCGGTCGGCCTGGGTGTCGATCCGGACGTAGCGGAGGAACCGTCGTACGACGGGGGGCAGGTTCGCCTCGGTCATCGTTTTTCCTTCGGGTGAGTTTGTCTTTCAAGGCGCCAAGTCTAGCGAGATCGAGCCGTGGGTCAACCCCGGCCGGGAACACGGTTGCACTCCTCGGGTATTCGATTACCCTCCCTCGCCACCATGGAGCTTTCGCCAAGCTCCGCAAGAGCCTCCGAGCCGGCCGCGAAGCCCGGCACACTTCTTGCTTTCTCCCCGGTCAGGATGAAAAACCGCCGCGGGTGGTGATCTTCCGCCACGGGAATTGCCGTCCGGGGATTCGTCTTCCGAAGGTTGAGGATTGTCCATGACAGAGCAGCTTGTCCATCACCGAATCGAAGCGTCCTACCGAGAGCGGCCACAAGGTGTGCTCGCCGCCATGCGGCGACGATTGTTCGGTATCTCGCCCCTTGAGGTCAGGGAGGCAAGGTCATGAAGAACGCAGTCGCAATCGTCGGAATGGCCTGCCGTTATCCGGAGGCTCGTTCTCCGGCCGAGCTCTGGGAGAACGTCCTGGCCGGCCGGCGCGCTTTTCGCCGGATGCCGGCCGAGCGCCTTCGCCTCGAGGATTATTATTCTCCGGACGCCGGAGTCCCGGATCGCATCTATTCCACTCAGGCCGCGGTGCTGGAAGGTTATGAATTCGACCGCTTGCGCTTTCGGGTCGGCGGGAACAGCTTCCGCTCGGCGGACCTCACTCATTGGTTGGCCCTCGACGTGGCGGCCGACACCCTGGCCGACGCCGGTTACCCGGAAGCTTCGGGACTGCCGCGCGAGAGCGCCGGCGTGCTGGTGGGAAACTCTCTTACCGGCGAGTTCGTGCGGGCCAACCTGATGCGTCTGCGCTGGCCCTACGTGCGCCGCGTCGTAGAGAGCGCCCTGAACGAGGAAGGCTGGGAAAAGGAGCGTAGCGCCGGTTTTCTCGACCGTCTGGAGGCGACCTACAAGACTCCCTATCCGCCGATCACCGAAGAGAGTCTGGCCGGTGGGCTGTCGAACACCATCGCCGGACGGATTGCGAATCATTTTGACCTCGGAGGCGGCGCCTACACGGTCGACGGCGCCTGCTCGTCGTCCCTGCTCGCCGTGGCCCAGGCGGCGTCGGCACTGGTGGCCGGGGATCTCGACATCGCCTTGGCCGGAGGTGTCGATCTCTCGCTCGACCCCTTCGAGCTCGTGGGCTTTGCCAAGACCAGAGCCCTGGCGGTCGACGAGATGCGCGTCTACGACGCCCGCTCGGCGGGTTTCTGGCCCGGAGAGGGCTGCGGCATGGTGGCTCTCATGCGGCTCGAAGACGCTCAGGCCGAAGGCCGGCCGATCCATGCCGTGCTGCGTGGCTGGGGCATCTCCTCCGACGGCAAGGGCGGTCTCACCCGGCCCAAGGAGGGGGGGCAGCTCCTGGCTCTGCGCCGTGCCTACGCCCGGGCCGGATTCGGCGTCGACAGCGTCGGCTACTTCGAAGGCCATGGCACGGGGACCGCGGTCGGCGACGCCACGGAGCTGCGGGTCTTGTCGCGGGCCCGCCGCGAAAGCGGAGCCCGAGAGCCGGCGGTGCTAAGCTCGATCAAGGCCAACATCGGCCATACCAAGGCGGCGGCCGGCGCGGCCGGGATGATCAAGGCGGTCATGGCGCTGAAGCGGCGGGTCCTGCCGCCTCACGTCAGCGTGAGCGAGCCGCATCCCGAGCTGGCCGGCGACTCGCCGGCGCTGCGTCTTTTGTCCCAGGCAGAACCCTGGCCCGAGGGGCCCACCCCGCGGGCTGCGGTCAGCGCTATGGGCTTCGGCGGGATCAATGCCCACGTGGTCTTGGAGGGTGTTGCAAGCCCTACCCGAGTCGAGCTCGACTCCTTCGAGACGAGCCTCTTGTATTCGGCTCAGGACACCGAGCTCTTCCTGCTGGCGGCCGGCGGCGTCGTGGAGCTTCTGGCAAGGCTCGACGAGCTCGTCGATCTAAGCGGCACCCTCTCCTGGGCACAGCTGAGCGACCTCGCCGCGGAGCTCGTGCGCCGGCTCGCGCCAGGCCAGGTGCGGTGTGCGGTCCTGGCCTCGCGTCCCGAAGAGCTGAGCCGCCGTCTGGCGGTGCTCGCCGAACGGCTTCGCAGTGGCATCCTCGACGAGGGCGGACGGCTCCTCGACCTCCGGGAGGGCTTCTTCGCCAGCGGTGCCGCGGGCACGCCGCGGATTGGTTTTTTGTTTCCGGGGCAGGGAGAACCGGCTCACCTCGATGGCGGGATTCTGCGCCGGCGCTTCCTGCCGGTCGAACGGCTTTACGAGCGCGTCGCCTTGCCCACCTCTGGCGACGGCGTCCACACGGCGGTGGCGCAGCCTGCCATCGCCACCGCTTCGATCGCGGGGCTCAAGGTCCTCGAGACGTTCGCGGTTGCGGGGCCAGCAGATCGGCTTCATCTTCCAGGCCTTCAACATGATCCGTCACCTGACGGTCTACGAGAACGTGGAGCTCCCCCTGACCTATCGGGACATGCCGGCTCGGGAGAGCCGGGAGCGCGTCTGCGAAGTGCTCGACCAGGTGGGGCTCAGCCCTCGCAAGCACCACTACCCCCACCAGCTCTCGGGGGGACAGCAACAGCGCGCCGCGGTGGCGCGAGCCATCGCCGGCCGGCCGCTCTTGCTCCTCGCCGACGAGCCCACCGGGAACCTCGACTCGGACAGCGGCATGGCCGTGATGGAGCTCCTCGACGAGTTGTACGAGGAAGGCGCGACGATCTGCATGGTGACCCACGACGAGCGGTTCGCCCACCAGGCGAGGCGCAACGTCGAGCTCTTCGACGGCGTGATCCAGGGCGAAAGCCGTGCCGAGGAATGGTTCGAGGAAGAGCTGAAAGAAGCCGTCTGACCCGAGAATGCGACCCGAGACGGAGGATGAACCGATGAGAAGATGGATCCGAGAGATCCGGCACGGCCTACGGATGTTGATGTCGAAGCCGATCTTCACCCTGGTGGCGATGCTCACCCTGGCGCTCGGCATCGGCGCCAACACCGCGATCTTCAGCGTCGTCGACGCGGTGCTTCTCAAGCCCCTACCCTACGAGGACGCCGAGCACTTGGTCCGGATGTTCGGCACCGTGGAATCGAGCGGCGACGACCGGGCTTCGGCGTCGCTGCCGGACTACTTCGACTGGAAGCAGGCGAGCCGTTGCTTCGAGAGCCTCTCCGCTTTCGTGCGCTGGAGCTACAACGTCATGGGCTCCGACCGGCCCGAGCGTCTCTGGGGCGGCATGGTGACCGCCAATTTCTTCGACACGATGGGGATGGAGCCGATCCTCGGTCGCGCCTTTCTGCCGGAGGAGGACCAACCCGGCGGCGAGAAAGTGGTGGTGATCAGCTACGGCCTGTGGCAGACGCTCTTCGGCGGCCAGCACGACGTGCTCGGCAAGACTCTGCGGGTCGATGACAACGAGCATCTCATCGTGGGCGTGATGCCGCCCGAGCTCGATTTCCCCGCCGACGCCCAGCTGTGGACACCTCTGGGCTTCGGCCCCGACTCGTATCCGCGAGCGCTGCACTTCCTGCGTATCGTGGCGCGTCTCGAGCCGGGCGTTGGCATGGGGACGGCCCAGGCGGAGATGACGGCCATCACGCGCAACCTCGCGAAGCAGTATCCCGAGACCAACGAGGGACGCGGCGCGGTGCTGGTGCCGGTGCTCGAGCACATGGTGGGCGACGTCAAGCCTGCTCTCCTGGTGCTGCTCGGGGCCGCCGGGCTGGTGCTGCTGATCGCCTGCGGCAACGTGGCCAACCTCCTCCTGGCGCAGCTCGCCGAGCGCACGGGGGAGGTCACCTTGCGGTGCGCCTTGGGGGCGAGCCGGAAGCGGGTGGCCTACCAGTTCCTCGTCGAGGGTCTGCTGCTCTCCGGAGGCGCGGCGGTGCTCGGCCTCGGGCTCGCCCTGGGGATGGTCAACACTCTGGTCGCCATCGGCCCGCAGGACGTGCCGCGCCTTGAGCAGGTCACCCTCGACGCGCGGGTGCTCGCCTTCACCGGTCTGAGCGCCGCGTTGACGGCCGTCTTCTTCAGCTTTCTGCCGGTTCTGCAGCTCTCGCGCCGCAGCCTGAGCCAGTCGCTGCGCGAAAGCGAGAACGGGGCGGCGGCGGGCGGGCACGGCGCCCACCTGCGCAACGCCCTGGTGGTCGCCGAGGTCGCCGTTGCGTTCAGCCTGATGATCGGCGCCGGCCTCCTGATCCGCAGCTTCGGCTCGTTGCTCGACATCGATCCGGGCTTCCGCTCGGACGCCTTCGTCGCCAGCTATCTACCGGCCCGCCGGGCGACCCGGGTCGATCCCATGATCGCGCTGCGCTGCGAGTGAGAGAAGCCAACGCTCTCGAGGAGAGCCATTTCGTGTACGTGAGCACCGGCGAGACCGAGCTCATGAAGGAGGGCGTGGCCCCGTACCGCGACTTGAGCGAAGACCTCGGCCTGTCGCGCAGCGGCTGGTCGTGGGAGTCGCGCTTTGGCGACTTCAACAACGACGGGTTGCTTGAAGCCGTCCAGGCGACCGGCTTCCTGAAGGGAACGAGCAACCGCTGGCCGGAGCTTCACGAAACAGCCATGGGCAACGACCAGTTGCTGCGCTATCCGTCCAGCTGGCACGTCTACCGGGCCGGAGACGATCTGAGCGGGCACCTGCACAACCCCTTCTTCGTGCGCACCTCGGAAGGCCGCTACGTCGACCTGGCCCCGAAGCTCGGCATGGACGACGTCCAGGTGAGCCGCGGTATCGCCACCGCCGACGTCGACGGCGACGGTGACCTCGACTTCGCGGTGGCGAATCAGTGGGAGACCTCCTTTTTCTACCGCAACGATTCGCCCTCGTCCGGTTCGTCTCTCGTCCTCGACCTGCGGCTTCGCAGCGCGGAGCCAGGGAGGAGCTCGCCCGCTATCGGCGCCTCCGCCACCGTCTACCTGAACGGTACACGCCGCCTGGTGGCCCAAGTCGACGGCGGGAACGGCCACTCCGGAGCGCGCAGCCCGGAGCTTCATTTCGGGCTGGGCGAGATCGCTCCCGGCGCGCTGCTCGACATCGACGTCGCCTGGCGTGACCGCGGCGGCGCCGCTCAGAAACAGACCTACCAACTCGCCGCCGGCCGCCACACGCTGGTGCTCGGCGAATCCACGGCCAAGAAGAAGGAGAAGGCGACCCATGACTGAAAAGAAACGTGACCTCCGGATCGTGGCCCTGCGGCGCTTTGCCACGGCGATCACCCTGCTCAACGTCTTAGGACACACGGTGTTCGGTTTCGAGCAATCGTGGGCGCAGCCGATCGTGGCCCTGCTGGCAGCCTACTTGCTGGAGATCCTCCTGGAGACGATCGAGGCCCGAGGACGCGGCAAGGCACCGCGTTACCAGGGTGGGCTCGAAGCGTTTTTCAACTTCCTCTTGCCGGCCCACATCACGGGCCTCGCTGTGTCGATGCTGCTTTACGCCAACGACCGCCTGATGCCGATCGTCTTCGCCGCGGCGTGCGCCGTTGCGTCGAAATACCTCTTCCGCGCCACCGTGGGCGAGAAGAAGCGACATTTCATGAACCCTTCGAATTTCGGCATCGCCGCCACGCTTCTCCTCTTTCCCTGGGTCGGCATCGCCCAACCCTACATGTTCACGGAGAACCTCGACGGCTGGGGCGACTGGTTCCTGCCGGCCTTGATTGTCTGTTCTGGGACGTTTCTAAACGCCACCCTGACGAAGAAGATTCCGATGATCCTCGCCTGGGTGGGGGTCTTCGCGCTCCAGGCCGCCCTACGCCACCTGCTCTTCGACACCTCGTTCACCGCGGCCCTCCTGCCCATGACCGGCATGGCGTTTCTGCTTTTTACGTTCTACATGGTGACCGATCCCGGGACGACGCCGCGAAGCGTTCGTGGCCAGGTCGCTTTCGGAGCCGCCGTCGCCCTGGGCTACGGAATGCTCATAACGGCCCACGTCGTCTTCGGGATCTTCTTTTCGCTTACCGCGGTCTGCGCCGTCCGCGGGGCGATGCTCTCCTACGAGGCCGTGCCCCGAACGGCGCGAGCCGGCCGGGCCGGCACGGAGCTGGCGGTGCCGTCGCCCACGACGCTGGGGGCCTGAGCTTCCTACCACCTCTCTCGCCAAGCTCCCTCCTGATCAGCAAGACCCGTCCGCTCGCGCTGGCGAGCCGGACGGGTCTTTTTCACGTCCAAGCGGCCGAGAGCTCCGCGCTCGACCGCCAGCGGCAGACTTCGTCTGCCGGGAAGTCCCCTTGCTGGCGACTGTTTTCAGTGGGAGGTCAACCACAAAGCTCCGGCTGAACGTCGACTTTTCTCAGCCGTTCTTGTAACCATTGCAGTCAAGGCCCACACAGGATGTTTCGTCCGATCCGCCGCGAACATGGAGCAGAGCCGCGAGGGCGCGATCGATTCGATCGTCCGCTTCGTCGGTCACGAAGCCGTTGACGTCGATTTCGAGAATGATGCGGTTGAAGCTGTGGACATCACCCGCCTTGCGCGTCTTACAAGAACGCTTCTTCATGAGAGTTCCCCCTGGTTTTAGATGACTTGGATGCTTGTAGAGTTAGCAACATCCGTGCCAAAGAGTCAGGGCTTGAAGAAAGCACGGTAAGTACCTTTGATCGCAGGCACTTACGGGAAGCGGAGACCTCTACAGGCAAGCCACCGGAGAGTGGAGAGCGCCGCGCGGCGAGAAGCCGTTTGCTCACGGTCGGGTAATTTGTTCCCCGACCGTGCGACGCTGCCCGGTCAGAGGTCGCAAAGTTTGTTCCTTTTCGAAGCCCTTCCCCAGGTATTGCATGGTCGAGCGGATCGCGGTCAGCGGGTTGCGCACCTCGTGGGCGACGCCGGCGGCGAGTTGCCCGAGGGCCGAGAGCCGGTCGGCGCGATGGAGCCGTTCGAGGTTCTCGCGCTGCTCGCGGTAGAGAAGCGCGTTCTGGAAGGCCAGCCCGGCCTGCTCCGCCAGATGAAGCAAGAGGTCGGCGTCCCGGCGTTTTCTGCGCTTTCTCAAGCTGGGGTCCCAACCCAGGAACAACATGCCGACGAGCTGATTCCTGACCAGGAGCGGTGCGCCGATCTCGACGGCAAGCTGTTCCAGGATCCGGCGCTCGCCAGACCCGAGGTACTCGACGACTCCGGGCTGGTGGTCCGGTTGGAAGCAAGCCTCGTTGACCAGAAACCAGCGGACCAGATGCCCTTGGACCGGCAAGACCAACTCGTCCAGGGTACTCGACTTCCAGCCCTGAGCCGAAGCTCACCCTGTAACCCGCAATCCGAGGGTCGAGCTCGAAGATCACCAGACGGTCGGGGTCGAAGATCTCCTTGAGGCGAGCGGCGACGCTCGCCGCAAGGGCTTGGGGATCGACGATGAGCGCCAGAGAACGACGGAACTCCTGGACCGCGCGGCGGCGTGTCTTGCCCCGGCGCCAGCGGTCGATCTCTGCTTGAATCCATGAGAAGAGGTCCATGTCACGAATCATCCACGGGCGCGAATATAGCAGACTGGGTGGCTGGCGGCGCCAAGGGGGAGTAGAGTCGAAGGAATAACCCGCGAAAGAGGTACAGGATCATGACTCGGTCTCGAATCGTTGCCTTCTGCCTAGGATTCGCGGTGGCTCTGCCGCTCGTGGCTCAGCCCGCCGTTCCCGAGCCGCTCGGTCCCTGGGTTCCCTGGGTCCTTGAGGGACATCCCGACCTCGAATGCCCGCTCGTCGCCGGCAAGCGGCTCTGTGCCTGGCCCGGACGCCTCGCCCTCGACCTGGACGACCGCGGTGGGAGCTTCGCTCTGGAAGTCCGCGTCGACCGCGACATGGACCTCCTCCTACCCGGCGACGCGGCCCACTGGCCCCTTGATGTCCGCTCCGACGGCACCGCGGCCTTCATGCGGCGTGCCGGAGAGAGGCCCGCCGTCGGCCTGCGGCGCGGTACGCACCGGCTCGCCGGACGCTTTCGCTGGAGCCGGTTGCCGGAATCGCTTCCGCTGCCGCCGTCGATCGCGCTCGTCGACCTCGTGGTGCGAGGCGAGAACGTGCGCAACCCGCGCCGCGAAACCGATGGGCTCCTGTGGCTCGCCGCCACCCGCAGCGAGGAGGCCGAGCAAGACCGCCTGACCCTGGGCGTCGCCCGGCGAATCGAGGATGGTGTGCCGGTGACCCTGACCACCCGGCTGCGGCTCGACGTCACGGGACGCTCGCGTGCCGTCGAGCTCGAGGCGCCGCTCCTTGCAGGATTCGTCCTCACCGGGCTACAGGGCCAGCTACCGCTTCGGTGGAGCGGGAGCGAGCGGCTCGTCGTCCAGGTCCGTCCGGGGACGTGGGAGATCTACTTGACGGGGCGCAGCTCGGCTCCGGTCGATCGCCTGGAGCGTACGGAGCGCGGCGATCCTTGGCCGGCCGAGGAGGTCTGGTCCTTCAGCTCCGACCCGGCCGTGCGCGCGGTGCGGGTGTCGGGCGGATCGGCGGTGGATCCGCAGCGGACGACGCTGCCGGAAAGCTGGAAGAGCCTTCCAGCGTATCGTCTGGGGCCCGGCGACGGCCTCGACTTCGTGGAGCTGCGCCGGGGCGAGCCCCAGCCACCACCCGACGCTCTCCACTTCCACCGTACCTTCTGGCTGGAGCAGGACGGCGAGCGTCTCACCGCCCGTGACGCGGTGAACGGCCAGCTCTTCCAGGGCGGACGCCTCGAAGCCCTGGGATCCGCCGAGCTCGGCCGTTTCAGCTACCTGGTCGAGGGGACGTCGATCGACGAGCTGATCACCCTCGATCCCGGCGACGGCTCGGCCCGCGGCGTCGAGGTGCGCCAGGGGCGGTTCCAGGCCCAGGCCGAGCTGAGCTATCCCCGCGGCGGCGCCGTGCCGGCCGTGGGCTGGAACCGCGACGCCCAGAGCCTCGTGGGAGAGCTCCGCCTACCGCCGGGATGGACGCTCGTCGCCGCCCCCGGGGTCGACGAGGCGAGGGGAGCCTGGATCGACCGCTGGACCCTTCTGGACTTCTTTTTACTCCTCATCACGAGCCTCGCCACCTGGCGGCTCGACGATCGCCGGTGGGGAGCCCTGGCGCTCCTCTTCCTGACCGCCGCCTGGCACGAGCCCCACGCCATGAGCCTCCTTGGCTGGTGGCTGGCGCTCCTGCCCTTGCGGGCGCTCTTGCGTTTCCTGGAGGAGGGACGCGTCGCCCGGCTGCTGCGCGGCTTGCGCTGGCTCGTGCTCGTGGGGCTCTCCGTCACCCTGGTGGCCTTCTGTGCCGAGCAGTGGCGCTCGGGTCTGTTTCCGCAGCTGGAGAAAGTCCCTCGAGCGAGCTACGAGACGAGCCGGGCTCGCTTCCAGGGACTGACGGACGAGCTGAAAGCCCCCGGATCCGTCGAGGAGGCGGAGGACCTTCCGGCCTCGCCGGCTCCCGAGCGGAAGCGCAGTGAGCTCTACGGCAGAGGGCAGGCCCAAGAGCGTCTCCGATCGGAGGAGGTCGTGCAGACCGGATCCGGCGTCCCTTCCTGGTGGTGGCGTACCTGCCACCTGACGTGGAACGGACCGGTGCCGGCGGGTCACACGATGCGCTTCTGGCTGATCTCGCCGGGGCTCGAGCTCCTGCTCTCGCTGCTGCGAATCGCCGCCGCCGTCGTCCTGGCGGTGTCCCTGATCGATCCCCGGCGTACGGCCGGCGCGGTGGGTCCCTCCTCGGGTGGAACCGAGGACGACTCTGCCGCCGCCGCGGCCGCCGTGGCTCTTCTCCTCGCGGCCGTCCTCTTGCCGAGTGGCCCTGCCACGGCGGAGGAACCGCCGGAGGTCCCCCCGGCTGGTGTCCTCGCAGAGCTCGAACGGCGGTTGACCGCTCCACCGCCTTGCCATCCCGATTGCGTCGAGGTACCGCGCCTGGTGATCGAAGCCCGGGGCTCGCAGCTGCGGCTTCTTGCCAACGTCCATGCCGCGGTGGCGACGGCCTGGCGGTTGCCGGGGCCGGCGGCAAGCTGGGCGCCTTCAGAGGTACGAGTCGACGGCAGCCGGACGACGGCCCTGCGCTTCGACGACGGCGGCTTCTTGCTGCTGCGCCTCGATGCCGGCGTCCACCAGGTGGAGCTCGTGGGCCCGGCGCGCAACAGCTTCTCCCTGGAGCTGCCGCTTCGCCCGCGCACGCTGGCCTTCCAGGGCGACGGCTGGACCCTCGACGGCTGGCGCCGCGACGAGCCGCCGCCGGCGGCGGTCCGTCTCGAACGCGAGCTGGCCGAGGCATCGCCCGCGGGCGAGGAGGAGGCCGTGGAGCTTCCTCCCTGGCTCGAGCTCCGGCGGCGGTTGAACATCGGCCCCGAATGGCGCGTCGAAAGCGAGCTCGTCCGCCGGGGACCGTCGTCGTCGGCGGTGACCGTGCGGGTGCCGCTCCTCACCGGCGAGGCGGTGACCACCGCCGGCATCCCGATCGAGGACGGCGAAGCCGTCGTCCGCCTGGAGCCGGGGGAGACGGCGCGGCGCTTCGCGTCGACCCTGGAGGAGGCGGAAAGCCTCGAGCTGATCGCTCCGGTGGATCGGCCGTGGCTCGAACGCTGGGAGCTCGACTGCTCGCCGATCTGGAGCTGCCGGACGGAAGGGCTGGCGCCGACGCGCCACATGGAGGACGGCGTCTGGCGTCCGCTGTGGCAGCCCTGGCCCGGCGAGACGGTGAAGCTCGGCTTCACGCGTCCTGAGGCCGCGCCGGGAAAAACGACCACCGTCGACCAGGCGACGCTTCGCTACACGCCCGGCCGCCGGCTCCTCGAAGCGACGCTCGAATTGACGCTTCGCTCGAGCCGGGGCGGCGAGCAGACGATCGTCCTGCCGGCGGCGGCGGCGCTTCAGTCCTTCGAGGTCGACGGTACCAGCCAGGTCGTCCAGGACGAAGGAGGACGGCTCGTCTTCACCCTGGAACCGGGGGCCCACCGGATCGTGGCTTCCTGGCGTCAGGATCACGGCTCCTCGCCCTACGAGCTCATGCCCGAGGTTCGCCTCGGCGAAGAGGCGGTCAACGTCGACGTGGTCGTCCAGGTGCCGCCCAACCGTTGGCTTCTCTGGGCCGGCGGCCCCGGCTGGGGACCGGTGGTCCAGCTCTGGCAGTACCTCCTGGTCCTGGCGCTTGCGGCCTGGGTCCTGGGCCGCTGGGCGCCGACACCGCTTCGTACCCACGACTGGTTCCTCCTCGCCGCCGGCCTGACGCAGGTGCCTCTCGCCGCGGCGCTTTTCGTCGTGGCCTGGCTTCTTTCCCTGGGGCTTCGAGAACGCCTGCGGGCGCGGCACTGGTGGAGCTACGACTTCCTGCAGCTCTCGCTTTTCGGCGTGATGGTAGTGGGGCTCGGCGTCCTCTACGCTGCAATCCACTCCGGGCTCCTTTTCCAGCCCGACATGCAGGTCCTGGGACCCGGTTCCCACGGTTCGACGCTTCAGTGGTACGTCGACCGGGCCGGCGAGACCCTGCCGCAGCCCTGGGTCCTCTGGCTGCCGCTCTGGGTGTGGCGTGTCCTGATGCTGCTGTGGTCCCTGTGGCTGGCGGCCCGGTTGCTTCGCTGGTTGCCCTGGTCTTGGCAGCGGCTCACCGTCGGTCCGCTTCTGGCGGGTCCGAAGACGTTCCAGCAGGCCGCCGAGTAGGCGTCGCCCGCGGGCACATGGGCAAGCTTTTTTGGATGCGGTGACAGATTTCAGGCCGCTTTTTCGCGTAGACATAGTAGGGATGGCCCCAATTTTCGGAGATTCGCGTTCCCCCAGATGAGTGCCCCGGCAACGTGCGAGGGGCCACGGCGCTCCCGGCGACGGGAGCGGAAACCCAGGAGGCGGGTATGCTTATTGAATTATGGCATATCTCCGCGAAGGAAGGAGTCTCGCATGAGTGAGCTTGAATCGACACCCCCCTCGAGAAACTCCAAAGCCGCGATCTGGACCGCCGTCGTGACTGCGGCTTCCGGCATCGCCATCGCGTTTGTCGGAGTCTTGCCCCAGCTTCCAGTGTCCGCTCAGCCCTCCGGAGGCGACGACTCCGGGGTGGTCTGGGATCTTGAGGGCACCGTGACCAACACCGGCGGCAACACCGGAAACAGCAGACAGATCCTCCTGGTTCCCAGGGAGTACTGGACCTTCACCGACGATGCGGGCAACTTTTCCTTCGAGAAGGTGGAGAAAGGGAGTTACCGCATCGTCGTACGGATCCCAGGCGAAGCATCGATCGCGATCGGATCGGTCAGGGTCGACGAAGAGTGTTGCGAGACGAGTGAGCTCAAAACGATGAAGGTGTTCTACAGCGCCAACAAACGCACTGCGGAAAGTTCAGGAGAAGCACAATGAGAAGATTTGCAAAGGTCTTGATTCTGTCTATCCTCCTTGTGGCCGTCACGGTCCATGCCTATGGTGCCGGTGACTACGTCAGGGGCAAGGTGCTGACCTCTGCGGGGCAACCCGCCTCCTCGGTCTGGGTCTTGCTGAAGCAAGGGGACGTGGAGAAGGGACGCTCCCTGACGGGCGACGACGGCATCTACGACATCGGAAACCTCGCGGCGGGTACCTACACGATCGTCGTGGTCAGCAAGAAGGTAGAGCTCTTTCGCCGGCAGATTCAATTGCCCCAAAACCAGAGCTATGACATCCACCTGCCTTGAGCCGGTGGTGCCAGAAAGCTCGCCGTGTGGCGTCACGTCTCGACGAGCCTCGCAAAGCTCGCCAGCGCCGCCCCGCCCGGAGGACGGGGCGGCAGTCTATGGAGCGATCACTGCTCCTGCGGTATCGGGATCCTGCCGCGGCATCTCCAGATCCTCGTGTTCGACCACTGGCCGATCGAGTCCTGGACCTTGAAGCCGACGGTCAGGGTGCCGCCTTGCAGGTACTGCAGGTACTTGCAGATGAAGGACTTGCTCCAGCCCCCGGCATACCAGGCGCCGCCGTTCGTCTGCCAGTAGGGGGTGTTGGGAGTGACGCCGCCGGTCGCCGAGCCGGTGCAAGTGTGCTTCGGATAGCTGGTCTGGTAACAGGAGAGCGAGGCCACCGGCGGTGGAGGCGGAGACCAGGCCGGACAGTGGGCCGAGAGCACCGCCGGGTCGGGGCTCGTCGTCGTGCTCAGGACGAAGCAGGCGTTCAGAGTCCCCGTGCCGGAGCGCGAGGAGGAAGCCACGGTGCGGTTCATGCCGACGTACCAGAGGTCGGCGTCGGCGCCGGTCGGGTCCTCGGAGTCGCTCTCGGCGTAGGGCGCCGAGTCGAAGCCGTGGACGGAGCGTACGTCGACGAGCGACGAGTCGGCGGGATCGCCTCCGTCGTCGAAGAGGATCCGGTCCTCGTAGATCGTCCACTGGACGCGGTAGCAGCCCGAGGCGGCGACGACGTCCTCCGAGTTGTAGGTCACCCGAAAAGCGCTGCGGCTCGTGTCGTAGGTCGAGTACATACCGAAGTCGGTGCCGAGGTTGTAGGCCTCGGCGTCGTGCTCGGTGGTGGCGCCGTCGCCGCCGTAGCCGTTGCAGGTCGGCGAGTCGGCGAGGTGGAACCACCAGCCGGTCGGGGCGCAGACGTCGACGAAGGCGTCGAGGCGCTTGTAGCTGGCGGAGGAGAGGTCGGCGCGGGCCACCCGGTAGCTGCCGCTGTTGGTGGTCAGGGTGATGACGTTGTCCGTGCAGTCGTGGGTCGAGCGGACGACGTCGACGCTGCATTGATAGGTGGTCGTCCCCGTGGTGCCGGCCGCGGCCGGTAGGGCGAGGAGCAGGACGCCGAGCCCGGCGAGCGTCAGGACGCTCAGGGCGGAGGCAGTCGAATGCGTGGTCATTCCTTTCGTCTTCATGATGACGTTCTCGCTTTCGATCGATGCCGCGTCAGTTCGCCGCGCAGAGGTCGGCGAGGATCGCGGGATCCGGGTTCACGGTGTCGCTGAGCACAAAACAGGCCCGGCCGACGCCGGTGCCCGAACGGCTCGAGGAGCCCACGGTTCGGTTCAGGCCGGCGTACCAGAGGTCGGCGTAGAGGCCGCCGGGATCCTCCGAGTCGGCCTCGTCGTAGGGGGCGAGCTCGAAGCTGTTGAAGGAGTTGAGGACAAGCTTCGAGGAGTCGGCGGGATCGCCGTCGTCGTCGAAACGCAAGACGTCCTCCTGAATCGACCAGTGGGTCTGGTAACAGCCGCTCGCCGCGACGACGTCCTGCTCCAGGAGCACGGGCTCGGCTACGTAGCGGGCGTAGTCGTAGGGACCCCAGAAGGAGAAGTCGTTGTAGTAGAGCTGGGCTTCGGCGTCGTGGGTCGTGTGCCCGGAATCTCCGCCCCAGCCGTTGCCCGACGGCGAGTCCGTGAAGTGCGTCGCGTAGCCGCTGGGAGAGCAGATGTCGACGATCGCGTCCATGCGCAGGTAGCCGTCCATGTCGATCTTGGCGACCCGGTAGATGCCGGAGTTGGTCGTGAGCGTCACCTCGCTGTCGTCGCAGGTGCTCGTCCCGGCGTCGACGTCGACGATGCAGCGGTAGTAACCCGGAGGCACCGGGTCCTCGACCGGGACGACCTGAGCACAGCTCGAGGCGGGTCCCATGCAGGTGTCGGCGGCGCCGATCGGGATCACGACGTAGGAGTACTCGCGTCCGTTCTGGAGGCCGCTGTCGCCAAACGACGTCGAGGTGGTCTCGCCGACTTTCTCCTTGCCGAAGCTACAGTCGAAGACCGAGTCGGTGCGAAAGACCTGGTACTTGGTGGCGCCAGAGACCGCGTTCCAGCTCAGATCGGCGGCGCGGTCCTGAGGCGAGGCGGTGACGACGGGCGCGATCGTCGGCGTGCCGGCGCAGCCCGAGTCCTGGACCGTCGGGGTCGAGCAGGCGATCTCGTGGCGGTTAAAAGCGCTGTAGATCGCCGTCATGTGCGGCGTGCCGTCGGTGGTGTTGCCGTTGTCGTCGTCGGCGGCGAGGAATTTCATGTAGCCGCTGGTCGCTGCGCAGCCGCCCCAGGGCGGGCCGCCCGAAAACCAGGTGCCGACGCCGCCGGCACCGAGGTAGGTCAGCCGGGTCACGACCTCCATGGCGGTGTTGTCGTCCATGGAGTAGGGCGCCGCCGGCAGGTCGCGCTTCCAGAGGTCCCACACCGCCTCGGCGTAGACGGCTCCCTTGCAGTGGACGCTGCCGCAGTAGGAACCGTTGGCCCAGGTGTAGGTGTGGGGAAGGCCCGAGACGCGCATCGCGTAGTCGATGTCACGGATGCCGCTGCAGTCGATACAGGGGTCGCCGTAGCCGGTGCAGTTCTGGTTCAGCCAGAAGCCGCGGCCGATGCACGAGGTGTTGAGCCGCAGCGCGGCGTAGAGGTCGGCGATGCCCTCGCCAGGGTAGGAGATCCCCGGAGTGGCGTCGTTGGCGTCCATGCCGTGACCCCACTCGTGGTCGAAGACCGCGGCGATCTCGCCCGTGTTGCCGCAGTTGGTGCTGGAACGGAAGAAGTTCACCGTGCCGTTCCAGTAGGCGTTACAGGCCGAGTTGATGTTCATGTTCGACTGGAGCGTCTGCTGGAGCCAGGTGTTGGAAGGCAGGTGCGAGCGGGCGATCTCCTTGATCCGGTTGAGCTCGTAAAAGCCCGAGCGGGAGGAGTGGGTGTTGCCCGCGCCGCCGTAGCCCGGCGTCGTGCAGTCGGTGCCTGAGGAGGTCCCAAAGTCGACGTCGCCGGTCGAGGACAGGCTGATCGGGCCGCAGAGGTCGTTCATGTGGATGTAGGGACCGCTGAGGCTCGCGGTGATCGTGCCGTCGACCGGGTCCGGCAGGTTGCCGCCGCTGTCGGTGACGACCGTGCCGCTCGGTGTCGTGACGTCGTCAAACGGCATCGGCCAGCCGGCCTGCTCGACACCGTCGGGCGCCTGGCCGTCGTTCGACACCGGATAGACGCCACCCTGGACGCGGCGGTCGGTGGCCACGTAGTGGCGAGTGTCCTCGAAGGCCAGCACCTCTCCGTCGTGAGCGTCGACAAGGGTTTCCCAGTCGCCTTCCTCACCGTCGAGCTCGGGATAGACCGCCCAGCTCAGGCGGTACTCGTAGCCCTGGCCGAAGGGCACGTGCTCCGGCGCCTGGCCGCGGGCCATGGGCAAGAGGACGAGCTTCGGCTCGGCCCAGGAGCCGCTCACGAAGAGGGGCTCGAGGTACTCGGTGGCGCTCGTCATGGCCTCCTCGGCGCTCAACTGAGGACGCCGCGAGACCTTGACGTCGCCCCACTGGTGGGCGCCGAAAAGCACCAGATTGCCGTGGCTCAAGACCGCGGTGAGGTAGCTCGTGCGGACCGGGATCCCTTCGACGACGCGCGGCACGTGGATCTGCACCAGGTCGCCGCCGCGCGCCACGGTGACCTTGGCCTCCTGCGTCGCGAGCTCGTCGACGTCGACGTCCAGCTCTACGGTGCGCTCGGCAAGGAAGCCCTGAAAGGCGTTCCTGGCGGCGTTCTCCAGGGCCGCGTCGTTTTGTGGAGGTGGAACACCCAGGTCTTCCCAGCGCAGGGCGTTGCCGACTCCGTTGCCCGGGATCACCGGGTGCGCCGCGAGCAGAGTCGCCCAGCGCCCTGCGCGGAAGTCGACGAAGGCGTGCTCGGTGCCGATTCCCAGTGCGTCGAGGACTTGCCGGGCCTGGTCCGCGGCTTGCGGAGGCAGCTCGTTCGGCCGTTTCAAGACGGCGTGGATCGAAAGGTCGGGGTGACGGAATTCCTTCTCGGCGAGGGCCGGAGACCTCTCCGGGTTCCCCACGGCTTGCAGTTGACTGGCGATCAGGTTGCTCATCCCCAGGACAAGAATGAGCCCCACGCCGAGTCTCGGTTTCGAGAGCATGGGACGTCTCCTTAAGTAAGGGTTTTTCTGCGGCGTCCGGGGACACGCTCATGCGTCCCCGGACGAGACGTCGGCCACTCGAACAATTCGGAGGCGGACATCTGTTTCTCGATCAGACACCCCATACTTAGGACGAAGGATTTTGGTTGACTACCCCCCGTCGGGTAGTCTTCAAGACGCAAAGGGGTGGCAGGATCAGACGGCGTCCTGCCCGAACGGGCGGGGTCGGACCAGGCGGAAGGGTGTCTGTTCCGAACAAGAGCGGGCTTTGCCCGACGCAGGCGGCAGGCTCTGCCTGGCGCCTTGCGGGATGTGAGCAGCGATCCTATGTGGAAAGGCACCAATAGCCTCACAAATCCATCCGAAACATTTACTTGCCAAAGATGGATCACTCAACTAAATCAACTAGGGCCGTGGAGTCTTTCAGAGTGGGGAGCGGCATGACAGGTCCTCCTTGATGATTCGAGACCATATCATGGCGTAAGCCCAAAGTCAATGGACAGGGGCAAAGCATGGCGTAAGCCCAGAGTCAATTGACAGGGGCAAAGCAGTGACTTTTAGGGTCTGGCCCCGGGCGGGTGGAGCCGCCTACGGCCGCAGCCGCAGCTCGACTTTCTGCGGCACGTTGGCCCGCAGTAGGTCGATCAGGACGACGTTCTTGCCGGCCTCGGCGACGAGTCGGTGGAAGTCGTCGGCGCTCGCGACGTCCCGTCCCTCGACCTCCAGGATCAGGTCCCGGGGCTTGATGCCGGCCCTGGCGGCGGCGGAACCGGCATCGACGGATTCGACCAGCACGCCCCTCAGGCCGAGGGCCGCGTAGTCGGTGTCGGAGAACTTCAGGCCGACGCGCACGCGCGACACTGGCGGCGGCGATGGTGGCGGCGGGGCCTGGCGCCGCGTCGTCGTCTGCCGGCCTCGCGTCGGCGGTGCCGGTGCCGGCGTCGTCCCCCGTGATTTCATCTCCCGGACGGCGTTCAGGTTCTCTTTCGCCTCGGTGAATCCCGGATCTATCCTGAGTGCCTGCTCGAACGACGCCTCCGCCTCGGCGAGGAGCTTGAGCTCGAAGTACGTGCCCCCCAGGTTGTTGTGGACGGTGGCGCTCGTCGGGTCGAGGCGCCGCGCCTCCTCGAAGCTCGCGCGGGCGCCGGAGAGGTCTCCGGTCGCCTTTCTGGCGAGGCCCTGGTAGGTCCAGCCGTCGTCCAGCTGGGACCGCCAGCCGATGATCCGTGCGGCTTCGGCGAGGGTCGCGGCGTAGTCTTGGCTCTCGTAGTAACGGTCGGCGAGTTGGATGGCCGCGGCGCTCGCCCAGCCGCGGGCGTCGCCAGGGTCGTATTCGATCGCCAGGCGAAAGGAACGCAGGGCGCCCTCGGTATTGCCCAGGCCCTCCTGGGCGAGCCCGAAATTGTGCCAGAGACTGGGGTCCTCGCCGTGGCGGTCGGTGGCCTGCTTCAAGATCGCCACCGCGCCGACCCAGTCCTTCAAGTCGATGTAGGAGAGGCCGAGGTTGTTCATCACCCGGGGGTCGTCGGGGTTGAGCTGATAGGCCCTGGAGAAAGCGTCGGCGGCATCTTTCGTCTTACCGAGGCGGCGGCGGGCGATTCCGAGGTTCGACCAGGCCGAGGCGCTGCGCTTGTCGATCCGGACGGCCTCTTCAAGCACCTGCTCGGCTTCCAGCGAGAGCTGGCGAAGGTTGTAGAGGTAGCCCAGGTTGGTCAGCGCCAGGGCGTGGACCGCCGGGGAAACCGCGCCGGGCTGCGACTCGGCGAGCGCCACGAGCTTCTGAAAACCGGCCAGGGCGTCGTCCTTGTGGTCCTCCCGCAGGTCGACGAGCGCCAGGTTGTAGATGGCCTCGGGATGGTCGCCGCGCATCCGCAGGCCGTCCTCGAAGCCACGCCTCGCGGCGGTCAGGTCGCCGGCGCGGAGGCTCTCGATCCCCTGGCGGACCGCCTGGTTGACGAGGAAGGCTCGCTTTTCGGTGGCGCGTTTTTGCGCCTCGAAAAACAGGTCGCGGAAGCCGTCGTCGTAGAGCTCGGCGCGAAACGGCGTCTCGGGCTCCAGAGCCAGGGCGTCGATGAGCGTCTCCAGGGCCTCGACGTCGCGAGCCGTCAGGTGCTCGACCCAGGCCAGGGTGAGGAGGATGCGTAGCTTCTCGTTGCCGTCCAGGCGCGAGGCCAGCTGGCGGTAGAGGGTGATGGCCGTGTCGAGCTCGTCGTCGGCGAAGGCCAGGTTGGCCTCCTCTTCGAGCTGGCCGACGGCTGCGGTCTCTTCCTCGATCGTTTCCGCCATCACCGGTGGAGCCGTTTCCTGCGCTGGGAGGTAAAGGGCAACGCTCAGGCCGAAGATCACCGCAGCCGCCGCGGACCGCGCCGGTAGAGCGGTGAAAGCGCGTCGGGCGTCAGTTGAGGGGCTTTTCTCTTTCAAGGACGTTTCCGGAATCGAGGTCGATGGTGAGGACGGTTTCCTGGCCCGGTCGGATCACGAGCTGGCGCTCGAGGCCCGGGTCTTCTCCTGCCACTCGGCGAAAGGCCAGCTGGTGCTCTCCCGGGGCCAGCTTGACCGTCATGGGGCTTTTCTGAAGGAAGCTTCCGTCGACGACGACCTGCGCCTGGGGCTTGCCGGGCAGGGCGCGCACGGTCAGCGCACCGGGCTGGAGGATCGGGACCTCGATCATAGTCCGCTCACCCTCCCGGAGCGTCACCGGGAGGCTTGCGCTCGCCTGGTAGTCGTGCAGATGGAGCTCGAAGCTCACGGTGTAGGTGCCGGCCTTCAAGTTGACGCTGCGGTCGCGGTCGAGCGCCCGGTTCACCCCCGCGACCTTGAGCGTGACGGCGTCGGTCCAGGCGGGTTTCGTGACCCACAGGGTCCCGGGCTCGGGGGGAGGTGGGGGAGGCGGCAGCGGAGGGGCCTTCGCATCGGTGCCGCCGACGTCCACCGTTTCCGGGGGCGGTGGCGGCGCGACGCTCGTCGGGGGTGCTGCTCCCACGTCGGAGGTCGGGTCGGAGGCGGTTTGATCGTTGCCCGGTGCGGGCTCGGGAAGTGTGTCGCCGTCACGGCGGTCCGTGGAGCCGAACCACAGGCCGATGGCGAGGGCGAGCGCCGGTAGCACCCCGAGGAGGAGGACGTACTTCCAGACCGGGCTCCGCCGTGCGGCCATGGCGAGGCTGCCCTGGGGGGTCGCCCGCGTCCGCGTCTTGTCGTCGAGCTTGACCGAGGTGAGCTCGAGGTCGTCGAGCCCGGCCGCGGCCGGCGCCGGTGCCGAGGGTGGAGGCACCGTGCCCTGGACGCGCAGGTCGGCGGTCTCGCCCTCCTCGATGGCGCTCGCCCCGGAGGCCTCTTCGCGATCGGCCCGGCCGCGTTTCTGGATCGTCTCCAGGTCCCGCAGGAGCGCCGCGGCGTTCTCGAACCGCAGCGCCGCGTCTTTTGACAGGCAGCGGTCGACCAGGGCGGCCATGTCATCGGGAATGCCAGGCCAGTGCTCGCGGATCGGCTTCGGCTCGCGGTGCAGGATCTGGTAGATCACCGCCGAGATCTGCTCGCCCACGAACGGCCGTTCGTAGGTCAGGACCTCGTAGGCGAGGATCCCCCAGGAGAAGACGTCGGTGCGATGGTCGACCGGGTCGCCGCGGATCTGCTCCGGCGCGAGATAGGCCGCGGTGCCGAGCGTCATCCCGGTCTGGGTCAGGGTGGTCTGCCGCTGCGCCAGCTTGGCGATGCCGAAGTCCATGATCTTGGTGGTGCCGTCTTCAAGGATGCGGATGTTGGCCGGCTTCATGTCGCGGTGGATGACGCCCTTCGAGTGGGCGTAGGCGAGGCCGCGGGCGATCTGCAGGAGGTAGAAGAGCTTCTCCGGATACGGCAGGAAGTCCCGGCGCTTGATCTTGACGTCGAGATCCTCGCCGGAGAGGTACTCCTGGATGAGATAGGGGAGGTCGTCCTCGAGGCCAAAGTCGTAGACCGTGGTGACGTTGCGGTGCTGGAGGTTGCCGGCGATCTCGGCTTCCAGAAAGAAGCGTTTGCGAATCTCCTGGTCGTCGGAGAGGCAGGTCTTGACCGCCACGTGCCGCTTGATGAAGGGGTCGTAGGCCTTGAAGACTTCTCCGAAGCCGCCCGATCCGATCTTCTCGAGGAGCTGGTACTTGCCGAGGGTCTTCATCGAGATCAGCTCTCGGCCTGTCGCTGGGCCTCGTCGATGCGGAGCTTCAGAGCCGGGATCTGCTCGAACTCGCCGAGCAGGCGCTCGGCGAAGATCAGGGCTTTCTCGGCCATGGCGGGGTTGCCCTCGGCGAGGAGCTTCTCGATCGAGGCGACGGCCTCGGCTTCCTTGCGGGACCGGGTCTCGAGGTCTAGAGAGCGCTGCTCCTCCTGGTCGCGTTTGTGGAGCTCGTCTAGAATCCTCACCGCTTCGGTGGGATGCTCGGGATCGAGCTCGCGTACCATGTCGTGGAGGTGCTCGCCCGTATCCAGGACCAGCCGGCTCTCTTCGTGGAGCTTCGTCATCTGCTCGACGATCTCGCGGGCCTGGCGCATGCCGGCGCTCTTGAGCGAGACCAGGTCGTTGCGCAGGGTCGAAACGATCTGTTCGTGCAACTTCGGCGCTTCTTCGAACTCGCCCAGCATCTGGGTGGCGAAATTCAAGGCAGCGCTCGCCTGGCCGAGCTCGCGTTCCTTGACGTAGGTCTCGATCGAGTTGGCGGCTTCGGCGATCTTGCGCCGGCGCCGCTTCTCCGGGTCTTCCTCGGTAAACGCGGCCGCCGGTTCGCCGGCCGCCGGTTCGCCGGCCGCCGGTTCGCCGGCCGCCGG
>CBDUYN010000080.1:0-41820 GCA_965371445.1 uncultured bacterium | reverse complement strand
CGGCTCCAGGGCCTCGCGGAGCCAGGCCGTCGTCCTCTCGGCGATCTCCGGTCCCGTCTGAGCGAGGAACGTGCGTCAAGAGGCCCTTCATTCGGTACATAGATGTGTGGGTCATAAAGCAAGTCTCCTATTCTTTGACCTCCCCCAAGGTCCTCTGGCATGACGACTAGCATATGATCGACGCCCAGGTCGCCGGCGGATGGAGAAAGCCGTGATCCTCGCCGCCGGCCTCGGGACGCGGATGCGCCGCGGGACGGGCCGATCGTGCCGGCGCCTGATTCGTGGTCGCGAGGTGCCGGAGTCGTCCGAGCCGTGGTGGAGAAGGCTCTGGTGAGCTGGTCTCTCAGGCTGCCGTCGTTCGATCCCGAAGCGACAGCCGGCGGCAATAGGTGAGGCTGCGCCACACCCACTCCAGGGGTCCCCGGCGGAAGCGCCGCAGCCAGGCGTGGGAAATGCCGATCTGAACGCCAAAGCAGACCACCGCGAGGATCAGGATCTGAAGCCGGCTCAAGTCACCGAAGAGGCCAAGACCGTAGGACGTCGCGATCAGGCTGGTCACCACCGACTGGCCGAAGTAGTTGCTCAAGGCCGTCCGGCCGACGCTAGCCAGGCCGCGCTGCAAAGCACCGGCGGGACCGTTTGTGCCCTGGCGGCACCACAGGAAAACGAGCCCCGCAAGCCCGGCGGCGATCAGCACGGACGAGACGTCCTGGAGCAGATTGCCGGCATAGGTGAGCTGGCCCGGACGGCTCCAGGCCATGCCGCGCAGGATCGTCGCGGCGCAGCTTATCGGTAGCCCGGCGCCGAGGCCGAACTTGGCGACCCGGCGCCAGAGAGCTTCTCGTCCCTCGGCGAGCAGCCCCAGCTTGACGCAGCCCGCGCCGATCATGAAAAGGGCGAGGGTCCGCCAGCCGAGGTAGAAGGGGGTGTAGAGGACGAGCAGCTTCAAAAGGAACGTCGAGCGCGCGAACACCGCGGCGCGAAGCGGCCCTTGGGAATAGACCGCGTACTCCACCTTGGCCTGCTCCTCGCCGTTGTTGCCGTCGAGGATGACGATCGCGAGCCACGCCGGCATCGGCAGAGCGTACTCGCTCTCCGCCAGCTGGATGCGGCCGTCCTCGAGCATCTGCGCCCCTCCGCTCAAGGCCTGGTCGTGGCGGACTTCGTCGGTGAAGTCGAGGGTGTTCAAAGGCCCGAGCTCCGCCGCCGCGAGACGGACGGTACCGGCCGTGCGCATCCGGGCGACCTCCTGGGCGATCGCCCTCTGCCTCTCCGGCCGCTCGGCGTCCTTCTTGCCGGGACCGCTGATCACGACGTGCCAGGCGACCATGGCGAAAAACAGGACACTCCCGGCCCACAACAGCCGGCGTCCCGGCCACCGCCTGACCATGAAGAGCCCGAGCGCCGTCAGGGCGTAGACGACCAGCACGTCGGCCATGTAGAAGAGCAGCCCATGGACGAGGCCGAAGAGCACCAGCACGAAGAGGCGCCGCAGGTAGAGTCGGCGAAACGCTTTGGAATTCTCGCTGCTCCGCAGCCACTGGAGAGCGAAACCGGCGCCGAAGAGCAAGGAAAAGACGGTGATGAACTTGATCCGAAAGAGCGCGTCGGTCACTCCCCAAGCGAGCCACGTGCCACGTTCCTCAGGGATCATCGCCACGGGCGACTCGGCGAGAAAGAGGGGAAAGAACATCTGCTCGACGTTGACCACGAGGATGCCGAAGATGGCAAGGCCCCGTAGGACGTCGAGGCCGACAACACGGTCGCTACGCGGGACAGGGTGGCTCATGGGCTCCTCGATTCAGGGTCGGTTGGGCAGGCCGGTGCTTTTCGCCTCCTTGACAAGATGGACGGATTCCTCGGCGGAAAAGTTCACAGGGTGGATTTCACGATGTCCGACGGCCGGCAAAGCGTCGCGCTCCGGCGACGGCCTCGCCGCTTTCGAGGGTCACGAAGCCCAGGCGCAGCTCGTTTTGAAGCGCCTCGGCAAGCGGCATCGACTCGCTCTCGTAGACGCTTCGGCGGTCATTGCGAAGGCACACCTGCGGGTGAGCGGCGATCTCCCGGGCGAGAGCCTCGGCGGCCGCACGGCTCTCGCCCTCTCCCACCATCCGGTGGACGAGGCCGATGTCGAGAGCCTCGGCGGCGTCGACGCTGCGGCCTGTCAGGATGAGGTCGAGGGCGCGCGAGGTCCCGATCAGCCGCGGCAGGCGAACCGTGCCTCCGTCGACGAGCGGCACGCCGAAGCGGCGGCAGTAGACCCCGAAGACCGCCGTCGTCTCGGCGAGGCGGGATCGTAGCACGTGGCCTTCGGGGTCGGTGTAGAATAAGCTCGCCCTGAAGGCACTGGAGACTTCCGGCTCCGAAGTCGATCTCGCGGTTGCATTTCTTCCGACCGCGGTGTCCAACCCATGTCGGGACGCAAGGCGGCGTCCCGCGAAGCGAAAGGAGACCGTGTCATGAGGAGAATCCGTCTTCATCTGCTGATCGTCCTCGTCCTGCTGCCGACTGTCGCGAGTGCTTCGATCGAGCGGCGGCCCTATCCGGAAGTGATCTCGCGGACCGCCGCCATGGTGGGCGACCACGAAGCGCAGCGCCTCGCCGCCGAGCACGGCCTCCGGATCCTCAACCTCACCTGGGAGGACACCGGACGCTTCAAGGGCTCCTCCGTCGGTCCCAACATCAGCGACATGACGATCCAGGTCCAGGACCGCCAGCCCCGCACCGGCGCCTACCGGCTGACCTGCATGCCGGTGATCCGCTACCCGAACTTCTCTGACCTGAGCGCCGATGTCCCGCTCGATCGCTTCTACCTCCTCGTCGGCAACGAGAAACGCCGCGGCGAGCTCGAAAAAGTGACCCTGCGCGAGTACCTGCGCAACTTCCGCGACTACCTGAGCGAGCCCTATTCCTGGGCGGGACGCGAGAGCTCGCTTCTCGCCAGGCGCGACCGTCACGTCCTGGTGAGCGCCCAGGCCGCTTTTTTGCCGATCCCGCCCGAGGGGCGCGCGGAGTTCAACCCGGTGCTCTTCAACTACCAGTCCTACGCCGGGAACCCGGCGGTGCTCGCGATCCTCGCCACCCGGGAGGGGACGAGCGCCACGGTCATCGACAACGCCCGCGACGCCTTTACGGCCGGCCGGACCTGGGGCCAGCGGCTCTTCTTCAACCAGGCGGGCGAACGCTCAAGCCTCACCGGCGAACGGTTGAGCGACCATCTGGACGAGCCGGATCCCTGGCCGCCATGGCAGGAGGAGACCGAAGCGGCGCGCGAGACCGGCCTCAACATGGTGCTCCTTATCCAGGTACCTTTGAAGCACAAGACACGACGCGCCTACGGGTATGGCGACAGCGCCTACGAGGCGATGGCGGCTCCTGCGGATATGATGCGCGTGAGCGACGTCGAGGACGCGGTGATCGGCCACGGTGAGGTGGAAGGTCCTTTCACCGAGATCGACGGCCTGGCGATCGAGCGCGATCGGCGCTTCCCGATCCGGGTGACCGTGCAGTTCTACAAGGCGACGTCGAACGGCACCGTCTCGGCGGGTGACGTCGCCGAGATTGCCGCCGAGATCGAACGCGTCTACGCCGACGCTGACTACGTCGGCAGCCTGGTCACCGAAGGAGTGACGTCGCGTCCGACCGAGTATGACGGTCCGAAGGAGGAGCCTCCCGGCTGGTGGCAAAACTTCTGGGACCGGTTCTCCGACTAGCTAGGCTCCGCTGTTAGCTGCTGGGAAGAGCTTATGTTGAAGGTGAGCCCGGCTGTGTCAAGCGGCCAGCGCCAGCGGCTCGGGAAGTCCGAGCATCGCCTCGTATCGACGCAAACCGATGTGGAGAAACTCAAGTGGATCTTCGGTATCATGTGTGGGTGTTGCCTGGCGATGGCGGTGGCGCCCCAGAGAGACTGCATTAGGCCCCGACCGCGGGTTCAGCCGTTTTCAATTTTTCGATTCTCGCGAGTCCACTCCGCGAGCCAGCCCTCATTCTCCGTTGAGATCGCGTGTTCGCAATCATTCACAAACTTGGCGACACAGGTAGGATCCATCCGTTTGGGGTTGGCAAGCCACTCGTCGCGCAGGCCGATGAGACGATCTTCGGTACCGTAGTAGATCATCGCCTGGTGATCGTAGCGCGAGGCCGCCAGATGCGCTGTGACCGCGGCACTGGCAGTAGTCACGACCGCGACCCAGGGGCCGAGAACAGAGAGCACGGTGGCCGCTGCGAGACCTGCCATTGCGCCCATGACGACCGCGAGCAGGCCGAGCCTGAACTCCAGATCGTGGAGCCTCTTGGCGGCGAGAGCGTTCTTTCGACCCTTCGGGCGGTAGTACCGCTCGATCTGGTCGTTCACCCTGCTCTCGACGTAGCCGTCGACGGTGAGCGTGAGCGGGTGCGACTTTCGTAGGGGCTCGCTGGAGGCGGCATGGGTGCTCAGGTCCCGCACCTTCTCCTTCACGGCCCGGCAGCGCTTCCCGAGGTCCGCCGGAGACCGCTCCGACCCGAAGGGCGCCGCGCCGACGAGGTACCTGTAAATTGCTTCTTTCAACGCCTCAGAGGCGGAGCGGGCGCGGACCCACTCCCTCACTCGCTCTTTCGACGCTTTGGTCCGCACTACGTAGGGCACGAGCGCGAGGATGACTGCCCCCGCGAGTGCGATCAAGGCGCCAAGCCGTCCCATCTCTAACTCGGCCAGCGCAGCGGCGAGCGTCTCGAGAAAGGCCCCGAGAACGCCTGCAACCGCCGCCCGGTAGCGCCACGTGGTCAGCTCGGCCTTGAGTTGGCTCGCGGTCTCGGACCAGATCTCCTGGTCTCGCCAGGCGGACTCGATGATCTGCTGTGCTCCAAGGGGTGCCGGGGCCTCGTTCATCGCTCGCCTCGCCATGGAGCACGCCAGCGCTCGAAGGCGGCGGCCTCCAGATGGAGCCACTTCTGGACGCGCCCCAGCCCGTCCTCAATCCGCTTGAGCTCATCGGGGGCGGCACTTGGGAAGCCGCCTTGCCGGCGGCGGAGAGGCTCGCTGAGGCTCATCATGACTCTGAAAGTATACCCGGCTCACGGCCCGAAGGCCACGGATCTTCTGAAGGATCTCGTACTTCTCCTCGATCCTCTCGAGCGACGAAGCCATGGTGCTCGAAGCCTAGCACGGCGGTCGCTCTCCGCGAAGGGGACCCCGGTGACCTCGCAGGCACGCGCTGTCCCTGTAACAATCTTTGACGAGCGGCGTTAGTCCAGGTAAGCCCATTGAAGCCGCTGCCGGTCCGCTGAAGCCACGCAACGTGGCCGAGGTGAAGCAGCAAGGTCAGGACAACCCGAGGAGCCCGGCGTCATGAGTCTTTTCCTCCGCGACATCCGCTACGCCCTGCGTACACTGAGCCGGAGCCCGGCTTTCACCCTCGCCGCCGTCCTGGCCCTGTGCCTGGCGATCGGCGCCCATACGGCGGTCTTCAGCGTCGTCCATGCGCTGCTTTCCTTTCCGGTGCCGCTGGAAGAGCCTGACCGCGTGGCGCTTCTCTTCGGCGAGAACCCGGAGCAGTCAATCCAACAGGGCGGCGTCTCGGCCGACGACTTCCTCGACTACCGCCGCGAGCTCAAGTCTTTCTCGAACCTCACTGCCGGCACCGGACGCCAGTACAACCTGGTCGGCACCGGCGAGCCGGTCCGCGTGACGGTGGCCCAGGTGACGCCGGGCTTTTTCGCCATGGCGGGCGTCGACCTCCACCAGGGCCGCGGTTTCCTGGACGAGGAAGGTACGGCCGGGCGCGACAAGGTCGCGGTCGTCGGCTACGGTTTTTGGCAGCAGTCGCTGGGCGGCGATCCGGACGTCCTGGGGCGGATCCTGCGCCTCGACGGTGACACCTACACGGTCGTCGGGGTGGCCCCCGAAGGCTTCTTCTTCCTGAACCCGAACACCGTCCTGTGGACGCCGCTCGTCCTCGAGCGGGGGGCGGCCGGACGAGATCAGCGCCTCCTGGTCGCGGCCGGACGGCTGAGTGTAGGCGTTTCCGCCGAGCAGGCAAGCGCCGAGGCCCGCGCCGTCGCGGAGCGGCTCGCCACGACCTATCCCGACACCAACCGGGGGTGGAGCGCAAGCGTCGTCACCGTTCCCGAGAACCTCCGGCAGGGAGTGTCTTTTGCCAACATCCTGCTCTACTCCTCGATCACCTTCGTGCTGCTGATCGCCTGCGTCAACGTCGCCAACCTGATCCTGGCGCGTTCGCTCTCGCGCGAGCGCGAGATCGCCCTGCGCTCCTCGCTCGGCGCCTCCCGGCCGCGGCTTCTCACCCAGCTCCTCGTCGAAAGCGTGGTGCTCTCGCTCGTCGGCGGGGGGACGGGCTTCGTCCTCGGCCTCTGGGGGATCCGGGTGCTGCGCAACTGGATCGCTCCCGACGCCAACGTCGGCTTCATCGCCCCGCTGATCCGGGCCGACGTCTGGGTCTTCCTCCATGCGTTCGCCATCTCGACCCTGGCGGGGATCGTCTTCGGCCTCGTCCCGGCCTTCCAGGCGACCCGCGGCAACCTCGCGTCGCTCATGAACGAGGGCGGACGCGGCGGCGAGAGCCGGCGGCGGCGCTTTCTGCGCGACGGCCTCGTCATGGCCGAGGTGGCCTTGGCCCTGGCGCTTCTCGTCACCGCTGGGACCCTGATCCGTGCCTTCGAGCGGATCTACGAAGCCGACCCCGGGCTCGATCCCACAAACCTTCTGACCCTGCAACTGGCGTTGCCGGAACGCGACTACCCGGAACCGGGCGACGCCGCGCGGTTCCTCGACGACGCCGTGACCCGGCTCGAAGCGCTCCCCGGCGTCGAAGGGACCGCGACCACGACGGTCCTGCCGTTGACGCAGTTCCCCGGCCCTGGCACCGCACGGGCCTCGGTGGAAGGACAGGTCCAGGACGAGCAGGACCAGACGCCGAACGTCGCCGAGGTGGTCGTCTCCCCCGGCTATTTCGAGACGATGAAGATCGACCTGCGCAGCGGGCGTACCTTCGACGACCGCGACCGCGAGGACGGCGAGCCGGTGGCTGTCGTGACCGAGAAGTTCGTCGAGCGCTTTCTCGAGGGCGGCGAAGGCGTCGGGGCGCGGCTCCGGTTGAAGCTCCCCGCCGAGGAGGAACCGGGGGCCTGGCGGCGGATCGTCGGTGTAGTCGCCGACCACGCGAGCCACGCGCACTCGCTGCGCCGGCCGTCGCTTCCGCCGCTGGTTTTCCTGCCCCTGGAGCAGGCTCCCCGCCGCGTCGCGACCGTCCTCGTGCGGACCCAGGGTGCACCGCTCGATCTTGCCGGGGTGGCCCGGGCCGCCATTTGGGACGCCGATGCCACCTTGCCGATCGACAACGTCAAGACCCTGGAGCAGGCCGTCGCCGAGATCGACACCCAGAACCGCTTCTTTCTGCGCATCCTGACCGGCCTTGCGCTCGTCGCCCTGGTGCTCGCCGCGGTCGGCATTTACGGCATCATCGCCTATTCGGTGACCCAGAGGACGCGGGAGATCGGCATCCGCGCGGCTTTCGGCGCGCGTCCGCAAAACGCCGTCGGTCTGGTGGCCCGCCAGGCCGTCCGCCTGACCTCGGTGGGGGTGGTCTTCGGCTGTGGGATCGCCTACATGCTCGTCCGCTTCATGGGGAGCCAGCTCGAGGGGATCTCCCAGACCCAGGCGGGAGGGCCGATGACGTTTGTCGGCGTCGTGGGGCTGTTCGTGGTCGTGGCTTTGCTCGCCAGCACGATACCGTCGATACGGGCGGCTCGCCTCGATCCGGTCCAGGCGCTGCGCGACGAGTGATCCCATCGACACGTTCGCCGGCCTCGTCGAAGAATGGCAGCCTTCTCCGACTAAGTGCCCCCGGGTCGCACTCCCGCAAGGGGCGGGGCCGCCGAAGTTTCATTAAGAAATGGGGGGCGCCTAAGAGTCGCCTAAAAGTCGTCCAAAAGTCGGCGGAACCCGGTCAGGCGAAGGGGTCGCGAGCGTCGAGGAAGTCGAACTTCTGGAAGTCGCGGTCCCGGGTGTAGATCGTCCGCAGATCGTGATGGAAAAGAAGCGCGGCGACATGGGCGTCGGGCACCAGGTTGCCCCGGACCGGCAGCCGTGACGTGACCTGTTGGTAGCTCTTCCAGAAACCCTCCCCGGCCGACAGCAATCGGACTTGGGGCAGCGCCAGAAGGCCGTGGACGTTGCGCTCCGCCTCGGTCTGAGTCAGAGGCTCGGCGAAGATCGACGGGTGGGTCGAGATCCGCAGGTAGGCCATCACCGTCGGCCAGGCGAGGCACAGGATCTCCGAACGCGCCGCACAGTGGGCGAGGAACTCGGACGCCGGGACGTGCCACGGATTGCTGCTGTCCGAAGCGTGGAGCAGGATGTTGGCGTCGATGCTGTAGCTCACGGCTCCCCTTCACGTTCAAGCGCGGCGTAGACGGCGTCTTTGTCGTCCAGCTCGACGCGAGCGTGCATGGGCTTCGAGATCCATCGCAGCTCAGTCACTGCCTTCTCGGCGGGCCGCCTGGCCAGCGCCTCGCACAGAAGCTCGGAGACCAGTTGCCCGAGAGACTTGCGATCCCTCCGCTGAAGCTCCTTGACCGCGTTGAGAATCGGTGTGTCGATGTTGAGGGTCGTGCGCATGATGCGTTGATGCTAATCGGGGCAGCTTCTGATGTCAAGAGTTGGGTATGATGCACCGTGACTCGCCGCAGGCAGGGTAGGATCAGGGCGACGATGGGGGAAGAGCTGCTCCGCGAGGTCGGATTCGAAGCTTGACGGGAAATGATGACGATGGATCCCCGCGACGTGATCGATCTTTTTTCCCCGGCACCGGGGCTGACCTATCTCGACTCCGCCACCTATGGGCTGCCGCCCCGGACCACCGTCGCGGCGTTGCGCCAGGCCGCGGAGGGCTGGCAGGCCGGGACGGCGCATTGGATCGACGACTGGGACCGGGAGGCGGAGACCTGCCGCCGGCTCGTCGCGCGCTTGCTGCGGGCCGCGAGCCGGGAGGTGGCCCTCATGCCGGCGGTCTCGGTCGCTTCTGGGATCGTCGCCACCGCGGTTCCGTCCGGCGGCGAGGTCCTGATCGCCGAGGGTGAGTTCACCTCGATCGTCTTCCCCTTCCTCGCCGCCCAGGAGCGTGGCCTGCTGCGCGTTCGGGAGGCTCCTCTGGAGAGTCTGGCGGAAGCTGTCAGCTCGCAGACGTCGCTGGTCGCGGTGAGCCTGGTGCAGTCCTCCGACGGCCGGGTCGCCGATCTCGAGGCGATTCGGGCGGCGGCAAAGGGCGCCGGAGCGCGCCTTTACGTCGACGCGTCGCAAGGACTGGGCGTGGTGCCGGTCGACGTCGGCGAGATCGGGGTCGACTACCTGGCCTGCGCCGCCTACAAGTGGCTGTGCTGTCCGCGCGGCGTCGCGTTCCTTTACGTCCGCGAAGACCTCTGGGACGAGCCCATGTCCGCCGTCGCCTCCTGGCGCGGCGGCGACGACCCCTACGGCCGGTTCTACGGATCGCCGCTGGCGTTGGCCGAGGACGCCGCCCGCTTCGACGTATCGCTCGCCTGGCACGCCTGGGTCGGCGCCCGTCATTCCCTCGAAGCCCTTTGCTCGCTCGACGACGAGACCCGGTTCCGGCTGGCTCACGAGCCGGCCTGCCGGCTGGCGGCGTTGCTCGGCCTACCGCCGCCCGGGGCCTCGATCGTTTCCGTCCCGGTCACCGACAGCCGCCGGGCCGGCGACGCTTTGAAAGCCGCCGGGATCAAGGTCTCGGTACGGGCGGGACAGATTCGTGTGTCGTCGCACTTCTACAACTCGCTGGCCGACACCGAGCGTGCCGCGGAGGTCTTGAAGCCTTTTCTGGCGCCGCCGCGCGGGTGACGGAGCTCTACTGATGGACGACCCGCTCGAACTCTTGCCGGCTCCGCTGGGTCCGAGAAAGCCGAAGATCTCCCTGGCCCGGATTTCGAAGTCGAGGCCCTTGAGCACGGTGCGCAAGCTCCAACGTTTCCCCGACCTGCCGCACGACGCCGAGCCTCTCCTCCACCGTCAACTAAAAGTCAGAGTCCAGCAGGGCGGAAGTAGGGCGTCAACTGATCAGACGCCACATGAGCCCACCCGTCGGGGTGGTGACACCCGATGGGGGCCGGCTGTAGCTTCGGCCGTTCGATCCACCAAAACAGGAAAAAGCCATGCCAGTCCATATGTTTCCCAACCAGTCCTACCCCTGTGTCGGTCCTCACGGTGGCTGGGTGCCGGCCGCAGTGGTTCTGCTCACCGCTTCTCTCTTCAGCCTGCCGGGCGCGGCGGTGGCCGAGATCGTCGTCAACGAGGCCTCCGCCTACGTCCCCGACTACGTCGAGCTCTACAACGACGGAGCCTCCGGCGTCGATTTGAACGGCTGGGAGCTCCGGACGACGGGATGCGGCGACGCTTCCTCCTTCCTCCCAGCGTTCACCCTGGCCGCAGGCCAGTACGTGAAGCTCGTCGAGGAGAGCGGCAGCGACACCGGCGACACCCTCTTTCTCGGCGGCAGCATCTGCTGGTCGTCCGTCGCCGGTCAACCCGGCTCCGCGGCGCTTCTCGACAGCGGCGGCACCGGCGTCGACTTCGTCCGCTGGGGCGGTTCCTCCGCCCTGGCGCCGGCCGGCACCGCCTGGAGCGAGTCAGCGGCGCTTGCCAACCCCGTCACGCGGATCCTGGGCCGCGACAGCTCCGGCACGGACAGCGACGACGGAAGCGACTGGTGCCTCCAGAGGCCTTCGGCGCGGCGCCGCAACGCCGGCTGTACGGCCTATCTGGTCAAGGACATCCGACCCGGAAGCACCGGCTCGTTCGATCAGTCGAACGGCAACGCCAACGAATACACGAGGCCGGCGGGCATGAACGGCAAGCTCTATTTCGTGGCCAATGACGGCAGCAACGGATTCGAGCTGCGGAAAAGCGACGGCACGGAGGCCGGCACCGTCCAGGTGAAAGACATCTGGTCCGGCGGTGGCAGCGCCTTCCCCTACAGCTCCAGCTCGACGTGGTTCTCTCAGACGCCCACCCCTCTAAACGGCACGCTTTTCTTCGCGGCCCGCAGCGGCGCCTCCAACAACTACGAGCTGTGGAAGAGCGACGGCACGGAGGCCGGTACCGTCCGGGTGAGAGACATCTATCCGGGCGACTTCGGCTCGTTCCCCAACAACTTTACGGCCTGCGGCGGCACGCTATACTTCACGGCCGACGACGGGGTCAAAGGCTTGGAGCTGTGGAAAAGCGACGGCACAGAGGCGGGCACGGTCCGGGTCAAGGACATCTACCCCGGAGCCACGGGCTCGGACCCCGATTATCTTACCGACGTCGGCGGCACGCTTTTTTTCGCGGCGAGCGACGACGTCAAGGGCAACGAGCTGTGGAAAAGCGACGGTACCGAGGCGGGCACCGTCCGGGTCAAGGACGTCAAGCCCGGGATCTCGGGCTCCGGTGTGAGCCGGCTCACCGCGGTGGGCGACACGCTCTTTTTCCGTGCCAACGACGGCGTCCTCGGCCACGAGCTGTGGAAAAGCGACGGCACCGAACCGGGCACCGTGATGGTCAAGGAGATTGCGACGGAGGCCTACGGCATCAACAGGGGCGGCTCCCCGGAGAGCCTCACCGACGTCGGCGGGACGCTCTTTTTCATCGCCGACGACCAGGAAGGCTCCAGCCTCGTCCACGGCTACGAGCTGTGGAAGAGCGACGGCACCGAAGCGGGCACCGTGATGGTCAAGGACATCTATCCCGGCGTTTCCGGTTCATGGCCAATGTTCCTGACCAACGTCGGCGGGACGCTCTTTTTCGTGGCCTATGACGGCTTCTACGGAGGCGTCTCCGAGGACATCGAGCTGTGGAAAAGCGATGGCACGGAAACGGGCACCGTGATGGTCAAGGACGTCTACCCGGGGATCAACCCGGTGAACCAGTTTCCGAGATATCTCACCGCGGCGGGGGGCACCGTCTACTTCCGCGCCGACGAAGGCGTCAGCGGCGAGGAGCTGTGGAGGAGCGACGGCACGGCGGCTGGGACGGTGCTGGTCAGCGACTGCTGGCCCGGCGGCGGCGAAAGCTACCCCTACTGGCTAACGGAGGTCGACGGGACGCTCTTCTTCCGCGCCGCTGACCCTACGAACGGGCGCGAGCTCTGGGCGGTGGCGTTGCCTCTACTCTTCGCCGACGGTTTCGAGTCGGGCGACACCAGCGCCTGGAGCGCCACCGTCGGCGCTCCGTAGCCACCCTGTTCTAATAAATGCCTCCCCCCGTTGAGGTGCCACCCATTGCCGGGGGGGGGAGCGTCGATCCACGCGCGCCGCGCCCGGGCGGCGGCTTTGTAGCTCACGGCTGAAGCCGTCTCCCGGAACGAAGAAGCAGGCGGGACACCTGCGCACCGTCCGGTCCGTGCCAGGGTGGAGCTGGGCCGCTGCCGCCGTACCGAGGCGGCCACCGACGTCTACGCCCCGGTCGCCAGCGACGGCCTCGACGTGCGCTTCCGCCCCTTTCTGAGCGACGAGGAGGCCCGCCTCTTCCCCGCCGGGACCGTCGCCCGCAAACTGGCCGCTTCACGGCCTCGCCAACCTGTGCCGCGATCAGGGCCGCTTCGCGGAGGCGGAGGGTTTCTACCGGCGGGCGCTCGAGATCCGCGAGCGTGCCCTCGGCCGGGAGCACCCGGACACTCCCGAGACGGTCGACGACTACGCACGCGCACTCTCCGACGCGGGTCGCGGCGAGGAGGCCGAGGCCTTCGCCGCGCGGTGGGATCGGTGAGGGAATGCCGGAAAGGCGGGGTCTGACGGCAACTTGGCGAGACTGGGTGCAACGGTATGAGCTGGCTGTCCGGCCTAACCGTGATCGCCAGCGCCGCCCTTTGTGGTAGAATCTCAGCAGCTCGCTGGCCCCTACGACCTGCGCTGGCGGACTGTGGGGAGAGCTCAAGAAGGCCGCAGGACCCTGCCGGTGTCTCGCCCCTTGGCAGACGGAGGAGCCGCGGCCTGGCGGAACGAGTCCCGTGGAAGGAGCCTAGATGACAGACCTGCGCAGTGAGAGACGGCACCGACGCCTCGAAGGCCGGTACAAGGTGGCCTTCCGGAGGCCCGAGAATCCGATTCCTTTCAAGGGGGTGGCCACCAATGTCTCCGCCGGAGGGATGTTTCTCGCCTCGCCGGATAGCCAACCGCGAGGAAGTTGGCTGGAGATCCGATTCGACGAACCTGGGAAAGAATTCGTGGTCGAGGCCGAGGTGGTTCATTCTGTTGAATCCGGGATGGGCATTCGCTTTGTGCCCATTAACGAGCTGCTGTCACAGCTCGTCCTTTCCGACTGCGAGGCGCTGGACGACCAGCGCGGGAGCGATGAGCTACTCGCGGAGCTTGGGAAGTACCGTGTATCCTTCAAAGACCGCACCGAGTTTGCCACCGTCTTTGACCGCGACCTGAAGACCGGTGGCCTGTTCGTGGCCACCCAGCATCCAGTTACTCCCGGCGCAGAGATCAAGATAGAGATCGCGGTGGCGGGTGTCGCCGACGAACCGCTGCACCTGCAGGGTCGGATCGTGAGAGCGGTGCCCGGCGGCATGGGAGTCGAGATTCTCAACCTCCAGAGCGCCATGCCACATCTTTCTCGCCTGCGGACAGGGTGATGGTGGAGGGGTTGGGCAGTCGATCGAGCCGCGTTACCTTCTGGATCGCCATCTTGGCGACCCTCGCACTTCCTCTCCTCGTGATCGGGCAGCAGTTTCCGGCCGCCAGTCCCAAGGCGTCGATCTCGCAGCGAGTGGGATTCTGCGACATCGATGTCATCTACCACCGTCCTCGGGTTCGAGGGAGAGAGATTTGGGATGTCCTGGTGCCCTACGGCGAGGTCTGGAGAACCGGCGCCGACTATCCGACGTTCATCTCCTTCTCTTCGCAGGTCTTCATCGAAGGCGCCCCGCTCGACGCCGGTAGGTACGCCCTTTACACCATTCCGGACGAAGGTAGATGGACGATCATTTTCAGCAGGAATACAGAGCTGTGGGGCGCTTTCGGGTACAAAGCCGAGGATGACGCGCTGCGCGTGGACGTCCGGCCGCGGGAGTCGAGCTGGATCGAATCGTTCACGATCGAGCTTATGGACGTCAAAGACGATTCCGCTGTACTCGACCTTCGTTGGGAGAAGATCGCCGTCCCCGTTAGACTTCGCGTTGACATTCATGAGACGATCATCACCAATGTCCGCAGTGTGATTGACAAGGGAGAGCAGGTGGACTGGGGTCTGTTCTGGAGGGGAGCGGGATACCTGCTGGAGCATCGACGGGACCTCGGGACGGCTATGGAATGGATCGAGAAGTCCATCGCGTTGGAGAAGAACTGGATGAACACCTGGACGCGAGCGGAGCTCCTGGCGGCTCGAGGCGAGCTCGGCAGGGCCGCGGAAGCAGGTTCGGAGGCTCTGGAGCTGTGCACGCAGAACGCGCCCTACTGCGCCTATCAGAAGACCTATGCTCGGCAGCTTGTCCGGTGGACCGCTGAGGCAAACCCATGAGGACTGCTCTTGGCGCAGGAATCCGGGGGCGTGGGGCGGCTAGATCGCGCACCTGGGTGTCCGGGTGAGCCGGCAGAGGCTCGAGCGTGCGTGGCGAGAAGCTCCGAGCATGCTGCGACTGCGCCGGTGGCTCGGTTCGTCTGGCAGCAAGGCGGTGCTCAGAAGGCGCTCAGCCAAGGCAAGCGAGGTTGGCGAAAAGAAGGCCCAACGCCAGCGGGCGATTCTGGCTGTGCTCCTTCGCGACCACGAGTCGGCCGCGAAGCTGCTTGCCGCGGCGCCGGGTCTCGGATGGTCCGACAGCGAGCATCCGGGACACCTGCTCTTCCCGTTGTTCCACCAGATGCTGGGTGGCGAACCCTTGGGACCTGCGCCGGGCAACAGGCCAGTGTTGGGCTGTCGGGTGGACATCGACGAGCTCGAATGGACGAGCGCGCTCAGGGCAAGATCGTCAGCACGATCCGCGACGGATGGGGTTCCAATTGTCGTATGCTGGCCCGAGAGCCGACCTCAGCACGATCCTCGACATGGGTGGCGAGAGGATCGCCGCGGCAGCGGCCGAGGCCGCCGCCCGCGGCGTCGCCTTCTACACCCTCGACGGCGCCGCGCAGCGCTCGCGAGCACCGCGCGCGCTCACCGAGGGATCGAGCTCCCTCGACGCTCTGAGTGGGCGAAGCTTCGACTACTACCGGACCCAGCGCGCCGCCCACCAGCAGGTTCTCGCCGACCTCGCCAAGCGTACCGGGGGCCGGACGACGGGCAACCGCCGCGACCTCGCGGCACTGACCGAAGGCCTGGTGGAGGACGCTTCCAGCCATTACTCCCTCGGCTTCGACCCACCGGGAGACGACAGCGAGCTCCACGAGATCGAGGTCCGCCTGCGAGGCTCCCGCAACAAGCTTCGCCTCCGCCATCGACGTTACTTCCGCAGCCGCCCGGCGGACGTGGAGGCCGCGGACCGGACGATCTCGGCGCTTCTCCTGACCGGGACGACCCAGCCGCTCGCCAATCCCTTGGAGCTCTCCCTGGAGCTGGGAGCGTCGAGGCCCGGCGAGGGCGATCGCCTCGTCCTGCCCCTGCTCGTCAAAGTGCCGGTCGGCCGCCTGGCGCTCCTGGCCGAGAAGTGGGCCCACCGCGGACAGATGTCGATCTTTTTCACCGCCGGCAGCCTCGGGACGGGGACCGAGCCGGTCAGAAGAGCTTACGCCCGCGCCGGCCGTTTCGGCCTGGCGCGCTTCGCGGCCACCACCGCGACGGGCCTCGCCGCGAGCCTGAGCGAGGAGACCGGCGACGAAGCCCTCGCGCGGGCCGCCTCCCAGTTGCTGGCCTCAATGGCCGAAGGCCGCCGCGAGGTCGACGAGCGGGCCGAGGAAGCTGTCGACGAGCTCGCCCAAATCCTCACGCTCCTTCCCGGCGCCGCCCCTTCGGGAGATGGGCCTTGAGGCGCCACGCAGGAGCGGCCGCGTTGGCCGCCGTCCTCTTCGCCGGCCTCGCCGCTCCGGGATGGGGCGAGGCGCTCTACGCCACGTTCCGTAAGCCGGTTCCCGGCCTGCCGGTCTTCGGCGACGTCGAGGTCGTCGTCCACGTGGCGCCGGCCGAGGCCGTCGAGACGGTGGAGCTTTTCGTCGACGGACGCTTCGTCCGTTTCCTCGAGGCGCCGGGCTACCGGGCCGAAGTCGACGTCGGAGAGGAAAACGCCGAGCACCGTTTCGAGGTCGTCGCCCGCGGCGCCGGCGAGCCGGGCCGGGCACTTCTGGTGACGCCGAAGGTGCGGGTCGACGAAGAGCTTGAGCTTCGCCTCCAACAGCTTTACGTGACCGTGACCCGCGACGGCCGTCCGGTCCACGCCAGCGGCTACCGCACGGCGTGGCGCGACAGCCGGGTGAACCGCCGCGAGCTCGAGCAGCTAGAGGAGCTCGTCACCACGAGCGGCGGCAAGGTCGAAGTCATCACCACGGTCGACGAGAGCCTGGCGGCATTTAAACGCATCCTGGAGGAGCTGCGCGAGCAGTACGCCCTCGGTTACTACCCGTCGAACGCTCTCGGCGACGGGAAATGGCACAAGGTCGAGGTACGGCTCCGGCGTCCGGGGCATCAGGTCCGGGCGCGGGAGGGATATCTGGACGACTAAAACACTGGGAGACCACTGTGAGTAAACGACTGCTTTTCCTCGTGCTCTTGAGCACCCTCGTCCTGACGGCGGCCGCCGTCGCGGAGGAGGCCGAAACCGATTCGAAGCCGGAGGAGCCGCGTCCCCTTGAAGAGCGGCTGTCGACGACCCAGCACACCCTGACCCTGGACGGCGAGCAAATCGCCTACACCGCGACGGCGGGGACCCTGCTCCTGAAGGACGACAAGGGCCGTACGACGGCCTCGATCTTCCACATCTCCTATACCCGTGACGGGGTCGAAGATCCCGCCTCACGGCCCGTGACCTTTTCCTTCAACGGCGGACCGGGTGCCGCGGCGCTATGGGTCAACCTTGGCGCTTTTGGGCCGAAGAAAGTCCTGGCCGACGACGAAGGCATGCCCATGCCGCCGCCCGGACGGTTGGTCGACAACCCTTACTCGCTGCTCGACGTCAGCGACCTGGTCTTCATCGACCCGGCGGGGACGGGCCTGTCGCGGATCGCCGAGGGCGTCGATCGCGAGAAGTTCTACGGCCTGCGGGCCGACGTCGAGTCGGTGGGAGAATTCATCCGCCTCTGGGTGTCGCGCAACGGCCGCTGGTCCTCGCCCAAGTTCCTGGCCGGCGAAAGCTACGGTACGACTCGCGCCGCCGGCCTTTCGCACCACCTCCAGCAGCGACACGGCATGTATTTGAACGGGATCGTCATGATCTCGACGGTCCTCAACTGGCAAAACAGCGAAGCCTATCCCGGCAACGACCTGCCCTTCATGATCTACCTGCCGAGCTACGCGGCCACGGCCTGGTACCACAAGAAGCTGCCGCAGGACCTGCAGGGCGATTTGACGACGACCCTCGACGAGGTCGAGCGCTTCGCCCTCGGCGAGTACGCCCTCGCTCTTCACCAGGGAGCCAACCTGAGTGCGGAAGCGCAGGCGTCGATCGCTCAGAAGCTCGCCCGCTACACCGGGCTCTCGGTCGGCTACGTCGAGCGCTCGGACCTGCGGATCCAGTACTGGCGTTTCCTAAAAGAGCTGCTGCGCGAAGAGGGAAAGACCGTCGGGCGGCTCGACGCCCGCTTCACCGGCTTCGACCGCGACTCGGTGGGCGAGGCGCCGGAGTTCGACCCCAGCATGACGGGCGTCAACATCGGCTACGTGACGCTCATGAACGACTACATCCGGCGCGAGCTCGGCCATGAGACCGACCTCGTCTACCGTTCGCTCTCTCGCAGTGTGCGGCCGTGGAAGTGGGAGGGTCACGACAACCGTTTCGTCAACGTCGCCGAGGACTTGCGGATGGCGATCGTACGCAACCACGACCTGCACGTGCTCTTTACCTCGGGCTACTACGACTTCGCGACCCCCTATTTCGACACCGACTACACGGTGACCCACCTCGGCTTGCCGGAGAGTCTGCGCAAGAACGTTGAGATCCGCTACTACGAGGCGGGCCACATGATGTACATCAAGACGACCGAGCACGAGAAGCTCAAGCGCGACATCGTCGAGCTGATCGAGCGTTCGCTCGGCTCGCCGTCTGGGTGAGCCTCGGGGCCTTCGGACCCAGGAAGGTATCGATCCGCTCGGCACGAAGAGCCGGCGGGAAGAGGCGGACTGCACCCCCTCTCTTTGGCTCCGGCCACGGCGGGTTAGGATACGCCGCAGGAGGAGAAATCCATGATCTACCCGTCCGCCTTGCCTCGTCCGTCCTCATCCCGCGCCGCGCGCTTTGCGCCAGCCTTGATCGCCGCGGCTCTGGCCGTCCCGGCTTCGCCCGGCGAGCCGCCGTTGCTCGACGAGGGCGCCGTCGCGGCGCTGGCTTCGGAGCTTTCGGGCACCACGGCCCGGGAGACTGTCCAGGAGCTGACCCGTCATCACCGGATGCGCGGCTCGCGGGGCTTTCGGGCCGCTGCCGAGGCCATTCGTGACCGCGCTTTGACCTACGGCCTCGAGGCGACGATCGTGGAGCTTCCAGCCGACGGTGAGGTCTTCTACGGCACCCAGCGCTCGCGTCCCCCCTGGGACGCGGAATTCGCCGAGCTCTGGGAGCTGCGCGAGGCGGATGGCGAGTGGGTCGACAACCTACGCGTCGCCTCGTGGGACGAGCGTCCGATCACCCTCGCGCAGGACAGCGCGAGCGGCGAGGCCACGGCGAACCTCGTCGACGTGGGGGCCGGCACGTCGCCCGCCGACTATGAGGGCAAGGACGTCGCGGGCCAGCTCGTCTTGACCTCCTCGCAGCCCGGAGCGGTCTCCGGCCTCGCCCTCGAGCGCGGCGCCGCCGGCATCGTCTCCTACGCCCAGAACCAGCGGAGCGCCTGGTGGGGCGAGGACCGAAACCTCGTCCGCTGGGGACACCTCGACACGTTTCCCCCGCCGCCGACCTTCGCCTTCATGGTCACCGTCAACCAGGCCCAGGCCTGGCGCGGCCGCCTGGCCCGCGGCGAGCGCGTACGTCTGCGGGCCGAGGTGCGCTCCGGCCAGCATCCCGGGGCCTACTCGATCCCCATGGCGGTCCTGCCGGGGGCCGACCCGGAGGTGGCCGGCGAGGAGGTCGTCTTCTCCTGTCACCTCGACCACCAGCGTCCCGGGGCGAACGACAACGCCTCGGGCTGCGCAACGATCCTCGAGGTGGCGCGTGCGATCTCGAAGCTCGTCCGCGAGGGGAAGCTCGCGCCGCCCCGACGGACGCTGCGTTTCGTCTGGCCGCCGGAGATCGAAGGCACGATCGCGCTCCTAAACGCCCGTCCCGAGATCGCCGAACGGGCGAAGGCCGTGATCCACCTCGACATGGTGGGCGGCCGGGCCGACGTCACGAAGTCGATCTTCCACGTCACCCGTTCGCCGGCGAGCCTGCCGACTTTTGTCAACGACGTGGCCGAGGCTTTCGGACGCTTCGTCAACGAGGAGAGCTACACCCACTCCGCGGGCGGCGAGGCCGACTACCCGTTGGTCGATCCTGAGGGCACCCGCCAGGCGCTTCTCGCGCGCATGGCGAGCTTCTCGGCGGGGAGCGACCACCAGGTGTGGGCGGAGGGCTCGTTTCGGGTGCCGGCGATCTATTTGAACGACTGGCCCGACCGTTACATCCACACCCACGCCGACCAGGTGTCGAACATCGATCCGACGAAGCTCCTGCGCGCCGCTTTCATCGCCGGAGCGAGCGGCTACTACCTCGCCGGGCTCGGCGACGACGGCACGGGCGAGCTTCTCGGCGTCTTGTCGCGTCACGGCCTGGAGCGCACCGCCCGCGTCCTCGAGCGCTCGGCGTCGCTCGACGGCGCCGAGGCGCGCAACCTCCTTGCCCGGCACCTCGACTACGAGGCGGAGGTCTTCGCGTCGATCGCTCCTTTTGCCGATGTCGGTGTCGCCGGGAAGCGCCACGCCGAGGCGGCCCTTGCCGGCCTGCGGCGCCTCGTCGGCCCGGCCGTCTCGATCGCGGCGGCCGAGGACGGACGCGTCTGCCGCCGCAACGCCGAGCCCAAGGGGCCGATGTCGGGCTTCGGCTACGGCTACCTCGCCGACCACCTCGCCCGTCACGGGCTCGAGCGTCCCGGCCTGCTCGACCATGAGGGGCTCTGGGGCGGCGACTATGCCTACGAGGTGTTGAACCTGGTCGACGGGAAACGGACGGTCTCGGCGATCCGCGACGCCGTCGCCGCGATCTACGGCGGCGTTCCCCTGGGGCTCGTGGCGGGTTACCTCGAGGCACTGGAAACGATCGGCGTCCTCGCCTGCGAGGCGGCGCCCGAGCGCACGCCCAGGGTCCTCTACTTCGGGATCGACGGCGTGAGGAGCGACGCCCTCAAAGTCGCCCGGACGCCGCATCTCGACTCCCTCGCCGCGGACGGCGCGATCACCTACACCGCCGAGATCCTCGGTCCCCGAGACATCGGCAGCGACACGGTGAGCGGTCCGGCCTGGTCGTCGATTTTGACCGGCGTCTGGGCCGACAAGCACGCCGTGACGGACAACACTTTCGACCGCGGAGGCAAGGACGCGTACCCGGACTTCTTCCACCGCGTCGAGGCGACGCGTCCGGAGGCGTTCACGGCGTCGGTGGTGAGCTGGCCGCAGATCAGCGACGAGATCGTCACCGGAGCCGACTTCGACGAGATCCGTCTCCCCGAGGACGAGGACTACCAGGTGGGCGATCGGATGGTCGCGGCGGAGGCCGGGCGTCTGTTCGCCGAGGAGGATCCGGCGGCGCTCTTCGTCTACTTCGGCAACGTCGACATGGCGGGGCACGGCTACGGCTACCACCCGGAGACGGCGCCCTACGTCGCGTCGATCGAGGAGGCGGACGCCCTGGTGGGCGAGGTGGTCGCGGCGGTGCGGAAGCGGGAGTCCTTCGCGCGGGAGGACTGGCTTGTGCTCGTGGTGACCGATCACGGCGGCCTGGAAAAGGGCCACGGCGGCGGGCACGAGGTGCCGGAGATCCGGCGGACACCGATGATCGTCTCCGGGGCGGCGGCGGCGCGCGGCGAGATCGAGGGGAGCGTCTACCTGGTCGACGCGCCGGTGACGGCGCTCGTCCACCTGGGGGTCGCGATCGATCCGTCGTGGGGGCTCGACGGGCGTCCGGTGGGGCTTTTGGCGCCTGGGGCCGAAGATCCGTAGACAGGAACCTGGTACGATGAATGGAATCGTGCAGATGCGGTGCATGGAAGCGTGTCATGGAAGTGAAGATCCAGTTCCCCGAGCCCGTCGCGAAGAAAGTTCTCGAGCTTCCTGACCGCGACAAGTTCGTCAGCCGCGCCGTGGCCCGAGCCCTCGAATCGCGCCGGGCCCCGCGAACGTTTCAGGACTCAGGGGGCCCCGCAAGTCGGACGTCGAGCCCCCAGGATCCGCCAGGAGATCGTGAGGGCCAGCTACCGCCGCTGAATGGTCGGGAACGCGAGGATGCTTGGCGTCGCTCCAACCGCGAATTCCTGCAAGGTCACTTCGCCGGTCAGTGGGTGGTGCTTGAGGGGGAGGAAGTCGTGGCCCACAGCTCGGATGCGGCACAGGCGGTAAAAGAAGCCAGAGCGAAGGGGGTCGCGGTGCCGTTTGTCTTCTACGTCGAGGCGCCCCGCAAGCCCGGAGTTGTGCGGATCGGACTCTAGACTGTGACCACGGTTTCCTACGCCTACGAGTTCGAGTACAGCTACGACGACGACGGGAGACGTCGCCCGCTGCTGAAGCTTCGCCTCGCGAGCCTTGCAGAGCCTGCTTTAGTAGTCGACGTCGAGGCCGTTCTCGACTCCGGAGCCGAACGTTCGCTTATCGACGGGAGGATCGGAGCGGCGCTGGGCCTCGACATACTTCGCGGGTCGCGGCTCACCTTTGAAACCATGGCCGGAGGCGTCCTGCCAGCGACGCTTCACACGGTTCAGATTTCTCATCTCAAGCTTGGGACGTTCGAGTTCGAGATCGCCTTCAGCACCGGCGAGATTCGGCGAAACCTTCTTGGCCGCGACTTCTTCGACCTCGCCCAGATCGGATTCCGGGAGCATCACCTCACGTTCTTCGTGACGCCGACTCCCTGAAGGTGAAGCACCGATCCGCTCGTCCTCGTGGTGACCGATCAAGGCCGGCACCGCGGAGGTTCTCGGCAGAGACCATAGCCACTCGGCACGCAGAGAGACGGTCGGGTCGACCCGACAGGCCGTCGAGATCCTGGCGACGGGCACCCTGTGCTCGGCGTTCAACGATTCCTGGGAGTTTTTCGGCTCCACCGGTGGCGACGGCCTGACGGGTTTTTCCCGCTCGACCAACGGCGGCCTGGCCTGGCAGGACGGGGGAGCCGTCGGCTCTACAGCGTTCGGCGATCCCAGCCTGGTGTGGCGGCAGGCCGACGGCAACTTCTACCTCGCCACCCTGAAAAGCGGCGGCGCTCTCGCCGTCTGGGTGTCGACGGACGATTGCCAGACCTTCTCGCTACTCAGCACTCCCTCGACCTCCGGCGACGACAAGGAGCTCCTGGCGGTCGACAACAACTCGGCCAGCCCCAACTCCGGCAACCTCTACCTGGTGTGGACGGACTTCGGGTTCGGCGGCTTTCCCATCCGGGCTTCGCCCGCCGACTCTCTGACGCTTCCCATCGTGGCCTGACCTGTGAGACCCTACTTGGGATCAGCAGCAATCCTCTCTTGCCGCAGCTGAGCTCGTCAGCCGCGGTTGATCTCTTGCGTGGTAGCGATGAGTTCCTATGATTCGGACCGAGAGCCTCAACCCGAGCTAACCCGAATCCTCGACGCTGCCGCCCGCGGCGACTCCCAGGCGACCGCGCAGCTCCTGGCCGTGGTCTACGACGAGCTGCGTCGCCTCGCCAGAGCACGGCTGGCACACCTCGGCCCCAACGAGTCCCTCACTCCCACGGAGCTGGTCCACGAGGCCTACCTGCGGATGGTGGCCAGGCCCACCAGCTTCGAGGGACGCCGGCACTTCTTCTTCGCCGCCAGCCGGGCGATGCGCGACATCCTGGTGGAAAACGCCCGGCGCAAGGCCAGCAGCAAGCGCGGCGGAGGCTACCGGCGAGAGGAGGTCGACGGCGAGAAGATCGCCGTCGAGACACCGCCCGAGGAAATCCTCGATCTGCACCTCGCCCTCGAGAAGCTCGAACGCGAAAGCGCCGACCGCGCCCAGGTGGTCCTGCTGAGCTACTTCGGCGGCCTCACCCATCTGGAGATCGCCGAGGTCCTGGGAATGTCGCGGGCCACCGTCGAACGGCGCTGGACCTACGCCCGCTCCTGGCTGCGCCGCGAGCTTTCGCCGGCCGGCAGACCGCGGGAGTAGGCCCATGGACCAGGACGAGAGGGCCGAGAGACTACTCGAAGCGGCCCTGGAGCTGGCGCCGGCACAACGCGACGGCTTCCTCGCATCCGCTTGCCGGGACGAGCCGGGGCTGCGCCGGGACCTCGCCAGTCTCCTCGCCCATGCCGAGGGCGACCCCGGCTTCCTCCGCAGCCCCCTGTTGCGGGTCGCCGTGCCCGATCTGGCCGAGCTTTTCGGCGCCGACACCGGCGATCCCCCACGACCCCTCCGGCAAGACGGCGACGGCCTGCCGGAGCAGATCGGCGGCTACCGTATCCTGCGTCTCCTCGGCTACGGCGGCACGGGGGTGGTCTACGAGGCACGGCAGCAGAGCCCCGAGCGCTCCGTCGCCCTCAAGCTCCTGTGCCCGGGGCCGGCCACGCCGGACCTCCGGCGCCGCTTCGCAGCCGAGGCCCGGCTGCTGGGACGGCTCCATCATCCCGACATCACCCAGATCTTCGAGGCCGGCGTGTACGACGTCACCGACCCGACGGGTGCGGTCCATTCCCTGCCGTTCCTGGTCCTGGAGCTCGTGCGGGGGGAGCGCCTCGACCGCTGGGCGGCCCGCGCCGAGCTCACGGCCGCCCACCGCCTGCGCGTCTTCGCCAGGGTCTGCGAGGCCGTCCACTACGCCCACCAGAGGGGCATCGTCCACCGCGACCTGAAGCCCGCCAACATCCTGGTGGACGGCGACCGGCAACCCAAGATCCTGGACTTCGGCATCGCCCGCGCCGTCGGGACCGACGCCGGCGCGGTGACCCCGGCGGGGCAGATCCTGGGGAGCCTCGCCTACATGAGCACCGAGCAGCTCGCTGGCGACTCCCACCTGGTGGACGAACGCTCCGACGTCTACGCCCTCGGCGTGATCCTCTACCAGGTGCTCTCCGGCAGGCTCCCCTTCGACGTCCGCCACCTCTCCGTCGCCGAGGCCGCGGCCCGGATCGCGGGAACCCACGCGCCGCCCCTGGGAACGCTCGACCGGGCTCTTTCCGGCGACCTCTCGATCATCGCCGACAAGGCCATGGCGAAGAACCGCGAACGGCGCTACCCCTCGGCGGCCGAGCTCGCCGCGGACGTCCGCCGCCATCTCCGCCATCAGCCCATCCTGACCCGCCGCGCCTCGCCCGCCTATCGGCTGCGCAAGCTCGTCCGCCGCCACCGGGGCCTGGTGGCGGCCGCCGCGGCGGCGTTCGCCGCCGGCGTCGCGGTGGGACGCCTCTGGCGCCGAAAAAAACTTCGATGTCCGTGAGGGGATCTCGGCCCGGATTTCGGCTGTTTGATCATGACGGGCCGAAATCGACGAGCTCCGGCCGCGGAGCCAGCGGGTCATGATCAGTGAAGTCCTTCTCCACCTCAAGGGCGCGCTGAACGACGGGCGACGAGACGTAGCGCTGGTGATGACCATCGCCGTGGCGCTGTTTGGGACGACGGCACCCGCGATGGCGGCGGCAGTGGGGTCGACTTTCACATACCAAGGGCATCTCAAGGAAATGAGTAGCCTCGCCAGAGGCCATTTCGACTTCCGGTTCGAGCTCTACGACGCCGTCGAGCAGGGAAACCAGATCGGTGACACCGTCACGAAAGAAGACGTGGAAGTCAGCCATGGACTGTTCAGGGTGGATCTCGACTTTGGGAGTGACGCTTTTGACGGTGAGGCTCGTTGGCTTGAGATCGGCATACGCGCCAGAGCCAGCACCGGGGACTATACCCACTTCCCTCCGCGCCAACCCATTCAACCGACGCCTTATGCGCTCCACGCGCTCAACGCCGGTACGAATGCCGGTTCAGGGGTCCCCTCGGGAGCTGTTCTTGCCTTCGACCTTGCCGATTGCCCTGCCGGCTGGGAGCCCTACACGGCCGGCGCAGGCCGGGTGATCGTAGGCAGTGGCGAGGGTGCTGGATTGAGCTCGCGATCGGTCGGAGACAAAGGTGGAAACGAGCTCGTGACGCTGACAGAGGAAAACCTGCCTCCCCAAAGCCCTGCCGGTCAGTTTGCGTCTGCCGATCATCATCATGTAATACCCCTGATGGTCAGTTACGCCGGTGGGATCATTGGCGTCAACGAGTCGCCTGAGGGGTTCTCCGGCTACACTGGAAACTTCAGGGGTAATACGAGTCAAGGGCAACGAGTTGCCACGAGCCAGGTCGGTCTGCTGTCGATGGGTGGCCAGAAGGCATCGCGTATGAGCTCTGGTAAGCCGTCTGATAGTGCATCCGTCGGGGAAACAGGTGGTGGAGCTGCTCACGAGAACATGCCCCCGTTCGTGGTGCTGACAGTTTGCAGGAAGGAGTAAGGAGAGCGTGCGGATGGGAGACGAACGATCGCTCCATGCTTGGGAGGAGACGGCTTATGATCGATGACGTTCTCGATCTTCTCAAAGGCCAGCTGAACGCTTATCTGGCGAGCTCCGGGCACCCCGGAGACAAGGTCGATCTACTGGACGGCGAGACCTCCCCCAGCTTCAAGCTGAATCAGATCACGACGCTCCTGATCAACCTGGAAGAGGAGGCCGCCGTGCGCTCGGCGGACCCCCACCGGCGGATCCTGCCGGGCGGTAAGGTGCTGACGGTCAACCCCGAGATCCGCCTGAGCCTTTATGTCTTGTTCGTCGCCCGCTTCGAGGATTACAAGCAGGGTCTGCGCTACCTCTCCCTGGTCATCCGGTTCTTCCAGAACCACCGATTTCTGGACCACAAGAATGCGCCGGACCTCCCCGAGGGCATCGAGAAGCTCCTCATCGAGCTCGTGAGCCTGCCCTTCTCCCAGCAGAACGAGATCTGGAGAGTCCTCAATGCTTCCTACCAGCCGTCGGCTCTCTACAAGGTGGGCCTGGTCGTCTTCAGGGACGACCAGGGCATCGAGCCGCCACTCATCGACCAAGTGACGTTGACTGTACAACCATCATAACGAGACTTACTCCCAAACCTGGAGGGTAAAAAGCAATGACGACGACCTACAAGACCCCTGGTGTGTACGTGGAAGAGATCTCGACCCTGCCGCCCTCGGTAGCGGAGGTCTCCACCGCGATCCCTGCCTTTCTCGGCTACACCGAAAAAGGCCCCCCGATCGCCCGCGTGAGCACCTTCCTGGAGTACCAGGATCTCTTCGGAGGCGCCGATCCCCAGAGCTTCACCGTCACGACCGCCGGCAGCAACGGGACGAAGACGGTCCAGGACGTGAGCCACACCAGCGCCTCGGACGTCCCCGAGCACCTGATGTACTACTGCCTCAGCCACTATTTCAAGAACGGTGGCGGGAGCTGTTACGTCGTCTCGACCGGCGTTTACTCCGATCCACTCGCCAAGCAAGACTTCCTGGACGGTCTGGGCGAGATCGAAAAGGAGGACGAACCGACCCTCATCCTGCTGGGCGACGCGCTGCATTTGACGGCTGCCGACTACTACGACGTCTGTCAACAGGCCCTGCTCCAGTGTAACAAGCTGGGCGACCGCTTCGCCATTTTCGACGTCAAAGATCCGGCCGATCCCGACGCCGATCCTCCGCCCGATCCTCCGCTCGTCCCGGTTGATGAATTCCGGAAAGGGCTCGGCACCGACTACCTGATGTATGGGGCGGCGTATCATCCCTACCTCCGGACCTCGCTGAACTATGTCTACCAGGAAGACCAGGTCACGATCGAGGGAATGGACTCGGCGGAGACACTCGCAACGATCAAGTCGAAGGAGACGGCGCTCTACAACGAGGTCAAGACCGCTCTGACCAACGAGCGGGTCACCTTGCCGCCGAGTGCTGCCGTCGCCGGCATCTACGCCGGCGTCGACCGCGACCGCGGCGTCTGGAAAGCCCCCGCCAACGTCAGCGTATCGGCTGTTATCGAGCCGGTCGAAAAGATCACCCACGAGAAGCAGGAGGAGCTCAACGTCGATCCGACCGGCGGCAAGTCCATCAACGCCCTCCGTGCCTTCACCGGCAAGGGAATCCTCGTCTGGGGCGCCCGGACGCTCGCCGGCAACGACAACGAATGGCGCTACGTCTCGGTCCGGCGCCTCTTCAACATGATCGAGGAATCGTCGCGAAAGTCCACCTCCTTCGCGGTCTTCGAGCCCAACGACCAGACGACCTGGCTCAAGGTCCGAGGGATGATCGAAAGCTATCTCTATGGCCTCTGGGAGAGGGGAGCCCTCGCCGGATCCACCCCCGAGGCCGCCTACTTCGTCCACGTCGGCCTGGGCAAGACGATGACCGCACAGGACGTCCTGGAAGGCCGCATGATCGTCGAGATCGGCGTCGCGGCCGTGCGTCCGGCCGAGTTCATCATCCTGCGCTTCAGCCACAAGCTGCAAGAAGCCTAGAGGAGAAAGACCATGGCAACGTCCAAAGACGAAATCAAGACCACCTACCCCTTGCCGGTCTACAACTACAAGGTCGAGATCGCCGACGCCTTCGTGGCGTTCTCCGAGGTGTCCGGACTCGACATCAGCTATGAAACCGCGACCTACAAGGAGAGCCCCGTCGAGAGCGGCGTGCCCGGTCCCCGGGTGATGCGCATGCCGATGCAGCCCAACCCCGCGACCGTGACGCTCAAGAAGGGCCTGGTCACGGGGGTCAGCGTCCCCGCCCTCTTTAGCTGGATCAACGCCACCCAGGCCCATCTGAACGACAAGAAGGACATCTACGTCCGTCTCTGCGATGAGAAGGGCGACGCCGTCGTCAGCTGGAAGGTTCTGAACGCTTTCCCCACCAAGCTCGAGGCCCCCAAGTTCACCGCCGACTCGAACGACGTGGCCGTCGAGTCGATGGAGCTCATGGCCGACCGCATCCTCGTCGAGGAAGCTTAGGGCGGGAGCTCATGGCCGACACGCGCCAGACCCTGCGGCGGAGCTATCCCCTGCCGGTGTACAACTTCCGGGTGAGCGTCGACGGCGCCGCCATGAGCTTCGCCGAGGTCTCCGGCATCGCGGTCTCCTACGACGACGTCACCTACCGGCACGGGCTGAGCTTCAGCGAGGGTGAAGAGATCACGACGTTTTCCTACGACAGCTTCCTGCCGATCACCCTCAGGCGGGGCACCGTCCCGGGCTCGGATCCGCTCTATCTCCACCGGTGGTTGAAAGAAAAGGAGGCGAGGGCCGTCGAGGTCAGCCTCTGTGACGAGTCAGGCACACCGGTGATTTCCTGGCGCATCGCCAAAGCGGTGCCCACGAAGCTCGAAGCACCGGCTTTCGACGCGGGCTCGAACGACGTCTCGATCGAGAGTCTGGAGCTGAAAGTCCGAGGAGTCTCCCTTGTCGAACGATAACCCGGCCCTTCATCTCGGTTTCCGCTTCGGCGTCTACTTCTTCGCCAACGGCATCGAGCCGAATCCGATCGACATCCGCTTTCAGAAGGTGAGTGGGATCGAGGCGACCGTCAAGACCAGGGATCAGCCGGAGGGCGGACAGAACCTCTACGTCCAGAAGCTGCCGGCGGGGATCGAGTACCCCAACCTCGTGCTCGAACGCGGCATGGTGGTCCGATCGCCCTTGAACCTCGAGTTCCATGTCGCGATGTCGCTTTTCAAGCTCCGGCCTTCGAACGTGCAGGTGGTGTTGCTCAGCGAGAGCAAGGTACCGGTCGTGTCGTGGCTTTTCATGAAGGCGTATCCGGTCAGGTGGTCGACCTCCGATCTCGACGCCGGAGAAAAGAGCCTGGTGATCGACACCCTGGAGCTGGCTTACTCGCGGATGCAGATTCTGAGGGATTGAGAATGCCCGTGGAAATCAAAGAGCTGGTCGTACGCGCCGTGGTCCAGGCAGAGGGTCAAGGCGCCCCGGCGCCCGCCGCCGATCAGATGGCACGGGTGGCCCTGTCCGAGGACGAGAAGGAAGCCATGCTGGAAGCGTGCGTCAAGGAGGTTCTGAGGACCCTCCGGAGATCGAAGGAGAGATAAGGATGGGAGCCAACCTCTTCAAGCTCGAAAAGCTCAAAATCAAGGCGTGGAAGGACGCCCAGCGCCAGGAGAAGGCAGCAAGTCCCTCCGAGTTCGAGGCGATGTTCAACCCGTCGTCCTTCAAGCAGAGCTACGGCGTCAGGTGGTCCGGCAGGCAGGGGATCGGCAGCAGTGGCCGGGAAGCGAAGTACCAGAGGAGCGAGCCGTCGACGCTTGACCTGGATCTCGTCCTCGACGGAACCGGCGTCCACACAGTGTTGTCCCCCCTCGGTCCCCCCAAGGGGAAGCCAGTGTTGTCCCCCCTCGGCGGCCGGCGTCCCGGTCCCCCCCAGGGGACGCCGGTCCCGCGCACCCGCAAGAGCGTCGCGGAGCAGGTGAAGGTCTTCATGGACGTCGCCTGGCGCTACAACGGGGACATCCACCAGCCCAACTACCTCCTGGTGGAGTGGGGCACGCTCAGCCTTCCCTGCTGCTTGACGAGCGTCGACGTCACCTACGACATGTTCGACCGCGATGGCACTCCCCTGAGGGCAGAGCTCGCGGTCCGGCTCGTGGCCGACGAAGAAGCCGGCAAGCGCATACGGGAGGAACAGAAGGCCTCCGCTCTGACCCACAGCCGCATCGTCCGGGCGGGAGATACGTTGCCGCTCCTCACCAAAGAGGTCTACGGCGCTGCGGACCGCTCCGCGGACCGCTACCTCGACATCGCGCGGCACAACGGTCTGGACAACATCAGGAGCCTCGTGCCCGGCCAAAAGATCTCCTTTCCGCCCATCGACCGCCTGCATAAGGGAACGCCAGTGTTGTCCCCCCTCGGTCCCCCCAAGGGGACGGGATGAGCGTCGTGACTCCCACCGTGCTCAGCGAGGGAAAGACGATGGATCCGGCCTACGAGATCCTGTCGATCGACGTCAGCCGGGAGGTCCATCGCATCCCCCGCGCCGAGTTGCACCTGGACGACGGCCACGCCGCCCGCCAGAGCTTCCCGATCAGCGACAGCGAGCTCTTCGCGCCGGGCAAGGAGATCGAGATCAAGCTGCGCTACGAGGGCGGTGCCGACGAAACCGTCTTCAAGGGCATGGTGGTGCGCCACGGCGTGGAGGCGTCCGCCTCCGGCTCCGCCCTGGTGGTTCAGATGAAGGACGCCGCGGTCAAGTTGACCGGCCCCCGGCACAGTGCCGTCTTCCGCGAGAAGTCCGACGGCGAGATCATCGGCGAGATCGTCGAGCAGGCCGGCCTCGGGAAGGGCACCCTCGCCGCCACCGAGCCCAGGCATCCGGAGATCGTGCAGTACAACTCGACGGACTGGGACTTCATCCTCATGCGGGCCGAGGCCCTGGGCCTTTTCGTCGTCGTCGACGACGGCGAGGTCTCCCTCGCGAAGCTGGAGCTGAACGGTTCACCCAGGCACACGTTCGAATGGGGCGTCGACGAGATCTACGACTTCGAGATGGAGGCCGACGCCGGCCGTCAATACGGTGGTTTCGAGAGCGTCGCCTGGAGCTTGAAGGACCAGAAGCTCACGCCGGCCAGGCAGGCGAAGGCCTTCGCGACACAGCAGGGCAACCTCGACGGCGAAGAGATCGCCAGATCCTTCGGCTTCGGGACCTGCACGCTCTCCCACCCGGTCGCCATGGGCACCGGGGAGCTCCAGGCCTGGGCCGACGCCGGGATGGCGAGAAACCGGATGGCGATGCTGCGCGGGCGCATCGCCGTCGCCGGCTTCTCCGGCATCCGGCCCCTCGACGTGATGGAGGTCGTGGGAATCGGCGAGCGCTTCAACGGCAAGACGCTCGTCACCGGCATCCGCCACCGCGTGGACGCCGGCGGCTGGCAGACCGACGTGCAGTTCGGGCTCTCCCCCGAGGGGTTCTGCCGGCAGGAGGACCTCACCGACTGCCCTGCCGCCGGCCTCCTGCCTGCCGTGAGCGGTCTCCAGGTCGGCGTCGTCGCGGCGTTCGAGGAAGATCCCGACAAGGAATACCGGGCGAGAATCACCCTGCCGGGGCTCGGCGAAAAAGACGCCGCCGTCTGGGCGCGGCTCGCCTCGCCCGACGCGGGCCGGGAACGCGGCTACTTCTTCCGGCCCGAAGAGGGAGACGAGGTGGTCGTGGGCTTTTTGAACGACGACCCACGCCAGCCGGTGGTGCTCGGCTCCCTCTACGGCTCGAAGAACAGCCCGCCGGCGGACTGGGCGAAGCTCTCCGCCGACAACCTCAGGAAGGGCTTCGTCACCCGCAAGGGAACGGTCGTCGGTTTCGTCGACGACGAGAAAGCGTCGGTCTTCATCGAGACGGCCCAGAAGAACAAGATCGTCCTCGACGACGAGTCCGAGACCATTCAGATGTCCGATCAGCACGGCAACTCGGTGGTCCTGTCGAAAGACGGCGTCGAGATCAAGAGCGCCAAGGACGTGATCATCGACGGCAGCCGCGGCAACGTCGAGATCCGAGGGAAGAAAGTAGACGTCAGGTAACGGGGAATAAACGGAGACAAAGCGCATGAACGAAATCGAGCTCAAAGTGACGACCGACGAGGCCAACCTGGTCCTCGAGGCGTTGGGCAACTTGCCTTTCGTCAAGGTCTACGCGCTGGTGGCGAAGCTTCAATCTCAGGCGAAGGAGCAGCTCGAACCGGCAGCACCGGCGGCGGGGCTCTCGGCCGTCGAGGAGACCGCGGGGGAGACCGCGGAGGCGCCGGCCCCGGCGGCCCCCATGGCGATCGGAGAAAGAACGGCGATCGGAGAGAGAGCGAATGCCGCTTGAGCCGTCGTTCCTCGGCCGGGGCTGGGCCTTTCCCCCCACCTTCACCGCGGGGGGCGCGGAGGTCGCGACGGTGGCCGACGAGGAGGACGTCCAGGAAAGTCTGCGCATCCTGCTCTCGACCCGTCCGGGCGAGAGAGTCATGCAGGACCTCTTCGGCTGCGACCTGGAAAGCGTCCTCTTCGAGGAGGTGGATCAGGGCCTCGTCAACACCGTCACCCGCCTGGTCAAGGACGCGATCCTCTACCACGAGCCGCGGATCCGGCTCGACCGGCTCGACGTCGCGGAGGACGCCGCATCCGGGGGGACAGCCCTGCGGATCAGCATCCACTACACGATCCGGGGGACGAGCTCCCGCTACAACATGGTCTACCCGTTCTACCTCGACGAGGCGACGTTTCCGGGCTGAGCACCCAGGAAGTACCATGCCCGATCTCATTCTCATCGAAGGCGACAAGGCCCAGTTTCAGCCCAACTTCGGGGCCGCGGTGGCCGTGCCGCGGCCCGGGGAATTGAAGGGAAGCGGGCCGGCGACGCTTCTCGGCAAGAAGATGTGTGCCGACGGTGACGAAAAAAAGGTCAAGGTCGCCGGCGTCACCTACACGACGCCGCAGTACTCGATCCCGGGCACCGGAACCCTCAAGATCGCCGCGCTGGCAGGCGACCAGAAGGCGAAGAAGACCTACACCGGGGGCAAGGCGGTGTTGCTCAAGGGGAGCCGGTTCACCGCCAGGCTCGAGGTGCAGAGCCCGGCACAGCAACCGCCGCCGGGGCCGGGCTCGCCGATCCCCGACCCGACGCCGCAGTACTCCGGGCAGGGGACGTTCCTCACCACGAACACGAAATTCCAGGGATCCTGACCACGGGTAGCTCCTCACCATGCCAAAGACGTTGAACGAGATCGAGCGCATCGGCCGCGACGGGACGAGCCAGGCGGCACGCCGCCAGGAGGCTCTCGATCCCGGCTACGTGTCGGTCGACGAGCACAGCGTCGAGGATCTCCTCGCCCTGGCGTCTGACCATGGCAAGAAGCTCAATTACTACGGCGACGACGATCAGCCGAACGGCGACTGGAGCGCCTTCCTCGGCCCTGACCTCGATTTCGCCGACGTCGCGGCCTTTCTGGAGAGTCCGGACAAATTTCCTGACGAGGGACCCTACCGGCGTCCGCACTTCGTCTTGTTCCTGGCGTTTCTCAGGCTTTTCCGGCACGCCCAAAGAGAGCTCAACCAACTGACCGGACGCCATCTCGACTTCTATTACCGCCAGGTCCTGCGGATGAGCCGGAAGGCGGCCATACCGGACCGGGTCCACGTACACTTCGACCTCGCCGCCGGCGTCGACCAGGTCGAGGTCCCCGCCGGGAGCCTCCTGAGCGCCGGGCCCGACAGCCTGGGGCGGGAACGCCTCTATGCGACCGACCGCGACGTCGTCGTCGGCCGGGCGCAAGTCGCCAAGCTCAGGTCGGTCCACGTCGGCCTGCGGCTCACCAGGATCGCCGACGCGCGCGTGAGGTATCCCAACCAGAAGGTTCGGAAGATGCTTGAAATCGCCCTCGGCGATCCCCTGCCTGGCGATTCCGTGCCGCCCTATCCGCCGAGCCCGAGGTACTCGGGAGGCGGCGACGCGGGCGACGTCAACTTCCTGAAAGACCTCCGGGGTTTTCTGGAGACGACGACAGACGCCTTCTACATGGAGTACTTCGAGCTTCGTGACCTGATGAAGCTGAAGAACCAGCGCGACGACGCGGAGGCCGAATGGACGGAGATCAACGGTTACCTCGAGAAGGCCGGCAAGGAGCGCGACGAGCTTTTCACTCTCGACCCGCTTTCCCGGGATTTCGACTCCAACCTCGCCGCCGCGATCGGCGGCGCCCCGAGCTTCGACGGCCTGCCGGAAGTCACGAACGTCAACGAGCTCTACGAGCAGCGCACGCGCGAAGACGTCCAAACGTTCATCCGCGACCAGCTTTACTTCAAGTACGGCGAAGACGACAAGGGATTTCGTGACTTCGTCGCCATGATGCAGATCAAGGTGAAGATCGACGCCGAGTGGGCTGAGATCAATCGCCTTCTCGAAGCCGCTGCCGGGAAAAATCCGAGCTCCACTTTCGATCCCGACGGTTCCGCGTTCGATTCTACGGACTTCCACGCCAACTTTCAGTCGGCCGTCGGTCAGACCGGCCAAGTCCTCGTTGACTACACCGAGGAGGTCCGCCTCGTCGAGGAGCATTTCTTTGTCTCGGTCGAGGAATTCGTCGCTCTCGTAGGGATCCTGGAAAAGGAGAGGGACGAGGACAGTGAGACGCCCACGCTCGAGGAGTGGGATCGAGCCGACCGGATTCTGGCGAAGGCCCACCGGGAAAAGGTCTACGCGAAACGCCGGCAACAGCTCAAGGAGATCCACGACCCGGAACGGGACGAAGTTTACGACTTGGACGGATTCACGGCGATGGTCGGCCATGCCTTGGGCGAGGAGGCCGTCGAGGCCGTGGATCGGCTGGAACCGTACCTGGCCCCGACGAGCCTCACGTTCCTCCAGGCCGTAGCGGCGGCGGTCAAGGCGGACGCCACGGCCGAGCAGGACTGGGAGCGGGTCTACAGCGTCCTGGAAATCGCCTGGCGCAACCGCGAGGGGCTGCCCGAGCCGGTGGCCGAGCAGCGGGAGCGGCTCACCCTCTATCCGGTGGAAGACGCCTCGACGGTCAGCGTCGAGCTCGGGATCGAAGGCGAGCTGACCCGGTGGAGGACCTTCGGAAGGGTACCGCCGGATTCGCACCCCGAGCCGCCGCCGGCGATCGGCTGGGCCGTGAGCTCGCCGATCCTGGCGCTCGCCGAAGGCGAGCGCACGATCTACCTCACCCTGGGTTTTCCCTTGGGAACGTTCGATGGGGAGGGGCTGCGAGCGTTCCTGACCACGGAAATCCCCTTGCGCTTCGAAGTCAGCACCGAGAAGGGCTGGGTCAAACCTGAGGTCGCCGTTGTCGAGGACGGAGCCGGCTACGATCCCGAGAGGAAGACCTACGGAGATTGGATCGGGCCTACAGAAACGGACAGGGACGACCTCGAGGCTGTTCGCTTCAAGCTGACCTTCCATGAGAGCGCCGATGCGATCTCCGCCCTGCCGGCGGATTCCGGCCAAGAGGCGAGCTCGTCGCCCGTCCTGCGGTTGATGCTACGGCAGCTCCCGAGCACGGACCTGGAGGACGACCCGGACGATTTCTACTCGCAGCTCCGGCAGCTCCACCTGGCGGCCGTCCACGTCGCGGTCAAGGTCCGGAAAATGAGCACGTTTCAACTGCAAAACGACGAAACGGTGCTCGACTCGACCAAGCCCTTCGAGCCCTTCGGCACTTCGCCGGCCGTCGGGTCGCACTTGCTCCTCGGTCATCCCGAGCTCGTCGAAAAACGAATCGACTGTTTGAGGTTCAACGTCGAATGGATGGGACTCCCCGACCTGGCCACTCACTATAAGAACTATCCGAACGAACCCTTCGCGTTTACAACCAAAATCAGCCTTGTCGAGAGGCGCGTTGAGACCGACCTCAGAGACAACGCACCGCTTTTCCCTTCGGAGAACCGCATCGACATACCGGACGGTCTCTCCCCGGAGGATCCTCCCACGGCTTCCCTCTACGAGGGGGCTTCGGGGGTTTCGTTCGGCGAAGACCTGCTGGATTGGGACCGCTACCTCCAATGGGAGCTCACGCCGACCGATTTCCAGCACCAGGTCTACCCCGCCGTCGCCTCGGGCAAGGCGATCGAGATGGCCGCCGCCATCGCCAACGGCGGCTCGGGTATCCATGCGGGAGACTACAAGGTCAATCCGCCCTACACCCCCAAGGTCAAGAGCCTGAAGGTCGACTACAGGTCCTCGACGGAGATCGTCCTCGACGGCACGCAGGAGCCGGATCCCGACGACCGGGTCTTCCACGTCCATCCCTTCGGTACCAGCGGTGTCGAGTCCGAGCGCCCGGCCGGCTCGGTGCCCTTCCTGCCCCGCTACGACGACCAGGGCGAGCTCTACGTCGGCTTGAGCGGCGTCCGCGCGCCGCAGACACTCACCGTCCTCTTCCAGATGGCGGAAGGCAGCGCCGATCCCGACCTGGAGCCAGCGCAAGTGCGATGGAGCCACCTCGACGGAGACGGCTGGAAGAACCTCGACGACGGCAGGGTCATCAGCGACACCACCCGGGGACTGATCAACTCGGGCATCGTCGAATTCAACCTCCCGGCGGCGAAGCCCTCGATGCTCCTGCCCGGCGATCTCTACTGGATCCGCGCCGCCGTGGCAAGAAACAGCACCGCCGTCTGCGACACCATCGCGATCCACACCCAGGCGGTCGCCGCCACCTTCGTCGACCGCGGCAACGCACCGGATCACTTCAGCCAGCCTCTACCGGCCGGGACGCTCAGCAAGCTCGCGGAGCCCATCGCGGAGATCGCCGACGTGCGGCAGCCCTACACCTCTCAGGGTGGTCGCATGGCCGAGGCGGAGGATATGTTCGCGACCCGCGTCAGCGAGCGCCTGCGCCACAAGCAGAGAGCACTCTCCATGTGGGACTTTGAACGGCTGGTCCTCGAGCGCTTTCCGGAGATCTACAAAGTCAAGTGCATCCCTGCGCGGCCCCCTCGGGGGGGATCGGGGGGGGAAACACGGCCCGACGACCCCGGACGGGTAGTGGTCGTCGTCATCCCCGACATCCGCAACCGCTTTCCCTTCGACCCCTTCGAGCCGAAGGCTCCGGCGGACCTCCTGGCGTCGATCGAGGAGTACCTGGCGGCGTTGACGCCCGCCGCCGCCGACGTCGAGGTCAGAAACGCCCGCTACGTCGCGGTCAAGGTCCGCTTCTCCGTTCGCTTCACGGCAGGCGGCAACGAGGGTTACTTCAAGTTGCAGCTCAACGACGAGCTCAACCGCTTCCTCTCGCCATGGGCCTACGAGGATGGCACCGACATCGCGATCGGGGGCAGGATCTACGCCAACAGCATCGTCGACTTCCTCGACCGGCGGCCCTACGTGGACTACGTCGCCGACGTCAAGCTGTTCAAGAGCGACGACGGAGAAAACTTCCGGTTGGTCGTGCCCGGCGACCAGGAGGAAGGGTACGCGGTCACCATCGACCGGGGCGACGGCGTCCTGGTAGCGGCCCGGGAACACCAGATCGACCTCATTCCCGAGGCCGGATACGATGAAGAGTTATTGTCGGGCATCAACTTCATGAAGGTGGAGCTGGACTTCATCGTGGCCTGACAACCCAAGCAAACAAGGACGGACGAAACCATGGACATCGACAAAAGAAATCGAACCGAGCTGAAGGCGTACTTCGTCAAGAACGCCATCCCCACCGAGGGCAATTTTGCCGAGCTCATCGACGGAGTGCTGACCCAGAAGGACGACGGCATCGTCAAGCTCCCGGGCGATCCCCTCTCGATCCAGGCCTCCGGCGACGCCGCCGGCCAGAAGAAGGCGATCAACTTCTACGAGAGCTTCGCCGACCCCAACCCGGCCTGGGTCCTCAGTTTGAATCCGCGCTCCGATCCCAGCGATCCCGCCACGGCCAGGGCCGGCTTCAACATCAGCGACGGTGCAGGCCAAAGTAGGCTCTTCATCGATCGGGCTACCGGGGATCTCGGCGTCACCGGCAGCCTTGATGTGGGCGGTGATCTCACCGTTACCGGCACCGTCGCCGGCCGCGATGTCGCCGCCGACGGCGCGGATCTGGACACTCACCTGGCGCGGAAGGACAACCCCCACGGCGTGACGTTGGCGCAGCTCGGGGCCGCCAGTGTGGCACAAGAAGCCTGGATAGCCCCCACATTCAAGGGCTCCTGGGCGAATTATTCCCCCAGTTACAACAACGCCGGCTATTTCAAAGACTCCATGGGAGTCGTCCACTTGCGAGGGACGGTGAAAAACGGCTCACAGACGATCTTCACCCTGCCACCAGGCTATCGGCCCCCGCGAAGGGAGGATTTCGTCGTATGGACCAGCGTTGGTGCCCATTGTGTCGAGGTTTTTATTGACGGGCAGGTTCATTCAAAAGTTGGAGACCCGACCGGGCTCTCCCTCGACGGCATCACTTTCCGCGCGGCATAGCGGGATCGGACACTTCACCATGGACTACGCCTTTCTACGCCAGGACGGTATTCGCCATCTCGAACGGATGGCAGGGACGCTGTGGACAGATTTCAACGCCCATGACCCCGGGATCACCATCCTGGAGCAGCTCTGCTACGCCTTGTCGGACCTCGGATACCGCATCGGCCACGAGATGCCGGACCTCCTGGCCAGCGGCGGAGGAGATCCCTATGAGAGCCTCTACCTGCCCTCGGAGATCCTGACCTCCCATCCGGTAACGCTCTTGGATCTCCGCAAGCTGGTTCTCGACGTGGACGGAGTCAAGAACGCCTGGATAGAACAGGCCGACGAGGACCAGATCGCTCTCTACTACCACCCCGGAAGAAAAGAGCTTGGTCTCCACGACGAGCCTCCTGCGTCGGAGCCGGTGAAGCTCAAAGGCTTGTATCGGGTCCTGATCGAGACCTCGGAGCTGGTGGACACCGACACCATGCGGGCGAACGTCGCTCGCCGTTTACACCAGAACCGCAATCTGTGCGAGGACTTCGCAGAGATCCGCGTACTGGATTCGCAGAGTGTCCAGGTCCAGGCCAGGGTGGAGATAGGTCCGGTCGAGGACGCCGAGCAGGTGCTGCTGGAGATCTTCGAGAAGATCTCCGACGAGATCTCGCCGTCCGTCCCCTTCGTCAGCCTGGAGCAAATGCTGGCGGCGGGCAAGGCGGTCGGCAAGATCTTCGACGGGCCGCGGCTCGAGAAAGGCTTCCCCTTGGTGGGATCGAGGGGGGCGCGGCGGACCGCCGTCAACACCTCCGACCTCATCCACGTGATCATGGAAGTCCCGGGTGTCCGGGCGATCCGCAGAATCAGCGTATCGGCAGGAGGCCGGGCCGAAGCGTGGTCGCTGAGGCTCGATCCGGACAAGGCTCCGAAGCTGGATGTTGAAGGTTCCAAGTCCAAGATCCTTCTGGAGAAAGAGGGCATCACGGCTGGCATCGACGTCGACAGAGTCATCCAGGCCTATACCGACCGACGGTCGGGATCGTCGACCGCGGCAGGGCCGACCGGCGGCATGGGTACACTCACTCCGCCGCCCGGACGCGACCGCAACGTCGGCCACTACCCTTCCGTCCAACACGACTTCCCCGCTCTCTACGGTATCGGGGAGATGGGGCTGCCGGAATCCGCCCCCCCGTGGCGCCGGGCCCAGGCCAGACAGCTCAAGGCCTACCTGGCGTTCTTCGACCAGATCCTGGCGGACAGCTTCGCGCAACTGGCGCACGTGAAGGACCTGTTCTCCCATCACGGCACAGATCCACGGACCTACTTCACGCAGAAGCTCGCGGACCTCGCAGACATCCTCGAGGGCGACGGCGACGACAGCGCAACGGCGGCGACGGGAGAGGCGGCCCTCACCGACGCTTCCTACGAGCGCAAGAACCGTTTCCTGAACCACCTGCTGGCGCGGTTCGCCGAGCAGCTCACCGCGACCGGGACGGATCCGGAAAGGAAGCTGCGCGCCAAGCAGGCTTTCCTGCAAAGCTATCCGCGGATCAGCAGCGCACGAGGTACGGCCTTCGACCAGCTGAGGCCCTGGGACGCTCCCAACCTTTCGGGCCTGGAAGAGCGTCTCCGGTTCAAGCTCGGGCTCGACGAGAAAAACCCCGGTGAGGAGCTCGTCCTGGTCGAGCACATCCTCCTTCGTCCGATGAAGGAAGACGCCGGGCAGAGCGTCGTGCTCCTGGCCGAGGCTGCCTACAAGGATCCCTACTCGCTGCAGCTGAGCGTCGTCCTGCAGGAGCCGGACGGTTCCGGCTTCAAGCAGCTCGTCGAGCAAACCGTTCGCGAAGAGACTCCGGCCCACCTGGTCCCGTACGTCCACTGGCTGGCGTCGGAAGATTGGTCGGCGTTCCTCACCGCTCACCGGCAGTGGCACTCGGCCAGAACCATGTCCACTGCGACGCACTTTCATCTCCGCGATACCCGTGACCGGCTGATCGACCTGCTGGGGCTCGGCGAGACCTATCCGCTCCAGGACGTGGCGGTGAGCGATCGGCGGACGGTCCCGTTCGGGGTGACCGCCAAGATCTCGATCGACCCGGGCCAGCCGGACGTCAAGTACGAGCTTCACGACAGGGACGGGAAACGGCTGACTGACGACGACGGGAACACCCTCGACCCCTACCCTTACATGATCGACGGGACGGGTGGCGAGATCCTGCTGGAAACTCCGCCGATCGTCGAAGACGTCACCTACAAGATCCTCGCCCGCAAGCCGGGGCGCGAGGCCTACCTGCACCAGGAGACCACGGTCAAGGTCGGGCTCGACCTCACGCTCGACGCCCGCATCCTTGCCCCCCTCCTCCGTCCCCTCACCGACAACGATACCCGGATGGTCGGTCATGGCGGCCAGGTCGACGTCGAGATCGTGGAAAGCCAGGAAGGCGTCGATTACCGTCTGGTCCATTTCGTCGATGCCGGCCAGGGTCCTGAGGAGGAGCGGCTGTCGCAGGACGTGCGGGGAAATCGGCATGACATCAAGGTGCGCACCGACCCGATCTGGGAGCCTACGACGATCCGGATCCGCGCCACCAGGGAGCCCCAAACCGGTCTCCTGCCCGCGGAACTGCCGCTCGAGGTACGGGGCCTGGGTCAGCTGAGGCTCGAAGTGGACTTTGCCGTCGCGCATGACTTGGAGTCGATCGCCGACGAGATCTCGCCCCCAGCCTTGAGCCTCAGCGCCGATATTGTCGCTCAAGCGGAGATCCGTCTTGAGGAGCCCGAGATCGACTACAACAGCGTGGCCAGGATCCTGGTCGTGGCCAGCCGGAAGGGCGAGAAGTACCAGCCGTTTCTGGGTGGAGAACCGGTGAAACGGGCCCGATACGGAAACGGAGGAGACCTGGTCTTCCTCACCGAGGCTCTGCTGGAAGACACGACCTTCGAGGTACACGTCACCCGGCCGGACAGCATCGACGTTGAGCGGGTCGTCAGGCTCGACGTGGCCGTCCGCCCCCCCTCCTGACTTGCCCATTCCTTGAGGCGCATACCTTGGCCACACAGAAACATAGGATTCGGCGCCAGGTTCTGGAGCTGAAGGTTCCGGACGAGGACGCGGCGCGCCAGCTACAACTTCAGCTCGGCCGCGTCCACCGTCATCGGCTCGCGCCGCTCATCGATCGTTGCCTGACGGAGGCGAGCCGGCCGGATCGGCTCCACCGGATCGAGTCGCTCGTGGTCGACCTCGGGGTCGTCGATCCCGAGAACCTGGATCGGGACCTGGTCGACAAGCTGGGTCCCCGGTTGCGGCAGGCGCTGGCCGAAGGCCTCCGCGAGGAGGAAAGCGAGGCCGTTGCTCGTGGCGCAGATCCCGGGACGTCCTCCCGGCTGGAGCTCCTGGAGCTCTTCGCCCGCACCGGCACGACCCCCTGGTGGACGGACTCCACGCGACCGGACCTCGTGGACGAGAGCCTGGGGTGGCTGACCCGCAACGCTCCGCAATCCCTCGCCGCCTGGATGCGGAAACAGATCCGGGCTCCATTCGCCACGGCATCTGCGGCGCTGAAGCGAATCGTCCTTCAGGCAAGCGACGAGAGGCTGTCAGAGCTCTTCGGCGTCCTCGTCCCTTCACCGTCTTCCGCGCCTCGGCGGCGGG
>CBDUYN010000079.1:0-41846 GCA_965371445.1 uncultured bacterium | reverse complement strand
GGCGACGGCAAGGCGCGTCGTGACGACGCAGAGGCCGTTGTTCTGGATCGCCAGCCGAGGACGCGCTCGGCGTCGCGCCAGGCGTCCTTGCGCAGGGCTTCGATCCACTTGTAGACCAAAGCGGACTTGCGTCGTCCTGGGCGAGGTCGACCCATTGAAGCAAGCGCAAGAAGGCCGGCAGCTCCTCGGGCTGCTCGGCGCCCGGCAAGAGGACCGGAATGACGTAGAAGTCGTCGTCCTCAGCGGTCTGGCGTTGGAGCGCGGCGCGCATCTCCATCTTGTTCCAGGGGCCGAGTCCCCGCGGACCGACGAACCTCCCGCTCCCGCCGACGACAGGACGGCATTTTTCGGACCTCCGAAACGCCGCACCCTATCAGAGCTTGGGGCGGACTGCGCTAAGCTGGGCGGGTGAGCCAGAGCTTCTTCGAGACCTTCACCGAGGGCACGACTCTCCCCGGGACCGGCGTCACGTCGCCGAGCCGTGGGGGCTTTCTCGGCTTCGCGGCGGTGCCCGAGGTGGTGGGTCCCTACCGCATCGAGGAGCGCCTCGGGGTCGGCGGCATGGGCGAGGTCTACCGCGCCTACGACCAGCGCCTCGACCGCTGGGTGGCGGTCAAGCAGATCCTCGACACCGGCAACTCGAACATCCGCCGCCGCTTCCGGCGCGAGGCGCGGGCGGTGGCGAGCCTGAACCACGCCGCCATCGTCCAGATCTACGACATCCTGGAAAAAGACGGCGGCGACTGGATCGTCATGGAGCTCGTCAACGGGAGGACGATCCGCAACCTGATGAGCTCCGGCCAGCCCTCCTTGAGCCTGATCCGCAAGCTGGCCCGCCAGGTGGCGGGAGGGCTGGCGGCGGCCCATGCCAAGGGCATCGTGCACCGGGACCTCAAGGTCGAGAACGTCATGGTCACCGACCGGGGCCAGAATGCGAAGATCCTCGACTTCGGCCTGGCCAAGCGGATGGAGGAGCGCACGCCCGACGACACGACGCTGTCGGGAGAAGGGGTCGTCGTCGGCACCTTTCGGGCCATGTCTCCGGAGCAGATCACCGGCAAGGAGGTCGACTACCGCTCCGACCTCTTCTCTTTTGGCAGCATGCTCTACGAGATGTGCACCGGCATCTCGCCGTTCCGGGCGGAGAACATCGTGGCGACGATGTCGCGGGTCTGCGAGCACCACCAGCCGCCGGTTCGCCAGCTGAACGAGCGGGTGGGCGAGGAGCTCTCGGACCTGATCGAGGACCTGTTGGAAAAACGGCCCGCGGACCGGCCCCAGAGGGCGGCGGAGGTGGCGTTCGACCTCGATCGGATGGACGGCGAGGCCTCGGAAACGCTCTCACGGGCGACGGTGCTCTCGGCGCTGGGCACCGACAGCGTCAGCACCCAGGCCGTGGCGCCGCTGACCGGGGCCTTGAAGCCACCGCCGGCCGCCTCGTCGTCCGCGTCGGCCGTCTTGCCCGGCAGCCGGGTGACGAGGATGCTGGAGAGCGGGGTGACGATCAAGACGCTCGTGGCGAGCGACCTCGCCGATCGACGGGCGCTGATCCACCAGCTCGGCGAGATCCAGGCTCACGTCGTCCTGGCCCGCCTCGACCGGCTGCGCCGGGAGCTGATCCGCGAGCACGGCGGACACGACCCGGAACGCTCCGACTGTTGCCTCTTCGAGCGCCCGGACGCGGCGCTTCGCTTCGCGTTGGCCTACCACCGCGAGGTGGCGAAGCTGGCCGAGGAGCAGGAGCTTGAGCTCGCCTTGCATACCGGGATCCACCTTGGGGAGGTCGTCCTGCGCGTCAACCGCTCCGGCGAGCTGTCGCAGACGGGCCGCGCGCAGGCGGTGGAGGGCCTCGCCAAGCTGGTGGCGCGGCGGGTGATGTCGGTGGCGGGGGCCGGGCAGGTCCTCTTCACCCAAGCCGTCGACGAGCTCCTCCACCGCCAGGCCGTGGCCGAGGGGCTCGGCGAGGAGCTCCGGTGGCGAAGCCACGGCCGCTATCAGCTGGGGGGCTTCAAGGAGCCGGTGGAGCTCCTCGAGGTGGGTTACCGCTCGGACCCGCCGCTATCGGGGCCGGTGGACCAGGAGCTGGCCCGCCGGGTGGGACCGGCGGGCCGAGGCCGTTGGCGGCTTGCGGCGGCGGCTCTCCTCGTCCTGGCGGTGGCGCTCGCCTCGGGGCTTTTCTTGGGCAGCAACACCAGGCGTCCCGCGGTGGCCGTCTTGGGCTTCAAGAACCTGGCGCCGTCGGAGCCAACCGACTGGTTGTCGACGGCGCTGGCGGAGCTTTACTCGAAACAGCTCGCTACGGGAGGACATTTTCGTCTGATCCCCCAGCAGCGGGTGGTGGAGATGAAGCGCGACCTGGGGCTTCGCGCCAACGAAAGCCTCGCCACGGACACCCTGGAGGAGATCCGGGACTACCTGGGCACCGACTACGTCGTCCTGGGCAAGTACCTGATCCCTCCCGACGGCGGGGGCGTCGCCAAGCTCCGGGTCGACCTGAGGGTACAAAGCACCCGCGGTGATCCGGACATCATCGTGGTCGAGGACGGCGCTCGCCAGGAGCTTTTCGAGATCGTTTCCCGCTCGGTGGAGACGCTGAGCGACAAGATGGGGGTGGCGCGGCTGTCGGCACCGGAGCGCAGAAAGGTCGCGCTCACCCTGGCTTCGTCGCAGGAGGCGCGCAAGCTCTACGCCGAAGGCCTGAGGAAGCTGCGGACTCATGACGCCCTGGGAGCCCGCGACGCCCTGGAAAAAGCGATCGCCGAGGAGCCTCGCTACGCCCTGGCCCATGCCGCCTTGAGCGAAACCTGGTCGGTGTTGGGTTACGACGATTCGGCGCGTCACAGCTCGGCCCTCGCCCTGGAGCTGGCGCAGGGGCTGCCGCGGGAGGAGATCCTGTCGATCGAGGCGCGCCGCTACGCCACGGCCGTCGAGTGGGATCAGGCGATCGCCTCCTATCGTGCCCTGTGGCGCTATTACCCGGACAACGTGGAGTACGGCCTGAGCCTGGCCCGCTCCCAGATCTCCGCCGGCCGGCTCGCCCAGGCTCTTGCGACGGTGGAGGCGTTGCGCGACCTGCCGGTGCCGGAGAACGAGGATCCGCGGATCGACCTGGTGGAAGCGCAGGCGCTAGTCGCGCCTCGAGACATCGTGATGGCCACCGAGCGCGCGGCGCAAAGAGCGACGCGCGACGGGGCTTCGAGCCTGGTGGCGGAAGCGCGTCTCTGGCAGGGCCAGGCGCTGCGGCTGCTCGGCCGTCTGGAAAAAGCGCAGGCCGCCTTTGCCGAGGCCCAACGCCTCTTTACGGAGACCGGTGCCAAGGACCAGGTCGCCCGAGTCCTCATCTTCCTCGGTAGGTTGCAGATTTATCGCGACGATTTCGAAGCCGCCGAGGAGTCGTTGCTGGAGGCCATCGCCATCCATAGCGACACCGGCAACCGCAAGTGGCTCGTGAGGGCCATCAACGACCTGGGCTTCGTGAAGCAGAGCCTCGGCGAGCTCGCCGAGGCGCGGCGCTTGCACAGGGAGGCGCTGGTGATCGCCCGCGAGATCCGTAGTCGCCTCCTCGAGGCCAAGACCCTCAATCTCGTGGTCTGGGTGCTGAATCAGCAGGGAGAGCTTGCGGCCGCCCGCAGTGCCGCCGAGGAGGAGCTCAAGGTAAAAAGCGAGCTGGGCAATCCCCAGGAGCTGGCCTGGAGCCGGATCAACCTCGCGCAGCTCAGCATGGCTTCCGGCTCCCTGGCCGCCGCCGAGCGCGACTACAGGAAAGCGCTGGAGCTCAACGGCGATCCCGGGGATGAGTTCCTCGCCGGGATCGTGTACCACGATCTCGCGGGGCTCCACCTCTTGCGCGGCGAGCTCGCCGCGGCGGCGGACTCCTGCGCGACGGCCCGCCGGCTCCAGGAGGGTTTCGGGACGCAACCGACGGCGAGCCTCTACGCCACGTTCCTGACCGAAGCCGAGATCCTGCTCGCCCGGGAGAAGCCGCGCCAGGCCGAAGACGAGACCCGCCGGGCCCTGGCGGAGCTGCGCCGCCGGGGCCTCGGCGACGAGGTGGCCCTGGCCGAGTCGATGCTCGCGCGCTCGCTTCTGGCACAGGGGCTGCTCGAGGAGTCGCGCCAGGCTCTCGCCTCGGCGGCGGAGCAAGCCACCAGGAGCGAGCGGCCGGTGGTGCGGCTCTCTTACTCCCTCACCGCGGCGCGCCTCGCGGCGGACGAGGGCGAGCTCGAAGAGGCTGCACGCCTGCTCGGGGCGGCACTGGAGGAGGCGCGGCTCCACGGCCTCGTGACCTACGAGGTCGAAGCGTCGGTGGCTCTGGGGGAGGTGGAGGTCCTCTCCGGGCGGAGCGAAGACGGCGAGAAGCGATTACACGATGCCGCGGCGCGGGCCGGAGAGCTTGGGTTCGCCTCCCTCGCCCGCCGCGCCGCCGGTGAAGGCAGGTAGCGGTTGTGCGCCCGGGGCGGGCTCGATATGCTGCCCGCCACGGACATTCGCCACAGACGCACTTCGGAGGCTACAAAACATGAGCGATAAAGTCTGGTACATCGCCGTCGGGGGCCAGCAGCAAGGTCCTTTTTCGGTCGCCGAGCTCCTACCCCGTTTTCAGTCCGGGGAGCTTGCCGGCTCGACCCACGTGTTCACCCAGGGAATGCCTAACTGGACGACGGCCGCGGAGCGGCCGGAGCTCGCCGCGGCCCTCGGAGGTGGTGCGGCTCCTCCTCCTCCTCCGGCCGCCGCTCCTGCCCCGGCGGCGGGAGGCCAGCAGGCGCACGAGATCGACTACGAGATCCACGGCGCGGAGATGCAGTTCGTCGAGGTGACCCTCGATCCGCAGGAGGCGTGCATCGCCGAGGCCGGAGCTTTCATGTACATGGATCCGGGGATCCAGATGGAGACTATTTTCGGCGACGGCTCGGCGTCGAGCGGCGGGCTCCTGGGCAAGCTCATGGGCGGCGTGAAGCGAGTGGTCACCGGGGAGTCGCTTTTCATGACGATCTTCGGCAACAACGGCAACCAGCGTCAGAAGGTGGCCTTCGCCTCGCCCTATCCGGGCAAGATCATCGCCGTCGACCTGCGCCAGCACGGCAACGCGCTGCTCTGTCAAAAAGACGCCTTCCTGGCCGCCGCGAAGGGGATCTCGATCGGGATCGCCTTCCAACGCAAGATCGGCGTGGGTTTTTTCGGCGGCGAGGGCTTCATCCTTCAGAAGCTCGAGGGCGACGGGATCGCCTTCGTCCATGCGGGCGGCACCGTCGTTGAGCGCACCCTCGGGCCCGGCGAGACGATGCGGCTCGACACCGGGTGCCTGGTGGCTTTCGAGCAACAGGTCTCCTACGACATCCAGATGGTCAAGGGGATCAAGTCGATCTTCTTCGGCGGTGAGGGGCTTTTCTTCGCGGCCTTGACCGGCCCGGGCAAGGTGTGGATCCAGTCGCTTCCCTTCAGCCGCCTGGCGGACCGCATCTATCGTGCCGCGCCGCAGACCGGCGGGGCGCGTAAGGGCGAAGGATCGGTGCTCGACCGGGTGGGTGGCCTGGGGAACCTGCTCGACGGCGACTGAGTGGGCGATCACGAGGATCGCCCCTACGCATCCCGTGACCACCGGCCGAGGTAGGGGCGAATCTTGTATTCGCCCCCTAGGCAGGCGTGGTGACCTCGACCTTGAGCATCCGCGCCCAGGCGGCGCGGAGGTTTTCCGGCATCTCGAGGACGGGAAAGATCTCCCGCACCTCCTCGCGCGACACGTAGGTCCAGATGTCGTCCCATTGGGCGAAGCGCAGGAAGTGGGAGATCACCCAGGCGCGCTCCTCGCGGGAGCCGTTCTTCAAGATCCATCGGACCCGGGTCTCGGAGACATTCTGATCGGGGAAGAAGTACAGGGAATCGCCACCCGCGTCGCGCTGGGAGCTGGGGACCGGATGGCCGTTTTCGATCGGACCTCTGCCGGTGTACACCATAGTGGGCTCAGTATAGCTCGCAACTCGCCGCAGGCCAACCGCTGAAGCGGCCTTGTTTCGCGATCCCCGCAGGGGAAGAGGCCTGCGCTCCCAGCGGTGCGGGCGAGACGTCCGCGCTCCCGGCAGGCAAATGGGCGTTCCCGACTTGACCGTCGCGGCGGTTCTGGGCTAGATTCCCAGAGTTGGTAAGTGCCGAGCGGGCATAACTCAGTTGGTAGAGTGCAAGCTTCCCAAGCTTGATGTCGCGGGTTCGAGTCCCGTTGCCCGCTCCAGACTTTGGACGTTCCTGATCTTAGGCGCATCGTAGACCAAGGCGTACCCTTGACGGTGATCTCGCCGCTCCGGGATTGTGCCAGTGTCCGTGATCTCGCCTCTGCTCGCGCTGGCCCAAGCGCCCGCGCTGTACCAGCCACCGCCGGCCGGACGGTGGCGGATCGTATCCTGAATCGAGGAAACCGCCGATGTCGATCTTCAGCGCTCGTGACCCCAAGCCTTCTTCCGCTCCCACCCCGCCCGCTCGTTCCCCCCAGCCGACCCGGTCGGCGGCCCCTCCGGCGGGTCCCGAGAAGACCCTGATCGCCGCGGGCTCCCGGGTGGTGGGTGAGATCTCCGGCTCCGCGGAGCTCGTCATCGAGGGAGAGGTCGAAGGGCACATCGATCTCGACAGCCTGGTCGTCGTCGGCTCCAAGGGCTACGTCGAAGGCGAGATCCATGGCCGCTCGGTCCAGGTCGGCGGCAAGGTCGTCGGCAACGTTCACGGTCGCGAACGGGTCGAGGTCCAAGACTCCGGCCGCCTCGAGGGCGACGTCGAGGCGCCCCGTGTCGTCATTGCGGAAGGGGCTTTCTTCAAAGGCAAGATCGAGATGACCGGCGAGCGGGAGACCCCGCGGATGGCCGGTGATCGGCCAGCGAAAGAAAAAAAAGCCGTCGGGCCGCCTGCCGTCGGGCCGCCTGCCGCCGGATCGCCGGCCGCCGGATCGCCGTCGGCCGGAGCGCCGACCTCCCCCGGCAACCCGGGAGGCGGGGTCGGCGCTTCGTCGAACGAGGACATGAAGGCGGGTAAGAAGCTCGAGAGACCAGGCAAGTGAGAGTCGGCATACCCAAGGAGGTCAAAGACCACGAGTATCGGGTCGGTATGATGCCTGCCGGCGTCCATGCGCTGGTGGAAGCGGGTCACGAGGTGATCGTCGAGACCCATGCCGGCGAGGGGAGCGGCTTTCTCGACGAGGAGTACGAGAGAGCGGGTGCCCGCATCCTACCGAGCGCCGAGGAAGCCTGGGCCGGCGCCGAGATGATCGTCAAGGTCAAGGAGCCCATTGAGGCCGAGTACCCGCGGCTCCAGGACGGCCAGACGCTTTTCACCTACCTGCACCTGGCGCCTTTGCCCGGCCTGACCACCGCGCTCCAGGATACCCGGGTCGCAGGGATCGCCTACGAGACCATCACCGACGTCCACGGCGCTTTGCCGCTCCTGATCCCCATGTCGGAGGTGGCCGGACGCATGTCGGTCCTCGTCGGCGCCACCTACCTGCAAAAAGCCCACGGCGGCCGAGGCGTCCTGATCAGCGGTGTTCCGGGGGTACCTCCCGGCGACGTCGTGATCATCGGCGGCGGCATCGTCGGCATGAACGCCATGGGGATCGCTCTCGGTATGCGTGCCCACGTCACGGTGCTCGAAACCAACCCCGACCGCATGCGTTTCATTGACGACCTCTTTCAGGGCGCCATCACCACCGTCGCTTCGAACCGTCACAACCTGGCGGCGGCCCTGGAGCGGGCGGATCTCTTGATCGGAGCCGTCCTGATCCCTGGCGCCTCGGCCCCGAAGCTGGTGACCCGCAAAATGCTGGAGCTCATGAAGCCAGGCTCGGTGGTGGTCGACGTGGCGGTCGACCAGGGCGGGTGCTTTGAGACCACGCATCCGACGACCCATTCCGATCCGGTCTACGAGGTCGACGGCATCGTCCACTACTGTGTGGCCAACATGCCGGGGGCGGTGCCTCGGACCTCGACCCTGGCGCTCAACAATGCGACGCTTCCCTACGTCCTGAAGCTTGCCAACGAGGGGGTCAAGGCCGCGGTCAGGAGCGACCCGGGGTTGCGCGACGGTGTGAACACCTACGCCGGACACATCACCTGCAAGCCGGTCGCGGATTCACAGGAGCGCCCCTACAAAGACCTTGGCGAGCTCTTGTAGGGGCGAATCTTGTATTCGCCGGGCGATCACAAGGATCGCCCCTAGCAACACCCGGCCCTACGGGACCTCTTCGCCCGTCACCCGACGCCACAACTCCCCCATGTCTTCGGGGACCGCGGCCTCGAAGGCCACCGGCTCGCCGCTGCCGGGATGGACGAAGGCGAGCCGCCAGGCGTGAAGCGCAGGCCGCGGAAAGAGCCTGAGCGGCCGGCGGACTTTGCCCGGAAGCGCCCGCCAGCGCGCCTCCCCGTAGACCGGATCGCCGACCAGCGGATGTCCGACGGCCTTTAGGTGCACGCGGATCTGGTGCGTGCGTCCCGTCAGGAGGTCGATCTCCAGCCAGGCCAGCCCACCGGCTTCGCGGCAGGTACGGTAGCGGGTCAGCGCCGGCCGGCCGGTTTTCCTGACTGCCATTTTCTTGCGGTCTTGCGGATGGCGTCCGACCGGCAGGTCGATCGAGCCGCAGGGCGGGCGCGGTGCGGCGTAGGTGATGGCCAGGTAGGTTTTCCCGACCTGGCGCTCGGCAAACGCGGCGGCGAGGCGCCGGTAGGCGCGATCGCTTCGCGCGACCACCATGACCCCGGTCGTGCCCTGGTCGAGGCGGTGGACGATGCCCGGCCGTCCCGGGCCTCCCACCGCCGCGGTCTCCGGATAGCGGCCGAGAAGCCGGTGGGCGAGGGTGCCGCTCGTACGCCCCGCTCCAGGGTGGACCGCGAGGCCGGCGGGTTTCCGGAGGACCACGAGGTCGTCGTCCTCGAAGAGGACGTCAAGCTCTCCATCCTCGGCCTCAAGAGGGGAGTCGATCGGCTCCTCGGGCGCCTCAAGCTCCACTTGGTCGCCGGGGCGCAGCACGAGCGAAGGCTTGGCCCGGCGGCCGTTGACGGCGACGCGTCCGTCGCCGATCCAGCGCTGGATCCGGTTGCGCGGCTCGTCAAGGATCTGGGCCAGGTGGCGGTCGAGCCGTGCGCCGGCTCCCTCCTCTGCGACGTGCAGGATCACGAGGCCTTGGCGGGTGCCCCTTCCGGGGCCTTGCGAAAGGTGGCGAGCACCATGAGAGCGATCCCGATGGTGATGGCGCTGTCGGCGACGTTGAAGGTGTGCCAGTGGTAGGTGCCGACGTAGAAGTCGATGAAATCGGTCACTCCGCCGCTCAGGGCGCGGTCGAGGAGGTTGCCTACGGCGCCACCCAGCACCAGGGCCAAGGCGACGAGGAGCGGGCGGTCCCGGAGTGGCACGGCCTGGAAGTAGTAGCCCACGAACAGGAGGGCGGCGAGACCCAGGCCAGTGAGGATCCAGGTGCCGGTGGCGTCGCCGTGGGCCGCAAAAAGGCCGAAGGCGACCCCCGTGTTGCTCACGTGGATGAGATTCAAGAGGTTGGGTATGACCTCGAGGCTGCCATGGTCGAGGAGCTTCACCTCGACGAGCCACTTCGACCACTGGTCGAGCACCAGGACGAAGAGCGACAGGACGAGGTAGCGCGAGCGCTTGGCGCCGCGCTCGGCGGCAGGGCTCGTGCCTGCGACGGGGGCTTGGGTCGAAGCGGGGGTGGCGGTGAATCCTTCAGACATGTTCTTCCTCGTCGAGGTCGGCGGATCGCAATGAGCTTCCTTCGAGGATGGCGACGGCGGCGGCGTGGCGGCGCTCATGGGTGATCGAGAGGTGGACGCTGCGGGTCCCCAGGCGCTTCGAGCGCTCGGCGGCGGCGCCATGGAGGCGCACGGTCGGTTCGCCGCTCTCGCGCCGAACCACCTCGACGTGGCGGAAGGAAAGCCCCTGGGCCCAACCTGTGCCCAGGGCTTTCAACGTGGCTTCCTTGGCGGCAAAGAGGCCTCCGAGGTGCTCGATGAGCGCCGCGCCGCGCCGTGGGTGCCACTCGCCCGGCCGGCAGAACCGGAGGATGAAGGCCTCGCCGTGGCGGGCGTGGATGCGCTCGATCCTCTCGAGCTCCACGATGTCGATGCCGATGCCGAGAATCGCCATTTCACTCCCCTTTAGGCCAAACCTCGCGGCAGGCCGCCATGAGCTCGGCGAGGGCTGCGGAGTCGTGGAAGACGCGGATGCCCGCCAATCCCGCGGCGCCGGCGGCGGCGATGTCCGCGACCCGGCCGGCGTCGATGCCGCCCAGAGCGACGATCGGCAGCCCTCGATCGACCGCTTGACGCAAACCCTCGAGGCCCGGCGGGCGACCATACCGCATCTTGGAGGGTGTCGGGAAGACCGGTCCGAAGGTCGCGTACTCGGCTCCGGCGGCGCACGCCGCCTCGACCTCCTCGATCTGATGGGTCGAGCAGCCGATCACTACCTTGGAGCCGAAACGCTCGCGAAGCGCCGCGGCGGGCACGCCGTCGCCCGGCAGGTGGACACCGTCGGCGCCCGCGGCAAGCGCCACGTCGAGGCGGCCGTTGACGAGCAAAAGCCTCGGAGACGGCCAGGCGGCACGAGCCTCGCGGACGCGTTGGGCGAGATCACGGTCCGAGAGCGCTTTCTCCCGTACCTGGACCGCGTCGATCCCCGCTTCGTCGAGCTCACGAAGCCAGTCCCGGAGCGCACGCTCGCCGCGCTCCCGGCGGTCTGTGATCGCCAGGATCCTAGGAGGCCTCCCTACCATCCGTGCACCCCAGCATGCTGACCAGATCGTGGATCACCCACACCAGATGCACCAGGCCGAAGCCGCTCAACGCGCCCCGCAGGAGCGGTAAGCCCAACCATCGCAACCCGGAATAGGGCAGATAGGCGACCATCTGGTCCCAGCCCGGAGTCCACGGAGCCAGGAGGAGGACGGTACCTACGGCAGTGCAGTAAAGGACGAAGACGAAGCGGAAGAAGTGCTCGGTGACCATTCCAGACGATTCTAGTGGACTGCCACCGTGAAATCGATAGCGGGCGGCACGCCTCGGTACGCCTGGAGCCCCAAGAGGCGCAGCATCCGTGCTGCCAGGCCAGATCCCTCGGCACCGGCCTGCGGCGCTTGCCGTTGGCACCCTTATCGTCTGGCCCGGGAGCTGAACGACGGGATAATCCTGGCACCTTTCCGATCAGCGACTCGGTTATACTGGGCGGCAAACCGGGCGCCTCGGCGTCGGCTTCCGCCTGGACGTCGAAGCAGGGGCCTGGTCAACCCGCAAACGGAGAAGCGATCCAGTGCTTAAGATCTTGGGAAAGAAGAAAAAGAAGCAGCCCGAGAAGGCCAGCGACAAGGAGCTGACGATCGAGGATCTCGTCACCCTCGAGCGCTACGACGAGGCGGAGGTCAAGCTCAAGGAGAGAGTCAAAACGAACCCCAAGGACTTCCACTCGCACGTCAAGCTGGCGGAGGTCTACGTGGCCCAGAAGAACGTCTTCAAGGCCCTTGACACCTACATTTTCGTGGCCGACTCCTACGTCGACGACGGCTTTTTTGACAAGGGAATCGCCCTTCTGGGTAAGGCGGCGAAGCTCTCGCCCGGCGACGACCAGCTGCCGCGGCGCATCGAGAGGTACAAAGGCTTGAAGCGCCTGGAGGGGCGCCGGCTCCTGGCCATCGAAGGCCTGCTGTCGAACAAGACGACGGCGGTGTCCTCGGCGGCCAACCGGGCCCTTGAGATCGAGATGCTCTGGAACCGGATCGCCAAGAGCCACCTGGTCGAGCAGCTCGAGGGAGAGCTTCTGAAGAAGCTCTTCTCGGTCATGCAAATGCATCATATCAAGGAAGGCGAGGTGATCGCCCAGGTTGGCGGCGAGCACCAGGTGCTCTACCTGGTCGTCGACGGCGAGATCGAGGCCCAGGCCCAGGTGGGTACCCAGCTCTACACCATCCGGAGCTTCTCGACCGGCGACGTGATCGGCGAGTCGGCGCTCCTGGAGCGCAAGAGCTGGCCCGCCACCTACAAGGTGACGCTTCCGGGGACGGTCTTTCGCCTCGACCGCGACGGCCTGCAGCAGGCGATGGTCGGCAACTCCGATCCGGTGGGTTTCTTAAGCGTGCTGCGCCAGCAGAACCACGATCGGGACGTGGCCGCGAACCTGATGAAGCTCCGGGCGAGTTGATGGCCCGAAGAGCGATCCGCATCTATCCGGATCCGGTGCTACGCGTCCGGTGCCCCAAGGTGGAGGTTTTTGACGAGAAGCTCCGTCGGCTGGCGGACGACATGGTCGAGACCATGCACGCGGCTCCTGGGGTCGGGCTCGCCGCGCCCCAGGTGGGCGTCGAGCTCCGGCTCTGCGTCGTCGATGCAAGCGTCGGCAAGGACCCCGAGGTGCTCCACGTCCTGGTCAACCCGCGTCTCGTCGGCGCAGAAGGCAGTGAGCTCGACTTCGAGGGGTGCCTGTCGATCCCCGGCCTGACGGAGAGGGTGAAGCGTCCGACGAGCGTCCGGGTGGTGGCCCAGGACCTCGACGGGCACGAGCTGGAGCTCCAATCCGAGGATTTCGAAGCCCGCGCGATCTGCCATGAGATCGACCACCTCGACGGCATCCTCTTCATCGACCACGTCGGCGGCCTGCGGCGCGACCGTGTGCGGCGCCAGCTCAAGCGCCTGACGCGTTCCCCGACGGCGGTGGCAGTCTGAGACAGGGAAAAGATGGCATCCACTCCCCGCGAAATTCGCTTCTTCAACTCCCTCGGGCGGCGCTCGGAGACCTTTCGGCCTCTCGAGCCCGGGAAGGTGCGGCTCTACACCTGCGGTCCGACGGTCTACAGCCACGTCCACATCGGCAACCACCGGACCTTCCTCTTCGAGGACCTGCTGCGGCGCAGCCTCCTTTTCCTCGGCTACGAGGTCGACCACGTCATGAACCTGACCGACGTCGACGACAAGACGATCCGCGGTGCCGCCGAGAGAGGTGTCGGGCTCGACGAATTCACGGCGGAGTACGTCGAGTCGTTCTTTGCCGACCTCGACACCCTTCACCTCCAGCGTGCCGAGCGCTACCCGCGGGCCACCGAGCACATCCCGGAGATGATCGAGCTGACCGAGAAGCTCCTCCGCAACGGCCACGCCTATGTCGCCGAGGACGGCTCGGTCTTTTTCCGCATCGCCTCGGACGAGGACTACGGACGGCTCTCCGGAGTCGACCCGGAGAAAGTCCGCCGCGGCGAGCGGGTGGCCAACGACGAGTACGGGAAAGAAGACGTCCGCGACTTCGTCCTCTGGAAGGCGGCCAAAGACGGCGAGCCGGCCTGGGATTCCCCCTGGGGTCCGGGCCGGCCCGGCTGGCACGTCGAATGCTCGGCCATGGGCATGAAGTACCTCGGCGAGAGCTTCGACATCCACTGCGGCGGGGTCGACAATATGTTCCCCCACCACGAGAACGAGATCGCCCAGAGCGAGTCGGCGACAGGGCAGACGTTCGTCCACACCTGGCTCCATTCCGAGCACCTGATCGTCGACGGGGCGAAGATGTCGAAGTCGCTGGGCAACCAGTACACGTTGGAGGACCTCCTGGAGATGGAGGCCGATCCGCGGGCGCTGCGCTATCTTTTCGTCTCGACCCACTACCGCCAGAAACTGAATTTCACGTTCGAGTCGCTCAAGGCGGCGGGTGCCGCGCTGCGCCGGGTCGACGAGATGCGTTTTCGGCTGGAGAGCTGCGAGGACTCGGGCGAGGGTTCGCCGGAGATGGCGGCGGCGGCCGAGGAGCTTGTCGAGGGCTTCGCCGCGGCGCTCGCCGAAGACCTGAACATCTCGGTGGCCTTGAGCGCCGTTTTCCTCTTCGTGAAGAAGGTCAACAAGGCCGTCGAGGAGGGTGCGATCGGCCGCGGTGGCCGTCAGCTCCTGCTCGACGCCCTGGCGAGGGTCAACTCCGTCCTGGGGGTGCTCGATCCGGCCGAGTGGCGACGCGACACCGCCGGTAAGGGGCCGAGCGACGAGGAGATCGAGCAGCGCCTCGCCGAGCGCCGGGAAGCGCGGGCAAAGCGCGACTTCGCCACCTCCGACCGGATTCGCGACGAGCTCCTGGAGGCCGGTGTCGTCATCGAGGACACTCCCCACCAGGGCACTCGCTGGCGCCGCGGTTGACGGAGGGGCCGTGCGCCGCGACCGGGACCCCTTCCGCTACCAGCCCCACACCCGGGCTCGGGGCCGGGTAGGGGAGGAGCGCGCCGTCGAGTGGCTTTGTCAGCACGGCTACCGGATCCTCGAGCGCAACGTCGAATACAAGACCGGCGAGATCGACGTCGTCGCGAGCCACCGGGGGACGCTTTGCTTCATCGAGGTCAAGGCGCGCTCAGGAGACGGCTACGGACCGGCGATCGAAGCCGTCACGCGCAAGAAGCAACGCCGCCTGGCCCGCGCCGCCGCTCTCTACCTCGCCCAGCACCCGACCGAGGCCCCTTGCCGCTTCGACGTCCTGGCGATGGACCTGACGCAAGGCGGCTGGCGATTTACTCTAGTCGAAGACGCTTTCACGGCTTGAACGGGTTGACAGGGGGGGGACGGCTCCATATTCTTGGCTTTCCCGGAGCGGGAATAGCTCAGTGGTAGAGCACAACCTTGCCAAGGTTGGGGTCGCGGGTTCAAATCCCGTTTCCCGCTCCAAATCTCCCCCCGGGGCGACGTGGCCAAGTGGTAAGGCAAGGGTCTGCAAAACCCTCATTCGCCGGTTCGAATCCGGCCGTCGCCTCCAGCCCTCCGCATCCTTGCTCTCAGATAATCGAGACGCCTTCGTAGGGCAGGCTATTACGCCGAGCACGGCATAATAGCCTGCCCTACGGTTGCTGCTGAAAGCGCTCGGTCCAGTGCCCCCGCTCCAGGAGGACCACCTCGCCCTCGCGGCTCCGCGTGGCGACGATCGTGACGTCCTCGGAGCCGAACATGATGTCGGTGTGGATCGTCGAGGTGTTGCAGCCCAGCTCTTCGAGCTCGGCGGCGCTCATCTCGGTGCCGCCGTCAAGGGCCGTGGCGTAGGCGCGGCCGATGGCGAGATGCGACCAGGCGTTCTCGTCGTAGAGGGTGTGCTCGAAAAAGAGGCCGCTTTGCGCGATCGGGGAGTCCTGTCCGACGAGAGCGAATTCGCCCAGGTAACGGGCGCCGTCGTCGCTCGCGATCCAGTCGGCGAAAAGACGCTTGCCTTCGCCAGCGTCGCAATCCGTGATGCGTCCGTCCTCGAAAGTCAGGACGAGGTCGGACACGATCGCTCCGCTGGCGAGGCGAAACGGCATCGTGGCCACGACCCGGCCTCGGGTCGCCCGGCGGTCGGGAGTGGTGAAGCTCTCCTCACTGGGCACGTTGGCATTGAAGACGGTGCCGTCGGCGGTCGTCTTCGAGCCACCGAGCCAGCGGGCGCGCTCGCTAAGCTCCACCGTCAGGTCGGTTCCACCGCCGCTCACGTGAATCTCGCGAATGGCCAGGGCGCTCAGCTCGCGGCGCCGGACGTGCAGCAGGCGCTCCTTGGCCGCCGCGGCCTCGACCGCGTCCTCGCGGTCGGCGAGGGTGAAGCGCAAGACCTGCTCCCAGAGGCGTTCCGTGGCCTCGGCCTCGTCGAGGTCGGGGAAGACCCGCTGGGCCCAGCCCGGCGTCACGGCTCCCGCGACCACCCAAGGACAGAGGCCGCGGTTGATGCCGTGGGAGTGAAAGGTGGTGATGATCTTCTGCGTCGCGCGGGTAGCCGCGGCGTGCGCCTCCGGGTGGTCGCGGGCGAGCTCCTGCATGAGGGTCGGATACTCTTCACCCTTGAGCGAGATCAAAGCGCCTCGGACACGGACGAGGTCCTCGAACCAGCGCTGCTCGTCGCGCCGATAGATGTCGATCTGCTCGGGAGACGCCCGGCGGATGACCTGGGCGTGCGCGAGGGGGTCGTTCAGCCAGATGTGGACCGCCTTGGCGCCACAGTCGTAGGCGGCTTCGGCGACTCGCAGGACGAGGTCGCGGTGAGCGACCTCGCCGCGGACGAAGGCCTCGCGGCCCTCGCGCAGCCCGGCGCCGTGCTCGGCCAGGATCCTGGCATAACGGTCGAGGTTTCTCTCGTTCGTCGTCAAGGTACTTGATCCTCTTCCGGGGTTTCCGCGGCTTCCACTTCCGCCGCGGGAAGCACCTGCAGCACTCCCCCGAGGTTACGGCCGGCCACCTCGAGAAAGCGGCGGTGCACTTGGTTCTGGCTCGTGACGAGCTCCCGCTGGGCGCGGGAGAGCATCGCCTGAACCTCCGCCATTCCCGCGCCGAGCTCCGGAGTCGGCGCAAGGGTCTCCAGGGGTCGAGAAGCCGGCTCGGCCGGTGACGGCTCCGGCGTCGCCAGAGGGACCTTGTCGGCGTCCTTGACGACGCGGGCCAAGAAGGTGCGCTCCGCGGCGCCGACCCCTCCGGCGAGCATCAAGGTGCTCAACGGCCGTCACCCTCCTCGGAGGCAGACGCATTCTCCGAAGAGGTTTCGTCCTCCGAATCCTCCTCGTCTTCCGACGATTCCTCGGCTTCCGACGCCTCTTCGGCCTCCGACGCCTCTTCGTCCTCCGAAGCCTCCTTGTCCTCCGCCGCCCTCTCTTCTACGGAAGCCACTTCCTCGGAAGGTTCCTCGTCGGCCGAAACTTCTTCGGCCGCGGGTTCGCCGGTGGAGCCGTCCTCGTCTTCAGAAGGGGGCCTCCAGAAGAGGTGGCCGGTTTCTTCGTCCGACAGCTCCGTCGGGGACGGACGCCCGTCGGTGACGATGGGTTCGAGGACCTGAGGTGCCGGTTCTTCGGCGGTGGGCTCGGAGCGGATCTCGTCGGGCTCGTCGGGGCCCTGGAGAGGCGCCGGGGGCTCGGGCGACGCCCGGGGCTCCGGAGCCAGCTCCGGCCGCTCCCAGAAGAGTTGATCGGTCTCCTCCTCCGACAGCTCCGATGGCCCCGCGGCCGGTTCCTGGCCTTCAGCCTCGCTGCCCTCCGCCTCCGGCTCCTCGCTCTCTTCGGTGGCCGGCTTCACCTCTTCGGCGGCCGGCTCCTTGTCTTCGCCCTCTTCGGCGGCCAGCTCCTCGTCCCGGGGCTCTCCAGCCTCGGGCTCGCCTTCGTCGGCCGAGTGTGGCTCGTCCGGGTCTGCGAGGGCGGCTCTCACGTCGTCCACCGGTGCCGCTTCGCCCTCCTCATCCCGCTCGATCTCGATCGTCGGCCCGGGGCCGGTGACGAGCGGCCGTGGCGCGGCGTGAGCTTCCACGCCACGGAGCTCGGCCATCAGGGTCCCGTTTTCGTTGACGAAGGCGACGTCACAGGCGACGTAATGCGAGCCGGTCGCGCGGCCTTGGAGCACGGCCCGGATCGGTCCTTCCACGAGACCGCTGAAATGACTGTAGTAGGCGCCGACTCGGGGTACGACCGCGAGGCCGCCGAGTCGGTGGTCGAACCACAGGAGGGCTAGTTGGATGCCGCCATCGAGGGCCGCCACGTCGGTTCGCCAGCGGTCGGCCCAGCCCATTTCGCGGGTACCCGCCAGGGTGGCGACCATGCCACTGCCGGTGAAGCCGTCGATGCGCCGGACGCTCTGGAACTCGGCGCCATAGAAAAGGACTTGCCCGTAGGGTACGGAAGGGGGGCCCGGCTCCAACTCGGCGGTCTGGGCGGTGTGGAGGAACTTCATCGTCTCCTCCGAGGTGGCCACCGGCGTCCCGGGCTGCGCGAGCTCGGCCACGGCGCTGTAGCGCACCTTGCCGTCGCGGTCCTGGAGCTCCAGGCGCAGGTGCCGTCGGTCACCCCCCTCGTCGAGGTGGCTCACCAGGGTGACCGCTTCCCCGCCTTCGTAGAAGCTTTCGAGCTGAAGGCTGTCGATCACCTGGAGGTCGTGGCAGGCGAACATCTCGAGGTCGGCGCAATGGGCGCGAGTGATCCGGGTGAACCACTCGAGCACCATCATGAGCGGCAGCGCCGGCGCGTCGCCGGCGCGGTGTCCCTCGAGGTACGGGTGGGTCGAGGCGTTGACAAAAGCGTCCATGGAGAGCGTCGGCGCGGGATCCTCCTGATGGGGATGAGCCTTGACCGGCCAGCGCCAGGGTGCCGGGCCGAAGACCACCTCCACCTGCTCGGAAAGGGCGGCCTGGATCTCCTCGACCAGGAGCCGTGCGCCGAGCGGGAGGGAGATGAGCGGCACTCCCTGGGCCTCGTAGCGTTCCTGGAGCGACGGGGTCACCATGCCGCCTTCCCAGGGCCCCCAGTTGAGCGACTTGACGAGGCATCCGGCACCGCGCCGGCGGTGCTCGGTCGCGGCGACCTTGTTGAGCACCTCGTTGGCCATGGCGTAGTCGCTCTGGCCGCGGCTGCCGTTGCGCGCCGCGACCGAAGAGAAGACGACCACGAGGTCGAGGGGATCCTCGGCGGTGGCGTCGAGCAGGCTCAGGAAACCTTGGACCTTGGTGTTGAAGACGTGGTCGAACTGCTCCTCGCTTTTTTCCACGATCAGCTTGTCGGCGACGACCCCGGCGCCGTGGACGAGACCGGTGATCGGTCCCCACTCGGCGCGGATCTCGGCGAGCGCTTCGGCGACGGCCTCATGGTCCTGGACATCGAGCGAGAGGTAGCGGACCTCGGAGCCGGCCCGGCGCAGGGCGGCGACGTTTTTTCGGATCTCGCGCCCGGCCAGGATCTCCCGGACCCGCGCACTGATTTCCGCGGGATCGCCCTCGTCGCCCTCGCGGCGGCGCCCCGCGGCGAGGGCTTCGGCGATCTCGGCTTCCGTCGAGAGGGTACTGAGCTCCTCCGGCTCGTCGTCGAGGGGCGTACGGCCGAGGAGCACCAGGTGAGGCCGGGCGTTGCGTGCCAGGGCGATGAGCGCCGCCGCGGTCACGCCGCGGGCGCCGCCGGAGGCGACGATCACCGAGCTCTCCCTCAAGGCGCTCGGGCTGACGACCGAGTAGACCGCCCCCGGCGTCCCCAGGTTGAGCAAGGCCTGATAGCTCTCCAGGGTGGTCCGGGTGCCATCCGCGTGGAGGCCGACCTCAAGCTCCGGCCCGCCGCTGAAAAGCTCCTCCGCAAGCACCTTGGCGAGCTTCCAGGCGGGCCGGTAGGCCCGTTCCAGGTCCACCGCCTTGACGCTCGTTCCCGGCCACTCCTGGGCCGCCGTCTTGGCCAGACCGGCGATGCCGCCGAGCGGCGCGCGCGCGCCAGCTCGGCCTGAAAGGCCAAAGTCGCCGCCGGTGTCCTGTACCGTCACGAAGATCCCGCGGCCGGTAGTGAAGCGCGCCGCCACCGCCTTGGCGGCGTGGAAGGCTTGCCGGTTGACCGCCAGGGCGTCCTCGGCCGAGGAGACGTGGCGCAGCCCACCCAGGAAGATAACGCCGGAGGCGTCGTCGGGGACCTCAGTGACGACCTCGGTCGCCACCCCGCGGGCCATCAACTGCTCGGCCAGAGCCACCGCGACGCCGGCGCCGTCGTCGGTGACGGCCACGAGCGCCGAGCCGCCAAGCCCCGGCAGGGCGAGCCCGGCGGGCGCCGCCGGCACCTCCTGCAAGGAAAAACGCCCCACCGCCGGCTCGGTGTGCACCGCAAGCCGCTGGGCCTCGTCCTGCGGCTCTTCGACTTTCGTTTCGGCCAGCGGGCTTTCCTCCTCCACCGCCGAGGCTCCCAGCGGTTCTTCCGGCCTGATCTCGAGCCGTACGGTCTCCCCCAGGTCCATCGCCATGTCCGGCACCAAGACCGCCGGGGGAGCGACGCCCGGCGGCTCCGGAATGGCCGCCGCCGGCGGGGTCGGTGTCGGCCGGTGAGGGGAGACGGAAGGTCGGGCGACGGCCTCGACCTCCTCCTTGAGCTCCGGGTTCTCGGCCAGGACTCGGTTCAAGCCCGCAAAGGAGGCCTCGACGGTCCGCAGGAACTCCACCTGGGTCTCGGCCATCGCTCGCTGATAGGCGGTATGAGTCTCTACCAGCTGGCGTTGCGCCTCCTGATAGGCCCGGATCCAGGCAAGCCGGACCGAGGTCGAATCCCTCTCGGTCACCGCCGAGGATTCCGCGGGTCCGGGCTCCGGTGGGCTTGCCGAGCTTTCAGGAGACGTGTCTTGATCGATCTCCACCGCGGCGGGCGGAGCCGGGAGCTGATTGTCGGATCTCAAGTCCATGGTCGATACCTTCGCGAGCTGGGTCACTGGGGAGGATGCAAAGGCCCCATGATAAAGCAGCTTCCTTGGCGGTCGCAATCGAACGGCGCCGGTCTCCGGCAGCGAGACGTGGCCCGTTAGGGTATACTAGGCCCATTGTTTGTCGTCCGGAGAGGTTCGGAGGAGAACGCCGCCGGCGGAGGAGCGAGCTTGCCGAAAATCCTGATCGTTGACGACTCCGCGTTTCAGCAGACGTTCGTCAAGAACGCCCTGACGTCCCAGGGCTACGAAATCGTGGCGGTGAAAGACGGCCTGGAGGCCCTCGACGCTCTCGAGACGCAGGAGGTCGACTGCATCGTCGCGGACCTCATCATGCCCAGGATGCGGGGCATGGCGCTCCTGGAGACCCTGAAGGAGAGGGGTTCCGATACCCCGGTGGTTATCCTGACCGCTGACATCCAAGAACACGTTCGCGAGGCGTGCATGGCGCTGGGTGCTCGTGCGGTCCTCCACAAGCCGGTCAGGCCGGACCTGCTACGCCGGACACTGGCCGAGGTCTTGGGCTAGGGACCCTCATATGAAACCTGACGAGCACCAGATCGATGCGCTCTCGGAGCTGATGAACATCGGTGTCGGCCGTGCCGCCGGCATGTTGAACGAGATGATCGGCTCGCCGATCGAGCTCTACGTCCCGCTCGTCAAGGTGCTCGCGGCGAGCGAGCTGCCACGAGAGCTCGATGCCACGGCCGAAGCGGTGCTCTCTTTCGTCCGGCTGCGGTTTCGAGGATCGATCCAGGGGACGGCGGCGCTTCTTTTCCCGACCGACAGCGCCGCCAAGCTCGTCGCCGCGCTGACCGGTGAGGAGCCCGGCTCGCCCGAGCTCGACTCGGTGCGTGCCGGGACCCTGAGCGAGGTCGGCAACATCGTCATCAACGGCGTCATGGGGTCGATCGGCAACATCCTCGACGTGCCCTTGAGCTACGACCTACCGACCTATCTCGAGGCCACCCTCGAGCACCTCTTCCATCATCCGGACGACCCGGACCCGACGGTGCTCCTGGCCCACACCCGCTTCACGGTGCTCGATCTCGAGATCCGCGGCACAATCCTCCTGGTCTTCGAGGTGCTGTCGTTCGACGCCCTGCTCGCCGCGATCGACGCTTTCCAGACCGAGGGCTGACGACACCGTGTCCCCCGTCACGGTCCCCCCGGACCGCTTTGCTCTTCTGGACCAGATCCCGCTGGGGGTCTGCGTCCTGACCCGCGACTTGGAGGTCCGCTTCTGGAACATCTGCCTGGCCGAGTGGACGGGCATCTCCTCCGCCGAGATCCTCGGCTCGGACCTCTCCGAACGCTTCGGGCACCTCGCCGAGCCCCGCTACCAGCTGCGCCTCCAGGGAATCTTCGAGGGCGGGCCACCGACGGTCTTTTCCTCCCAGCTCCATCCGCACCTGATTCCGGCGCCCATGCCCGACGGCAGGTTCCGCGTCCAGCACACGGTCGTCACGGCCATCCCGGCGGCCGAAGGCGGCGGTTTCCACGCCCTCCTCTCGATCCAGGACGTAACCGAGCTGACCCGCCGCCTCGAAGAGCAGAAGAGGGCCGAGGCCGAGCGCCGTGATCTGGAAGCGCGGGTCCAGCACGCCCAGAAGCTGGAAAGCCTCGGGGTGCTCGCCGGGGGCATCGCCCACGACTTCAACAACTTGCTGGTAGGTATCCTCGGCAACGCGGACCTCGTAATGCGCCGTTTGCCGGAGGGCTTCGAGGGACGCGGCAACCTCGGAGCGGTGGTCAAGTCGGCGCAGCGTGCCGCGGACCTCTCGAACCAGATGCTCGCCTACTCGGGCAAGGGCAAGTTCGTGACCCTGGCTCTGGACCTCTCGGAGTGGGTCGCCGACGCCGTCGAGCTCCTGCGGCTCGCAATCTCCAAGAAGGCGTCGCTCGTCTGCGAGCTCGGCGACGACTTGCCGGCCGTCGAGGCCGACCCGACCCAGATCCGCCAGGTGGTGATGAACCTCGTCACCAACGCCTCCGACGCGCTCGGCGGCGAGAGAGGCACGATCACCCTCACCACCGGGGCGCGGGATTGCGACACCGCCTACCTCGCCGATTCCTACCTCAAGGAGGAGCGCCCCCCGGGCCGTTACGTCTTCGTCGACGTCGCCGACACCGGCCGTGGTATGGACGAGGAGACCCTACAAAGGATCTTCGATCCGTTTTTTACCACCCAGTTCGCGGGTCGCGGCCTGGGGCTCGCCGCGGTCCTGGGGATCGTTCGAGGTCACCGCGGAGCCTTGAAGATCCGAAGCGCTCCCGGCGAGGGGACGAGCTTCCGGATCCTTTTCCCGAGCTCCGAGAAAGTCGCCGAGCGCTCCCCGGCACCCCCCGAAGCCGATCCGGACTGGCGGTCGCAGGAGACGGTCCTGGTGGTCGACGACGAGGAGATGGTACGCGACTTCGCCCGCGTCGTCTTGCAGGACGTCGGGCTGACCGTCCTCGCCGCCGCGGACGGCGAGGCAGGGCTCCAGCTCTTTCGCGACAAGGCGGAGCGGATCTCCGTCGTGCTGCTCGACATGACCATGCCGGAGCTCTCGGGCGAAGAGGTCTTCCGCGAGATGCGCCGCATCCGGCCCGACGTGCGGGTCGTCTTGACGAGCGGCTACACCGAGCAGGAGGCCCACCAGCAGTTCAGCGGGGCGGGCCTTGCGGGCTTCATCCAGAAGCCCTACATGCCCCAGGACCTGATCGCCAAGGTGCGCGAAGCGCTGACCGGACCGAAGGAGCTTTGAGCACGACGACCGTCAGTGAAAAGGACGGAAAATCTCCTCGAGCTGCACGGTGATCCCAGTGGCGGGGTCGCTCACTTCACCCTCCGTATGGGTCCGGGGTTTCTGGCCGGGCAGGAAGACGGTGATCGTCTGAAGCGAAGGCTGGACGAGCCAGCACGACGAGACTTCTGCTTCCAGGTAGGCGTTGGCCTTCTGGACGAGGTCGTCGAGGGGTTGGGTGGGCGAGAGGATCTCGACGGCCAGGAGAGGCGGCTCGGTCCTCTTGACCTCGTCGCGGAGCGGGTCCACCTGTAGCCGGCGGTAGATGCTGATGTCGGGAACGAAGGGCTTGCCGTCGAGCTCCAGGGAGAGCTCGGAAAGGACCGATAGCTCGTCCGCCTGCTTCAGAAAGGCTCCGATCAGCGAAACCTGGACGACCGCATGATTCGTGCTCGGCATCGGCTTACCTCTCTCGATCTCGTATTCCGAAAGTGCGATGGCTTCCATGGTGCGTCCTCCAAGTCCCTTGGGACGGTGTCTTCAGGTGCGGCGTTTCCCTGGCGGATCCATCCTAGCAGATCCTGGCCGTCTCTCGCACCGACGCTCCGCGTCGTCGGCGCCCTCGAGGGGTGGCAAGGTCAAGCAGACGGAAACGGCGGATCGCCGCTCGACGCACTCCGTCCTATCCGCCGAGCTCCCGGATCTTCGTCCTCGCCTCCTCGATTTGTTTCTTGAGCGTGAACTTCTGCCCGGCGTCCGACGTGATCGCCTCCTCCCTCAGATAGTGCGCCAGCTTTTCCCGCCAGAGGGCGAGAGCGTCCTCGCCGTCCCCCGGCGATGCGGTGGACGACGCTCCGGCGGCTTGTGGCGTCGAGCCGACATGGACGTGGACGTCCCTGCCGGCGAAAACGTTGCGGTCGCCGGTGACGATCTGCCCTCCGACGACGTCGCCCGACACCGTCACGTTGCGCTCCGACGCTACGGCTCGCTCATCGACGTGGGCCGGGGCGGATGGCGACGCGCGGCGACTCTGCTCGTCCTCGATCGCGGCCCTCAGGCCCTGAGCCACGTTGTGGAAGGCCTCGTCGAGGTTCGGCCAGGACATGACAGCGCGGGCGTCCCTCGGCAAAGCCTGGAGCTTGGCGAACGGTGCCTGGCTCCAGTCGACCGAACGCAGAATGATCGGGATCACCCGCGCCGTGCCCGCCTCGTGGCGTTCGAGAGCCCGCTTCATCTCAACGTCCCAGCAGTAGTCGGAGGCCAGGAAGTCGGGGCTGACGAGCAAGAGGATGACATCGGCCGCTGCGAGGTTCTCGTCGATCTTGTTTTCCCACTCCTGTCCGGCGAGGATCTGCCGGAAGCTCCAGGCGCGAATCTTGCCCTGGCGCTTGAGGAGCGTCAGGTGGACCTCCAGTTTTTTGCGTAGCTCTTCGTCCTTGTGGGAATAGGAGAAGAAAACGTACAGTCCACTCATCGGAATCTTCCCAACGGGTCGTTCTCGCGGTCAGCTCCAACTACGAGCCGTTCATCCTCCGCATCCGCTGGGCGACGCGGAACGCTAGCTCCAGGGCCTGCTCGTAGTTGAGCCGTGGATCGACAAAGGTCTTGTACGAGCGCTGGAGCTCGTTCTCGTCGAGCCCCCGGGCGCCGCCCGTACACTCGGTGACGTCGTCGCCGGTCAGCTCGATGTGTACACCGCCGAGACGCGTCCCGACTTCGGCGTGCAGGTCGAAGGCCTGCTCGAGCTCGCCCAAGATGTGGTCGAACTGGCGCGTCTTGAAACCGCTCTTGGTCTTCATGGTATTGCCGTGCATCGGATCGCACGACCACAGGACGTTCTGGCCCGCCCGCCGGACCGCTTCGAGGAGCGGCGGGAGGTGCTCGGCGATCTTCCGGTTGCCGAAGCGGTGGATCAAGGTGATCCGTCCGGACTCATCCTCCGGGTTCAAGAACTTGACGAGCTCCACCAGCTCCTGGGGCCCGGTCGCGGTCCCGACCTTGATGCCGATCGGGTTGCTGATACCGCGGAAGAACTCGATGTGCGCGCCGTCGATCTGGTTGGTCCGCATGCCGATCCACGGCATGTGGGTCGAGAGGTTGAACCAGCCGTGGCGGTGCGGCACCTGGCGGGTCTGGGCCTGCTCGTAGAGGAGGTTCAAACCCTCGTGGCTGGTGAAGAAGTCGACCCGGTTGATCTCGCCGACGTGGCGGCCGAGCATGGTCTCCATAAAGGAGAGGGAGTCGCCGATCGCGCCGGTCATGCGCTCGTAGTCCTCGTGCAGCGGCGAATGCTTCATGAACCCCAGGTCCCAGTACTCGGGATGGTGCAGGTCGGCGAAGCCGCCGTCGACGAGCGAGCGGATGAAGTTGAGCGTCAGCGCCGAGCAGCTGTAGCCGCGCAGCATCATCATAGGGTCGTGGCGGCGGGCCTCCGGGGTGAATTCGATCGAGTTGATGAGATCGCCGCGGTAGCTGGGGAGCGTCACCCCGTCACGCGTCTCCAGGTCCTCGGAACGGGGCTTCGCGTACTGTCCCGCGAAGCGTCCCACCCGCACCACGCGGCGCCGGCCGCCATGGAGGAGCACCAACCCCATCTGGAGCAGGATCTTGAGCTTGTTGGCGATGATCGACGACTCGCACTCGTCGAACGTCTCGGCGCAGTCGCCGCCCTGGAGGAGGAACATCCTCCCCGCGGCCGCCTCGGCGAGCTGCGCCTTCAAGGACTCCACTTCCCACGAGGTGACGAGCGGCGGGAGCTTCGAGAGCCGGAGGACCGCCTGCTCCGCCTCCTTGGGGTCTAGGTAAGTCGGTTGTTGGAGAGCTGTCTTCTCCTGCCACGAATCGGGCCGCCAGTCGCTCATGCTTGTTCCTCCTCAGTGCCGCGTCACCACGGGCCACCATCTGGCGATTATAGGGCCGTTTGGCACTCCGGGACGGATTCCTGTGGTAGAAAAACGGCCTCCCAGCGCCGGAACGGAGCGAGCCATGCCGATCTACGAATTCTACTGCCGCCAATGCCACACGGTCTTCAACTTCTTCTCGGCCCGCGTCGACACCGAGGCGCGGCCAGGGTGTCCGCGCTGCGGGCTCCCCGAGCTACCCAGGAAGCCGTCGCGGTTCGCCACCTTGAAGCACGGCGGTGAGGGCGCCGAGGCCGACGACCCTTTCGCCGGCTTCGACGACTCGCGCCTCGAAGGAGCCATGGAGTCGCTCATGGCCGAGGCCGAAGGGCTCGGCGACGAGGAGGATCCCCGGTCGATGGCGCGGCTCATGCGCCGCTTCAGCGAGCTCTCGGGCCTGGAGATGGGCGAGCGCATGGAGGAGATGATGGCCCGCCTCGAAGCCGGCGAGGACCCCGAAGCCCTGGAAGAGGAAGCGGGCGATCTCGGCGGCGACGAAAGCCTCGACGACTTCTTCAAGCTCAAGAAGGCGCTGGGCGAAGGACACCGCAGGCGCCCACGCGTCGACGAGGAGCTCTACTTCCTCTGAGGGCCGTCAGCGGGCCTTCCCTGCCCTCACTCCTCCTCCTTTTCCTGGTATTCGTAAAGCGCCCGCTCCAGGAGCCGGTCGTTGGTCGACTTGAACGACGTCAATAAAAGACCCGCGGCCTCCTCGGCGTCCATGGCCGGCGGCGGCAGCTGGGCGAGGCGTTTCTTGACGGCGAGGTACTCGGGCGAGCTCGTGACGAGCTCACCCGTCGACGCCGGCAGGAAGTAGTCGATCATCTCCTGGACGTTGGCGATCCGCCGCTCGTCGTTCGGGTGGTCCGAGAGGTAGTGCTCGAGGCGGGTCTGGGGCTTGCCGCGCTCCCGCGAAAGCGTCTCGAAAAACGACATCAGCCCGGCCGGGTCGTAGCCGGCACGGAGCGCATACTGGCTGCCCAGGCGGTCGGCCTCGGTCTCGTGCTTGCGCGAGCCGAAGGCGAGCCAGAGGTAGGCGCCGCCCGAGATGATGTTGGAGATGACCTGGGCGTCGTCCGCGTCCTCGCCTTCGGTCAGAAGCGCCGCCACGAGCTCCGCGGCGAGGATTTTTTTGATGTTCGAGGTCAGGCCTTCGGTCGAGTGGCGACCCGTCACGTGCGCCACCTCGTGGGCCAGGACACCGACCAGCTCCGCTTCCGTCGAGGTCGCCTCGATCAGCCCGCGGTAGACGTAGAGGTAGCCCCCGGGCACGGCGAAGGCGTTTAGGACGTCGGCGTCGATGACGTGCGACTGGAACTTCAGGTTCGGCATGTCGGAAGCCTTGCCCAGACGGTAGACGAGGTCGCGGACGTAGCCCGTCACGAGCGGATCGTCGAGCAACGGCTGCTGGGGCGCGAGCACGCGGGCGAACTCGTTCCCCAGCGAGACGTCGTCGTCAAAGGAGTAGAAGTTGCCTTGACCCTCGTTGACGTCGCGGCGCCCGACGAGCTCGGCGTCGGGGTTCGCGAAGTGGGTCCCCTGGCAGCGGGCGTAGGTCGAAGGACGCTCGAAGGTCACTTCGAGAGAACGGCCACGGTCCTCGAAGGCGACGAGGTTCAGGCAATTCGACAGGTACTCTGCTCCGGCCCGGGTCAGGTAGTAGGAATCGAGGCCCCCTGGTCGGAGACGGCGTTCGCCGCCGACTTTCTCGCCCTTCTTGGCCTTGAGCTGGAAGTGGACGCCGCGCCGCACGCGGTGTGGCGCGCCTCCGGCGCGACGTCCCGGCCCGTCCCAGGTGAAGCGCAGGCCCACGGCCCGGAGCTTGGTCTGCCCCATCGCCGCGAAGCTCACCCGTCCGTCGGGGTTGGTGACGGCCTCGCTCACCGTGTGGAAGTCGCCGCCGATCTTCGTCTTGGCCACCAGCGCTACGCCGACGCCCGCGAGCGCCCTGCCGCTCTCCTGGTCCACAACCTGGACTCCGATCTCGGGAACGGCCACTTCGGCAGCGCTGGCGGGAAGTTGGGCGAGAAACAAGACTGCGGGTAGCCAGAGTAGCCTTCTTGTCGGGTTCATGGTCGATCTCCTCTTACGCTCCTTCATGGAAAGAGGATATCGAAAGACCGCCCCCGAAGGGTAGAGGGAACGCCGGAGCATCGGCACAACCTACGTCCGGCCGTGTAGAATGTCATGCTCATGCCGCGATTCGCCGACACCTTGGAGGACACCACTGTTGCCAGCAGGGCTTTTCGTGGTCTCCGTGCGCTCGCCGGGATCGTGGCCGTTTTCCTGAGCACCGGCCCTGCCGTGGCAGAGCGCCACGCCCCGTCTGGAGGCGCCGAACGGCTCCGGTTCGAGCACCTGACAACCGACGACGGCCTGTCGCACGGCACCGTCATGGCCGTCGCGCAGGACAGCCATGGCTTCATGTGGTTCGGGACGTGGGGCGGTTTGAACCGCTACGACGGCTACGAGGTCATCGAGTACAAGCACGACTCGGCCGACCCGCAAAGCCTGGGCGGCAACACGGTCAACGCGCTCCTCACAGATCGCGAGGGCGTCTTGTGGATCGCCACGAGCACGGGCCTGAGCCGGTTCGACCGCCAAACCGAGACGTTCACGACCTATCGGCATGACCCGGCTGATCCGCAGAGCCTCGGCCACAATGAGGTCTGGACGATCCTCGAATCGAGCGACGGAGTCTTGTGGGCGCTCACGCTCGGTGGCGGCCTCAACAAGCTGGATCGCGAGACCGGACGCTTCACCCGCTTCCTTCACGACCCCGGCAATCCCCGGAGCTTGAGCTCCGACAACGGCCGCGCCCTCCACGAAGACCGGCAGGGATTCCTGTGGGTCGGCACGCCGAAAGACGGGCTCAACCAACTGGATCGGCAGACCGGTCTCGTGACCAGATACCTCCATGACCCGGCCGATCCCCACAGCCTGAGCGGCAACGATGTCTGGTCGATCTACGAGGACAGCCGGGGAGACCTCTGGGTGGGCACGCGCACCCAAGGCCTCAACAGGCTCGACCGCGAAACCGGGCGGTTTCGCCGCTACGCCGCGGATCGCGACTCGCCAACGAGCCTCGCCGGGGGATTCGTCTTCGACATGCACGAAGACCGTTCGGGAGCTCTGTGGATCGGCACCTTCGACGGTGGGCTCCATCGATACGATCGGGAAGAGGACCACTTCCTCAGATACGGGCCGGATCCTGACGATCCCGACAGCCTGAGTCACTTTCAGGTCACAGCCATCCATGAAGACGCCACCGGTGCCCTGTGGATCGGTACGTTCGGCAGCGGAGTGGACCGGCTCGACCGGGATGCTCTGAAGTTCAGGGTCTACGAGCATGTCCCCGACGACCCCAACAGCCTGGGAGGCAAGGATGTCCGTGCCGTGCACGAAGACGCCTCCGGCATCTTCTGGATCGGCACCTACGACGGCGGTCTGACGCGCTTTGACCGGGACCGTTGGGAGCTCACGCACTACCGCCACGATCCCGCCGATCCCCAGAGCCTGAGCGACAATAGAATCCAGACCTTGCTGGAAGACACCGAGGGCAGGATCTGGCTTGGAACCTGGGGCGGCGGTCTCAACCAGCTCGACCGCCGAACCGGAAAGTTCACCCGCTATCGCCATGATCCCGACGTCCCTGACAGCTTGAGCAACGACGACGTCCGAGCGCTCTACGAGGGTCCGGAAGGGTTCCTGTGGATCGCGACAAGCTCCGGAGGCCTCAACCGGCTCGATCCGGAGACGGAGAGCTTTTCCCACTACCTACCGGAGCCCGACAACCCGAAAGGCATCAATGACGGCGTGATCTTCACCATGCAGGGCGACCCGGCCGGGCTTCTTTGGCTGGGGATCTGGGGTGGCGGTCTCAACAAGTTCGAGATCGAGACCGCTACCGTCACCCGCTATGAAGCCGATCCCGGAAATCCCGCTTCTTTGAGCAGCAACGAAGTGTGGGCCATCCATCAGGGCACGAGCGGCGACTTCTGGCTCGGCACCAGTGCCGGCCTCAACCGATTCGACCCTCGAACCGAGGACTTCACCGCCTACCGCGAGCGAGATGGGCTTGCCAGCGATGCCGTCTATGACGTCCTCGAAGATGATCGAGGACACTTGTGGCTGATCACCGGCGTAGGTGTGACCCGCTTTGATCCCCAAGCTCGACAATTCAAGAACTACGACGAGGCGGACGGCGTGCAAGGAGGAGCCAATTTCATCGACGGCTGTATTTTCAGATCAAGCGACAGGGAGCTCTTTATCGGAGGGAAGGAGGGACTGAATTACTTCGACCCGCAGGAGATCACCGAGAATGCTTACCCGCCTCCGATTGCGCTGACCGGCTTCCAGATCTTCAACAAGCCGGTTCCCATCGGCGTCCCAGAATCGCCCCTCAAGAAGTCCATCACCGAAACCGAGCACCTCACCCTCGGCTACCGGGACTCGGTCTTCACCCTGTCGTTCGCCGCCTTGAGCTACCGTGCTCCGCACAAGAACCGCTACGCCTACAAGCTCGACGGCCTCGAAGAGGATTGGAACTACGTCGACGGCAGGCGCCGCTACGCTACCTACACGAACCTGGATCCGGGGAGCTACACGTTCCGCGTTCGAGGCAGCAACAACGACGGATTGTGGAGCGAGACAGAGCGGTCTTTACAGATTCGGGTCCTACCGCCGTTTTGGGAGACGAGGTGGTTTCGCGCTCTGGCCGTGATGGCGTTGGCAGGTGTGGTGTGGGGCACGTTTCTGCTCCGCACGGCGAGAATGCGAGCCCGAAATTTGGCGCTACAGGCCGAAATCCAAGAAAGGAAGCGCGTCGAGCGTGAGCGCGAGGACCTGATTACAGAGCTCGGGTCCAAGAACGAGCAGCTCGAGGCCCAAAAGGCCGAGCTCGAGCGATTCGTCTACACCGCTTCGCACGACCTGAAGACACCTCTCGTCACCATCACAGGTTTTCTAGGCCTTCTGGAACGAGACGCCGCCGCCGGCAACACCGCCGATCTGAGCCGCCACGTCGCCGTCATTGGCGACGCCAGCAATAAGATGAGGAGGCTGCTCGACGAATTGATCGAGCTAAGCAGAATCGGCCGGATCATCAACGCGGACGAATGGGTGCCGCTCGACGAGCTCGCCCGCCAGGCGGTCGAGCTCGTTTCCGAGCCGATCCGCGCCCGCGGCGTCGAAGTCGTCGTCGAAGAGGAGATGCCACGGGTCTGGGGAGATCGGCCACGGCTCCTGGAGGTGATGCAGATCCTCGTCGACAACGCGGTCAAGTTCATGGGCGATCAGCCGACGCCCCGCGTCGAGGTGGGCGCTTGCCGGCAAGGTCGAGAGGTCCTTTGCCACGTGCGGGACAATGGCATAGGGATCGATCCGAAGTATCACGAGAAGGTGTTCAGCTTGTTCGATCGGCTGAATCCTTCGATCGACGGCTCAGGGGCGGGCCTGGCGCTGGCCAAGCGAATCGTGGAGGTACACGGCGGCAGGATCTGGGCCGAGTCCGACGGCGAGGGTCAGGGCACCACCTTCTTTTTTACGCTGCCGCTGGACCTTCGGCTGGATTGAAGCGCTGGGCTCACTCGCTTCCGTCACCGGTGTAAGGCTCCCCATAACGCATCAGTACGGTGGCGACCGCGCCGTCCGCACCGATCGTGACGGCGTAGAGTCGGTCGTACTCGCTCTGCTCGTCGATCTCCGAGCCGGGCTCACCGCCAAGAAGCTCGACCGCGCTCGGCGTAGTGTTGCTGTGCCCTACGACGAGATGTCGACCCCCTGTTTTCAGCAGGCGCTCGACCAGAGCAGGCAGGTCTCGGGGATCGTACAGCTCGACTTCCAGGTCTAGCTTGGCGGCGATGGGCGCCGCTGTCTTCCGGGTGCGGATGAAGTCACTGCTGTGGACGTGCTCGATGCCGGCGTCGCGCAGCGACCTCGCGAGCGCCACGGCCCGTTCGCTTCCAACGGCCGAGAGCTCCGGATCGCGGCTGGCGTCGACTTTCTCGGCGTGGCGCACCAGAAACACCACCAGGGGCTCCTGCACCGCCGCATCCGAGGGCCACGCGGGAACCAGGACGAGCAGTGGGAGCAGCGAGAGCGAGCAGAGAAGGGCTCGGCGAAAAAAATTCGGTCGGTTCAAGGGGGTCTCTCCTAGGTAGCAGGGTTGGGAGCTTGAGGACGGCGGATCGCGGCGTCGGCACGGACGTGGCCAGGACCAGCGCCGCCAGCACCGCGGCGACTCCGAGAACATACTACGCCGAGAGTTGGCGGTCAGCGCCACCCTGATGGCGGCGACGGTCGCGGGGAGCTTCGTTCGCCAGAGGGACTTTGAGAAGCGCAGGCCCCAGACTCCTTGACGGGCGCAGGGGATCGAAAGGCCGTGCTAGCTCTGCGCTGTCGGCCGGCTTTCGACCGGTTCCATGGCAAGAGGCCATGCCAAGAGCTACCGCTCTGAGCATAAGCGGCTTCGCTCCGCTCACCCAAGACAGACGCTCGCCGCTTGGCGCTCGGGGTTCAATCTACTCCTCTCATCCCAGCCCAGAAGACCAAAGACAAGCTCAGTCGCCGCATGGCTCAAGACACGAGAGCCTGGATGGGTCTCACGGCCATTGCCCGTCGGCCTGAGCCGCCTTGGAACCTCCGGCGACTCGCGGCCGCTTCCCCGCGTAGAGCCCAACAGAATGCGCACCGAAGAGACGCTACATCCAGGAGTGGGACGGCGATCGCCGCCTGGACGGCCTACGCGTGATCGGCGTCGAACGCGACGTCGATGCTCTCGGCATAGAGGTCGCACGCAATCCTGACGCCGAGCTTCCGGAGGGCGTGGACCTCGCGTACAATGAAGCGCTCCGAGCGGATCGGGTAGTCCGCCAAGCCACTCCGTAATCTGCTTTGTCATCTCGCAGCCGTCAGAATGGCCGGATGTGGCGGATCGAGATCGGGATCCGCCGACAGGAGATCTGATCCATGGTGTGGGTAAAGGGCGCTCGAGTCGGACGATGCGTTCTCGGCAGCGCGCTCTTGGTGCAACTAGTCACGGCGCCTCTGGCGTTCGCGCAACGGCCCAAGGTCGAGACCTTCTCCGTCGACGACGGTCTGCCCAGCGCCAACATCTTCGACCTGGCCCAGGACGAGCGCAGCGGCCGGCTCGCGATTCTGACCCGGGCCGGCGTCACAGTCTACGACGGCCACACGTTCACGACCTACACCCATGCCGACGGCCTGCCGACGGGGGGATTGGGGGCCCTCGCCATCGATCCGGACGGCCGGTTGTGGACGATGGCGCACTGGGAGGAGCCGATCGTCTGCCGGCTGGAGAGGAGGTGGCGGTGCTCGTCGAGCCCTTCGATCGGCGCTTCGCCGTCCCTGGAGATGACTTCGCTGGCGATCGCGGACGGGGACGGGGGCATCCTCGCCGCCGTCGGCTCCCCCGGGGGCGGCCTGTGGCTATGGGAAGAGGACGGCGAGATGGAGAGCCGCACGGCCTGGCAGGGTTGGCAAAGCGCCGACGGTCTGCCCTCCGACGAGGTGTACGCCATCGTTTCCGTCGAGGAAGGATTCGCGGTGGGTACGAGAGCGGGTCTCTGTTTCCTGCGCGAGGGCGCCCTCGACCTTCGGCTTCACGAACGCGTTCCACGGCTTCGGGATCCGATCCTCGCTCTCCACTCGGCTCCGGACGGCAGGGACGATTTGTGGATCCTGAGCCGGGACTGGCTGGGCCGGCTGGAGGACGGGCGGTTCGAGGTGGTGGCCAGCGGTCTGGACCTGCCGTGGGCCCCCGAAGTCTCCGGAGGTGTTCTTCTCGCCGACGCCTCCGGCAGAGTCTATTTCGGCACCCAGCTCGGCGCCTTCGTGCGCGACCCGCAAGACGGACACGTCGCACCGCTGGGACGCCGCCAAGGTCTCGTCAGCGACGGTGCGAGCGCCCTCCTGCTCGACCGCGAGACCAACCTCTGGGTGGGCAGCTCGCGGGGCCTGAGCCGGATCGAGAGCCGGCGGTTCCTCTCGTTTGACGAGAGCCACGATCTCCTCGAAGACGAGGTCACGGCGCTCGTCGAGCCCCTCCCTGGGCGCTTCGTTCTGGGGCACAACAAGGGCCTGACCTTGCTCGACCTGGAGCGCTCCTCGACCGTCCGTGTGTCGTTCGACCTGCCGCCCTTCTCCGGCGCTTATCGGATCATGGACATGGCCCTCGACCCCGACGGCAGCGTCTGGCTGGCCGCCAACACCAAGGGGCTGTTGCAGCTCGATCCGCCGTTTCATCCGGCCGGGGCGGCTCACCCGGGTCGAGCTCCCACCTGGCGTGTCCGTCTGCCGGCGCCGGCCATCCTCTCCGTGGAGCTCGACGCCGCAGGCCGGCTGTGGGCCATGAGCGCTGCCGACCTTTTCGTGCGCGAGGGGGATCGCTTCGTCCGGGTGGAGCATGGCCATGGAAGATTGCGAGCTCTGCGCTGGCTGGAGGCGGGGCGAGACGGAGGTCTCTTCGTCTCGACGGGGCGTGGCCTGCTCTGCTACGACGGCACCGAGTGGCGGCTGGCGCGCGCCTCCGGCCATGACGCCAACATCCTCTACGGCCTCCACGTGGCGCCGTCCGGCACCGTCTGGGTGGGAACCCTCGACGGTCTCCACCGGCTCCAAGGGGGCGAGCTCGTGGCCGTGCGCCAGGGGGAGCTCGACATCAGCCGCCCGGTCTATTTCATCCTGGAGGACGGCGGCGGGCGCTTGTGGTTCGGCACCGACGACGGTGTCTTCGTCTGGGACGGCTCCCGTCTTCGGCATCTGAGTGTTCCCCACGGATTGGCCGGCCGGGAGACCAACCGAGGCGCTGGCATCCTGGATCACCGGGGGCGGGTGTGGATCGGTACGGACCGCGGCGTGTCTGTGTATCAGGAACGGCACGATCAACCGCACCGCGCGCCGCCCCTCGTCGAGCTCGGGGCGCTTGAGGTCAACGGCCGGGAGCAGTCGGCCGACGGCGAGCTTCAGCTCGCCCCTCACCAGAAGAACCTGACCTTTCCTTTCCGCACCATCACCTTCTCGACCGAGGCGGCGGTCGTGGTGCGTTACCGCCTCCATCCCTTCGACTCCGGCTGGAGCACCCGGGTGGCGTCCGCGGGCGAGATTCGCTACACCAACATTCCTCCAGGCCGGTACCGCTTTCACATCGCGGCCGGCTGGGCAGGTGACCAGGACGATGCGTGGAGCGCCGAGGCACGCTCACCCGAGATCGCCATTCCGCGACCCCTCTGGCGCCAGCCCTGGCTCCTCGTCCTGGAGACCCTGGCCATGGTGCTGAGCGTGGTCGGAGCCTATCGTTTTCGCACTCGCGCTCTCCTGCGGCGCGCCCGGGAACGCGAGGCCCTGATCACCGAGCTCGAGGCCAGGAATGCGGAGCTCGAGCGCTTCACCTACACGGTCTCCCACGATCTGACGAGCCCGCTCGTCACCATCAAGGGCTTTCTCGGCCTGCTGCGACGCGACGCTGTCGGCCACGATGCCGAGCGGCTGGAGCACGACATCCGGCAGATCGAGGACGCCGCCGACAAGATGGGACGCCTCCTGGGCGAGCTTCTGGAGCTCTCCCGCATCGGCCGGGTCGCCCATTCGTCGGAAGCGGTCGCCCTGGGAGAGGTGGTCTCCGAGGCGGCGGCGCTCCTGGCCGGTGAGATCGTCGAGCGTGGCGTCGACGTCGAGGTGGCCCCGGATCTTCCGGTCGTCGTGGGCGATCGGGTCCGCTTGCGCGAGGTCTTCCAGAATCTGATCGACAACGCGGTCCGCTTCATGGGCGACGAGGCGCACCCGCAGATCGAGATCGGCGTGGGATCTCAGGACGGAGAAGACGTCCTCTTCGTGCGGGACAACGGCATCGGCATCGATCCCTCCTACCACGAGAAGATCTTCGGGCTGTTCGAACGGTTGGATGCGGAGATCGAAGGCACCGGGATCGGGCTGGCGCTGGTGAAACGGATCATCGAGGTCCACGGCGGCCGGATCTGGGTCGAATCGGAAGGCGCAGGCAAGGGCTCGACCCTCTGTTTCACCCTCAAGACGTTCAGGAACCTGGCAGCCTAGCTCAAGGCCCGCACGAGCAGGCTCCCGAGACCGAATAGGAGGCCCATCCCCAAAGCCGGCCACCAGCCTTTGAGCTCGAAGGGCTCCAGAAAGGCGTCGGTGATCTTCAGGAGGATCGCGTTGACGATCGTGGGGATGAGGAGCGAAAAAAGGCCCAGGGTCAAGCAAGTCAGCGGCAGGGTCAAGAAACCCAGGACGGATTTCAAGATCCAACCGATCAGGAGGTTCAAGAGGCCGAAGACGATCGCCACGAGCGCGGCCGCCCCGATCCCCTTGACCTTGATCCCCGGGAGGATCTGGGGGCTTAAGAGAGCGATCAGGGTGAAGACGACGAAGCTGACGATGAGATGAGTCATGTCCTTCCTCCTCTAGGGCTGAACGTTCGTCCCGACGACGGTGCGCGCGGTAAGTCCCGGCCGGGCGAGGCGTACTTCGACCTCGCGGCGCTCCTCTTCGGTCAGGTCGCTGTCGGTGTAGAAGGTGAGCGAGTACTGGCTGCGTAGCTCGGCGTTGATTTCGGCGTAAGCTAGCCCAAGCTCCTCGATCGACTCCACGAAGTAGAGCCGGCCGCCGGTTTTCTCCGTCGTCTGCCGTAAGTCGCCCTTCGAATAGGAGCGGCGGAAACCGTCGAGGGCGCCGAGGCCGATGATGTAGACCGGGACACCGGTTTTTTGCGCGTACTCGACGCAATGCTTCGGGCCGTAGCGCGAGTCGCGGTCGTCGCCGTCGGTCAGGACGACCAGGGCCTTTCGTCCCCGCCGGCGCTCGAATTGGAGCATCGAAAAGACGATGGCGTCGTACATCGCCGTCTCGCCCTGGGCTTCCAGGCGCCCGAGGCTCAAGAGGAGCTCCGCCATGTCGCCGGTCGTCTCCTGCAAGAGCCGCGGACGGCGGTCGAAGTCGACGACGAAGGCGCGGTCCTGGGGCAGGACCGTCTGGCCGAGGAACTTGGCGGCGGCGCGCCGCGTGTCGTGCATGACCAGTCGCATCGATCCCGACGTGTCGATCACGACGCCGAGCGTGAGCGGTACGTCGTCGGCGTAGGAAAAGCTCGCGATCTGCCGGGGCTTGCCGCGGTGGACGACCTCGAATTCCTCGGGGGTCAAGTCCTCGACGACTTCGTGGTTGGCGTCGGTCGCCACGACGTGGACCTCGACGAGGTTGACCTCGACTTCTTCCATGGCGGTGGGGGAAGCGAGGAGCACGACGTCGTCGATCGAGGAGCCGTCTTTCAGGTAGGCGGCGACGCGGACGAACTCTTCGGGCCCCGGTTCGAGGACGGGGAGGCGGCCGGCGAAAGGTGGCCGGGTAAAGGTCTCGACGAGGAGCTGGTTCAGATAGAGCTCGACGCGGACGAGCTCCCCTCCCTGTGGGACGCTCACCCTGGCGCTGACGTCGAGCCCTTCGAGCGTCTGTGCCACGTCGTCGATCCGGACCCGGAAGGGGACGTTGAGCTCGTTGACGGCGATCTCGTCGCTTCCGAGCTCGCGTCCGTCGGCGTCGTAGCCGATGGCGCGCACCGTCTGGACGCGCGCCGGTTTGGCGAGCGGCAGCCGGGCGACGAACGGCCGGCGGCGCTGGTCGGCCACCTTCTCGCCGTCGAGCTCGAAGACGACTCTGCGGACGGCGTCGGTCGACACGAGGGCGTCGAAGCGGGTGCTGCCGGTGGCGGGCTGGTGGCGCGGCGGCACGAGCCGCAGGACGATTTCCTTCGCCGCCACGGCCGCCGAGGCCGTAGCGCGCCTGATCTCGTACCAGGCCTCTTGGCGCCCGGCGAGGCGCACGGCGCCCGGACCGGGCCGGCGCGGCTCGGCACCGCTCGACTCAAGCACCAGGGCGGCAAAGGCTTCGACTTCCGGCAACTGGACGAGGAGCAGGATCTCCGAGGTCCCTTCGGGGAGGTCGGCACGGACGTGGTAGTCGAAAGCGGCGACGCCGGTGAGAGACGTTGCCAGCTCGGCCACCTCCACCGGTCGCTCGTGGACGGCGACGAGCTCGCCTTCGGCGCCGACGACGACGCCGACGCAGAGCTTGCCGAGCCGAGCCGAGCCGCGCTGGCGCAAAGCGGTGACGTCGAGCCGTGCGCTCACCGCGGCACGAAGGCGTCCTTGCTCGAGCAAAGCCTCGTCGAGGCTGTAGTGTCCGGCGAGCGGCAGGGCGCCCCAGCCGACCTCGTCGTTCAGGATGCGTTCGGCGAGCGGCACCGCCGACATGCAGCGCGTCTGGGCGGCGGCGGGAAGCGCAAAAAGGAGGCTTGGCAGGAGAAGTACAAGGGTTGTTCGAGCGAGTTTAGCCATCTTTGTTCGTTTCGCCGCCCAGCTCTTTCGGCCATTCGAAGGGCATCGGATGAAGCTCCTCGAGACGGTACTCATGCCGCTCGCCCTGGGTGTTGGCTACCAGGATCGGCAGATCGCGGGCGAACTCTGTGAGGGTTTCGCGGCACATGCCGCAGGGTGTCACCGGCGGTGCAGTGTCGGTGACGACGGCGATGGCCCGGAATTCCCGGTGGCCGGCCGCCACGGCCGCCTGGACCGCGCCGCGCTCGGCGCAGATGCAAAGACCAAAGGAACGGTTCTCGACGTTGCAGCCGGGAAAGACGGTGCCGTCGGCGGTCAAGAGCGCGGCGCCGACCCGGAAGCGGCTGTAGGGAGCGTAGGCCCGCTCGCGGGCCTGGGTGGCGACGTCGACGAGATGATCCCATTCCATCGAGAGGAAACTGTACCATGCTCTTGCCGTACCTCAGTGGGGGCCACGAAGAGCATGCGCCAACACCGCGAGATTCTCATCTGGACCGTCCTGGGCCTCGCCGCCGTGATGCTGGTCGTCTGGGCGTTTCCGCGCGCGTTGCCGCTCCTGCCCGGACCTTGGGAGGTCTCCGAGGCCGAGGCCGAAGCGATCGCCCTGGAGGCCTTCCGCGACCTCGGCGACCGCGTCGAGCAACCTTACGTCGTCGTGCGCCTGACGAGCCGTTCACAGCTGGAGCGGCGCCTTCAGATGTCGAGCCGCGACGTCGATCCCGCGGCGCTCGTCGCGAGCCGCCTGGCACCGGCCCAACTCGTCTGGGACGTCCTGGTCTTCGCCCCTGCCGTCCCTGCCGAGGCCTGGACCTACCGTGCCCTGATCTCGCTTGGGGGTGAGGTGTTGATGCTGCGCCGCAACCCGGCGGCCGGTGGCCCTTTCGGGGAGGCGCTCGACGCGGCGACGGCACGGCAACGCGCGGCGCAGCTGCTCGCCCTCCGCGGCTTCGACCTCGCTTCGTTCGACGGTGCCGGCGAGCTTTACGACGAGCCGGGAGCGCGGCGCGCCCAACGCCTCGAGTTGGTATACCGGGAAGCGGTGCTCGGACCGCGTTTCCCCTACGGTGTCGAGGTCTACTTCGACGGTGGCGAGGTCCTGGGATACGGCACCTGGTACGAGGAAGCCGAACGCGCCGAGATCCGCAAGGTCTTCCGCCACCGCCGGATCTTCAGTCTCGTCCTGCTCGTCCTCCCCTATCTCCTGGTGCCGGTCGTTGCCGTCCCCTTCTTTCGCCTCTACCACGACGGCCAGTTGGGGGTGCGCCGCGGTGTCGAGATCTTCTTCGTCGTCTTGACGGCGGGCCTCGTCTACGTCTTCCTCACCCGTCACGCCGTCTCGGAGGGCATGGACCTCGGTTTCGTCACCCGGCGGCAGACGACGTGGCTGGTTTTCGGCTTCCGGCTCTTTTTCCTCCACCTGGGCATGGCGGTGCTCGCCTTGACGGCCTGGTCGGTGGGCGAGCTTTTTTGCCGGCGGACGACACCGGCGAAGCTCGCGGCGGTCGACGCGTTGCTCAGCGGGGAGTGGGGCAACGCGACCGTGGCGCGCTCGGCGCTGCGTGGCACGGCCGGCGCCCTGGTCATGGCCGGCACGCTCCTCGCCCTCTCCGTCCTGGGCCAGGGCGCCGGTGTCTGGGTGGCGAGCGGCGAGCTCTACGGCGCCGCGGCCGGGCACGGCTTGGGATGGCTCGTCAACTTGAGCCAGCACGTCGCGGAGGCCGTTCCGCTCTACCTCTTCGCGGTGTTCGTCGTTCCCTGCTGGGCGCGCGAGCGGCTGGGACGACCGGCGGCGCTGGCTCTCGCCTACCTCTCCGTGGTGGCCCTCGCGCCCCGGGTGATCTCTCTGCCGCTCCAGTGGGGCTGGGTCCTCTGGGCGGTGGTGGCGGTGGTACCGGTTCTGCTCTTCGCCACCGGTGACGTGCTGTCGGCGGTCCTGGCGGGCTTTCTGGCGAGCGTCGCGCTGCAGGCGCTGCCGGCGGTCTTCGCGAGCGATCCTATGATCCAGATCAACGGCTACGCGGCGCTCGCGCTCGCCGCGTCGCCGCTCGTCCTGAGCCTCCGGCACCTTTCCGGCGGCGAAGAGCACGCCTATCGCTTCGACGACGTGCCGGCGCACGTGCGCAAGATCGCCGAGCGCGAACGCCAGCGTCTGGAGCTTCTGACCGCGGCCGAGATCCAGAGCTCGATCCTGCCGCAGCTGCCGCCGCAATTGAACGGCGTCGAGATCGCGAGCGCCTACCTGCCGGCGACGGAGGTGGGCGGCGACTTCTACGACGTCGTGGCCCTGGAGGACGGACGTCTGGCGGTGGCCGTCGGCGACGTCGCCGGCCACGGCGTGGCGAGCGGCCTCGTCATGTCGATGGCGCGCTCGGCCCTCGCGGTCCAGACGAGCTTCGACCCCGAGGTCGAGGCGGTGCTCGTGACGCTCAACCGCATCGTCTACCAGAACGCCCGCCGGCGGCTCTTGACCACCCTTTGCTACGCCCTCGTCGATCCGGAGCGCCGCGAGCTTCGCTACGCGAGCGCCGGGCACCTCTATCCCTACCGCATCTCCCTCGGCGGCGAGGTCGAAGCGCTGCAGACGGCGTCGTATCCGCTCGGTGTCCGCTCGGAGCTCCGCGTCGACGTGAAGACGGTGAAGCTCCTGCCGAGCGACGCTCTTTTCCTCTGCAGCGACGGGCTGGTCGAGGCGCATCCCGTAGACGAGGACGAGCCTTTCGGTTTCGAGCGCCTGGAAGCCTGCCTCGCCCGCCATGCCGGCACGCCGCCCCAGGGGATCCTCGACGGTGTCCTGGGCGACGTCATGGCCTACCTCGGCTGCCGCCCCTGGGAGGACGACGTCACCGCCGTCGTGCTGCGGCTGCCGGCGCCACGCTGAAATTCGATCGAAGGATTTCGGCTCCGCGAGACTCTTCCTCTTCAGGGACGGAGCGCGGGACCCGCCCTGGACTCGAAGAACTCCCGCACAATCGATCGGAGGACGCAAGATGAGACACACGAAAACCTGGCTGGCGAGTGCAGCGGCAGCCGCCCTGGTCTGTGGGCTGGCGGCGCCCGGGGTCTGGGCCGACAGGCTGGAGGAGACGGCAATCTTCATCGAGGTCAACGACACCGATGGCGACGCTGGCATCCAGCTCTTCCTCGACGGAGAGGGCTGGGACCTCATGCAACTCTTCGACCCGGAGGGCAACGAGATCCTCAGCGTCATGGGCGAAGGCAGCATAGGCCAGCAAGGCATTACGGAGCTGTTTTTTGAGAGCGCGGAGCCGTCGTTCGACGTCCAGACGCTCGACGAGCTGCTCGCTCTCTTCCCGGAGGGCTTGTACACGTTCAAGGGCACGACAACAGAAGGGGAGAGACTGGTGGGCCAGGCGAGGTTGACGCACGCCATTCCGGACGCGCCCGTCCTCGTCTACCCGATGGAAGACGAAGTTGTGGACCCCGAAAACACCTTCATCGAGTGGCTGCCCGTGGCGGATCCGCCGGGAAGCTCCATCGTCGGCTATCAGGTCGTCGTCGAGCGGGACGAAGGGAAGACTCGGGTTTTCTCCGTCGACCTCAGGCGTACGGCCACGAGAGTGACGGTGCCGCCGGAGTTCCTGGACGATGCCACCGCCTACAAGTACGAGGTGCTGGCGATCGAGGGAACCGGCAACCAGACGATCTCGGAGCGCGGATTCGCGACCGAGGGGT
>CBDUYN010000078.1:0-42779 GCA_965371445.1 uncultured bacterium | reverse complement strand
GAAAGGTGGTATGGGAGCTGAACTCGGTCACCGGGCCCCGGCTGCTGGGGGGGGTGGGGGCGGGGCACGGGGGGGGGGGGGCGGGCCCGCCCCAACGCCACGGGGCTCGTCACCTCGGCGGCGGTGCGCATCGGATGGCAGCAGGTGAAGGTGGTGTTCTCGGTGGGGCCGTAGCCGTTGACAAGCGTCGTCCCCGGCAGCTCGGCAAGCGCTTTCTCGACGTGGGCCGGCGACAGGACGTCGCCGCCGGCGAGGAGCTGGCCGATCCCGCGCAGCGCCTCGGGGCGATCCTCCACCATGCGGTGAAAAAGCCCCGCGGTGAGCCACAGGGTGTTGACACCGTAGCGCGCGACGACTTCGCCGAGCTCTTCGAGCGACGCCTGGGCGCCGGGATAGATCGCCAGGCTGCCGCCGTTTAAGAGCGGTCCCCAGATCTCCAGGGTGGAGGCGTCGAACGCGACGGGGGCGAACTGCAGGAAGACCTGCTCGGCCCCTAGCTCGGCGTAGCCGGGCTCCCGCACAAGCCGCACGACGGCACGGTGCACCGCGGCGACCCCCTTGGGCTCGCCGGTGGAGCCCGAGGTGTAGAGGACGTAGGCCAGGTGGTCGGCGCCCACGGCGGCCGGCGGATTCGAGCTGTCGAGGCCGGCGAGCGTCTCCGCGTCGCGTTCGAGGTCGACGACCTGGAAGGCCGGGTAGGTCTCGCCGACCACCATCCGGGCGAGGCTCTCCATCTGCTCGCGGGCCGGCCCGCAGGTCAGCACCACCGGAGTGGCCGTGTCTTCGAGGAGGAAGATCAGCCGCTCCTCCGGATAGCTCGCCTCGAGCGGCAGGTAGGCGCCGCCCGCCTTCAAGATGGCGACGAGGGCCACCAGCATCTTCGGCGAGCGCTCCATAGCCACGCCGACCAGGACCTCCGGTCCGACCCCCAGGCCCTGCAGGTGGTGGGCCAGCCGGTTGGCCCGCTCGTTGAGCTCGCGGTAGGTGACGATCTCCTCGCCATAGAGGAGAGCCGGCGCGTCGGGCGTCGCGGCGACCTGGGCCGTAAAAAGCTCCGGGACCGTGCTGCCCCGCGGAAAGTCGGTGCGCTCGCCACGCCACTCGACGAGCAACTGATGGCGTTCGCCGGCACCGAGGACGCTCCATTCGGCGGTGGCGCCCTCCGGGTCGGCCACGGCGGCTTCGAGCAGCCGCTCGTAGTGGCTCAGCAACCGCGCCATCGTGGTGTCGTCGAAAAGATCGGTGCTGTATTCCAGCGAGCCGCTCACTCCCGCCTCATCGTGCTGGAGGGAGAGGAGCAGGTCGAACTTCGCCGACGTCCCCTGGCGTGCGAGCTGGCGAATCTCGAGCCTGGGCACGCGGAAGATCTCGCCGGCGGCATGGCGCAGGGCGAACATCACCTGGAAGACCGGGCTGATGCTCAGGTCGCGCTCCGGCGCGACCTCCTCGACCAGGCGCTCGAAGGGCAGGTCCTGGTGAGCGTAGGCGTCGAGGGCGGTGCGCCGGAGCTCGTCGACGAGCTCGCCGAAAGCGCCGCCGGTGAGCCGCGCGCGCAGCACCAGGGTGTTGACGAAAAAGCCGATCAGGCCTTCGATCTCCTTGTGGTGGCGGCCGGCGATGGGGGTGCCCACGACGATATCGTCCTGGCCCGACCAGCGGCCCAGCAGGACGTCGAAAGCCGCGAGCAGCGTCATGAAAAGCGTCGCTCCCCGCCGCTGGCTCAGGGTGTGGAGCTCTCCGGTGAGCGCCGCCGGCAGACACCAGGGCCGGGTCCGGCCGCGGAAGCTCTCGACCGCCGGCCGCGGCCGGTCGGTGGGCAGCTCCAGGACGCCCGGCGCGCCGTCGAGAGCCTCTTTCCAGAAGGCGAGCTCGGCGTCGAGCACCTCCTCGGAGAGCCAGCCGCGCTGCCAATGGGCGTAGTCCGCGTACTGGAGCTCAAGCTCCGGTAGGGGCGAGGCCGCGCCCCGGGAAAACGCGTCGTAGAGCGTCGCCATCTCCTTCAAGAAGATCCCGGTCGACCAGCCGTCGGAGACGATGTGGTGCATGTTGACCAGCACCACGTGCTCCTCGGCAGCGAGGGCGATCAGGGCGAAGCGAATGAGCGGGCCCCCAGCGAGGTCGAAGGGCCGATCCGCGTCGGTGTCGGCCAGGCGGCGGGTCTCCCGGCGGCGCCGTTCGGCGTCGAGGCCTCGCAGGTCGATCACCGGCAAGGGCAGCGCGCGCTCTTCGGCGATCACCTGCCGCGGCCGTCCGCGCTCCGCGACGAAGATCGTACGCAGGACTTCGTGGCGCCGCACGACCTCACCCGTAATCCGTTCGAGCAGCGGTGCGGAGATCGGCCCGTGGAGACGCACGGCGCTCGGTACGTTGTAGACCGCGCTGCCGGGCTGGAGCTGGTCAAAAAACCACAGACGCTGCTGGGCAAAGGAGAGCGGCAGCTCGCCGCCGCGCGGCACCGCGACGAGCGGTGGTGCCACCCAGTCCTGGGCCTTCAGCCGGGTTGCCTGTACGGCACGGGCGAACGCCGAGACCGTCGGCCCTTCGAAAAGCTCCTGCAACGGCAGGTCGATCTGGAAGAGCTCACGCACCCGCGACATCAGCTGGGTGGCGAGAAGCGAATGGCCGCCGAGCTCGAAGAAGTCTTCGTTGACCGCCACCTTGCGGCGTCCGAGCAGCTCGGCCCAGATGCCGGCGAGGATCTCCTCGGTCGGCTCGCCGTAGGCCATGGCCTCCTCCGGGCCCGTCTCCTCCGGCAACGGCCTCGTGGCGAGCGCCGTGCGGTCGACCTTGCCGTTGGGGGTGAGCGGCAGCTCGTCGAGGCAGACGAAGCGCGCCGGGACCATGTAGTCGGGCAAGGTCTCGCGGAGGAACCCGCGCAGCTCTCCCGCCGTCGGCGACGGTTCGGCCGCCGCCAGCCAGGCCACCAGAGACTTCTCGCCGGTAGCTCCCTGGTGGATCAGGGCCGCGGCGTCGCGCACCCGGGGATGGCGTGCCACGGTCGCCTCGACCTCTCCCAGCTCGATGCGGAACCCGCGCAGCTTGACTTGGTGATCGACCCGGCCGAGGAACTCGACCTCGTCGGTCCGGTTGCGGCGCACCAGGTCGCCGGTCCTGTAGAGGCGCTCGCCGGGCGTGTCGGCCAGGGGATGGGGGACGAATCGCTCGGCAGTCAGCCCCGGGCGGCGCAGGTAGCCGCTCGCCAGGCCGTCGCCGCCGAGCAAGAGCTCGCCGCCCACCCCGATCGGCACCGGCTCCAGGTCGGCGTCGAGGACGTAGAGCGAGGAGTTGGCGAGCGCCGCGCCGATCGGCACGGTCGTCGCCTCGGCCGCCACCTCCCGGACCCGGAACCAGGAGGAGAAGGTGGTGTTCTCGGTCGGGCCGTAGACGTGGAGCAGCCGTTCGGGTCCACCTGCGGCGAGCGCTTCGCGAACCCGTTGCGGATCGACTGCCTCGCCGCCGAAGAGCACGCATCGCAGCCCGGCGAACGCCTGTGGAGCCTCCCGGACCACCTGGTTGAAAAGCGCCGTGGTGATGAAAAGCGCCGTGACGCCTCCCACCTCGAGGGCCCTGGCGAGCACCGGCGGCGACAGCGCGACGTCTTTTGGGACGCCGAGAAGCGTCGCGCCGTTCAGGAGGGAGCCCCAGACCTCGAAGGTGGCGGCGTCGAAGCTGGCGTTCGACAGCTGGGCGATGCGGTCGGTGGGACCGAGATCGACGTAGTTGGTCTCCCGGACCAGGCGCACGATCGCCCGGTGCGGCACCGCGACCCCTTTGGGCCGGCCGGTCGAGCCCGAGGTGTAGATCACGTAGGCGAGGTCCTCGCCCGCGAGGCGGCACGCCGGAGCGCCGGCCGCCGGATCGCCGGTCGGCCTGGCCGTGATCGCCTCACGGTCGCCGTCGAAGGAGACGAGACGGAACCCGGGCTTGTCCCTGGACGGCGCGCCGGCGAGCCTCTCCAGGCGCTCGCGGCTCGCCTCCTCCACCAGCACCACCGGCGCGGCGGTGTCCTCGAGCATGAACTTCAGGCGTACGTCCGGGTACTCGGAATCAAGGGGGACGTAGGCGCCGCCCGCCTTGAGGACGGCCAGAAACGCCACCACCATCCGCGCCGAACGTTCCACCAGGACGCCCACCGCCACACCGGGGCCCACGCCGAGCGCGACCAGGTGACGGGCCAGCCGGTTGGCCGCCACGTCGAGCTCGCCGTAGCTCAGGGTCGCGTCGTCGAACCTCAGGGCGACGGCGTCCGGCGACGCGGCCACCTGCACCGCGAAGAGCTCGGGGACCGAGCTCTGCCGCGGAAAAGCCGTCCGGACGTCGTTCGACTCGTGGAGCAGCTGATGACGCTCGGCGTCGCTCACGAGTGCCGCCGCGCAAGGGCGGTCGAGATCCGTGACCATCGCCGCGAGCAGAGCCTGGAGGTGGGCGGCCATGCGGCGCACAGTGGTGGCGTCGAACAGCGCCCGCCGGTAGTGCCAGGAAAGCTCGATCCCCGCCGGCTGCTCCCAGCAGTAGAGGGTCATCTCGAAGGGCTCCAGCGACTCCTTCGAGCTCAGGGGGGCGACCTCAAGCTCGAAGCCCTCGCCGGCCGGGGGCGAGAAGCTCTGATGAGAGAAGGCCACCTGGAAGAGGGGGTTTTGATGGCGCACGCGCTCCGGACGCAGCTCCTCGACCAGCTTCTCGAAGGGCAGGTCCTGGTGGTCGAAAGCGCCGACGACGCTCCTGTGGGCCTGCTCCAGGAGCTTGCGGAAGGTGATCCGTGGCTCAATACGCCCGCGCAGCACCAGGGTGTTGACGAAAAAGCCGATCAGCTCTTCGAGCTCAAAGTGATTGCGGTTGGCGATCGGCGAGCCCACCACGATGTCGTCTTGTCCGGTGTGCCGGGCAAGGAGGACCTGGAAGGCGGCCAAGAGCGTCATGAAAAGCGTCGTGCCGTGCTCCTGGTTGAGACGCTGCAGGGCGTCGGCCAGCTCGGACGGCAGCTTTTGGACGTACTTGCCCCCTTCGTAGGAGACCTGCCTTGCTCGCGGCCGGTCGGTGGGCAGCTCGAGGGAGTGGGGGGCGCCGGCGAGCTCGCGCTTCCAATAGTCGAGTTGCTCTGCGAGGACCTGCCCGGTCAGATAACTGCGCTGCCAGTGGGCAAAGTCGGCATATTGGATCGCGAGCTCCGGCAGCGGCGAAGGCCGGCCTTCGTGAAAGGCTTGGTAGAGAACCAGGAGCTCACGGATCAGCACACTGCTCGACCAGCCGTCGGCGACGATGTGGTGGACGACGGTGTTGATCACCCAGTCCGTCTCCTCCAACCGGAAAAGGGAGACGCGCAACAAGGCGTCGTGGACGAGGTCGAAGGGACGCCGCCGCTCGGCGGCGAGCGACTCCTCCAACCTGGCCAGCCGCTCGGCCGGAGAGAGGGCGCTGAAGTCAAGCTCTTCCAGCGGGATCTCCAGCTCGGAGTGGATCACCTGCCGCGGTTGGTCGCCGGCGACGGTGAAGGTGGTGCGCAGCACCGCATGGCGGCGTGCCACCTCGGCGAGGCTACGCTTCAAGACGCCAGCGTCGAGCTCTCCCGTGAACCGCATCGCCTGGGAAAGGTTGTAGACCGGCTGGCCCGGTTCGAGCCGGTCGAGGAACCAGAGCCTCTCCTGGGCGAAAGAAAGCGGTAGCGGTCCCTCGTGCGGCACCGGCACGACGGGTGGCGCCGAGCGAACCTTGGCCGTCCTTCGCAGGAAGGTGAGCAGCACCTCCTTGCGGCGCTTGAGCTCGGCGCGTAGCTCGTCGGTCATCGCTCCTTTGGGGGCGTTGAAACGCAGCCGGCCGTCCTCGGTCCAGACCTCGACGTCGCGCTCCTGGAGGTGGGCGAGCAGCTGTACCGTGGTCAGGCCGGCGAGCGACGCGTCCGCCGGCGGCACCGCGGCCTGGGCCGGACGCCGGCGCCTCACGTAGCGCTCCACCTGGGAGACGAGATAGGAGGGGAAGCCCTCCGCCGCCCGGGTGCGGATGGCGGGAATCGTCCGATGCCGGACCAACAGTCGCAGGAGGTGGATCCGGTGCAGCGCCTGGAAGGCTTCGACGAATTTCTCGTGCTCTTCGGCCAGGGGACGTACCCTGCGATAGCCGGCGAGGAATTCCTCGACGTGCCGGGACCCCTCCGGCAGCTCGGCGAGGCGCTGGAGGGTGACCGCGGCGTCATAGAGATAGGGTCCCGAGCCGCAGTCGGTAAAGTCGAGGACGCCGGAGATCTCGCCGTCGTGCAAGAGGACGTTCTTGGGCGTCAGGTCGCCGTGGATCAGACCGCAGGCCCCGTCCCGCGTCTCCAGCCCGGCGAGCTCTTCGCGGAGGACCTCCGCGGCCTCGTCGAGCTGCCGGCGTGAGCGTTGCGTCAAGAGCTCGGCCTCGACGTCCTCCGGGACCACGGGGCTCAAGAGCTCGGCGACGCCGAAGTGTGGCCTGACGAAGCCCTCGGGCGCCGCGAAGCCCTCGCTCGCCGCGTGCAGACGCGCCATCGTCTCGCCCAGTCGGCCGGCGAGCGCCGGGCTCCAGAGCGCCTCGCCGCTCGACCCCTCGAGCCAGCGAAAGAGCACGCAATGGCGCGGCTCGACGCCGTCCGGCGCCGTCACCGCCTGCACCAGCTCGCCGTCGGTACCCGGCAGAGGCTCGGCGATCCTCTCGCCGGCCGCGGCGAGATGGCGCAGCCACACCGCTTCGGAGCGGATCGCCGCGGCGTCGTAGGTCTCCGGGCGATAGAGGCGTAGCGCGAAGCGCTCGGTAGCCGCCTCGACGGCAAAGGTCGCGTTGATCGTGTAGCTCCTCGCCGCCACCGTGGCGTCGAGGCCGTAAGCGTCGAGGGCCCGGGTGGCAAGCCGGGTCAGGCGGTTCTGCTGCTCTTCGAGGCTCAATCGACCGAAGGGTTCGATCACAGTCGTCATTTCTACTCCTGGTCCTGGCTAGCCTCTCCGGTCCGTGACCGGCCAAGGGTGCTCGTCCAACTCGTAAAGGCGCTCACAGCTCTCCCTCCTCCCGCTCCTCGTCTCCGCCGGAGCTCTCCCGGCTTCCGGCGGTACGCGCCCGGCGGATCACCTCGACGCTTTGCGCCAGGTCCGCGACGGTGGGCGCTTCGAAGAAGCTCCCGAGCGTCAGCTCGACACCGAATCGGCTGCGCATCCGCGACAGGACCTGGGTGGCGAGCAGCGACGTGCCGCCGCGGCCGAAGAAGTTCTCGTGGACACCGACTTCGTCGCAGCCCAAGAGCTCGGTCCAGATCTCCGCCAGCTCCTGCTCCAGGGGCGTGCGGGGCGCGACGTGAGCCATCTCGGAGGCCAGAGCGCTCCCCGTGGCGCGCGCGAGAGCGGCGCGGTCGACCTTGCCGTTGGCGTTCAAGGGCAGCTCTTGAAGCTTCACGAAGCTCGACGGCAGCATGTATTCCGGCAGGTCCCGGCGCAGGAAACGGCGCAAGTCCTCGACGGTCAGCTCCTCGGCGGCCATCAGGTAGGCGACGAGCTCCTTTTCGCCCGCCGCACCGGCGGCCTGCGCCGCGGGGCAGGGCACGACCACCGCTTCCTCGACCGCCGGATGGCGCCCGAGCGCCGTTTCGACCTCGCCCGGCTCGATGCGGAAGCCGCGGATCTTGACCTGGTGGTCGAAGCGTCCCAGGAACTCGACTTGCCCGTTGCCCAGGTAGCGGACCAGGTCGCCGGTGCGGTAGAGGCGCTCGCCGGGCGCGGCGCTCAGAGGATGGGGAACGAGCTTCTCGGCCGTGAGGCGCGGAGCGTCCAGGTAGCCCCGGGCGAGCCCGTCGCCGGCGATGACGAGCTCACCCGCCACTCCGACGCCGACCGGCCGCAGGCGCGGGTCGAGGACGTGGACACGGCTGTTCGCGATCGGCCGGCCGATCGACACCGTCTTGCCCACGTCGGCGCTCCGCCGCATCGGATGGCAGCAGGTGAAGGTCGTGCCCTCGGTGGGACCGTAGCCGTTGACGAGCGTCCGCGAGCCGTCTTCTTCGAGGAGCTTGCGCACGTGGGGAACCGAGAGGACATCGCCGCCCGCCAGGACCTGCGGCACCGCGGCGAGCGCCGCCGCCTGCTCGCCGACCATCAGATGGAAGAGCCCGGCGGTGAGCCACAGCGTGGTGACCCGATAACGCTCCAGGAGCCCGGCGAGCTCGCCAAGGCCGGGGTTCGACGCCGGCGCCACGGCGAGGGTCGCCCCGTGGAGCAGGCTTCCCCAGACCTCGAGGGTCGAGGCGTCAAAAGACATCGGCGCGAGCTGCAAGAAGACCTGAGGGGCTCCGAAGTCGACGAAGCGCGAGCCGCGTACCAGCCGGACCACCCCCCGGTGCGGCACGCTCACCCCCTTGGGGAGGCCGGTCGAGCCCGACGTGTACATCACGTAGGCCAGGTTCGCGGCGGTGGCACCGCTCGCCGGGTTGGCGGCGCTCGCGGCGGCGATCCACTCCGCGTCGGCGGCGAGGTCGACCAGCTCGACGCCCGTGAGGTCGACGCCCGAGAGGAGCTCGCGCCGGCTGACGAGAGCGGCGGCGCGGGCGTCGGTCACGAGCGTGCGCAGGCGTTCGGCGGGCATCGCCGGATCGAGCGGCACGTAGGCGCCGCCGGCCTTGAGCACGGCGAGGACGGCGGCGATCAGCTCGGGCGAGCGCTCGAGGCCGGTCGCCACCCGTACCTCCGGCCCCACCCCCAGGCCGCGGAGGTGATGGGCCAGCCGGTTGGCGCGTTCGTTGAGCTCGCGGTAGCTCCAGGTACCCTCGGCAAAAACGAGCGCCGGGGCTTCGGGGTGACGCCTCACCTGTTCTTCGAAGAGCTCGTGCACGCACGCCCGCGGAGAGTCGGCGGCCGTGTCGTTCCACTCCACCAGCAACTGCTGGCGCTCGCTGGCGCCGAGCAGCTCCACTTCGGCGAGCGCCACGCCGGGATCGGCCACGACATGCTCCAGCACCCGGCCGAGCTGGCGTACCAGGCGAAGCATGGTCGTACGGTCGTAGAGATCGCTGCTGTAGGTCAGGACTCCGCCCAGGGCGTCGTCGCTCTCCCACAGGCCGACGGTCAAGTCGAACTTGGCGGTGTTTTTCTCCGTCGGCTCCGGAGCGAGGGTCAATCCCGGCAGCCTCCAGGGCGGCATGGGGGCGTTCTGGAACGTGAAGGCCATCTGAAAAAGCGGCGGGTGGGCGGCGCTGCGCTCCGGGCGCAGCTCCTCGACGAGCTTCTCGAAAGGCAGGTTCTGGTGGGCGTAGGCCTCAAGCGTCGTGCGTCGGACCACTTCGAGGAGCTCGCGGAAGCTCGTCTCCGGCGTCACCTGCGTGCGCAACACCAGGATGTTGACGAAAAAGCCGATCAACCCCTCGATCTCGCTGCGGTTGCGGTTGGCGATCGGCGACCCCACCACCAGGTCGCGCTGCCCCGTGAGACGGTGGACGAGAAGCTTGAAAGCGGCCAGCGTCGTCATGAAGAGGGTGGCCTCGTGCCGGCGGCCGGTCTTCTTCAAGCCCTCGGCCAGCCCGGCCGGAAAGGCGAGCGACAGGCGTTCGCCGCGGTAGCTCAAGGACGGCGGCCGCGACCGGTCGGTGGGGAGCTCGAGGAGATCCGGAGCCCCGGCGAGCTGCCGGCGCCAATAGTCGAGCTGCTTGTCGAGCGCTTCGCCGGAGAGCCAACGCCGCTGCCAGAGCGCGAAGTCGGCATACTGCACCGGGAGCTCGGGCAGCGGTGACGGCCGGCCGCCGGCAAAGGCCTCGTAGAGGACCGCGAGCTCGCGCAGCAGCACGCCGCTCGACCAACCGTCGGAGACGACGTGGTGGAGGTTGGTGAGCAGCAGGTGCTCGTCTTCGTCGAGCCGCAGCAGGGCGAAGCGCACCAGGGGACCCCGGCGCAGGTCGAAAGGCCGGTGCGCGTCCGAAGCGGCCTGCCGATCCGCCGCCCGGCGGCGCGCCGGCGCCGGCAGCCGGCTCAGGTCGACCACCGGCAAGCCCACCTCAGGCTCGGCCGCAACCTCCTGGCGCGGCACGCCGTCGCGGTCGGGGAAGGTGGTACGCAGCGATTCGTGGCGGCGCACGATCTCGCGGAAGGAGCGCCCCAGGACGCCGACGTCGAGCGGACCCTCGAGGCGCACGCCCTGGGCGATGTTGTAGACCGGGCTCGACGCGTCGACCTGGGCGAGGATCCACAGGCGTTCCTGGGCGAAGGAAAGGGGGATCTCCGCCGGCCGCGGCGCCGCCACGATCGCCGGGCCTGCGGCGCGCTCGGCCGCCGGCCGCAGGAATTCGAGGACCTCGTCCTTTCTCTCCTTGAGCTCCTCGCGCAGCTCCGGGGTGAGCGCTCCCCTGGCGGCCTTGAAGAGCAGGCGGCCGTCCTCCACCCACAAGCGGACACCGCATTCGCGGAGGCGGCCGAGCAGCCCCGTCACCGAGCGGCTCTGCGCGGCCGGGCTCGCCACCACCGCCCGGCGCTCGAGATGGTGCAGGAGCTGCCCCTTGAGATGGGTCACGACGGCCTCGCCCACCCGGCGCACCGCCGGCCGGTCCCAGAGCTCGAAGCTCCAACGCAGGACGTAGAGGGCGCGCGCAACAAGCATCGGCTCGAGGCTTTCAAGGTACGCCGAGGCGACGGGGCGGATCCGGCGGTAGCCGCTTACGAGCGCCTCCCGGGCCGCCGGGTACTCCCTGCGGCCCCAGAGCGGCAGGAGCGAGGTGGCCATGTCGTAGAGGTAGTAGCCCCAGCCGCAGTCGGCGAAGTCGATGGCCCCAGCTTCCCCTTCGTGGAGGAGGTAGTTGGTCACCTGGAGGTCGCCGTGGATCAGCCCGAAGACCTCGCGCTCCTCGCCGAGCCCGGCGAGCTGACGCCGGAGCTCCACCGCCGCCTCGTCGAGCCTCTCCCGCTCGGCGGACGAGAAGAACCCCTTCCCGGCTCCGTCGCCGAGCACCGAGGAGGAACCGAGCAGGCGCTCCAGGTCGTAGCGCGGACGCATGAACCCCTCCGGCGCCCGGAAGCTCTCGCCGTGGCGATGAAGGCGCGCCATGAGCTCGCCGAGTCGGCGGTAGGCCGACGCATCGGGCGCCGCGGCGAGCGGCTCGCCGTCGACCCAGCGAAAGAGGGCGGCGGGCCGCGCCGCCGAGGCCAACGAGGTGACGAATCCCTCGCGGCCGGCGACCGGCTCCGGGACCCCCAGCCCCGCGTCCCGGCGCAGACTCTCGAGCCAGCGGCACTCCGAGCGGACGGTGGCCTCGTCGTGCTCGCCGTAGACCCGGAAGAGGTAGCGCCCACCGTCGGCCGCGTCGACACGAAACGTCGTGTGAACCCCCTCGCCGACCTGGACGACACGGGCCTCGCCAAGGCCGTAGCCGGCGAGCGCGCGGCGCACCTCGTCGGCCAAGGTTTCGCGGTCTACGATCGTCCCTTCCGCCATGGATCTCCTCCCTCTGGTTGCTTCGTCTTTCCCGGTCAAACCGCCGTCCCGGCGCGATACCCCTCCGTCAGGGCGTGGCGGATATTTCGCGGCCGCCGGCAGTCGCCGATCCGGAAGGTCTTGGGGAGGCGTCCTTCGACCTCGCCCCAGAGCCCGTCGTCGGCCTCGGCGCCGGCGGCGAGGACGATCCTCTCCGCCGGCAGGTGCAGCGGCTCCCCCGCCGCGTCGCGGCACGAGACCCCCGCTGCGTCGATCGCCGTCGCCTCGGTACCGGTGTAGACGCCGACGCCGGCCTCGGCGACCGCCCAGAGGAGATGGGTGCGCAGGTCGGCGCTCACCCGGGCCGCGAGCTGCGCGCCACGCTCGACGAGCGCTACCTGAGAGCCCCGACGGGCGAGCCACAGCGCCGTCTCACAGCCCACGAGGCCACCGCCGATCACGACCGCCGACGCGGCGCCCTGCGGCGCCGCGCCGGCCAGCAGGTCGACCGCCTGGACGACACGCGGATCTCCGATGCCGGGCAGCTCCGGTGCCGCAGGGCGCGCGCCGCTCGCCAGAATGACGGCGTCGGGGGCGCCCTCGTCGAGGCGCTCGGCGCTCCACCGCGTCCGCAGGTGGACCTCGACGCCGAGCCGTTCGACCTCGTGGACCAGGTAGTCGCGCAGGCGCTCCAGCGTCTGCTCCGCCGCCGCCGGCTTCGAGGCGAGGAGCATCTGGCCTCCGAGGGCCGTGCCGGCCTCGAAGAGCTCGACCGAATGCCCCCGCAGGGCGGCGGCGCGGGCCGCCGCCAGCCCCGCCGGGCCGCCGCCGACGACCCACACCCGGCGCCGCGCCGGTGCCGGTACCGGCGCCGGCTCCCCTTCGCAGCCGAGGGCGGGATTGACCGCGCACAGCGCCGCCGGCTGGCGCAGCGCCGGATCGAGGCATTCGTTGCAGTAGATGCAGGGCACCACCTCGGACTCGCGTCCCTCGGCGAGCTTGCGCGGCAGCTCGGGATCGGCGACGAGCGCGCGTCCCAGGGTGAGGAGGTCGAGGCGCCCCTCGCGCAGCAGGCGCTCGCCGAGCGCCGGCGGCAGGCGCGAGGTGACGCTCACCGGGATCGACACTTCCCGGCGGATCGCTTCCGCCAGGGGGACCAGCTGCCCCTCGGGCCAGCCCATGGGATGCATCCGGGCGAGCCCCACCAGGGTGGCCGAGACGTCGATCGAGCTGACGCCGGCCTCCTCCAGGAGGCGCGCGACGTGCCGCGTGTCGTCGAGAGTCAGGCCTTGCGCGACGGGCCGCAGCTCGTCCGTGGCCTCGTATTCGATCGCGCTCAGGCGCACGAAGACCGGGTACTCGCCCCCCACCCGGCGGCGAACCGCCGCCACCGTCTCGAGCAGGAAGCGCGCCCGGTTCTCCACCGGCCCGCCGTAGCGGTCCTCACGCCGGTTGTAGGTCGGGGAGAGGAACTGCGCCACCAGGTAACCGTGGGCGGCGTGGATCTCGACGCCGTCGAAGCCCGCCACCTGGGCCCGCGCGGCGGCGGCGGCATAGCGCTCGACGAGCTCGGCGATCTCCGCTTCGGTGAGCGCCCGGGGGGTCTCCCCCTGGTGGCTCGCCACCGCCGACGGAGCGACCGGCACCTGCCCGGTCAAGGTGGAGCTGGTCTTGCGGCCGGCGTGCTGGAGCTGGAGCAGGACGCGCGCGCCGTGGCCCAGCACCGCCTCGACCAGGCACTCGAACCCCGGCAAGACGCCGTCGCGGTCGATCACCAGCTGGTAGGGCGAGATCCGCCCCGCCGGCGTGTCAACGCATGTCGCCTCGACGACCACCAGCCCCACCCCGCCCCGGGCCCGCGCCGCGTAATAGTCGACGGCGCGCGGTGTGACGCTACCGTCAGCGGCGCCGAAGTCGACCTCCATCGGCGACATGACCAGGCGGTTCTTGAGCTCCAGGGGACCGATCGAGAGCGGCTCGAAGAGCTTCTCGTAGGCGGCGCGGGGCGCCGCTTCGCCCTGCCGGCGCATCCAGGCGAGGATCTCCTGCTTGCGGCGCACGAGCTCGTTGCGCATCTCCGGGGAAAGCACCCCCCGGGGCGCCCGGAAGCGTAACCGCTCGCCTTCCGGCCGCAGCTCGACGCCCAGCCCGGTCAGCCGTGCGACGAGCTCGGCCGTCGTCAACACCTTCTCAGATCTCACCGAATTCTCCCTCCACGCCGTCCTCGGCCGCCTGAGGCGCGCTCATCCAGCGGGCCAGCTCGACGCTCTGGGCCACCCGCGCCACCGTGGCCTCCTCGAAGAAGTCCCTCAGGGCCAGGTCGATGTCGAAGCGCTCCCGCAGCCGCGAGACGAGCTGCGTCGCCATGAGGGAGTTGCCGCCCAGGTCAAAGAAGTTGTCCTGGACGCCGACGCGCTCGAATCCGAGGACGTCGGTCCAGATCTCGGCGACCTCCTTCTCGGCGCCGTCCTGAGGGGCGGCGTAGGGGGTTTCGAGCTCCGGCCGCGGCTGGATCTCGCGGGCCTCTTCCTCCGGCTCGGCGGCCGTACGGCGAGCGTCCTCCAGGCGGGCGTCCAGGTCGACCGTCGAGACCGTCACCTGGGAAAGCTCCCCGGCCGCCCCGAGCACACGGCCCAGGACCTCTTCGGCTTCGGCGGCGGTGATCGCTGTCGACGTCGCGGGGTCGCCCTCGGCCTCGCCGAGGTCGACGAGGTCCCAGTCGACGCTGGTCCACGAAGCGCCGTCGTGCTGGCCGGCGTGCCGGGCGAAAGCGGCGAGGAAAGCGTCGGCGGCGTTGTCGATGGCGGCCAGCGCCGCGCCGAGCACGCCGCCCAGGGTCGCCGAGAGCAGGTGGAGCTCGGGAGGCTCGTCGCGCAGCACCTCCGCCAGGGTGACGACGGAGAGCAGCCGCTCGCGCAGGCGGTACTGGAAGAAGTCCGCGTCGATCGACGCGATGTCGCGAGCGTCCTCCGGCGAGGGCTCGCCGGCGGCGTGAATCACCCCGTCGAGGGTGCCGAAGCGCTCCCGGACGCGCCGTACGGCGGCCGCGAGCGCCGCCGTGCTCGTCAAGTCGGCGTCGACGAGGAGGAGCTCGGCCCCCAGCCCTTCGAGCTCGCGCAGGCGGGTGATCTTGCGGCTCGTCGCGTCGTCCTCGCGGTGCTTGGCGAGCCAGGTGTCCCAGCCTTCCTTCGCGGGGAGCCCCGACTCGCCGACGAGCACCAATTTCGCCCGCGCGGTACGGGCCAGGAAACGTGCCGCGACCAGCGCCAAGCGGCCGGTACCGCCGGTGATCACGTACACTCCCTCCGGGCGCAGGCGCGCCGGGAGACCGGCGTCCGGCGTCGCGTCGAGCTGCAAGCGTTCGAAGCCCGCCACCCAGCGGTGGCGGCCCCGGTAGGCGACCCGCGGCTCCGCCTCGCTCCTCGCCACCTCCCGCACGAGCTCGTCCAAGAGCCGAGCCTCGGCACACGTCTCCGCGGCCGGCACCACGACGTCGACGTGCCGGCCGGCGATCCAGGCCATCTCCCGAGACAGGGTCTGGACGAGCGCCGCGAGCGGAGAGCGTGCTGGCAGAAGCTCTTCCTCGCCAGTCACCTCTTCGACACCCTGGGTCACCGCCACCAGGCGCAGCGGCTCGGTGCCGTGCTCGGCGAAGGCCCGGGCAAGGTGGAGGAGACTCCAGAAGCCCTGCTCCGCCGCCTCGCCGGCCCAGGGCGGCGCCGCGGCTTCGCCGCCCTTGAGGTACCAGAGGTGAAGCGCGACGGCGGGACGGTGTCCGGCGTCGTGGAGCTCGGCGAGGAGCTGGCGGTAGCTTTCCCCGTCGCCGGGAGCGACCGTGTAAGCGCCGTCGCCGAGGCGGGCGTAAGCCTCGCCCGGGGACACCGTCACCACCTCGTGCCCCGCGCCGCGCAGCCGTTCGGTGAGCCGGGCTGCGGCCCCCTCGGGCTCGGTCAGCACCAGCCAGGGAGCGCCGTCCGCGCTCGGCGGCGCGGCGCTCGTGGCCGGCGCCCGGTGCCAGGAGGGCGTGTAGAACCAGCGGTCGAGCTCGTCCTTGGCGGCGAGGTCCGGCGGCGCCTGGAAGATCTGCCGCCGGTCGGACTTGGGCTCGGCCCAGATGCGGATCCGCTCGAAGGGATAGGTCGGTAGGGGCCGGCGGTAGCGCTTCTCGTGGCGGGCCAACCCCCGCCAGTCGACGTCGACTCCGGCAAGCCACAGGCGGCCGAGGTTGGCGAGCAGCTGCGCGGTGGCGCTCGCGTCCTCGTCCTCGAGACCGCCGCCGGCCGCCAGGGCGGCGAAGATCGGCCGGCCGACGGCAAGGCGGCGCAACGCACCGCTCAAGAGGTCCCCGGTGCCTACCTCGAGGAAGGCTCGGGTGTCGTCTTTCAGGAGCTCGCCGAAAGCGTCGTACAAGGCGGAGCCTCCCAGGCCCTGCTCCCAGAGCCCGGCCGTCTCTTTCCCGGCGACCCAGGTGCCGGTCGACGACGAGAGCCAGGGAAGCTCGCCTGCCCCCCAGGCCGGCTTCGCCAGGCTCCCGCGCCAGGCGGAGCGGAGCTCGCCGGCCGTGGAGAAGAACGTCGCCGGGCCCAGGTGGAAGCAGTCGACGCCTTCGTCGTTGAGCCGGTCCTGGAGATCCTCGGCGGCCTCCTCCGGGCCGACGACGAGGCAAAGCGCCTCGCCCAGGAGGGTCTCGAACGCCATGCCACCGTCCAGGTAGGGCTCGAGCTCCGACGCCGCCAGGTGGACCTCGAGGCGGACGCCTGGCTCCTGCGCCCGGCCCCAGGCCGCCGCCAGGGCGAGGGCGCCAGCGAGCGGCAGCGCGCCGGTGAGGCAAGCCGCGGTCAGCTCGCCCGTTCCACGGCCCAGGACGGCCGCGGGAGCGACGCCCCACTCCAGCCAAACCTGGGCCAGGGCATATTCGCTCGTGAAGGTCAGAAGCGGCTCGAGGTGCGCGGGCGCCTCGCTGGCCGAATCGCCGGCGAAGAAGGCCGACAGCCTCTGCCGCGCCTCTCCTTCGAGAAGGCCGGCGCAGCGGTCGACCGCCTCGCGGAAGGCGCTCTCCGCGCGGTAGAGCCCGGCTGCGGTGGCGGTGTTGGGGAGCGTTCCCGGCATCAGGAAAGAGGTGCGCCGCTCCTCCTCGCGGACGTGAGAGCTGCGCAGCCGCGCGGGCGGCATCTCGCGCAGCACCTCGACCGCCTCCGTGCCGGTACGGCAGAGGGCGAAGCGGCGGTGGCGGAAGTGCCGGCGGCCGACCTGGAGGGTGTAGGCGACATCGGGGAGCGCGGCCTCCTCCTCAGACTCCAGGTGGGCGCGCAGATTCTCCGCGGCCCGGTGGAGGGCCGCGCTCGAGCGCGCCGAGATCAGGAGGAGCTGCCAGGGCCGCGACGGCGAGCTCGGGCCGACCTCCGGCGCCTCCGCCAGGATGATGTGGGTGTTGGTACCGCCGACCGCGTAGGTGTGGACCCCGGCGCGGCGCGGCTCCGCCTGGCGCGGCCAGGGCCGCAGCTGAGCGTTGACGAAAAAGGGACTCGCGGCGAAATCGATCCTCGGATTGGGCTCCTCGAAGTGCAGGCTCGGAGGGATCTCCTCGTGCTCGAGGGCCAAGGCGGTCTTGATCAACGCCGCCGCTCCCGAGGCCGCGTCGGTGTGGCCGATGTTGGACTTCACCGAGCCGATGGGACAAAAGCCGGTCTTCGCCGTCTTGAGCCGAAAGGCCCGGGTCAGGGCCTCGATCTCGATGGGATCGCCGAGCTCGGTGCCGGTACCGGTGGCCTCGAGATAGCCGATCGATTCCGGGCCCACCCCCGAGACCCCGAGGGCCTCCGCCACCGCCCGCGCCTGACCGTCGACCCCCGGAGCGGTGAAACCCACCTTGGCGCTGCCGTCGTTGGTCACCGCCGAGCCCTGGATCACGGCATGGATGTGGTCGCGATCGGTGATCGCGTCGGCGAGACGTTTCAAGACCAGGACCCCGGCGCCGTTGCCGTGGACGTTGCCTTTGGCCTTGGCGTCGAAGGAGCGGCAGTGACCGTCGGGCGAGGGGAAGCCCCCCTCCTGGTACATGTAGCCCATGTTCTGGGGAACCCGGATCTGGACGCCGCCCGCCAGAGAGAGGTCGCACTCGTGGCGCAGCAGGCTCTGGCAGGCCAAGTGGGTGGCGACCGTGGCCGTGGAGCAGGCGGTCTGCACCGTGAGGCACGGACCCTTCAGGTCGAAGTGGTAGGCGACGCGGGTGCAGAGGTAGTCGTTCTGGTTGCCGACCAAGAGCCCGATGCGGGTCAGGAAGCTCGACATCACGTTGACCGGATCGTAGTCGTAGAGGGCGTTGAAGAGGTAGCTCGAGATATTGACCCCGCCGAAGATGCCGGTGCGCCCGCCGCAGACGCGGGGATCGTAGCCGGCGCGCTCGAAGGCTTCCCAGGCGCACTCCATGAAGATCCGTTGCTGGGGATCGAGCAGCTCGACCTCCGCGGGGTCGGCGTAGCCGAAGAACTCGTGGTCGAAAAGCTCGACGTCGGCCACCGTACCCTCCGCCCGTACGTAGTCGGGATGATCGACCACCTCGGGGGCGACACCGGCGGCGAGGACCTCTTCGCGGCTGAAGAACTCGATGCACTCCCGGCCGTTGCGCAGGTTGTCCCAGAACTTTTCCGGGGTCGAGGCCTGCGGGTAGCGCAACGCCATGCCAATGATGGCGACCTCGGTATCGCTCACCACGCGGCTGCGGCGTGCCTCGGCGTGCTCCAGGCTGGCCTGGACGGCGGAGCCGCTCTTGCCGGAACGGCTCAGGTGCGCGGCCAGCGAGGCGATCGTCGTAAAGGTGAACATGTCGACCAGGGTGAGCTCCGGCGCCAGCTCCTTCTGCAGCTCCTGGTGGATCTGGGTCAGGAGCATGGAGTGCCCCCCGAGGTCGAAGAAGTTGTCGTCGCGTCCCACCTGGTCGATCTGGAGAGTTTTCTTCCACAGCTCGCCGATCTGGCGCTCGGTCCCGGTCCTCGCCTCGGCGAACTCCGACGGGAGCTCCGGCCGGTCGCCGGCCGGAGCCGGCAGGGCTTGGCGGTCGAGCTTGCCGTTGGCCGTCACCGGCAGGGCCTCGAGGATCACGAACGCCGCCGGTACCATGTAGTCTGGGAGCTTGCGCTGCAGGTAGGCGCGCAGCTCGTGCCCCGGCGGCGTTTCGCCGCCCTCGCCCACCACGTAGGCCACCAGGCGCCGGTCGCCGGGGACGTCCTCGCGGACCAGGACCACCGTGTCGCGCAGCTGCGGGTGCTGCCCCAGGATCGAAGCGATCTCCCCGAGCTCGATGCGGTAGCCGCGGATTTTCACCTGGTGGTCGCGCCGGCCCAGGAATTCGAGGTTGGCGTCGGCCCAGAACCGCACCCGGTCGCCGGTGCGGTAAAGCCGCCCCCCGCTGGCGCCGCTCCAGGGGTCGGGCACGTACTTGAGGGCGGTCAGGGCCGGCGAGGCGAGATAGCCTGACGCGAGGCACTCGCCGCCGATGAAAAGATCTCCCTCGACGCCGATCGACCGCGGCTCGAAGGCGGCATCCAGGACGTAGTACTGGGCGTTCGGGATCGGCCGGCCGTAGGGGATGCTCACCCACCATTCTGGCACCTCCCGGACCGGAAAGACGTTCGACCACACGGTCGCTTCGGTGGCACCGCCCAGGCTGATCATCCGCGCCCGCGAAAAGACGGCACGCACCTGCTCCGGCAGGGCGACCGGGATCCAGTCGCCGCTCAGGAAGACGAGGCGCAGGGCGCTTCGGGCGAGAGGCTCGGCCGGAAAGAAGCCGACCAGCTGCTGGAGGGCCGCCGGAGCCGAATCCCAAAAGGTGATCGGTTCCTCCTCCAAGATCCGTATCAACGCCTCCGGATTGCGCACCTCCTCGCCGGTCGCCAGGCGGATCGTCGCGCCAGCCGCCAGGATGCCGAAAACGTCGTAGACCGAGAGGTCGAAGCTCAGCGAGGCGACGCAGAGGAGGCGGTCGTCAGCGGTGACGCCAAACGTCGAATTGACCCAGCCGATCAGGTTGGCGACCGGGCGGTGGCGGACCATGACGCCCTTGGGAGTCCCGGTGGAACCCGAGGTGAAAATGGTGTAGGCCAGGGTCCCGGGGTCGACCGATAGCGCCGGGCGGTGGCGCGGCCGGGCGGTGATGTCGCTGCGGGTCAAGAGGCGCGGCGCGGTCTCGCCGCCGGCGAGCGCCGTCCCCTCCTCCGGCTCGTCGAGGCAGACGACCTGCTCCAGGAGAGGTGCGAGTCCGGCGACCGACGCCAGGAGCGAGCTCTCGGTGACCAGCCGGGAGATCCCCGCCGAGCGCAGGATCGCCTCGAGCCGGTCGACCGGCGAGGCCAGGTCCATGGGCACGTAGGAGCCGCCCGCCTTGAGGATCCCGAGAAGCGCCGCCACGCAGTCGACGCTGCGGCGCAGGTAGACCGCCACCGGCAAGGCGTCGGCGCCGAGGGAGAGCAGCAGGTGGGCCAGCTGGTTGGCCCGCGCTTCGAGCTCACCGTAGCTCAGCCGGCGGCTGCCGTCGTCGACCGCCACGGCGTCGGGGGTCCGCTCGGCCTGGGCCTCGAAGAGCTGGTGCAGGCAGACGTCGCGGGGATAGGCGGCCTGGGTGTCGTTCCAGGCCGTGAGCACCTGGTGGCGCTCCCCGGCGCTCGCCAGAGGCAACGCCGGCACCGGCCGGTCCGGCTCCTCGACGATTCCGTCCAGGAGGGTCCGGAAGCTGGACGCCATCCGCTGTACCGTGGTGGCCTCGAAGAGGTCGGAGTTGTAGCCCAGCCAGCCCACGAAGCCGTAGGGCATCTCCTGGAGGTCGAGCTCCAAGTCGAGCCGCGCCGTCGATTCCTGGAACTCGTAGCGCTCGAGCGTCAGCCCCTCCGCCACCAGCGCCGGGATCGGGACGTTCTGGAACGCGAAGAGAACCTGGAACAGGGGGTTGCGGCTGGTGTCGCGCTCCAGGTTGAGCTCCTCCACCACCCGCTCGAAAGGCACGTCGTGGTGGGAGAGCCCTTCGAGAGTGGTCCGGCGAACCTGGTCGAGAAGCTGCCGGAACGTAGGCCGGCCGCTGAAGTTGGTGCGCAACACCAGGGTGTTGACGAAAAGACCGATCAGGTTCTCCAGCTCCACCCGGTCGCGATTCGCCATCGGGGTGCCCACCAGGAGATCCTCTTCCCCGGTGTAGCGATGGAGCAAGCTCTGGTAGGCCGTCATCAGCGTCATGAACAGGGTGGCTTCCTGGCGGCCGCTCAAGGCCTTGAGGCGATCCGTCAGCTGGTTGGGTAGGACGATGATGACGCGTCCACCGCGGAAGCTCGGCACTGGCGGACGCGGCCGGTCCAGCGGCAAGCTGAGCAGCGGCGGCGCGCCCTCGAACTTCCGGGTCCAGTAGGTGAGCTGCGTTTCGAGCAGCCCGCCTTCGCCGAGCTCGCGACGCTGCCAGAGGGCATAGTCGGCGTACTGGACCTTGAGCTCCGGGAGGCGCGCCGGCACACCGTCGACGAGGGCCCGGTAGTGGCCCACCATCTCGCGGAAGAAGACGCCGGTCGTCCAGGTGTCGGAGAGGATGTGGTGCTTGACCGCGAGAAAGACGTGCTCCTCGGCGTCGAGCCGTAGCAGCAGGGCGCGCCAGGGCGACGAGCGGGCCATCTCGAAGGGATAGCGCGCCGCACCGTCGACGACCCGCTGGGCCTCCGGCTCCACCCGGGTCCGCGGCAGCGCGCTCAGGTCGACTCGCGACATCACCGCCCGCGCCTCGGGGGAGATGATCTGCACCGGCAGGGCGCCGCGCAACACGTAGGTCGTGCGCATCGTCTCATGGCGCCGCACGGTCTCGACGAGACTCTGCCCGAAAAACCCCGCGTCGAGCGGCCCCCGCAGCCGAACTCCGGAGGGGATGTTGTAGGCGGCATTGCCGGGTTGGAACTGTTGGATGAACCACAGCCGCTGCTGCGCGAAAGAGAGCAACGGCGGCTCCTCGGCCGAGCGGCGCGGGATCGTCCCCGCGGCCGCGGCTTTCTGCTCGGCCTTGCGGCGCGCCTCTTGCTTTTTATTGAGCATCAACTCCAGCAGCCGGCGCTGCTGGGGAGAGAGCTCCTCGCCGTAGCCCTGCGGGATCTCAGCCATGAATTTCTCCTCCTGCGACTTCGCCCTCGAGCCTGGCGAGCTCGCGCTTCAGCTCCTCGCCCTCGAGACCCTTGACCATCTCCAGGAGCTCGCGCATCTCTTCCTCCTCGTCCTTGGCCGATGCCGCCGCCTCACGGCGCAGGGCCTCAGCCGCCGCCACCAGATCGGCCACCGTCGGGGCCTCGAAGAGGAGTCGGATCGGCAGGTCCACCTCGAGGACGCCCCGCAGGCGGGTGACGAGCCGCGAGGCGAGGAGCGAATCTCCGCCCAGCTCCAGGAAGTTGTCGTGGATCCCCACCTGGTCGACTCCGAGCAGATCTTGCCAGACCTCGGCGACGGTACGCTCCTCCTCGCTGCGCGGTGCCGCATATTCGACCCGCAGGGTCGGCCGCGGGTAGTAGGCCGGCCCCCCGGCCTCGTCCTCGCCGGCGACGGCCTCGGCCTCCCGGCCGCCGCCCACCAGCACCTCGCCTTCGGTCTCGATCCAGTAGCGCCGGCGCTCGAAGGGGTAGGTGGGCAGGACGAGCCGCTGGCGCCGCTCGCCGGCGTGGACGGCCTGCCAGTCGACGTCGACGCCGGCCAGCCACATCTTGCCGAGAGCGGCGAGGAGGAAGGCTCGGTCGTCGTGGGGCTCGTAGCTGTGGCGCACCGAGCCGGTCGCCAGGCGCTCGCCGAGCTTCGCCTCCGCCGCGTAGTGGTGGACGAGGCTCGTCAGGGTCTGGCCGGGGCCGATCTCCAGGAACACACGCCCGTCCTCCGAGAGGAGCTCTCCGAGGCCGTCGGCGAAACGCACCGGCTGGCACATGTGGCGCGCCCAGTAGGCCGGGTCGACGGCCTCCTCGGCGGTAATCCAGGTGCCGGTGACGTTCGACACCCACGGGATGCGCGGTGAGCGGCGCTCGAAGCTTCCGGCGAGCTCGGTGAGCTCGTCCGCGATCGGCTCCATCATCACCGAATGGAAAGCGTGCGAGGTTTCCAGGCGGCGGTGGACGACGTCCTGGGCCGTCAGCTTTTCGGCGAACGCCTCGACCGCCGCGACGGGGCCCGAGACCACCGACTGCTCGCGGCCGTTCTGGGCGCCGAGGGAAAGCTCCTCGCCGAGCAACGCCCGCGTCTCCTCTTCGGGAAGGGCGACCGCTAGCATGGCGCCGGCCGGCAGCTCGTGGATGAGCTTCGCCCGCCGCGCCACCAGCTCGACCGCGGCCTCGAAGTCGAAGACCCCGGCCAGAGAGGCCGCCACGTACTCGCCGAGGCTGTAGCCCAACATCGCCTGTGGTCGCACGCCCCAGGAGGTCCACAGCCGGGCGAGGGCGTGCTCGACGACGAAGATCGACGGCTGGGTGAGCCAGGTCTCGTCGAGCCGGCGGCTCGCCTCGGAACGCTCGCCGCCGCGGCCCAGCATCTTCTTCAGGTCGATCTTGCCGTCCTCGGCCGCGGCGCCGGATTGGGCCTCGGCGGGATAGATCACCTCGCGCAGGTCGAGGCCCAGGAGGGGCTCGAAGAGGGCCGCGGCGCGGTCCACCTCGCGCCGGAAGACCTCCTCCGTCTCGTAGAGGCCGCGGGTCATAACCGGGTACTGGCCGCCGAGCCCCGAGAAGAGGAAGACCACCGGCCGCTCGCCTTCCTCGCACCAGGTGGTCAGCAGGCGCCGCGGGTCCTCGCCGCGCAGCACCGCCACGGCGTCGCTCGGGTCACGGCAGACGGCCGTGCGCCGCCAGCCGAGGTGGCGGCGGCCGACCTGGCCGGTGTAGGCGACGTCGGCCAGGTTGGCCTCTGGGTGCCGCGCGAGGTGATCGGCCAGGCGCTCGCCGACGTCGGCGAGCGCCGTCTCGGTACGCGCCGAGAGCAGGAGCAGCTGCCAGGGATGCGCCGCATCGCTCGGCGGCGGCGGCGGCGGCTCCTCCACGACGACGTGGACGTTGGTGCCGCCCATGCCGAGCGAGTTGACCGCGGCGCGCCGCGGCGCGCCGTTGGAGGTCCATTCGCGCAGCCGGTCGGCGACGACGAACGGGCTCGACGCGAAGTCGATCTGCGAATTGGGCCGCTCGAAGTTGATCGTCGGCGGGATCTCGCCGTGCTCCAGGGCGAGGACGGTCTTGATCAGGCCCGCCACCCCGGCGGCGCGGTCGAGGTGGCCGAAGTTCGACTTCACCGAGCCGATCGAGCAGAACCCCCGCTTGTCGGTGAAGCGCCGCCAGGCGGCGGTGAGCGCCGTCACCTCAATGGGGTCGCCGAGCTCGGTGGCGCTGCCGTGGGCCTCGACGTAGCTGATCGTCTCGGGATCGACCCCGGCGTCTTCCAGCGCCATCGTCACCGCCTTCGACTGGCCGGCGACCGACGGTGCCGTGTAACCGGCCTTCATCGAGCCGTCGTTGTTGATCGCCGAGCCCTTCAAGATGGCGAGGATCGGAGCCCCCTCGGCCTCGGCGTCGGCGCGCCGCATCAGGGCGACGATCCCTACCCCCTGGCCCAGCACGCTCCCGTTGGCGCCGGCGTCAAAGGAGCGCGAGTGCCCGTCGGGCGGCGCGATGCCCCCCTCCTCGTAGAGGTAGCCCACCCGGTCGGGCACCACGACGCGCACCCCGCCGGCGAGCGCCATGTCGCATTCCCCCTGCCGCAGGCTCTGACAGGCCATGTGGACGGCGACGAGCGACGTCGAGCAAAACGTCTGTACCGCGACCGACGGGCCGCGCAGGTCGAGCTTGTAGGAAAGGGTGGTGGTCAGCGAGTCCTTGTCGTTGCCGAGGATCGCCTGCAGCATGTTGACCGAGGCGCGCGCCCGCGGATCGGCGTAGAGCTTGAGCAGGTAGGTGCTCAGGTTGCAGCCCGCGAAGACACCGATCGAGCCCGGGTAGCGCGCCGGGTCGTAGCCGGCTTTCTCCAAGACCTCCCAGGCGCATTCGAGGAAGAGGCGGTGCTGGGGGTCCATGACCTCGGCCTCGCGCGGCGAGTAGCCGAAGAGCTGGGCGTCGAACAAATCGATGCCGTCGATGGCCGAGGCCGCCTTGACGTAGCGGGGACCGCGCACCAACTCGGCGTCGACGCCGGCCGCGATCAGCTCCTCCTCGTCGAGGAAGGAGATCGACTCGACGCCCTGGCGCAGGTTTTCCCACAGCTCCTCGACGTTGCGGGCGCCCGGGAAGCGGCCGGTCATGGCGACCAGCGCGATGTCGTGACCGCCGTCGGTCGCGGCGCGCAGCACCGGGCGCTCCTCCTCCTCCTTTGCGGGCGCCAACTGGCGGGCCAGCGAAGCCACGGTCGGTGATTCGAAAAGCGTCACCGGAACGACCTCGATCCCGAGCTCGCGTCCGATCTCCGTGACCAGTTGCAGGCCGATCAGGGAGTTGCCCCCAAGATCGAAGAAGTTGTCGTTGACGCCGACTTTCTCGATCCCCAGGACGCGTTGCCAGATCTCGGCGAGACGGCGCTCGATCGAGCCCCCGGCGGCCACGAAATCGGTGCCCAAGACGCTCTGCGGCCTCCCCGCCGGTGCCGGAGCGGGGGACGGCTTGCCGCCGGCAAGTCCCAGCTGGGCGAGGAAATTCTCGCCGGTAAACGACTTGCCGAGCTCGATACGGCCGGCCAGGTCCTGGGTCGAGACCACGACCTGGGTGAGGCCGCTCGCCAGGATGCGGTCGAAAGCCTCGACGCCCTCGCGCGACAGAATGGCTTTCTCCAACATCTCCTCGCGCCACGGCCGCAGGTGCTCGGGCACCTCGGCGTGGAGCGCCAGGCCGACCTCGCGCCAGATGTCCCAGTCGACGGTCACCACCGGCGCGCCGCCGCGCTCGGCCGCGCTCCAGGCGTAGGCGTCGAGGAAGGCGTTGGCGCCGCAGTAGTCGATCTGGCCAAACTCCCCGAGGATCGAGGCGATCGACGAGAAGATCATCAGGAAGTCGAGGTCCGCGTCGCGGAAGAGCTCGTCCAGGACCCGCGCACCACCCACCTTCGGCGCCAGGATGCGCTCGGCCGCCTGGCGCGTCTTGAGCTGGAGGATGCCGCCGCCGGGCACGCCGGCCAGATGGATCACGCCGTGGATCGTGCCGAAGCGCTCGCGCGCCGCCGCGACCACCGCGGTCATCGCCGCGGCGTCGGCGGCGTCGGCAGCGAGCGGTAGGACCTCGGCGCCGTGCTCCTCCAGGGCACGGAGCCGCGCGATCTTGCGGCTCGTCGGCTCGTCCTCGCCGTGGCTTTCGAGCCACGCGTCCCAGCCCTCGCGCCCGGGAACGGCCGAGCGTCCGGTGAGCACGAGCCGTGCCTTGACCGTCTTCGCCAGGTGCTCGGCGATCACCAGGCCGAGGCCGCCGAGGCCGCCGGTGAGCAGATAGACCCCCTCCTCGCGCAATCGCGACGCCGCCCCTTCGGCCGCCTCCAGGCGCCGGGCCTCGAAGCCCTGGACGAAGCGCTCGCCGTCGCGCCAGGCGACGACCGGCTCGTCGCCACCGGCGGCGAGCTCGGCCCGGAGGGCGGCGGCGAGCTCGTCCTCGGCGGCGCTCTTGACCTCGGGCACGACGACGTCGACCGCGCGGCAGAGAAGGCCCGCCATCTCCTGCGGGATCACCCGCGTCGGGCCCAGAAGGGTGGCTTTGTCGGGACAAAGCGCCTCGCCGCCGTCGATGCGATGGACGCCGCTGGTGACGGCGACGATCTCGACCGGCGCGTCGCGGTGGCTCCGTCCCAGAGCCTGGGCGAGGAAGAGCAGGCTGTAAAAGCCCCGCTCCTGGAGCGCCGCGAATCCCGCCTGGTCGCCGCCGACGCTCCACAGGTGGGCGACGCCCGTTAAGGGAAGCTCCCGGCGGCCGATTTCGGCGAGCAGCGCCACGTAGTCCTCCGGGCGGGACGGATCGATCGAAAACGCGCCGTCGCCCAGTGTCTCCCCCCCTTGATCCCCCGAGGGGGACAGTGCCGCGAAGGCCTCCCCGGGCGTGACTGTGACGACGTCGTCGCCGGTCTCCCGGAGCTGTTCGGCGAGGCGGGCGCCCAGGCCGCCGGCATCGCGGAAGACCAGCCGGCAAGCGGCCGGTTGCGGCTCGGCGTCCTCGGCTTCCTCGGCGCGCGGCGCCGGGCGCCACACCGGCTCGTAGAACCAGTCGGCGAGGTCGTCCTGCTTGTCGAGGGTGACGCGCCGGGGCTCGCCAGCAGGCCGGCCGGCTTCGATCGCTTCGACGTCGACCTCGAGCCAATGCCGTTGGCGCTCGAAGGGATAGGTGGGCAAGGGGACGCGCTGCCGCGTCTCGTCGCCGTAGAAGCCTTTCCAGTCGACCGGCGTGCCGGCCAGCCAGAGCTTGCCTAGGGTGGAGAGCATCGCCTCCGCCTCGGGCCGGCGGTCAAAAGCGCCGGGAAGCGTGGTCAGGGCGAGGCGCGCGGCGTCGGCGCCGCAGTCGGGGTGCTGCTTGACGGCGGAAGTCAGGCTCAGGCCTGGCCCGACTTCGAGGGTGACCCGGCCCGGCTCCGCCAAGAGCGTGCTCGCCGCGTCCGAGAAGCGGACCGGCTGGCACATGTGGCGCGCCCAGTAGCCGGGATCGGTGGCCTCCTCGGCCGTGATCCAGGTGCCGGTGACGTTGGAGAGGTAGGGGGTCTCGGGGGCCGAAAGCCGCAGGCCGCGGACAAAGTCGGTCAGCTCGTCGGCCAAAGGATCGAGCATCCGCGAGTGGAAGGCGTGGGAGGTGGTGAGGCGCCGGCAGACGACCTCCTCTTCGGCGAGACGCGCCGTGAGCTCTTCGACTGCCGCCACCGGTCCCGCCGCCACCGTCGCCGCCGGACCGTTGACCGCCGCCAGGCAGAGGCCGTGCTCTTGGAGCCGCGGCAGCAGCTCCTCTTCGGAGAACGGCACGGCGAGCATGGCGCCGGGCTCGACCTGATGGATCTTGCGCGCTCGGTACGCCACCAGCTGGAGCGCGTCCTCGAGCTCCAGGACCCCGGCGAGGCAGGCGGCGACGTATTCGCCCAGGCTGTACCCCACCAGGACCCGCGGCCGGATGCCCCAGGATTCCCAGAGCTTCGCCAGGGCGATCTCGAGCGCGAAAAGAGCCGGCTGGGCGAGCCAGGTCTCGTCGAGCCGGGAAGCCGGCGCGCTGGCGGCGGGTGAACGCCCGAGCATCCGCCGCAGGTCCGGCCCGCCGCCGCGGCGTTGCTCCTCGGCGTCGGTGCCGCGGGGATAGAGAACGTCGCGCAGGTCGAGGCCCAGGGGGGCCTTCAGCAGCTCCACACAGCGGTCCAGCTGGCGCCGGAAGACCTCTTCCGAACGGTAGAGGCCGAGCCCCATGTCGACGTGGTGCTCGCCGAGCCCCGGGAAGAGGAAGGCGACGCCGGACGCGGCGCTCTTGAGCTCGCTGGTGAAGCCGCGCTCGGCGGCGTCGCCGCTCAGGACGGCGAGCGCGTCGTCCGTGCTGCGGCAGATCAGCGCCCGGCGGTGCTCGAACCCCCTTCGTCCCACCTGGAGGGTGTAGGCGACGTCGGCGAGGTCCGCCGGATGCTCTTCGAGGTGAGCGGCGAGGTTTCGCGTCTGGACCTCCAGAGCCGCTGCCGAACGCGCCGAAAGAAGGAGGAGCTGGAAGGGCCGCGAGGCGCTCGCCGTCGCCGCCGTCGCCTCCTCGAGGATCACGTGGGCGTTGGTCGAGCCGATGCCGAAAGAGCTCACTCCGGCAATCCGTTTCTTGCCGTTCTCCCCCGCCGGCCAGGCCGTGAGCTCGGCGTGAACGACGAAGGGGCTCGACTCCAGTCCGAGCTTGGGGTTGGGCTTCTCGAAGTGCAGGCTCGGCGGGATCTCGCGATGCTCCAAGGCGAGGGCCGTCTTGATCAGGCCGGCGATGCCGGCGGCGGTCTCGAGGTGGCCGAGGTTAGTCTTCACCGAGCCGAGCGCGCAGTGTCTCCCCCCCTTGACGTGGCCCTCGGTAGACGCGCGGAAGGCGTCTTTCAAGGCCAGGACCTCGATCGAGTCGCCGAGCTCGGTGGCGGTGCCGTGGGCCTCCAGGTAGGAGATGTCGTCGGCCTCGACCCCGGCCACCGCCATCGCTTCGAGGAGGACGGCGGTCTGGCCCTCGACGCCCGGCGCCGTGAAGCTCGCCTTGCGAGCGCCGTCGTTGTTGGTCGCCGAGCCGCGGATCACCGCGTGGACGTGGTCGCCGTCGGCGAGCGCCTCGTCGAGGCGCTTCAAAAGCACCGCGCCACAGCCGTTGCCGAAGCTCGACCCCGCCGACTGCTCGTCGAAGGTGCGGCTGCTGCCGTCGGGCGAGAGGATCCCTCCCGCCTGGTAGAGATAGCCGCGGCGTTGCGGCACGTTGACCGCCGCGCCGCCGGCCACCGCCATCACGCACTCGTCGAGCAGCAGGCTCTGACAGGCCAGGTGTACCGTCACCAGCGAGGTCGAGCAGGCGGTGTGCAGGGCGTAGCTCGGACCGCGCAGGTCGAGCTTGTAGGAGACCCGCGTCGCCATCGCCATCAGGTCGTTGCCGAGCGCGATCTGGAAGTTGTCGAGCGACGGGAAACGCCCGCGGTGGGCGACGACGTTGAAGAGGTAGGTGTTGGTCTTGGCGCCGGTGAAGACGCCGACCGGCTGCTGCGACACCTGGGGATCGTAGCCGGCCCGCTCGAAGACCTCCCAGGCGCATTCCAGGAAGAGGCGGTGCTGGGGGTCCATGATCGTCGCCTCGAGCGGCGTGTAGCCGAAAAACGAGGCGTCGAAATCCTCAATGTCGTCGACCACCGAGACCCGGCGTACGTAGGCCGGATCCTGGATCTGCTCGGCCGGCACCCCGGCGGCGCGCAGCTCCTCGTCGGTGAGCTCAACAAGCGACTCGACCCCGTCGCGCAGGTTACGCCAGAACTGCTCGGGGGTCGAGGCGCCGGGAAAGCGGCAAGCCATGCCGACGATGGCGATCTCGGAGCCGGTGTACGTGTCGTCTTGAGCCATGAGTCTCCTTGCGATCCTTCTCTCTCCTGTGAAGGCGGCCTACGTGCGGCACCCTCGCGAGATGACCGCAGGATCACAGAATCCTACGATGGTCCCTACGACGGTCCAGGTGAAGGCACCCTGGCGACCGCTCACCGATCAAGTTGTTGTTCGTTCATTTCGGCCTTGCCCCTTCAAGGCCCTCAGGCAGGTGCACACCAGAGGTGATGAACCGGTCTGGCAAACGGAACGATCTACTGCATCTTGCCGTGCACCCTGCCGGGCACGTTTCTCAGGCCAAGCAGGATATCATGGCCAGCCCAACGTATCGAGCTTTCGACTCCTCAGGCTCCTCAGGCTCCTCAGGCTCCTCAGGCTCCTCAGGGTGTCTCGGGCAAAGCGTCCGGCAGGTCGCGTTCCAGGTGGCGCAGGCCGGGCTGGCGCAGAGCCGCTGCCGTGACGCCAAGGATCCCCAGGGCCGAGGACGACGAACAAGAGACCGATGCCCCGTCCGGGGCCGACTCCGACGACCTTTCCGACGCTCGCCGCCATCATCGACGAGGAATAACCGACCTGCACCATGCCGTTGGCACGGCCGACCCGGGAGCTCACGGCATGTCAAGACCTGCCTGGTCTGCCTGGTGGTGCCCCACGTGCCCAGCCGGTATGCTTCGAGCTGCCGCCATGAGAGAGGACATCAAGCCGTGAGCCGCGCCCGGCGCCTCGCGCCGCTTTTCGTTCGCCGCAACTGGCGCCTACCAGCTGGCCAAAGGCCTCCGAGTCGTCGGCACGGGATCGCGCCAGGAGCTGAGCGTCGCTCAGCGGTCCGGTCTCTTCGATGGTCATCTCCACGGCCGTCATCGTCTCTCCACCGGTCATAACGCCCGGAGCGGGAGAAGGTTCCCGACTTCCCACCGCGCGCATCGCTCCGGGGCCTCGGCCGGCCGGCTCGACGGCGTCAGCCTGGAGACGCCGGCACCAGGACCAGGCTCCTGACCGTCGGGCCGGGCAGCAAAGGCGTGGCCTCGCCTCGGACCCAGGCCTCGTGACCGTCCCGGTAATGGGGCGAAGAAGGATGGCCGCTCTGGCCTCCCGGCATGTGGAAGATGCCGTGCTCTTCCTGTCCGGGCGAGACCACCATGCGCTGCGAGGCGCCGAAGCCCGGTTCCTGGACCCGGGGCATGTGGGCGTCTCCGGGCAACGGCCGGGGCGGCATGTTGAGCCAGCCGCCGAGTCCCGGCACCATGGCCAGGGGATGGTGGATCGCCGTGGTGTTGCGTTCCCCCCAGGTGCGCTCGGCGAGCGGGCCGACACCGGAGAGGTCGTCGAGCGTGTCGTCGACGGCGGTCAACGCGAGCTCTTCCCAACTGGCGTAGCGCGGATCGAGCAGATGGGGCGGACGCTCGGTCATCAGCCGCCAGACGGGACCTTCGAGCTGAAAGCCGTCGAAGTGCCACGCGAAAAACTCGTCGGCCTCCACGCACTCTTCGGTCAGGGAGAGGAACACGTTCAGGATCAGAGAGAAGCGAAACGTGGACACCATGCGATACCCCACCGAGTCGACGGAGGCATGGCCGCTCCAGTCGTCTTCGACCAGGCGCCGCATCTGCGCGCGCCGCTCGTCGGCCGCCACCGCCTCCGGCGTCAGGAAGCCGAGCAGCAGGTCCCGCCAGCGTTCCAGGAAAAGGGCCCGGTCGTCGAGCTGAAGGGCGAGCATGTCTTTCGCCGTCGCGGCTTCGAGAGCGAGCAACGCATCCCGGATCTGCCGCGCCCGCGCCCCCAACACGTAGCGTCCCTCGCCCAGCTTGGCCAGCATCTCGCCGTCGACCGCCCGGTGGTTGGCGCTCCACAGACGTCCCGACTCCGGATCGACGATTCGCGGCACCTCCTCCGGGGGCAAGAGCCCCTCCCAGCGGCGGCTGCCGTCGGCCCAGGAAGTGGACCGGCGCCCGTCGAAGCCTACCCGCGCGGGGAGACGGCCGGCCACGCTCCAGCCGATGTGCCCGTCGCGGTCGGCAGCCACGATGTTGAGCGCCGGGCTCCCTGTCCGGTTGGCCACGTCGAGGGCCTCGTCCACGCTCCGAGCCGTCTCCAGGCCCACGAGGCCGACGTCCAGGCCCCCCTCCAGATAGACCGTCCAGCGGAAGACCCGGGACCGGGACCGGTGATCTTTCCCGATCACCGGTCCCCACTGCGTGGAGACGACCTCCAGAAGCTCGTCGTCGCCTCCTTTGACGGCAATGAGCTCCTGGTGGCGCTCGAACGGACGCGGCCCCTCCGGCGTTCTGTAGGAGTCCTCGGAGGCCGGGTCGGACTCGAGCAGGACGACGTCGCCGACGTCGCCCAGGAGAGCGGTGAATCCCCAGGCGACGTCGCCGTTGCTGCCCAGCACCATGACCGGCAAGCCGGGGAGGGTGATGCCGGTGACACGATGCTCGCCGCCGTCCGTACGCGGCCAGACGAAAGAGGCGCGGTACCAGATGTTGGGGACCGTGAGGGCGAGGTGCATGTCGACGGCCAGCAACGGTTTGCCGTCGACCGTATGCTCCCCCGACACCACCCAGGCGTTGCTACCGGGGACGGGCGGCGGATTCGTCGGCCGGCGATCCTTCGGCCGGTCCGGGAGCTTCCAGGACGTCTTGTGGGAGCGCAGGTCGACTTCGTCGGGTCCCGGGACCGGCGGCGACGCGAACGGCTCACCGACGAGCGGCGTGTCCCATTCGGTGCCCTGGTTGTTGAGGAAGTCCGCCAGGGCGGCCGGCAAGAGGTCGTACGTCGCGCCGATGGCGGACTCGTTCGCTCCGTTCTCGTCGTTGAGCTCGATGAACATGGCGAGCGTCACCAGGAGACTGTCCTCCGGGCGCCAGGGCCGGGGCTCGCCGCGCAGCAGGATGTACTCGAAGGGCTTGGCGCCGAGGGCCTCCAGGCCGGCGTTGACGCCGGCGGCGTAGGCGTCGAGAAGCTCGCGTTGCGACGCCGGGAGCCGGGTCAGCGTCGCGGCCGAGAGCGCCCGCAGGCGATGGACGCGAATCGGCCGGTCGGCGTTCAGGGCGACGGCGCCGAAGAGCTCCGACAGCTCTCCGGCAGCCCGGCGGCGCTGGAGGTCCATCTGAAAGAAACGGTTCTGGGCGTGCAAGAAGCCCGTCGCCATGGCGACGTCGAGCCGCCGTTCGCCGCGGATCGTCGGGATGGCCAGCTCGTCAAAGGCGACGTCCACCTCCGCGGTGAGCCCGGCGACGGCCAGGCGTCCTTCGGCCGTCGGCAAGCTCTGTCGGAGCTGGGAGCGGAACCACACCCCGAAAACGATCGCCAGCAAGAACGTCAATCCCAGCAACACACCCAGGGCGGCGAGCACCCGCCGCCCCCAACGGGTTTTCTTCCGGCCTCCGGATTCGGCGGCCTTTTGCACTTCCTCAGTCATCGGTTCTCCTCATTTCCTGTCCAGGTCGTCCTCATGGCACATCTTCTCATCTCTGCTGACGCACGGCGGGCTACTCCTCGTCGAGCTGGCGCAGAGGACGATAGCCGTAGCTCGGGACGACGATGGCGAGCACCACAAACCCCAGACAAACGAAGATCAGGCCGATGCCGCGCCCGGGTCCGACGCCGAGGAGCGCTCCGACGGATCCGGCCAGCAAGCCGTCGGGGGCCATCATGGGCTCGAAGACCTTGTCCGCCAGGGGACCCGCCAGGAGGAACGCCAGGGGTGCGGTCGAGACTTCGACCACGTTGCAGGTGGCGAAAACCCGGCCCTGGATCTCGGGGGCCACCCGAGTCTGCCAGATCGTCCGACTGCAGGCACTGATCACGGGGTTGCAAAGCATGAAGCCGCAGGCGACCGCCGCGATCAGCGGCACGCTCGGTCGCACCCCGCCGACAAAGAGGATCATCCCCTGAATGGCCAGACAGGTGAAGATGGTGGGGATGCGCCGCAGCCGCCGGTTCCAGACGGCGATTCCCAGCCCCCCCACTACGGCACCCATCACGGCGATCGACAACACCGCGCCGAGCTCCATCGTGGAGGCGAAGCTGAGCACCAGCGGTGTCAGCAGGATCTCCACCATACCGTGGGCGAAGTTGACGGCGGCAAAGAGCAGGAGCAGCGCCAGGAGCCCTGGCTGCTGCCGGATGTAGGACCAGCCGAAAGCGGCATCGCGCAGCATGGACTGGCCTTCGGCAGGCTTGCTCTCCGCCGCGGGCACGGGACGCGGGATGCGAGAGAGCAGCAGGGTGACGACGGCGAAGAGGAAACTCGTCACGTCGATCAGGACGACCCCTTTGAGATCGATCACCGCGAGCAGGAAACCGGCGGCCGGCGGCGCGGTCATCATGGCCAGGGCCCTGCCGAGCTCGACCATGCCATTGGCGCGCACCAGCTTCTTCTGCGGCACCAGGAGGGTGGTCGAGGCGGCGAAGGCCGGCGCCTGGAAGGCGGCGAAAAGCGAGCTCAACGCGACCAGAGGAAAAAGCTGGGGGATGGCGAGCCGGTCGCTCCACACCAGCCAGAGGATCACCAGGGTACACATCCCGGCCCCGGAGTCGCTCAGGATCATCACCCACCGCCGGTCCCAGCGGTCGATGAGGACGCCGGCGAACGGCAGAATCGCGATCTCCGGCACCAGGATGCAGAAAGTCATCAGGGAAAAGAGCGTGGCCGAGCCGGTGCTCTGGTAGACCCACACTCCCAGCACGAAGTTGGTGAGCCGGGAGCCGAACTGGGAGACCGACTGCCCCAGCAGGATGAGGAGGAAGTGCTGGAGGCCTCGCACAATCTCGTACCACCGCTCGCCATCCTCGGACAGGCCCCGAGTCTCCGGCTCCTCCGAATCGCCGGGTTGCGAGTCGTCGGGCATTTCCTCAGTCATCGTCTTTCCTCATTTCTGGTTCAGCTTGTCGGACCTTTCAAGTCAAGCTTGCCGCGTGGACGGGCTCTCCTCGTCTCATGCCGGCAGGCCGGGCTTTCATCAGCGCCCCAATTCCGCCGCTTTTTCGAAGGCCTCGATCTGGTCGAGCAGCCGTTCCTCAATGACCATCGCCAGCTCCGCGACGGTCGGCGCCTCGAAGAGCACCTGCAAAGGCAGCTCGAGTTGGAAGGTTTCGTAGATCCGGGCGAAGAGCTGCGGCACCAGAAGAGAGTGGCCTCCCAGATCGAAGAAGTTGTCGTAAATACCAACCCGGTCGACGCCGAGCAACAGCTGCCAGATCTCCACCAGGATCTCCTCGATCTCGGTCTCGGGGGCCACATAGTCTTCCTCGAGGGCGAGCCCCGACGTGTCGGGCGCTCGGCGGCCCAGCTCTGCCCGGTCGACCTTGCCGTTCGGGGTGAGAGGCATGGCGTCGAGAAAGACCATGGCGGCGGGCACCATGTACTCGGCCAGCCTTTCCTTGAGATAGCGGCGCAGGTCTCCGGAGGTCACCTCGCTCCCCGGCGCCGCGACCACCCAGCCGATCAGCCGCTGGTTGTGCGCTCCATCCTCGTGCACCAACACCACCGTTTCGCGCACCTCCGGATGGGCGGCGAGGACGGCCTCGACCTCCCCCAGCTCGATGCGGAAGCCGCGCAGCTTCACCTGGTGATCGATGCGGCCGACGAACTCGAGGTTGCTCTGCGGACGGTAGCGGGCCAGGTCCCCGGTCCGGTACATCCGCGCACCGGGCTCCGGGCTCGACGGGTGGGGCACGAAGACCTCCGCGGTGCGCCGCGGATCGTGCAGATAACCTCTCCCCACCCCCACTCCGGTGACGCACAGCTCGCCGGCGACGCCCACCGGCACCGGCTGGAAGCTGTCGTCCAGCACGAAGAGCCTGAGGTTGACCAGCGGGCGTCCGATGGGCACCGAGGTCGCGTTCGGCGCCGGCGGCTCGGTGATGAAGCCGTGCGTCACGTCGTCCGAGCACTCGGTGGGCCCGTAGGCGTTGACCAGGGGCACGCCGGGGAATTCGGTGAGCCACTGCCGGGCGAGCTCCACGGGCAGGGCCTCGCCGGTGGGCAGGAGCCAGCGCAGCGCGGCGAGCGAGCGGCCGCCCGCCTCCTGCAGCAGGAAGCGCATCATCGACGGCACCGTCTCCAGGACCGCCACCCCCGCCGCCTCGGCGGCGTCCAGCAGGAGTTTCGGATCCTGGCTCACCCGAGGCGGAAAGATCTGCACCTGTCCGCCGACCAGCAGCGCGGCCAGGAACTGCCAGACCGAGATGTCGAAGCACTGCGAAGCCGTCTGGGCCACCACGTCGGAGGGACCCAGGGCGAGGTCCCGGACCTTGGCGTGCAGGTGATTGAGCATCCCCCGGTACTCGAGCATCGCCCCCTTGGGCAGGCCGGTAGAGCCCGAGGTGAAGATCACGTAGGCCAGTTGCCCGGGGCTTCCGAGCCACGGCGGCGGTGTCGCCGGCGCCTGCCGGGAAAGCAGCTCTTCGAGGCTCCGGCGCGGCGCCCGGCGCGTCTCGGAGACGAGCTCCAAGGCCTCGTCCACCTCGCCGGCCAGCTCGTCGGCGGCCAGGATCAGCCGCGCCCCCGCCTGCTCCAGCACCCGCGCGAGGCGGCGCGGCGGATGGAGGGGATCGAGGGGCAGGTACACGCCACCCGACTTGAAGATCCCCAGCATGGCGACGAGGAAGCTCAAGTCGCGTTCGGCCAGCAGAGCCACCACGTCCTCCGGACCCACCCCCTGCTGTTTCAGGAGGTGCGCCACGGCGTTGGCCCGGGCCTCGAGCTCGCGGTAGGTGAGGGAGCGGTCCTCGCAGACGGCGACGACCGCCTCCGGGCGACGCTCGACCTGGGCCCGGAAGAGCTGGTGGAAGGAGGTCTCCGCCGCACCGGCCGCGCGGGTGTCGTTCCACTCGAGGAGCTGATGGCGCTGCGCCGCCGGCAGGAGCGGCAGATCCGAGAGACGCCGCCCCGGATCGGCCACCACGCCCTCCAGCAGGGTGCGGAAATGCCCCGCCAGGCGCCGCAGGGTCACGCCGTCGAAGAGATCGGTGTTGTACTCCACGTCAACCCGCAGCCCTCCTTGCGCCTCCTCCAGGCCCACGGTCAGGTCGAACTTCGCCGTGTCGGTATCGACGTACTCGAAGCTCGTCACAAGCCCCGGCGCGAGCTCCGGCGCCAGGGCCGCGTTCTGCACCAGGAACAACACCTGCACCAGCGGGTTCTGGCTGAGGTTGCGCTCCGGGTCCAGCTCTTCCACCAGCTTCTCGAAAGACACGTCCTGGTGGGCGTAGGCCCCCAGGGCGACGTCGCGGACCCGCGCCAACAGCTCGCCGAAGGTCGGGTCGCCCCGGAGGTCGCCGCGCAGCACCAGGGTGTTGACGAAGAATCCGACGAGCCCTTCGATCTCGGCCCGGTTGCGGTTGGCGATCGGCGAGCCGACGGCGAAGTCGTCCTGGCCGGTGTAGCGCCCGGCGAGCGTCTGGAAGGCCGCCAGGAGCGTCATGAAGAGCGTGCTTCCGTGCCGCTGACTGAGCTCCTGCAGGTTGAGGAAGAGCTCCGCCGGCAGCCGGAAACGCTCTACGACACCCCAGGAGGTCTGCACCGCCGGCCGCGGCCGGTCGGTCGGCAGCTCGAGCACAGGAAGCCCGGCGAGCTTCTCTCGCCAGTAAGAGAGCTGACTCTCCAACACCTCGCCGGCCAGCCACTGGCGCTGCCACACGGCGAAGTCGGCGTACTGCACGGGCAGCTCGGCAAGGGGCGACGACGTGCCGGTGACAGCCGTGCCGGCAGAGAAAGCCTGGTAAAGGGCTGCCAGCTCGCGCAGGAAGACCCCCTGCGACCAGCCGTCGAAAGCGATGTGGTGCACCGTGAAGAGCAGGACGTGCTCTGCCGCGTCCATCCTCAGCAGTTGTGTCCGCAGCACGGGCCCCCGGGCCAGGTCGAAGGAACGGTGCGCATCTTCGACCTCCAGGCGGCGGGCTTCGGCCTGTCGCCGCGCGGCCGGCAGGCCGGCCAGCTCCAGCGTCGGCAACGACAGATCCGGAATCGGCCGGATCACCTGCACCGGCTTTTCGTCCTCGGTTTCGAAGCACGTGCGCAGCACCTCGTGGCGGCGCACGATCTCGATCAGCGCATGCTCCAGGCTTCGGAGGTCAAGCCGCCCGGTGAGGCGGAGAGTCATAGGAATGTTATAGAGCGGCGAGCCCGGCGCCAGCCGATCCAAGAACCACAGGCGCTGCTGGGCGAAGGAGAGCGGCAGGTGAGCGTCCCGCGCCACCGGTCTCATGGGCGGCGCCTCGAGACCCTCCTCCTGGCGCAGCGCCGCGGTGACCCATTCCGCCAGACCGGCCACGGTCGGCCGCTCGAACAAGGTGCGCAACGGCGGCTCCACGCCGAGGTCCCGGCGCACCCAGGAAACCACCTGGGTGGCGAGGAGCGAGTGTCCGCCGAGCTCGAAGAAGTTGTCGTGGATGCCCACCCGATCGCGGCCCAGCACCTGCGAGAAGATCCCGGCCAGGACCTCCTCGAGCGGGCTGCGAGGCGGCGCCCAGGCGCCCGCCGGCAGGCCGTCGTCGGGCTTCGGCGCCGGCAGGGCCCGCCGATCCACCTTGCCGCTCGGGGTCAGGGGCAGGGCGTCGAGGACGACGAGGGCAGCGGGCACCATGTACTCCGGCAGGCTCTGGGCCAGGAAGCTCCGCAGCTCGCCGGCCGGCGGCGAGCCGCCCTGGACGAGAAGGTACGCCACCAGACGGGCCGCCGGGTCCTCCCGCACCACGACCACCGCCTGCCGCACGGCCGGGTGGCGGGCCAGGACAGACTCGATCTCGCCCAGCTCGATGCGCAGGCCGCGGATCTTGACCTGGTGGTCGAGCCGGCCCAGGTAGTCGACGGCGCCACCGGGCAGGTGGCGGACCAGGTCCCCGGTCTTGTAGAGACGTCCGCCGGGCTCCGCGCCCATGGGGTCCGGAATGAAGGCCTTGGCGGTCAGGACGGGACGGCTCACGTAACCCCGGGCCAACTGGACCCCGCCGATGTGGAGCTCCCCCGGCACCCCGGCCGGCACCGGCGAGAGCCGTCGGTCGAGGACGTGGATGCGGGTGTTGGCGACCGGCCGGCCGATCGCCACCGGGCGCACGGAAGCCGAGCGGCCGCAGGGCTCGTAGGTCACGTCGACCGCGGCTTCCGTGGGGCCGTAGAGGTTGTGGAGCTCGGTGTCGAGAAGCTCGAAGAAGCGTTGCTCCAGGTCGTAGGGCAGGGCCTCGCCGCTGGCGACGACCCGCCGGATCGAGCGGCAGCTACCGGCCTCCGGGTGCTCGAGGAAAGCCTGGAGCATCGAGGGCACGAAGTGGAGCGTGGTGACGCCTTCCTCGACGATCCGCCGTACCAGGTAGCCGGGGTCCTGGTGCCCTCCGGGCCGCGCCACCACCAGGCAGGAGCCGGTCATCAGCGGCCAGAAAAACTCCCAGACCGAGACGTCGAAGGAGAAGGGCGTCTTCTGCAGCACCCGGTCCGACGGCCCGAGGCCATAGGTCTGCTGCATCCAAAGGAGACGGTTGACGATCGCCCGGTGGCTCACCATCGCGCCCTTCGGCCGGCCCGTGGAGCCCGAGGTGAAGATCGTGTAGGCAAGGCTCTCGGGAGCACCGTGCCACGGCAGGTTGTCGCGGCTCTCGTCGGCGATGGACGGCCAGTCGGCGTCGAGGCGGATCACCGCCGCCGAGTGGGCGGGCAGGGTCTCTGCCAGGTGCTCCTGGGTCAGCAGCACCGGCACGTCCGAATCCTCCATCATGAAGGCCAGACGTTCGCCGGGATAGGAGGGATCCATCGGCACGTAGGCTCCCCCCGACTTGAGGATACCGAGGAGCCCCACCACCAACTCCGGCGACCGCTCGGCGCAGATGCCGACCAAGGTGTCGGAGGGGCCGGTCTTCCGGCCGGCATCCAGGGCCCGCAGGCGGCGGGCCAGCTGATTGGCGCGCCCGTTGAGCTCCCGGTAGCTCAGGCAGCGCCCTTCGAAGACCACCGCCACGGCGTCGGGGGTCCGCGCGACCTGAGCCTCGAACAGCTCGTGGAGGAGCGCGTCGGCCGGCCGGCCGCGGCCCGTGTCGTTCCATTCGAGCACCACCTGGTGCCTCTCGGCCGCCGGCAGAAGCGGCAGCTCCGAGAGACGCCGCCCCGGATCGGCCACCACGCCCTCCAGCAGGGTGCGGAAATGCCCCGCCAGGCGCCGCAGGGTCACGCCGTCGAAGAGATCGGTGTTGTACTCCACGTCAACCCGCAGCCCTCCTTGCGCCTCCTCCAGGCCCACGGTCAGGTCGAACTTCGCCGTGTCGGTATCGACGTACTCGAAGCTCGTCACAAGCCCCGGCGCGAGCTCCGGCGCCAGGGCCGCGTTCTGCACCAGGAACAACACCTGCACCAGCGGGTTCTGGCTGAGGTTGCGCTCCGGCTCCAGCTCTTCCACCAGCTTCTCGAAAGACACGTCCTGGTGGGCGTAAGCCCCCAGGGCGACGTCGCGGACCCGCGCCAACAGCTCGCCGAAGCTCGGGTCGCCTCGGAGGTCGCCGCGCAGCACCAGGGTGTTGACGAAGAACCCGATGAGCCCTTCGATCTCGGCCCGGTTGCGGTTGGCGGTCGGCGAGCCGACGGCGAAGTCGTCCTGGCCGGTGTAGCGTCCGGCGAGCGTCTGGAAGGCCGCCAGAAGCGTCATGAAGAGCGTGCTCCCGTGCCGCTGGCTGAGCTCTTGCAGCTTGAGGAAGAGCTCCGCCGGCAGCGGGAAGCGCTCTGTGACACCCCGGAAGCTCTGCACCGCCGGCCGCGGCCAGTCGGTGGGCAGCTCGAGCACGGGGAGCCCGGCGAGCTCTTTCCGCCAGTAAGAGAGCTGACTCTCCAACACCTCGCCCGCCAGCCACTGGCGCTGCCACACGGCGAAGTCGACGTACTGCACGGGTAGCTCGGCAAGCAGCGGCGCCGTGCCGGGAGCGGCCGTGCCGGCGGAGAAGGCCTGGTAGAGAGCTGCCAGCTCGCGCAGGAAGACCCCCTGCGACCAGCCGTCGAAGGCGATGTGATGCACCGTGACGAGCAGGACGTGCTCTACCGCGTCCATCCTCAGCAGTCGGGCCCGCAGCACGGGGCCCCGGGCCAGGTCGAAGGGACGGTGCGCCTCTTCGACCTCCAGGCGACGGGCTTCGGCCTGCCGTCGCGCTGCCGGCAGGCCGGCGAGCTCCAGCGTCGGCAACGACAGATCCGGAATCGGCCGGATCACCTGCACCGGCTTTTCGTCCTCGGTTTCGAAGCACGTGCGCAGCACCTCGTGGCGGCGCACGATCTCGATCAGCGCATGCTCCAGGCTTCGGAGGTCAAGCCGCCCGGTGAGGCGGAGAGTCATAGGAATGTTATAGAGCGGCGAGCCCGGCGCCAGCCGATCCAAGAACCACAGGCGCTGCTGGGCGAAGGAGAGCGGCAGGTGAGCGTCCCGCGCCACCGGTCTCATGGGCGGCGCCTCGAGACCCTCCTCCTGGCGCAGCGCCGCGGTGACCCATTCCGCCAGACCGGCCACGGTCGGCCGCTCGAACAAGGTGCGCAACGGCGGCTCCACGCCGAGGTCCCGGCGCACCCAGGAAACCACCTGGGTGGCGAGGAGCGAGTGTCCGCCGAGCTCGAAGAAGTTGTCGTGGATGCCCACCCGATCGCGGCCCAGCACCTGCGAGAAGATCCCGGCCAGGACCTCCTCGAGCGGGCTGCGAGGCGGCGCCCAGGCGCCCGCCGGCAGGCCGTCGTCGGGCTTCGGCGCCGGCAGGGCCCGCCGATCCACCTTGCCGCTCGGGGTCAGGGGCAGGGCGTCGAGAACGACGAAGGCAGCGGGCACCATGTAGTCCGGCAGGCTGTGGGCCAGGAAGCTCCGCAGCTCGCCAGCCTGCGGCGAGCCGCCCTCGGTGAGAAGGTACGCCACCAGACGAGCCGGATCCTCCCGCACCACGACCACCGCCTGCCGCACCGCCGGGTGGCGAACCAGGACCGACTCGATCTCGCCCAGCTCGATGCGCTGGCCGCGTATCTTGATCTGGTGATCGAGCCGGCCCAGGTAGTCGACGGCGCCACCGGGCAGATGCCGAACCAGGTCCCCGCTCTTGTAAAGACGTCCGCCGGGCTCCGCGCCCAAGGGGTCCGGAATGAAGGCCTCGGCGGTCAGGACGGGACGGCTCACGTAACCCCGGGCCAACTGGACCCCGCCGATGTGGAGCTCCCCCGGCACCCCGGCCGGCACCGGCGAGAGCCGTCGGTCGAGGACGTGGATGCGGGTGTTGGCGACCGGCCGGCCGATCGCCACCGGGCGCACGGAAGCCGAGCGGCCGCAGGGCTCGTAGGTCACGTCGACCGCGGCTTCCGTGGGGCCGTAGAGGTTGTGGAGCTCCGTGTCGAGAAGCTCGAAGAAGCGTTGCTCCAGCTCGTAGGGCAGGGTCTCGCCGCTGGCGACGACCCGCCGGATCGAGCGGCAACGGCCCGCCTCCGGGTGCTCGAGAAAAGCCTGGAGCATTGAGGGCACGAAGTGCAGCGTGGTGACGCCTTCCTCGACGATCCGCCGTACCAGGTAGCCCGATTCCTGGTGCCCTCCCGGCCGCGCCACCACCAGGCAGGCGCCGGTCATCAGCGGCCAGAAGAATTCCCAGACCGAGACGTCGAAGGAGAAGGGCGTCTTCTGCAGAACCCGGTCCGACGTCCCCAGACCATAGGTCTGCTGCATCCAAAGGAGACGGTTGACGATCGCGCGGTGGCTCACCATCGCGCCCTTCGGCCGGCCCGTGGAGCCCGAGGTGAAGATCGTGTAGGCAAGGCTCTCGGGAGCACCGTGCCACGGCAGGTTGTCGCGGCTCTCGTCGGCGATGGACGGCCAGTCGGCGTCGAGGCGGATCACCGCCGCCGAGTGGGCGGGCAGGGTCTCTGCCAGGTGCTCCTGGGTCAGCAGCACCGGCACGTCCGAATCCTCCATCATGAAGGCCAGACGTTCGCCGGGATAGGAGGGATCCATCGGCACGTAGGCTCCCCCCGACTTGAGGATACCGAGGAGCCCCACCACCAACTCCGGCGACCGCTCGGCGCAGATGCCGACCAAGGTGTCGGAGGGGCCGGTCTTCCGGCCGGCATCCAGGGCCCGCAGGCGGCGGGCCAGCTGATTGGCGCGCCCGTTGAGCTCCCGGTAGCTCAGGCAGCGCCCTTCGAAGACCACCGCCACGGCGTCGGGGGTCTGCGCTACCTGAGCCTCGAACAGCTCGTGGAGGAGCGCGTCGGCCTGCCGGCCGCGGCCCGGACGCGATCCCGTGTCGTTCCACTCGAGCACCACCTGGTGCCTTTCGGCCACCAGAAGGAGCGGCAGCTCCGAGAGGCGCCGCCCCGGATCGGCCACCACGCCCTCCAGCAGGGTGCGGAAATGCCCCGCCA
>CBDUYN010000077.1:0-42953 GCA_965371445.1 uncultured bacterium | reverse complement strand
GCCGCCTGGTCGCGCAGGCGACGCCCCACGGTCAAGGCGGTGAGCGCCCGGCTCAACCGGCCGTCTCTTGCCCGCAAGCGCTCGCGTAGCCGGCGCAGCCGGCGCTCGACGAGCTTCAGCAGGAGCGCCACGTCCGGCATGGTCTCGCCCGGCTCCAGGGCCTCGCGAAGCCAGGCCGTCGTCCTCTCGGCGATCTCCGGTCCCATCTGAGCGAGGAGCTCGGCGAGCGTCAAGAGGCCCTTCATTCGGTACATCGATGTGTGTGTCATAAGGTAGTCTCCTATTCTTTGACCTCCCCCAAGGTCCTCTGCCATGACGACTATAGCATATGGTCGGCGCCCAAGTCCCTCCCGGCCAAGCTTCGGGGGCGGCGGTGCTAAAGAAGCATGCGGAATCGGTCGCAGAACATCCTCAGAGACGATCTGCCGGACTCCGAACCGCCCCCGCTCCAAGGTTCGGGCATGCGGAAGGTAGACCCGGCCGTTTCCGGCGGCAAGGTCCTTGTGGTGGAGCTCACGGACGGTTTCCAGGTGAGCCTTCAAGTCGGCGACCACCGTTGCCGGGAGCATCGTCCAGCGATCCTTGCCGCCCTTGCCGTCACGGACCTCGATACGTAATATCGGCGATTCTTAACGCATCGTGTCGTTCATTCGGTCATTCTTAACGCGAAATACGAAAACGGCCCGGAGCAAGGGTTTCCTTCGTCCCGAAGGGACGGGATCGTCCAGGCCCGCGCCCAGGAGCTGTACCCGGTAGAGTCAGAGATAGCCCAGAGCCCGGAGTTGCTCCAGAACCTTGGTGTCGACTTCGGCCTCGACGGCTTCAAGCGCTGCGTCGCTGTCGCGGAAGCTCCGCAGGCGTTGCTCCATGTAGCCCACCAGCACCGGGCGCTGTGACGCCAGGTCCTCCTCCTCTCCGGGGTCTTCCTCGAGGTCGAAAAGCTCGCAGCCAAAAACACCGGAGGACCGGCAAAGGATCTTGAAGCGTCCCTCGATGAGGCTCTCGGCCATGGCGCCGTCGAGCTCAAGATGGGAGTAGACGGCTTTTGTCCCGTCGTCCTTAACCTTGGCCCCGAGGCGCGTCCTCAGGCTCTCGCCCTGGACGCCGTCGCCTGGCGGCAGGCCGAGATAGGCCGAGAGCGTCGGCAGAAGATCGATCTGCTGCGCCGGACCTGCGACGCGGACGCCGAAGGGCCCGTCAGGGAAGCGGACGATGAACGGTATCCGGAGCTGCTCCTGGTAGAGGGTCCTGCCGTGCTCCCAGCCTCCATGGTCGTAGAATTCTTCGCCGTGGTCGGCGACGAAGGCGACGACCGTGTCGTCGTAAGGGCCCCTCTCCTTGAGCTGTTGCAGCAGCCGGCCGAAGTAGTGGTCGTTGAAGGCGATCTCCGCGTCGTAGAGCTCCACGAGCTTCTCGACCCTTGCCGGCTCGACGGAGAGGATGCCGCGGTGGAGTCCTTGCATCCAACTCATGGAGCCAGGCACGATGTCGGCAGAGGCCCCGAAGCGGGACTCGAAGCGCCGGCGCAGTGCCCTCATCGACTTCGCCTCCCGGTCGCCAAGGACCGGAGGCCCGGGCTCTTTTCCTCGCGGCGCATAAGGCGCGTGCGGCTCCATGGTGTGCAGGTAGAGAAAAAACGGACCCTTCCGCGGTTTCTCCAACCAACTGAAGGCGGCGCGGTTGACCGCGTCGGAGAGGGCGTGGAGCGTCCTCTTGGAGTCGTCCTCGCCGAGCAGCTCGAAGACATCGAAGCCCTGGTCGAAACCGTAGCGGTCGCTGGCGTTGCCGTTGGTGACGAAAGCCGCCGTGGCGTAGCCCGCGTCCCGCAAGAGCTCGGCCAGGGTCTTTGCCTTCGGGGAGAGGGCGTCGCCGCGCTCTTTCACGCCGTGGGAGGGCGGTACGCGGCCCGTCAGGAGCGACGCCACGGCGCTTCGCGTCCAGGACGACTGGGCGAGCGCGTTCTCGAAGAGAACGGCGTCGGCGGCAAAAGCGTCGATCTCGGGGGAGGTCGCGCGGCGGCGGTAGCCGTAGCAGCCGAGGTGATCAGCGCGGAGCGTGTCCACAAGGTAGACGAGGACGTTGGGACGATGGCCGGGGACGACCGGCGCCGACGTCTCCTCGGCCGGCGCGACCGGAGGGGAGGACCGCTGGACGTGGGTGGTCACCTGCGCGGCCGAGACGAGCCGCGGCCGACGGAGCCGGAGCTCGCCGCCCGCCCTACCGATGGCCGCCAAGGTCAGGCGAACCAGCGTCGGCTCTCCGACGTCGAGGGCGAGGGCCGTCGTTTTTGCCGTCGCTCCCAGCCGGCGGTCGAGGAGCCGTTCTTTGACGCTTTCGGCGTGTACGGCGACGGCCAGGCGTCCGCCGCGGTGGCTTGATTCGATCGCGTCGAAAGCGAGCAGAGACGGGGCGCCGAGCTCGACGAGGAAGCTCAGCTCGGTGCCGAAGGGCAGGCGGATCTCGCTGTCGTGTCCTTCGGGGACGGCGACCGGCTCGCCGTCCTCGATCGTCAGGTAGTCCCAGGCCGTCCCCGGGGGGCCGAGGTCCGGCGGCCCGGGGCCGATTTTTTCGGGGTAGACGTTGTGCAGATCGAGGACGTTTCGTCCCCACACGAGGGCCTCTTCCGGCAGCTCGAAGCGGTAGAGGCGCATGCCGCCCTTGAGCTCGAGGACCTCGACGGTCCGGCCGTTCAAGGCGATCTCCACCCTTTGCGGTGGACCGTCGATCCGATAGGGCCGCAGCCGCGCTTCGACATCGAGGTCTCTCGGCTCGAGGAGGTAGAGCTGGAGCGTCGAGCCCTTGCCCAGGCTCCAGGTGAAGGTCGAGCCGTCGTCGGCGAAGACGTCGTCGGCGGTCCAGCCGCGGACCTGGAAGAGGCGGGCACCCCGGGTGCCAAAATCGATCCGGCGGGACTCGACGCGGGGCTGGGCGTCGGCGGTGTGGGCGGCGAGGTCGAAGAGGTGAGGGTAGCTTGTGAGGTCGACGCCCGGCCCTTCCTCGCCACAGCCGACGAACAGGAGCACGCTTCCGGCCAGGATCAGGGTCCGGTACCTCATTCGATCTCCGTGACAGCGTCCAGCGTCGGCGGGATGGGCTGCGGACGCTCGATCGCCCGCGCCGCCGCCGGGACGTCCTTGAGCCCGTTCCCGGTCACCAGCAAGACGATCCGCTCGTCGCGGTCGACGAGGCCCTCGGCCAGGGCGGCGTGGAGCCCGGCCAAAGCCGCCGCGCCCGCCGGCTCGGCGAAGACGCCCGTCGAGCGGGCAAGCTCGGCGATCGCGGCGACGATCGCGTCGTCGGACACGATGACGGCACCGCCGCCGGAGGCTCGGATCCGGCGCAGGGCGAGAAGCGCGTTGCGCGGCGTTTTGACGTTCAGGCTGTCGGCGACGCTCGTCGCCCGCTTGAGGGGCGTGATCGTCTCGGCGCCGCTCGAAAGCGCTTCGGCGATCGCCGCCGAGCCCTCCGGCTGCACCGCGACGAGCCGTGGACACCGGCGGATGAGCCCGCAGCGCTCGAGATCGGCAAAGCCCTTGGCGACACCTGAGACGATGACGCCGTCGCCGGTCGGCACCAGGACGGCGTCGACTTCTTGCGGCGCGATCTGGGCTGCGATCTCTAAAGCCGCGGTCTTCTTGCCCTCGATGGTATAAGGGTTATAAGCCGTGTTGCGGTTGTACCAGCCGAAGCGTTCGCAGGCGGAGGCGGAGAGCTCGAAGGCCTGGTCGTAGGTGCCCTCGACGGGTAGCAGGCGGGCGCCGTAGGCGAGCATCTGGACGAGCTTCGCCTCGGGTGCCGAGGCCGGCACGAAGACGACGGCCTCGACTCCGGCCGCCGCGGCCACGGCGGCGAGCGCCGTCGCCGCGTTGCCGGTCGAGGCGCAGGCGATTGTCTTGTAGCCGTATTCAAGCGCCTTGGCCACCACGAGGTGCGAGGCGCGGTCCTTGGTCGACCCTGACGGGTTGCGGGTGTCGTCCTTGACCCAGAGGTGGGGCGTCCCGAGGGCGTGGCGCAGGTTCGCCACGTCGAGCAGAGGCGTTTGGCCGACTGGCAGCGGCGGCACGGTCTCGGGTGGACCCATGGGCAGAAAAGCGGCAAGGAATTCCCTGGACCCCGGCGCCGCGTCCGGCCATCGCTCAGGCAACTCGTCGAGGACGACTTCAAGGACCCCGCGCGTCACGCCGCCGGGTTCCTGGTGCGCGGCGCAGCGCGGGCACACGAGCTCGGCTTCGCGTTCGCCGTAGGTCTTGGCGCATTCGGTGCACTGGAGATGAAAACGACTCATCGCTCACATCGTCAACGCCATCAACGCCTTCTGTACGTGAAGCCGGTTCTCCGCTTCGTCGTAGACCACGGACTGCGGCCCATCGATCACCTCGTCGGTCACTTCGCGCCCGCGGTCCGCGGGCAGCGGATGCATGTAGATCAGGTTTTCCTTGCCGAGAGCCATGCGCTCCCCGTCACAGCACCAGTCGGGATACTTCTCGATCAGCCGCAGCCCTTCGTCGCGCTCCTGGGTGTGGACGAGCGGTCCCCAGGACTTGGGGATGACGACGTCGGCGTCTTTGAAAGCGTCCTCGAAGCGGTGGCTGATCTCGAATTTCGCGCCGGCCTGCTCGGCGTTTTTCTTCGCCTGGTCCTCGATCTCCGGCATGAGCTTGAATTCGGGCGGATAGGCGAGGGTCACATCGATACCGAAGCGCGGCATCAGGAGGATGAGGCTCTGCGGTACCGAGAGCGGCCGCACGTAGTTGGGAGCGCTCGTCCAGGCGACGCCGAGCTTCAATCCCTTGGTCTGGCCGTGTTTCTCGCGGATCGTCAGCAAGTCGGCGAGGATCTGGCACGGATGGTAGACGTGGCACTGCATGCTCAAGACCGGCACCGAAGCGTGCTCGGCGACCTCGCGCAGATAGGCGTTGCCCTCGCCGTAGATGCAGTGGCGGATGGCGATCCCCTCGCCGTAGCGCGACAGGACGTTGGCGGTGTCGCGGGCGTTCTCGCCGTGGCTGATCTGCATCTTGTCGGGCGAGAGAAAAATCGCGTGTCCGCCGAGCTGCGTCATGCCGGTTTCGAAAGAATTACGCGTCCGGGTCGACGCTTCGAAAAAGATCATGTAGAGCGTCTTGGCCCGAAGGTAGGGCGTCTCCTGGTGGGTCGCCTTGGCGAGCTTGAGCTCCGAGGCGAGCGCGAGGACGGTCTCGAGCTCGTTTTGGGCCCAGTCCTGGGTGGTGATGAAGTCTTTTCCCTTGAGCTTGGTCTGCATCTTCGTCCTTCCGGTCAATCCATGAGCTCGTCGCGCAGTGCGGCGAGCTGGGCGGGAATAAGGCTGTAGACGGCTGCGGCGCGCACCAGGTCGCGCACTTCGATCACCTCGCGGGTGGTGTGGGCGAGCTCTTCCTTGCCCGGCGCGAAACCTACCGTGGGGATCCCCAGACGGCCCATCGAGGCGACGCCGTTGGTCGAAAAGCCCCAACGCGAGATCCGCGGTTTCTCGCCGGTGATCTCGGCGACAGCGTCGGCTGTGCCGCGCACCAGGGCGTGACCCTCGTCGAGGACCCAGGTGGGGAAAAACTTCTCCTGCTGGGCCCTTTCGCCGCGCCAGCTCGTCTCGTCGTATTTGAGGACCTCAAGCTCGGCGTCGCCGAAGTGAGGGAGCGCTCGAAGCTCGGCCAGGGCGCTCTCGGTGGTCTCGCCCGTCGTCAGCCGCCGGTCGATGGTGATCCGGGCGCTGTCGGGGACGGCGTTTAGCGACACGCTCGTGCAGGTGATCGAGGAGGCGACGACCGTCCCTTTGCCGAGGAACTCGTCGCCGGTGAGCCTTTCGTTCAAGGCTTCGACGTCCTGGAGGATGCGGGCCATCTTGTAAAGCGCGTTGACGCCTTCCTCGGGATGGGCGGCATGGGCGGAGACCCCGCGCGTGGTGATGGCCGCCTCGACGCGTCCGCGCTGGCCGCGGTAGACGCCGAAGTCGGTCGGTTCGCCGAGCACGACGACATGTGGACGGATCCCTTCCTTTTCGATCAGGTGGAGGAGGCAGTAGCCGTCGCAATCCTCCTCCATGACCGAGGCGCAGAGATAGAGCGTGACGTCTTCGAGCATCCCTCGCTCTTTCAGGATCCGGACGCCGTAGGCCATGCAGGCGACGGCGGGGAGCTCGTCGACGGCGCCGCGGCCGTAGATGAATCCGTCCTCGTGCTTGCCTGCGAAGGGATCGCAGTCCCAGGCCTTCGGATCGCCGACGCCGACGCAGTCGAAGTGGCCGTCGAAGAGGATCTTCAAAGGGCCAGAGCCGATCCGGGCGACAACGTTCCCGAGGCTGTCGAAGTAGACTTCGTCGAAGGCGAAGCCAAGGTATTCCCGCAGGATCCTTTTGGCGCGTTCGCCTTCGTTCAGGCTCTCGGCCGGGATGGCGATCATCTCGCGCAGGAAGCGGACGATCTGGTCTTCGTAGGCTTCTGCGGCCGCGAGGGCCGCCTTTCCGTTTTCACTCATTCGTTGTCTCTCCTGGTTGCAGCCCTGTGTCGCGGTTGAATTCGCGGATGGCTTTGTCGAGGGTCTCGACCTGGGCTACGAGGTCGCGCCAAAACGACGGGCTCCACAGCGCCCGCAGATCTTCGACGCTCTTGCCTTGCTGCTCGACCCACGTGAAGTACTTGAGGTGGTGAATCGCTTTTCTTGCCGGGTAGGTGAGCTCCCGGTAGTGATCCGTCGTCGCGCCAAGGAGAAAACGTTCGAAATCGACGGCGGCCTCGATCTCTCGATAGGGGCCTCGTTGCTCTCTCCATTGCGCGAGATAGCTCCGATAAAGCTCGACCGAGTCGGTGAACGAGAGGAAGAGGAAGTCCTCTCGATCGAGCTCGAAATGGCGTGCCGTCTTGATCGCCGCCAGTACGTTGCAGATTCCCGAGGTCCCCAGGAGGGGAAGCTGAGCGACCACCTCCGGCGCCACGCCGCGCGCCGTCAGGAGCTCGCCGCCGGCCGGCTCGTTGAAGAGGCGCAGGAGGCGCAGGGTCGCTTCGTCGTCGATCGCGGTGACCGCGTCGGTCGTTCGGACGTTGTGGATCCATGGGACGTGCTTGTCGCCAATGCCTTCGATTCGGTGCTCACCGAAGCCGCAGGCCAGAAGGGTCGGGCACTGAAGCGCCTCGGCAGCGGTGATCCGGCATCCGGGAAAGCGTCCTTTCAGGTAGTCGCCGGCTGCCAGCGTCCCGGCCGAGCCCGTGGCACCGACCCAGGCGGCGAAGCGGTCGCCGGGGCCGGCGAAGCGTCCGAAGGCGGATTCGGCGGCCGGTCCGGTCACCTCGTGGTGCCAGAGGTAGTTGCCCAGCTGCTCGAACTGGTTGAAGATGACGTCCTCGGGGCGGGTGCGTCGGATCTCGTGGCAGGCGTCGAAGATCTCCTTGACGTTCGACTCGGAGCCGGGAGTGGCGATGATCTCAGCGCCGATCGCCTGCAACCACTCGAATCGCTCACGGCTCATGCCTTCGGGCAGGATCGCCACCGCCTGGCAGCCCAGGACGGCGGAGTCGAAAGCTCCGCCGCGGCAGTAGTTGCCCGTCGACGGCCAGACGGCGCGTTGGCTCGTCGGGTCGAACTCACCTTGGACGAGGCCGGGTACGAGGCAGCCGAACGCGGCACCGACCTTGTGGGATCCGGTGGGGAAGTGCTTGCCCACGAGACCGAAGATGCGGGCCTCGACCCCGGTCAGCTCGCTCGGCAGCTCCAGGACGTTGACTTCGCCGATACCGCCGGTCTCAGGGTCGTTTTGCCAGTGGATACGGAAGAGGTTCGCCGGATCGACCTCGTCCATCGGCAGGCCTTCGAGGCGCCGTTGGATCGCGGGCTCGATCGTCGAAGGACGGCGGAGCTCGTCGAAGGTAGGAATCCTGATTCCACGCTGGCGGCAGCGTTCGACGGCGCGCTGTCGTCTTTCGTCACGGCTCATGAGGGCCCTTCTCCTATTCGCTGATGTAAGGGGTACCGTAGGCGAGGGAGTGGAAACGCTCCCAGAGCCCCGGGGTGTGCTCCCGGGCGCGCTCGGCAATCTCCACCGGGTCGAGCGTCTGGTGCTCGAAGTCCTTGAGGAGCACCCGGCCGCGGGCGACGGTGTGGCGCACTCCCGCCTCGGCGGCGCCGAAGACGAGGTGGGCGAAAAGGTTTTTCGCCTCGATCGGTGTTGGTGGCACGACGTCGACGACGATGACGTCGGCCGGCGCGCCGGGTGTGAGCTCGCCGAGCAACGGCTCGCCGAGGAACCGCCGGGCCACCTCGACGTTCGATCCCAGGAGCTCCGGAAGCACCTCGAAGCCCGAGGACGGGTCGCGGCTCGCTTCGCGGTGGAGGAGGTAGGCGGCTCGCAGAGACCGTAGGACGGCGCAGGACATGCCGTCGGTGCCGAGGGCGATCCGGCAGCCGTGGCCGGCCGCCGCCATCACGTCGAGGTGACCGACGCCGTTGTTGGCGTTCGACTCCGGGTTGTGGATCACCGTGGCGCCGTGGTGGGCGATGGTCTCGTAGCTGTGGGGTCCCAGGTGGATGCCGTGGGCGAGGAGCGTCAGCTCGTCGAGGAGGCCGAAGCGTTCGAGCCGCTGGACGGGGGCCACTCCGAAGGTCTTGAGGGTGGCCTCGACGTCGACGGCGTCCTCGGCGAGGTGGATGTGGCAGCCGTCCCCGTCTCCCCGCAGCTCCGCGACTTTTTCCAGGGTCTCGTCGCGGAGGGTGAAGCTGGCATGTAGCCCCACGGTTCCCCGAATGCGGCGATCTCCGTCGCGTTGGCGCAGGAAGCGGAGGTTTTCGTCGAGGCCGGCCATGGCCTCGTCGTGTCCGTTGCGGTCGGTGACCTCGTAGCAGAGGACCGCCGAGAGCCCGGCCCGTTCCAGGACCTCGGCGATCGTCGGCAGGCTGTCGGCGATCGCCGAAGGCGAGGCGTGGTGGTCAAAAACCGTCGTAGCGCCCCAACGGATCGAGTCAGCGGCCGAAAGCTCGGCGGAGATTCGGATCGTCTCGGGGTCCAGAGCCCGGTCGAGCCGCCACCAGAGCCGGTCGAGAACTTCGGGGAAGCTCCTCGTCGGGGCTCGGGGGTCGAGGCCGCGGGCCAGAGCCGAGTAGAAGTGGTGGTGGAGGTTCACGAGGCCAGGGAGGATCATCCCACCGTGGGCGTCGAGGTAGGTGGCGTCCGGGTGCTCGCGGCGCAGCTCGCTCTCAGGGCCCACCGCCACCAGGCGATCTCCACGCCAGACGACCGCGCCGTGCTCGATCACGCGCGCCGCCGTGGTGGCGGTCGCCACGGTGGCATTTCCCAGTAGTGTCTCCGTCATTGGCTCGTCCGTCGAGGTAGGTCCACAGAGCCGTAGATCCTGTCATTTTCGCCAAGCGGCGTACAGCCCCGGATCCTGTGGCCGCGTCTTTTCTTCGCCGGAGCGTGGCCGGCGCGCTAAGATGTCTCGGCGGAGCTTTGCCGTCGGTCTTTTCATGGGAGAATGCGCGCTGGAATGCCACGAGGGGGGGACACGACTTGCGGGGCAAAGATACGAATCCATGGATGGTCGTGAACCGGAGCGGCCGGAATTCCCCGCCCAGGTGGGGCCATATCGCATTGAGGAGCAGCTGGGCAGCGGCGGCATGGGAGAGGTCTACCGTGCCTACGACGAGCGCCTCCGTCGCTGGGTAGCGATCAAGCAGCTCGTTTCCGAGGTCGCCGACTATACGGGCCTTCGCCAGCGTTTTCGACGTGAGGCACGCGCCGTCGCCAGCCTGAACCATCAGGCGATCGTCCAGGTCTACGACATCCTCGAAGGCGTCGAGGGGCATGATTGGATCGTCATGGAGCTGGTCGAGGGCACGGTCCTGAAGGAGATGATCGCCGACGGTCCCCTCGCTCCGGATCAGGCGATTCGCCTGGCCGGAGAGCTCGTCGAAGGGCTCGCGGTGGCTCATTCCCGGGGGATCGTCCACCGTGACTTGAAGACCGAGAACGTCATGGTCACGTCGACGGGGCAAGCGAAGATCCTCGATTTCGGCCTGGCCAAGGACTACGAGAGCGCCGGCACCGACTCCTCGACCCTGTCGAGCCAGGGGGCCGTGATCGGCACGGTTCGGTCGATGTCGCCGGAGCAGGTCATGGGGCTGAGTGTCGACCCCAGGTCCGACCTCTTCTCGTTGGGAACGCTCTTGTTTGAGACCTTGACGGGCGAGTCACCGTTCAAGGCCGCGAATTCGATCCTGACCTTGGCCCGGGTTTGCTCGCACCGGCAGCCGCCGATCTCCGAGCTCAATCCCAACGTTCCGGAAGCGCTTTCGGAGCTTGTCGACCACCTGCTGGAGAAAGAGCCGGACGACCGTCCCGAGAGCGCGCGCGAAGTCGCCTCGGTCCTGAAGCGAATCGGCGGCAACGGCGGCTCGCGCCCCTCGCTCCCCGAGTTACCGTCCGGTCCGTCCAAGAAGAAGACCTGGGACGCGAAGTCCCTGGAATCGACGGACGGCTTCTACATCAAGACCTTGCTTCAACTCGCCCTGGTCGACCGGGCGAAGCTCTCGGAGCGACTCGGGGCTTCGCGGGCCGCGGAGGTGCTCACGCTCCACGACCGCCTGATCCGGGACCTGCTGGCGCACTTCGGCGGCCTGGAGGTCGAGAAAGGCGCCGGCGGTTTCTTGCTGATCTTCGAGCGGCCCGTCGATGCGGTGGGCTATGCGATTTCCTATCACGACCGCCTACGCGGGCTTTCCGAGGAGATGGAAGTCGGGATCGAGGGGCGGACTGCGATCCATCTGGGCGAGGTCCATTTGCACGAGAACCCCGCCGCCGACGTGGCTCGCGGGGCGAAGCACCTGGAAGTCGAAGGCAGCTCCAAGCTCGTCGCGGCCCGGCTCCTGGAGCTGGCCAGGCCGCGGCAGACCCTCGTGACCCGGGAGGCCTTCGAGCTGGCGCAACGTGCTCACGAAGAGCTGGCGATCTCGGACCCGGCACTTGAGTGGCTGTCTTATGGGACCTTCAGGCTTCAGGGGGTGGAGGAGCGGGTGCCTGTTTTCGAGGTGGGTCGCGAGGGCGTCGCACCGCTCGTACGGCCTCGCCGGCCGGGTGGCCTGCGGCGGTGGCTGGCCCTTGCCGCGGTTCTGGCCTTGGCCGTGACCGCGGTCCTTTTCAACTGGTACGGCTCTTCGCGACGAACCTCGGTCGCGGTCCTCGGCTTTCAGAACCTGTCGAACCAGGATGCGGATTTGTGGCTTTCGACGACGCTTGCGGAGCTGCTCTCGACCGAGCTCGCGGTCAGCGGCGAGCTCCTGCTGATTCCCGGCGAGGCGGTCGCGCGCATGAAACGCGAGCTGCAGATCTCCGAAACCGAGTCGCTGGCGAGCGACACCTTGAAGACGATCGGCCAGAATCTCGGGACGGATTACGTGGTGCTCGGCAGCTACCTGGCTTTGGAGGGCAAGGTCCATTTCGCGCCCGTGCTGCAGAGCACGAAGAGCGGCGAGACGATCCGGACGCTGAAAGAGGACGACGTCGCGGCGGAGATCGTCCAGCTGGTCTCTCGCGTCGGAGAGGACCTCCGCGACGTTTTGGGCGCCTCGCGTTTGAGCGAGCTCCAGATCGCCGCCGTTCGGGCGACCCTGCCGGAGAGCCCGGACGCCTCGCGCCTCTACTCCGAGGGCCTGATGAAGTTGCGCAGCTACGACGCCCTCGGCGCCAGGGATTCGCTCGACAAGGCCGTGCAGGCCGATCCCGGTTTTGCCCTCGCCTACGCGGCGCTCAGCGAGGCCTGGGCCGACCTGGGGTACGATGAGGAGGCGCAAGGGAACGCGAATCTTGCGTATGAGCTGTCGCAGGGCCTGCCGCGGGAGCACAAGCTTCTCATCGAGGCGCGAAGCTACGAGATTTCGAGGCGCTGGCAGGAAGCGATCTCCATCTACCACGCACTGTGGAGCTTTTTCCCCGACGACCTGGAGTACGGCCTTCGCCTGGCGGACGTACAGACGAAAGCCGGAGACCTCGTCGCCGCGGCGCAGACCGTGGAAACTCTGCGCGATCTCGGTCCCTCGGCGCGCCAGGACGCTCGGATCGACATGGCACAGGTGGCGATCGCCCGCCAGGCTGTGGACTATTCAGCGGCGCTCGATGCGGCCTCCCAAGCGGCGGAAAAGGCAAAGCGGCGCAATGCGACGATCCTGATGGCCGACGCCCTCCGGAACCAGGGTTGGGCGCTGCGGCAACTCGGCGAGAACGCGCTCGCCGGGGAGGCTCTCAAAAAGGCTCGGCGTCTCTTCGGGGAGGCCGGTGACCGGAGCCGCGAGGCTCAGGTCCTAAACGCGCTCTCCTCGCTGCGTACGTCCGAGGGCCGGATCGCCGACGCAGAGGATCTCGGGCAGCAGGCGCTGGTGATCCATCGCGAGACCGGAAACCGGCCTTGGACCTTGGGGACGCTCAACAACCTGGCCATCTTGCTCAAGTTGAAGGGAGACTATCGCGAATCGGCGAGGTACTTCGAAGAAGCCATGGACATCGCCGAGGAGCTCGGTGAGGAGAAGATGCTCTTCGACGTAGTTTCGGGGCTGGTGGCGTTGCGCAGTCTCCAGGGCGATCTCGACCAAGCCCAAGAGCTGATGGAGACGATTCGGGGGCAGCCGACGACGCGCCCCGAGCTGCTACCCTGGCGCCACCTTGCCGACGTCCAGCTGGCCTTGACGGCCGGAGAGCTGAAGCAGGCCGAGCAAGCCCTCCGGCAGGCCTTCGCGGCCGCGGCCGAGTTCGAGCTCCCGAGCCTGTCGGGCGAGCTCAACTTCTTCGCGGCTCGCCAGGCTCTTGCCGCGGGGCAGGTTTCAGCGGCCGAGGAGGCGAGCCGGGAGGCGGTGAGGATCCACGCGGAGCTCGAGGAGCCTCCCTACCTGGCCCGAGCGGAGTTGGTCCGTGCCCAGGTCGAGATCGCCCTGGGGGGGCTTACGTCCGCGAAAGCGAGGCTTCTACGGATTCGATCCGATCTGGAGCGGTGCGAGCTTGCCGTCGAGTTGGTGGAGGCCGACGCGGCCCTGGCTGAGGTATTGTGGCTCACGGAGGGGACCGACGCCGCCAGCGCGGCCCTGGCGCGCGCGACCGCGGCCGCGGCCTCGATCGAGAATCCGGCGATTCGGCTCTCCACCCAAGTCCTCGCGGCTCGTATGGCCTCCGCGGAGGACCCAGAGGCGGCTCGCGAGGAGCTCACGGGAGTCCTTGAGAGTGCCCGCGAGATAGGGCTCGTGGCGATCGTGCTCGAGGCACGGCTGGCGCTCGCCGAGCTCCCAGCCACGAGCCGAGAAGACCTCGCGGCGCTCGTCGAGGACGCCCGCCGGCTCGGATACGGCTTGATCGAGCGACGAGCTGAAGCGATCTTGAACGGGAGAGGTCAGGGAGGGGAACCCGGGATCTGAGTCTCTTCGGGACCCGAAGGCGTGGCCTGTCTCAGGACGGACTCCAGCTGGTGGAGCAGGTCCTCCATTCGTTGATGGTCGAAAAGCTCGGTGCTGTAGACCAGGGTCCAGCGGACAGAGCCCGGTTCAGGGCCTCCCCCGGTCGACTCCTCGGTGACATGGAGCGTGAGGTCGAGCTTGGACCACACTTCCGGTGCGGCCAACGGTTCGAGAGTCGCGTCGGGGAAGTCGAGGGAAGAGGCCGGGACGTTCAACATGTTGAAAAACACCTGGAAGAGGGGAGAGGTTGCGGGGTCGCGCTGCGCAGCCACCTCCTCCTGGACCTTCTCGACGGGAACCTCCTGGTGGGCGTAGGCGCCGAGCGTGGTCTCGCGGACCCGCACCAGGACCTCGACGAAGCTCGGCGGGCTCTTCCCGCCTGCGGGGGAGAGGTCGGTGCGCAGCACCAGGTTGTTCAGAAAGTAGCCGATCAGCCCCTCGACCTCGCTGCGGGTCCGGCCGGCGATCGGGATGCCCACGACGACGTCGTCTTGTCCCGAGAGGCGGGAGAGGACGATCTTGAAACCTGCGAGGAGCACCATGAAGAGGGTGGCGTTGTGTTCCCGGCCGAGACGGTGCAGGCGCTCGACAAGTCCCGGATCCAGGACACGGACGACCTCTCCGCCACGTCCCGTACGCCGTGGGGAGCGCGGACGATCGGTGGGTAGCTCGAGCTTCGGCAGGGGACCGGCAAGGCGTTCGCGCCACCAGGCGAGCTGTGCCTGGCCGAGATCCCCGGCCAGCCGCTGCCGCTGCCAGAGGGTGAAGTCGGCGTACTGGACCGCGAGCGGAGGAAGCGGCGACGGCCGTCCGTCCCGAAACGCCGCGTAGAGCACGGCCGTCTCGCGCAGCAGGATCTCGATAGACCAGGCGTCAAATGCGATATGGTGGAGCTCGAACAACAAGACGTGGCTTTCCGAAGCCGCCAGACGCAGCAGCCGCATCCGCATCAACGGACCCTTGGCGAGGTCGAATAGGGTCCGAGCGCCCTCACGCTGCCGGCGCCGCGTTTCCCTCTCTTGCGCTGCCAGGGGAAGGCTCGTGAGGTCCACCAGGTCGAGCCTGGCGACAGGCTCCGGAGCGATGGCCTGAAAGGGCGCGGCGTCCGCGATGGGAAAGATCGTGCGCAACGCTTCGTGACGCCGCTGGACCTCGTCCAGGGCTGCTGCAAGCGCCGCGGCCGAAAGCGGTCCTCGGATCTTCAAAGCCACGGGGATGTGAAACGCCGGATTCCCCGGATTCGCCCGGTCTCGGGCCCAGTGCCGCTGCTGGGGCCAGGAAAGAGGCAGCCGGCGAGGCCGCGCCAGGGGGACGACGGCGACGTCGTCCTCGGCGGTGCCGAGCCGCGCTTTGATTCGCCGGGCGAGGCTCGCCACCGTCGGTGCCTCGAAAAGGACACGCACGGGCAGCTCGAGGCGAAACACGTCACGGATCCGCGAGGTCACCTGAGTGATCAGGAGCGAGTGGCCTCCGAGCTGGAAGAAGTCGTCCTCGGCGGCCACGGCTTCGACACCGAGGAGCTCTTCCCAGATGGCGGCCAGACCCTTTTCCAACCGGCCCCGAGGGGCTTGACGCGAGGTCTCGGCTGTGGGCCGCAGGTTCTCGGCCGAGGGCAAGTCTTGGCGGCTTAGCGCGGCTCGGTCGACCTTGCCGCTGGGCGTCAGAGGTATCGCATCGACCCAGCCGAAGGAGGCTGGCCACATGGAAGGGGGAAGCCGCTCGGCGAGGAGCTTCCGGAGCTCGCGGAGGAGACGCCGGAGCTCTGCCGGCCGCTGTGGATCGTTGCCGTAGGTGCTCCAGGGGGCGGGTTTCGGAACCTCCGCCGCCGGCGCCGGCTCGCCACCCGGCCGGTGAAAGATCACGCTGTAGCTCCCGTCGCGCCGGCCTTCCGCCCAGCTCAGCTCGACCGCGTAACCGAGCCGGCGGCCGAGGTCCCGAAGGTCTTCGGGGTCGACTCCACGGCCCTTTTCGTCGAGCTCGCGGCACAGCTGCTGGACGGTTTGCTGCTTCAGGCCGTCATCCTCGGCGAGCCGCGCCAGGAGCCGGTTCTCTTTCTCGACGCGTCGGTTCGGCACATGGCGTCCCCGCCAAAGCGGCGGGCGCTCTTTGGCGAGCTCGCGCTCGAGGCCCGTCAAGTCGAGCCCCTCCTCGTCCCACTCGTGCCAGCTCGGTGCCGTCGCGGCGGCGTGCTCCGGGGGCCGGTCGAGGAAAAGCGTGACGTCGTAGCGGAAACGACTCAGCTCGTTGGACGCCCGTCCCGGTCGAGGCTCGATCCGGAAAGCCTCGATCCGAGGCCACTTCCGGCGAAGGTTCGCAAAAAAGGCCGGGTCGACGAGAAGCTCCTTTTCGTTTCTCAGGCGTTGGCGGATCCTCTGCCGGAGCTCCTCGAGGGGCTTGGACCCTTCGGCTCCGGCGAGCTCGACGGAAGCGGCGAAGGCCTCCTGGAGAGGGAGGCTGCGGACGTCGCCGACGTAAATCGCCCCGCCCCGGGAGGTGAGCCGGACGGCTTGGCCAAGGACTTCGATCAGGACGTCGATCGACGGAAAGTACTGCACGACGGAGCTGAAGACGACGGTGTCAAAAAATCCGTCGATGCGGTGAAGCTCCTCGGCGCCGATCTCGCGCAGCTCTACCTGAGGGAGGTCACCTCGTCGCGTGAGCTCGGTTTGAAGCGTTTTGAGGATGGAGGCCGAGAAGTCGGTGGCGAGGTAGCTCTCTGAGCTGGGAGCGACTCTGAGGAGTACGCGGCCCGTGCCGCAGCCGACCTCCAGCGCCCGCCGTGGCTGCAGAGCGAGGATGCGCTCGGCTGTGCCCGCGAGCCATTCTTCCATTTCCTCCTCGGGGATCGGTTGGCCGGTGTAGGAGCTCCTCCAGCCGGTCAGGTCTCCCGGCTCGCTCTCCCGGTACAGGTCTTCCCAGAGCGATCGCCACCGGCTTACGTGGCGTGACGCTTCGCCGTCGCTCGGGCCGCCCGCGGGGAGGAGCCACGCCACCAGGCCGTCACTTTCGCCGTCGAGCGCTCTGGCGACCACGACTGCTTCGCGGACTTCGGGATGCTCAGCGAGGACGGCTTCGACCTCACCGGGCTCGATGCGGACACCCCGGACTTTGACCTGGCGGTCGAGCCGTCCGAGGAAACCGACGTCGCCGTCGCCCAGGCGCATTCCGAGGTCCCCCGTGCGGTAGAGGCGCGCGCCAGGTGTGGGCTCCGGCGTCCAAGGATCGGGTACGAAGCGTTCGGCCGTCGCGGCCGCAAGGCCGTGGTAGCCCCGGGCGAGGCCCAGGCCACCCAGGACGATCTCGCCGGTCACACCCGGCGGTAGGAGCTCAAGTCTCGGATCCACGATGTCGAGGCGGGTGTTCTCAATGGGCCGTCCGATCGGCATCACGGCACCGGGAGGCGGCCCGCCGATCTTGCGCCGGGTCGACCAGACGGTGGCTTCGGTGGGTCCGTAGAGGTTCCAGAGCTCGCGGGAATAGGGGCCGAGCGAGGCCGCGAGGGGACGTGGCAGGGCCTCGCCTCCGGAGAGGATCCTGAGGTCAGCCTTGCCGGCCCAGCCGGCATCCAGGAGCATCTTCCAGGTGGCGGGCGTCGCCTGCATCACGGTGGCTCCGGAGCTGTCCATGAGGGCTGCGAGCCGCTTGCCGTCTCGCGCCTCGTCACGGTCTGCGATCACCACCCGGGCGCCGAGGACGAGGGGCAGAAAAAGCTCCAGGACGGCGATGTCGAAGCTGACCGTGGTGACCGAGAGGAGGACGTCGCCGGCTTCGAGGCCCGGTGCCTGCTTGACGGCGGTGAGGAAGTTCGAAAGGGCCTGGTGGGAGACGGCGACGCCCTTGGGCTCTCCGGTCGAGCCGGAGGTGTAGATCAGGTAGGCGAGGCTCTCCGGCCACGGTGGCGCGAAGTGGCGGGGAGCGCCCGCGGCGGCGAGAGACGCGGCGTCGCGGTCGAGGTCGACCCGGCGTCCGAGGTCGAGCTGCGCGGCCAAGTCCCGTTGCGCCGGAGGCGCACCAAACCACCGTTGCGCCGGAGGCGCACCAAGCCACTCTTGCGAGACGAGCACCTCGATGCCCGCAGCACGGGCCGTACGCTCGAGGCGAGATGCGGGATGGCCTGGATCGAGGGGCACGTAGGCACCCCCGGCCTTGCAGACGGCGACGAGCGCCACGACCAGGTCGAGAGAGCGTTCAAGGAGGATGCCGACGCGGACTTCCGGGCCGACTCCCAGGCGGCTCAGGTGAGCGGCAAGCGTCCCCGAACGGCTGTCGAGCTCCCGGTAGCTCAGGCTCCTCTCGCCGTGGACGACGGCCGTCGCCTCGCCGCGGCGCAGCGCCTGCTCGGCGAGCCGCTCCGCGATAGTGCTGTATCGAAAGTCCCGGGCGGTGTCGTTCCATTCCGTCCTCAACTGGTGGCGCTCGGCGGCGCCGAGGAGCGAGAGGCGGTCGATCCTTTCTTCGCTACGTTCCAAGGCGTTGCGCAGGAGCTCGCCGAATTGGCGCATGAAGCGCTCCACCGTGGTGGCGTCGAAGAGGGCACGATCGTAGCGGACGCTTCCTTCGAGCCCTTCCCCCGCTTCCCAAAAAAACCATTCCAAGTCGAAGCGGGCGCAGTCGAGCTGTGGCTCCAGGGGCTCGATGCGCAGCTCCGGCAAGCTCAGCTGGCAATAAGGCGCGTTGTGCAGAGCGAAGACCACTTGAAAGAGCGGGCTGCGCGCCAGGTCCCGTGCGGGGGCGAGCTCTTGGACAAGCTTTTCGAACGGCAAGTCCTGGTGGGCATAGGCGCCCAGGGCGGCCTCGCGAAGGCGCTCGAGCAAGAGGGAAAAGCTCGGCGGCCGGCCACTTTTCTCCACCGCCAGGTCGGCGTCGAGCACCAGGCTGTTGACGAAAAAACCGATCAAACCTTCGACCTCTTGTCGCGTACGGTTGGCGATAGGTGTCCCCACCACGATTTTCTTTCGGTCGGTGAGGCGGTAGCCGAGCGCCATGAAAGTGGTCAAGAGCGTCATGAAAAGCGAGGCTCCGGCTTCGAGGCTGAAGGCTCTCAAGGTCCTCGCGAGGTCGGCGGGCAGGACGGTTTTTGCCACCGCCCCACGGTAGGCGGCTTGCGCCGGCCGAGGCCGGTCGGTCGGCATTTCGAAAGTCGCCTGGCGTCCCTCGCCCAGGCGTTGGCGCCAGTAGTCGAGCTGAAGCTCGAGAGCTGCGCCGGCGAGCCACTTCCTTTGCCAGACGGCGAAGTCGGCGTATTGGATCACCAACTCGGGGAGCTCCGGGGAGGTTTTCTCGCGGTAAGAGCGATAGGCGGCGCCGAGCTCGCGCTCAAAAATCCCCTGCGACCAGCCGTCGAAGACGATGTGGTGAAAAACGACGAGAAGGACGTGGCGGTACTCGGCGAGCCGCAGTAGGTAGAGGCGCAGCAGAGGTGCACGTTCAAGGTCAAAGGGCCTGTGCAGCTCGCGGGCGGTGATCCGCTCGACGAGGCTTCGGCGGCGAAGGGGAGGGAGGCGTGTCAGGTCGAGTAGAAGAGGCCGGATCCCGGGACGGCGCTCCACGGCTTGCCAGGGCCGGGCGTCGTGGCTTCGAAACGCGGTGCGCAGGGTCTCGTGGCGGCGCCCCAGGGTGTCGAGGGCATGGTGCAACGCTCCGAGGTCCAAGGGGCCGTCGAGCTGCCAGGAGGCAGGAGCATGGTAGGTGGCGGCGTCGCCCTCCAGCTGATGGAGGAACCAGAGCCGCTCCTGGGCAAATGAAAGCGGTAGGGGAGCGTCGCGAAGCGCCGGGAGCAACGGTGGCGCGTCGAGGCTCGCACCGGCTCGCTGTGCGTCCTCGAGGCGCACCGCGAGCCGCGCGACCGTCGGTGCTTCAAAAAGGCCGCGCAGAGGCAGCTCGACGGCCAGAGCCCGGCGGATTCGCGACACCACCTGGGTGGCGAGGAGCGAGTGTCCGCCGAGCTCGAAGAAATCGTCATGGACACCGATGTGCTCGACGTGGAGCACTTCCGAGAAGATCTCGACGACGTCGCGCTCGGTGGCCGTGCGAGGAGGGACGTAGGGGCTCATCAGCTCCGGCCGGCCCGCGGGGACCGGAGCGCCGATCCGGAGGCCCTCCTGGGGCTCGGCGAGCGACTGGAGGGCTCGGCGGTCGAGCTTGCCGTTCGGCGTTCGGGGCAACGCCGCCAGGGTGACCAGCGTCGCCGGCGTCATGGGCTCGGGCAGGTGTTGCTTCAAGTAGCTGCGCAGCGCCGGTACGAGCTGGCGGCGCAGAAGCCCTTGTAGGGGGTTGTTGGCGTAGACGTTCCAAAGGCCGGGAGCCGCGCGCACTCTCTTCGGGCGTGGCAGGGTGCAAGCCGAGGCCGGGATGTCGCGGCGCCGCAAGAGCGCGTCGTAGGTACCGGCCGGGCCGAGGCCGAGCTCGACGACATAGCCCGCCTCGCGCGCCAGGGCGACCACGTCCTCGGGCTCGGGGCCGCCGCGGTGGCTCCGGAGCCTCAAGGCACGGCGGAGCTCCGCGACGTTCCCGATCGCAAGCTCGGCGGAGCGCATCTGAAAAAGCTCCATGTCGTCCGCGACGCGAGGATCCGGAATCCGCCGCAGGCCGAGCGCCGGTATCTGCTTGGCGAGCTGCCCTTGGATCCGTCCGAGCGTCACCCGATCGCTCTGCCAGGCGAGCCATCTGGGCTTCACCGCGTCCTCGGCCCCAGGCTCGCCGTCGAGCTCCAGGACGACGTCATAGCGGAATCGTACGAGCTCGTTACGGCTCCGTCCGGCCTTCGGCAGGAGACGTACCCGCGAGATGCGTTCGGTGTTGCGGCCATAGGCGTAGAAAAAGGCCGGGTCGACCACCAGCTCGCGCTCACGCAGGCGCCGCTCCTCGGCGAGTCGCAGGAGCTTGTCGACCGAGGTCGAGCCCTCGGCGGCGTGAAGCTCCAGGGAGAGGTGAAAACAAGCCAGGAGCTCAAGGTTGCGCACGTCGCCGACGAAGATGCGTCCCCCGGGAGCGGTCGCCTCGACGGCCCCCTGAAGGACCCGGCGCAGGTAGCCGATCGTCGGGAAGTACTGGGTTACGGAGTTGACGATCACGGTGTCGACCGAGTGCGGCTCGAGGCCGGCCGTCTCGTCGGCCCCACGGCACAGAAACCGTACGTGGCCCATCTCGGCGCCGGTCGCGGCGAGGCTTCCCGCCAGGGCGTCGAGCGCCGCTTGCGAGAAGTCGCACGCGGTGTAGCTGTCGCAGTCGCCGGCCAGGCGGAACGCGATCAGGCCCGTGCCGCAGCCGATCTCCAGCGCTCGCCGAGGCCGGCGGGGAGGAAAGCAGAGCTCATGGATTCGGGTACAGGTGGCGTCGATCCATTCCTGCATCTCGTCGCGTGGGATCGGCTCGCCGCTATAGGAGCTGATCCAGCCCGTCGTGTCGAAGGCTGCCTCCTCGGGAAGGGAATGCTCGTAGAGGTCCTCGTAGAGCGTCTGCCAGTAGGTGACGTGCTCGTGCTGGACGTCGGTTGAGATCGGCTCTTCGTCGTCTCCCGCCTCTTCGGCGACGACGAAGGCCGCGAGAGTGTGGGGCTCCACTGTCGTCCCCTTGGGGGGAGACACTGCCGTCCCCTTGGGGGGAGCGAGGGGGGGAGACACTGCCGTTCGGTGCTCCACGACGGCGGCGTCCCGGACCAGCGGGTGGCGGCGCAACACGGCTTCGACCTCTCCGAGCTCGACCCGGTGGCCCCGGATCTTGACCTGGCTGTCGGTGCGGCCGAGCAACTCGATTCGGCCGTCTCCCAGATGCCGTGCCTGATCACCGGTGCGATAGAGACGTGAGCCAGCGGTGCCGGTCAGAGAGTCGGGAATGAATCGTTCAGCGGTCCGGACCGGTTGGCGAAAGTAGCCGCGAGCGAGTCCTGTTCCACCCAGGTGAATTTCTCCGGGCACGCCGATCGGCACAAGCCGAAGGTAATCATCGAGCACGTGCGCGCGAACGCCGGCGATCGGCATGCCGATTGGAACAGGGCTCAACTCCTTTGCGCGGCACCTGTGAACGGTGGCCCATACGGTACCTTCGGTGGGGCCATATTCATTGTCGAGCATTGCCTGCGGCAGAAAGCGATGGTGACGTTCCGCAAGCTCTGGGGGGCAGGCCTCCCCCGCCACGATGACCGACGTGAGACTGCGGAGGCGCTGTGGGGGATTGTCGCCAAGAATCTGGTCGTATAGGGCCGGAATGGAAAGCAGCCGAGTTACTTGATGATCCTTGATGAGAGCGCCGAGACGTCGCGGGTCGCCATGGTCCGATTCCGGCACTAGAATCAGTGTACCGCCCTCCGAGAGAGTTCCAAAGAATCCGGCGACTGAGGAGTCAAAGGCGATGGAGGACGTCAGGAGGAATCGGCTCGGCGGCTGTCGTTTGATCTGTGGGTAGTAGCCGAGCCGTGCCTGCGTCGATGCCGTCAGGTTTCGATGGCTTACCATCACCCCCTTGGGTCGCCCGGTAGAGCCTGAAGTGTAGATCACGTAGGCGGTGTTCTCGGGGTGAGGTGCTCCGAGTGGAGGGGCTTGCTCGACGGCTCGCAATTCTTCGCTGAGCAGGAGCGGCCTGATGACGTGGGCCGCGAAGCGGTGCGCCTGGGCCGGTCCAAGCAGCAAGACCGAGACGCCGGCGTCCTCGAGGACGAGGGTGACGAGCGCAATAGGATAGGCGGGGTCGATCGGCAAATAGGCGCCTCCGGCCTTGAGGACCGCAAGAATTGCGGCCACCATCTCCAACCGTGGCGACGAGCAGATGGCGACTCGGACTTCGGGACCCACTCCTAACGCTTTTAGACGATGCGCCAGGAAGTTGGCACGTTGATCCAACTCCCTGTAGCTCCAGCGGTCGCTTTCGTTGACCTCTACAGCAATTCGATCGCCGTGATTTTTCGCCTGGGCCTCGATCCGTTGGTGAATCAAGTCGCCGCTAGCAAGGATGGGCCCCGATTCCCATTCGACCATCAATTGGTGATGCTCGATCTTATCCAACATTGATAAACCTTCGACACGTTTCTCTGGAGCCGCCACAACGCTGCGTAGAGTCTGCTCAAAGTGGCGGCGCAGACGTCGCAAGGTTGTAGCGTCGAAAATGTCGGCGTTGTAGCCGAGAATTCCTTCGAGGCCGGTGTCGGTTTCCCAAAAGTGGAGCTCCAAGTCGAAGCGTGCCGTGGCGTAGTCGAGGCGAAGACGCCGGGCTCGAATTCTTGGCAGTGCAAGCTCCGAGAAGGGTGCGTTCTGTAGCGCGAAGGTGATTTGGAAGAGCCGATGACGGCTCATGTCCCGCTCCGGGACTAGTTTCTCGACCAGCATCTCGAAGGGCAGGTCCTGGTGGGAGTAGGCCTGGAGCGCGACTTCACGGATCTCCTCCAGGAAATCGAGGAAGCGAGGGTTGCCGTCCAGGCGGCCACGCAGCACGAGGTTGTTGACGAAAAAGCCAATCAGGTCTTCGAGCAGGGGATGATTACGTCCGGCGATCGGCGAGCCGACGACGATGTCGCGTTGACCGCTGTGGCGGCCGAGCAGCGCCATGAAGGCGGCCAAAAGAGTCATGAAAAGGGTCGCGCCGCGCTCCAAGCTGAGCCGTCGAAGCTCCGCGGAGAGGGGCGCCCCGAGAGCGACGTCCAGAAAGGTGCCTCGGTGGCTCTGGAGCGGTGGCCGGGGCCGGTCTGTAGGCAGCAGGAGCGCTTCCGGGGCGTCGCCCAGCTGCGAGCGCCAGTAGGCCCACTGGGCCCGCAGTCGTTCGCCGGCGAAGACCTTGCGTTGCCAGGCGGCAAAGTCCGCGTATTGGATCGGAAGCCGTGGCAGCACCGCCAACCTGCGCTCCACCAGGGAGTTGTAGAGCAGGGCGAGCTCGCGGTGAAAAATGCCCCAGGACCAGCCGTCGAAAAGGATGTGGTGGACGTTCGTGAACAGGACGTGGTCTTGCTCGTCGAGATGAAGCAGCGCGACGCGTAGCAGTGGGCCGCGAGACAGGTCGAAGCGGCGGGAGGCTTCGCCTTCGGCGAGGAGCCGGGCTTCGCCGCGGCGCCGACGGGGGTCGAGGCCGTTCAGATCCACGAGAGGCAGGATGCGCTTCGGCGGCCTCGCCAAGCGCAGCTGAGGCTCGCCGGCGGGGGCGGGAAACGTGGCGTTCAAGGTTTCATGACGGTGGAGTAAGGCGAGGAGGGCGGACTCCAGCGCCTTCACCTCCAGAGGTCCGCGAAGCTCCCAGACCTCCGGCATGTTGTAGGCCCGGCTATGAGGCTCAAGCTCGTCGAGAAACCACAGGCGCTGCTGGGCGAACGAGGGTGGCAAAGGCTCGCCCCTCGGCGCCGGCACGAGGGGAGGAAGCTCGCCCGCCGGGGCGGTGACGAGCGCCGCGGCGAGCTTGGCCAGGGTCGGAAGCTCGAAGAGCCGGCGCAGCGGGAGCTCCACACGGAAGCTCTCCCGAATCCGGGCCACGACCTGAGTGGCGTTCAATGAGTGACCGCCGAGCTGGAAGAAGTTGTCGTGGACGCTGACCGCCTCGCACCCCAGCACCCGGCACCAGATCCCAGAGAGGATCTCTTCGGCCGGCGTCCGCGGTGCGACGAGCGCCAGGTCGTCGATGCCGCTCTCGATGGCGCGGCCGAGAGCGCCGCGGCCGAAACGGTCGCTGTTGAGGACGGCTCGGGCGAGCTTGCCGCTGCTGGTCAGAGGAAGGCTTTCGAGGACGACGAAGGCCGTCGGGATCATGTAGCCCGGAAGCTTTTCGGTCAGCTGGCGGCGGAGGTCGGCGACGTCGAGGTCCTCGTCGCCGACGAGGTAGGCGAGGAGCCCGGCGGGCGCCTCCTCCCGGGCGATCACCGCGGCGTCGCGCACGCCCTTGCCGTTGCGGAGGGCGGACTCGACCTCCCCGGGCTCGACGCGGTGTCCGCGGACCTTGACCTGCAGGTCGATCCGGCCGAGATACTCCAGCTGACCGTCGTGGCGCCAGCGCACGAGATCTCCCGTGCGGTAGAGCCTCGCGCCCGGGTTTCCGGGATGCGGCTTGCGGGCGAACGGATCGGGTACGAAGCTCGCCGCGGTCTGTCGAGGTTGTGCCAGGTAACCGCGGGCGAGGCCCTGGCCGGCAAGACACAGCTCGCCGGCGACGCCTGCCGGCACCGGATCGAGGCCGCGGTCGACGACATAGACTCGGCGGCTCATGATCGGCCGTCCGATCGGCAGGTCGGCGAGCCTGGGAGCCGCACGATGACGGCTGGCGTCATAACTGGCCGAGAGCACCGTGCCTTCGGTCGGGCCATAGGCATTGCACAGGCGTACCGTGGGCGGCACTGCTTTTTGCCAGTCCACAACGCGTTCCGGGTGGACCCGTTCTCCCCCGAAAACGACCAGACGCACCCACGGCGGAAGCTCTCCAGGCACCATCTCCGCGGCGATTCCATGCCAGAAGGCGGCGGGGAGAAAAACGACCGCGATCCGCCACTCTCGGCACGAGCGCAGAAAGGCCCTCGCCGAATCGGCCATGGTGTCGGCTCGTAACACGAGATGGGCTCCGGCGGCCAGGCAAGGAAAGATCTCGCCGACGTGGACGTCGAAAGCGAGCGAGACGAACTGCAGGATTCGATCCGCCGCGGTGAGCTCATAATGGTGGCGGGCGGCCGCCACGTGGGTGTCGAGGGCTTGGCGGGAGACGACGACTCCTTTGGGGACGCCGCTCGAACCGGAAGTGAAGATCACGTAGGCGGCGCTTGGCGCGGCATGTGCGGCGGATCGGAGCGGTCCCTGGGAGGCCTTTTCCGCGGCGTCGAGGAAGAGGGCTTCGAACGACGAGGAGCCGACGAGGCTCCGCAGCTCCGGATGGAGGCGCAAGACGCGGCCGTGGGTGAGGAGGCACTTGACTTCGGAGGCTTCCAGGATCTGGCTGAGCCGCCTCTCCGGCCAGGTCGAATCGAGCGGCACGTAGGCCGCCCCCGCCTTGTAAACGGCCAGTACGGCGATGACGAAGTCGACGGAGCGCTCGAAGAGCAGAGCGACGCGTTGCTCGACACCGACGCCGCGTCTTTGCAGCACGCTCGCCACCAGGCCGGCCCGGCGGTCGAGCTCGCCATAGGTCGCCACGAGGGCGGTCGCGGCTTCCGAGACGGCGGGCGATCCCGCCGCGATCCGTGCCTGTCGCTCGAAAAGCTCGAGAAAGCTCGGTGAAACGGCGTCGTCCGGCGGGTTCCACTCGTGCAGGATCTGCTGCCGCTCGGCCGGTGAGCACATCACCACCTGCCGCAAGCGCCGTCCGGGATCGGCGGCGAATCCATCGAGCAAGGTTTGATAGTGGCCCAGCAGCCGGTCGATCGTCGTAGCGTCAAAAAGCGATTTCTGATAATCGACCGAGACCTGTAGGCGATGGCCTTTGTCCAGGACGAGGAGCGACATCTCGGCGTCGATCTCGCCAGCCTCGAGCTCGATCGACGAGGCTTCGAGGCCGTCCAGAGTGAGCTCGTCCGTGTCGCTTCGGCTCCGGGAGCTTTCCACCGAGAAAAGGATCTGGAACAAAGCGTTGTTTCCTGTGCGCCGCTCCGGCGCCAGCTCTTCGACCAGCCTTTCGAAAGGCACCTCTTGGTGGGCGTAGGCATCGAGAGAAGCCTCGCGGACGCGGCCGACGAGCTCCCGGAAGCTCGGCTCCCCGGAAAGGTCGCCAAGGAGCATCAGGATGTTGACGAAAGGTCCGATCACCCCTTCGACCTCGCCTCGGTTGCGGCCTGCCACCGGTGTTGCGACCGCCAGTTTTTCGAGTCCCGTATAACGCTTCAAGAGCGCCATGAAGCCGGCCAGGAGCGTCATGAAAAGTGTTGCGGTGACGCTCCGGCCGAAACGGCGAAGCTTGCTCCCCAGAGGCCCGGGCACGAGAAGCGAGCGCGAGGCGGCCAGGCGGCGACTCTCCCGGGCATGGTGGGGTCGCGGCCGGTCGGTGGAGAGCTGAGGAGACGCCAGCTCGTCGCCCAGGCGCTCTCTCCAGTACTTGACGTGAGGTCGGAGGAGCTCCTCGGTCAGGTACTTGCGCTGCCAGTAGGCAAAATCGCCGTAGCCGAGCACCGGGGCTTCAAGGGCCGCCGGACGTCTTGAGCGTTCCGCGGTGTAGAAGGCCGCCAGCTCGCGGTCGAACACCACCGCCGACCAGCCGTCGAAGACGATGTGATGGACCGTCCGCAAGAAGATGTGATCGTCGTCGGCGAGCCGTAGGAGCGCGCTTCTGAAAAGCGGCCCTTTGGCCAGGTCGAAAGGCCTCGAGGCGTCGACCTCCACCCATCGCCGTGCCACGGCTTGACGCCGTGCCGCCGGCAACCGGGTCAGATCGAGGAGCACAAGGCGCGGGCAGCAGGCCGCCTGAAACGTCTGCCGGGCCTGGCCGCCGAGGTCCACGAAGCGGGCCCGGAGCGCGGGATGGCGTTCCACCACTTTCCCGACGGCCGATTCCAGGGCCGACGTGTCGAGCGGACCCCGGAGGCGTAGAGGAAAAGCAATCGTATAGGCGGTCGATCCGGGCTCCAGCTGGTCGAGGAACCAGAGGCGTTCCTGGGTGAAGGAGAGAGGAAAGCTCTCGTCGTCGCTCAAGGCAGGAGAGACCGGCGGCAGGGTGGCGATCCCTACGCCGGCTTTGAGCTCGCGGGCCAGACGTGCGGCGAGCTTGGCGACACTCGGCCCTTCGAAGAGGAAGCGCAGCTCAAGCTCCACACCGAAGCTTTCCCGGACGCGCGAGAGCACCCGGGTGGCGAGCAGCGAATGTCCGCCAAGCTCGAAGAAGTTGTCGTCGATACCGACGCGCTCGAGCGCCAGGACTTCGGCCCAGATCTCGGCCAGGAGCGTCTCTTCGGGCGACTGAGGCGCAGCGAACCTCGCCGAAAGGTCGGGGCGGGCCTCGGCCGGGTGGGGTAGGGCACGGCGGTCGACCTTGCCACTCGCCAGCCGGGGAAAGCTCTCCAGGAGGACAAAATCCGAGGGCACCATGTAGGCCGGCAGGTGCTCGGCCAGACGCGCGCGGAGCGTGGAGCGCAGTGGATCGCTCCCTCCCGGGCCGGGCGCCGCGTCCTCGAGCTGGCGCCGCGGCTCGACGTAGGCCACCAGGCGTTGGGTTCCGGGAGCGTCGCAGCGTACCAGGGCGACCGCCTCCCGGACCCGCGGGTGAGCGCGAAGGACGCTTTCGACCTCTCCGAGCTCGATTCGGTAACCGCGAAGCTTGACCTGACTGTCGCGTCGGCCCAGGAAATCCAGGTTGCCGTCGCCGAGCCAGCGCGTCCGGTCGCCGCTTCTGTAGAGGCGCCCGCCGGACTTGCCCAGGGGGTGGGGGACGAAGCTCACCGCGGTCTCGCGGGGCCGGTCCAGGTAGCCGCGGGCGAGGCCCGGGCCACCGATCCAGAGCTCACCGGCGACGCCGATGGGCAGTGGCTTGAGCCTCCCGTCGAGCACGTACACGTCGGCATTGGCCACCGGGCGTCCGATCGGTAGAGGCCGGCCAGCACCACGGAAGGTCCCGACTGCGGCAATGACCGTGGCCTCCGTCGGCCCATAAAGGTTTTTCAGGCTGTGGCCGGCGGCCCATCGTTCGGCCAGCGCTTGCGGGCAGACCTCGGCGCCGGTCAGGACGCTTCGTAGCTCCGGTAGCTCCTCCGCGGCACTTTCGTCGAGGGCCTGAAGGACTGCAGGCAAGAGCACCGCGACCTGGATACCTCGATCGGCGAGCAGGTGCCGGAGGGGTGCCCCTGGCACGAGCTGCTCCGGCCGTGCGAGGTGGAGCGTGTCACCCGTCGCCAGGGCTCTCACGATCTCCCAAACGGAGGCGTCGAAGGTCAGCGACGCCAGCTGTAACACCCTCTCTCCCGGGGTTTCGCGAAGGGAGCGATCGAGCGCCAGGTTGGCCATCGACGCGTGAGCGACCATGACGCCCTTCGGAGCTCCGGTGGAGCCGGACGTGTAGAGCACGTAAGAGAGCTGAGCGGGCTCCGGGAGGCCGGGTCTTCTTACCGGCAACGGCCCCTTGGCCAGGCTCGCTTCGTCGACGAGGCAGAGCCGGCGGCCGCCAGGCTTCCTCTCCCACTTTCTAAATCTTTCCGCCAGGGTAGAGCGGACCACGATCAGCTCGAGGTCGGCGTCGTCGAGCACATAGGCGAGGCGTTTTTCGGGGTGGGCCGGATCCAGAGGTACGTAGGCCCCGCCGGCCTTGAGCACGGCCAGGAGCGCCACGATCATCTCCGGCGAGCGGTCGAGAGCGAGGCCCACCCGTCCCTCCGGCCGTAGTCCCAGCTCGAGCAAGCGGGCGGCCAGACGGTTCGCACGCTTCTCAAGCTCGCCGTAGCTCACCGTCTCGTCGTCCGCAACGAGCGCCGTCGAGCGAGGCCGCCTCGCGGCCTGGGCTTCGAAGATCTCGACGAAGGAACCTGCGCCGGGCGCCGTCGCCGTGTCGTTCCACTCCCGGCAGATCTGGTGGAGCTCCGCCGCCGTCCAGGGTACGAGGTCGGCGAGGCGGCGCCGCGGGTGAGCGACGGTCTCGGCGACGAGGTTCATGAGATGGCACGAGAGCCGCGCGATGGTCGTGGAGTCGAAAAGGAAGCGCGAGTAGACGACGTCGCCGACCAAGGCGTCGCCCTCTTCATAGAAATGGAGCTCCAGGTCAAACCCCGCCCGCAGGAGGTTGACCTCGGCGGCCGCCGTCTCCAGACCGGCCAGCTCGAGGCCGCCCTGGCCGGCGTTCTGTAAAGCAAGCACCACCTGGACCAGCGGGTTCTTGTCGAGGCGGCGGTCGCCGCCGAGCTCCTCGACGAGCTTCTCAAAGGGCAGGTCCTGGTGAGCGTAGGCGTCGAGGGCGACCTGGCGCAGGGACTGCACGAGCTCGGCGAAGCTCATGTCCTCAGCGAGGCGTCCTCTGAGGACGAGCGTGTTGACGAAAAATCCGATCAGTCCTTCGACTTCCTGGCGGTTGCGGTTGGCGATGGGAGAGCCGACGGCAAGGTCGCGCTGGCCGGTCAAGCGATAGACCAGGGCCATGAAGGCGGAGAGAAGCGTCATGAAAAGCGAGGCGCCGAGCCCGCGGCCCAGTTTCTTGAGGCCGTCGGTGAGCTCCGCCGCGAGCCGAAAACGGAGCAGCGCGGCATGGGGTCGCCTGATCGGTGGACGGCGCCGGTCCGTCGGCACTCCGAGCGGCGCAAGCTCCGCCAGTTGCTCGCGCCAGTAGCCGAGTTGCTCGTCGAGGACGGCGCCCGAGAGCCACCGCCTCTGCCAATGGGCGAAATCCGCATATTGAAGCGCAAGCTTACGTAGTGGGTCGCCCCGGCCCTCCAAAGCGGCGCGGTACAGGGCCGCGAGCTCGCCCTCCAGGACGCCGAGCGACCAGGCGTCGGCGATCGAGTGATGGAGCGTCAGGACCAGGAGGTGATACGTTGGCGAGAGCCGCACGAGGACCGGACGCACCAAGTCGTCCCGCGCCAGCTCGAAGGGGCGGTGAATCTCGCGGTGGGCCAGGCGCAGGGCCTCGGTTTCCGCGGCCGGACGGGCCGAGAGGTCGACGACGCCGACATGCACCTGGAGAGGTCGATTCGCCGGGTGCCGGATACACTGGAGCGGCCGCCCGTCGAGCTCGACAAAGCTTGTGCGTAAGCTCTCGTGACGGCCCACCAGATCGGCGAAGGCCGCCTTGAGCGCCGGTACCACGAGGTTTCCCCGCAGCCAGTAGACCAGGTACACGTTGTAGGCGGAGCTCGTCGGGTCGAGCTGATGTAGAAACCACAGCCGTTCCTGCGCGAAGGAGGGGAGGGCGTATTTTTTCGTCGGCCCCAGGATCCTCAGGAGCTCGCCCTTGCGCTCTCGGATTTTTTTTCGTAGGGCCGCGTCGATCGTCCCCCGGGGTGCTTTGAAGGCGAGCTCGGAACCGTCGGCCCAGAGCTGGGCTCCCTTTTCGACGAGTTGGAGGATTGAGCGCTCAGCGTTCACAGGCGTCCCTCCTCGACTTCCAGGTCGAGGCTCGATGGGTGAATCGTTTCAGCGTCGTGCCGCAAGTCGCCGCCGCGGCGCTCCTCGAGGCATAAGGCGAGATCGGCGGCCGTGCTGGTCTCGAAAAGGTCGTCGAGGGTGAGCTCCACGCCGAGGGTCCGGCGCAGACGCGAGAGGACCTGGGTCGCCACGAGGGAATCTCCGCCAAGCTCGAAGAAGTCGTCCTGGGCCTCCACCCGGTCCACCCCCAGGACCTCGCGCCAGATCTCGGCGACGGCGGAAAACGCATCGCGGGCCTTACCGGCGTCGTTCGCCTGCGCTGCCGGGGGTGGCGATGGCCCCTGGTCTCGGCGACCCAAGCTCGGTTCGATCCAGTGCCGTTGGCGCTCAAAGGGATAGGTGGGCAGCTCAAGGCGCCGCCGGCCGGGACGCGGCTCGAAGTCCACGCCTTCTCCGGCGAGCCAGGAGCGGCCCATCTCTCCCAGCCGGTCGAGCTCCTCCTCTTCGGTCGCCGGGCCTTGCCGGTCGAGCTCCGGCTCCCTTTGCCGGAGAGCGATGACGGCGTCCTCGAGGCTCTTTGCGACCAGCGCCAGCCGGTGCTCGAATCGGGCGCGGCCCACCTGGAGGGTGTAGGCCACGTCCGCCAATTCAGCTGGATCTCGCGCCCCGGCGAGGTAGGTGGCCAGGTGATTCGCGGCGGCTTCGAGAGCTGAGGCGGTTTGAGCCGAAAGGAGGAGTAATTGAGGACGGAGATCCGGCTCCGGCCGAGCCGTCGCGGGCGCCTCCTCGACGAGGACGTGGGCGTTGGTGCCGCCGATGCCGAAAGAGCTCACTCCGCCCCGCCTTGGTGCTTCAAGCCGCGGCCAGGGCCGAAGCTCGGTGTTCACGTAGAAGGGGCTCGCCGCGAAGTCGATCTCGGGGTTGGGCTGCGAGAAGTGGAGGCTGGGAGGGATCTCGCCATGCCGCAGAGCGAGGACGGTCTTGATCAGCCCAGTAACGCCCGCCGCGGCGTCGAGGTGTCCGACGTTGCCTTTGACCGAGCCCAGGGCACAAAAGCCCCGCTCGCAGGTCCCGGCGCGAAACGCCCGGGTCAGGGCGTCGACCTCCACCGGGTCGCCGAGCGGTGTCGCCGTACCGTGGGCCTCGACGTAGCCGAGGGTCGCCGGAGAGAAACCGGTCACGTCGAGGGCTTCGCCGATGACCGCTTCCTGGCCCGAGACGCTGGGGGCCGAGTAGCCGAGCTTGGCGGCACCGTCGTTGTTGATCGCCGATCCGGCGATCACCGCCTCGATGCGATCGCCGTCGGCCAGGGCTTCGAGCAGGCGCTTCAGCACGACGATTCCGGCGCCGCTGCCGGTGACCGTGCCGTTGGCCCGGGCGTCAAAAGGCCGGCAGCGACCGTCCGGGGAAAGGATGCTGCCTGCTTCGTGGAGGTACCCCACTCGGTGAGGCACCGTGATCGCGACACCCCCCGCGAGAGCCATGTCGCACTCCCCGGCCAGGAGGCTCTGACAGGCCAGGTGGACGGCAACGAGCGAGGTCGAGCAGGCGGTCTGGACGGTGAGGCTGGGCCCTCTGAGGTCCAGCTTGTAGGAGAGCCGGGTCGTCAGGTAGTCCCGTTCGTTGCCGACGGCGGCCAGGAAAGAGCCCAGGCCGTCGCCGAGCCCTTCGACGAGCCGCGACAGGGCATAGGTGTTCGAGCCTGAGCCGGCGAAGACTCCCGTGGCGCCCGGCAGGCGCCGCGGGTCGTAGCCGGCGTTCTCCAGGGCCTCCCAAGCGCACTCGAGGAGGAATCGGTGCTGAGGGTCCATGACGTCGGCCTCGCGCGGGCTCATGTCGAAGAACGCGGAATCGAAGCTCTCGACGTCGTCGAGCGCGGCCGCCGCGGGGACGTAGCGGGGATCGCGGTAAACCGACGGCTCGACGCCCGAAGCCGCCAGCTCCTGGGGAGAGAAGCTCCGCACGGATTCGACGCCGTCACGCAGGTTCTGCCAGAAGCGGTCGATCGTTGAGCGTCCCGGTTCCGAACCGCCCATGCCGCATCCCGGGAAGCGGCCGCTCAAGCCGATGACGGCGATTCTTGACGCGCTGTGCGCCTCGTTGGCGCGGCTCATCCCCCACCTCGGGTCCGTGACCGGTAGCGTCGCCGGCTCTCGCGCTGGCGTTCCAGCTCTTCCCGAGCTTCCCGGCGCCGCGTGGCGTGTCCGCTCGGGACGAGCGGGAAGGTTTCCGGCCCGATCCGTTCCGGTTGGCCGGACCCCAGGTGGTCGGCCAGCTGAGCGATCGTGGGGTGACGAAAGAGCTCCACGATGGACAGGCTTTCGCCGCAGCTCTCGCGCAGTCGGCTGCGCAGCTCTACGACCAGGAGCGAATGCCCTCCAAGGTCAAAAAAGCTCTGGTCGACGCCAACTTCCCCGAGGCCCAGGAGGTCGCGCCAGATGGCGGCGATCCTCTCCTGCGCCCGGCCGCGCGGCGCCGCACCGCGTGTGCCGGATGAACGGCTCGCCCCATCCGGCGCCGGCAGCCGGCGCCGGTCGACTTTGCCGCTGCGATTGCGGGGCAGGGCGTCGAGGAAGACGAAGTGGGCGGGGACCCTGGAGGCCGGTAGACGCTGCCGGAGGTGGCGGCGTAGCTCGGCGCTGTCCGGCGCCGTGGCATCGACGGCGACCCAGGCGACCAGCAGTGTTTTCCCCCCTTGATCCCCCGAGGGGGACAGTGTTCCCCCTTTGCGAAAGGAATCGTCGCAGAGCGCCACGGCTGCGTCGAACACCGCCGGGTGCGCGGCAAGCTCCGCTTCGACCTCCCCGGGCTCGAGCCGCTGGCCGCGGACCTTGACCTGCAGGTCACGCCGGCCGACGAGCTCCAACGTGCCGTCGGCGCGCTGGCGCACCAGGTCGCCGGAGCGCAGGAGGCGCTCGCCCGGTTCCCGGGCCAGAGGATGGGGCACGAAGTGCTCCGCGGTCGCCCGGCCTCGCCGGTGGTAGCCGCGGGCGAGGCCTTCTCCGGCGATCCAGAGCTCTCCAAGAGTGCCGATGGGCACGCTTCGAAGACGGCGGTCGAAAACGTAAAGTCCTACACCGGGGATCGGACGGCCGATCGGGACCTCACCGTCTCCCCTCTCCGACACCGGATCGCCCGCCGTCAAGTCATGCCAGGTGGACTCGGCGGTTCCCTCGGTCAGGCCATAGAGGTGGACGAGCCGCAGATCGGTACCGAGGGCCCGCCGCCAGGCGGCGAGCTGTGGCGGCAACAGACGTTCGGTGCCGAGGGTCACCAACCGCAGGGAAGGCGGCCGGCGCTCGGGGTGGGCGACGAGCTCCCGGGTCAGCTCGTGCCACAGGGCGGTCGACAGGAAAAGGGCGTGGATCGACCCGGCACGGCAGCGCTCGAGGAGCACCGAGGCGTCGATCGACTCGACGTCGCCGAGCACCAGGGTGAGGCCGCGGACGAGAGACAGGTGAATCTCCAGGACGCTCAGGTCGAAAGCGATCGACGCCAGGACCAGCAACCGCTCGCCGGGGCGGACCAGGCGGCCCTCCGGGCAGGAAGACAGAAGCCAGGCGAGGGATCCGTGGCTGACGGTCACGCCCTTCGGCCGGCCGGTGGAGCCCGAGGTGTAGATGACGTAGGCCGCGCTCCGTGGATCGATGCGGACCGGGGCTCGCTGCCGGGACGCCCCCCTCGTTCCCCCCAAGGGGACGGTGCCACCGGCGAGCTTCCCTCCGCGGCCCAGGACCAGGAGCTTCGCCGCCAGGGGCTCGTCCGGAAGCAGGTGCTCGTGAGCGACGAGCAGGTCGACCCCGGCGTCCTCGACGATTCGCCGCCACCAGGCGGAGGGAGCCGAGGGCTCGAGCGCAACGTAAGCTCCTCCCGACTTGAGCACCGCCAGGAGCGCCACCACCTGCTCGGGCGAACGGTCCAAGAGCAAGGCCACCCTGACCTCTGCCCGGACTCCTTGCCGCCGCAGCTCGCCGGCCAGTGCCTCGGACCTCTCGTCGAGCTCCCGGTAGCTCAGCTCGGCACCGGTGGCCGGGTCGACGACGGCGGCTGCGTCGGGCCTCGAATCCGCACACGCTGCGAAAAGGGCCGGAAAAAGGACCGGCGCCGCGGCGGGGGAAGCTCCCGTCTCGTTCCACTCCACCAGCAACTGGTGCCGCTCTGCGGGGCCTAGCCAGGCAGCTTCGGACACCGCGAGTCCGGGATCCGCCGCCACGTCGGCCAGGAGGTTCAGGAAGTGGCCGCGCAGGCGGCGCACGGAGGTCGCGTCGAAGAGCTCGGCGCTGTGCTCCAGAGACCCGGCGAGGGAGTCCCCGGTCTCGCGCAGGAAGAGGACGAGATCGAACTGGGCCGCCACGCGGTGCCCGAGCTCGAGGCGCCGGGTCACGATCCCCGGCAGCGCCAGGTCGGCCGAGGCGTTCTCAAAAGCGAAGAGGACCTGAAAGAGCGGCGATCGGCCCGACTCGCGCTCGGGGCCGAGCGCCTCCACAATCCTCTCGAAGGGCACCTCCTGACGAGCGAAGCCGTCGAGGCTCCGCCGGCGGACGCGTCGAAGGAGCTCGCCGTAGCTCGGCTCGCCTTGCAGGTCGGCGCGCAGCACGAGCGTGTTGACGAAAAAGCCGATCAGCTCCTCGGTCTCGGGCAGAGGGCGGTCGGCGACCGGGCTTCCGACGGCGAAGTCCTCCTGCCCGGCGGTGCGGCCGAGGAGCGCCATGAACGCCGCAACGAGCGTCATGAAAAGCGAGGCTCCGGCCTCGCTGGCCAGCTGCCGCAGCCGAGCGGTCGCCGCCGCGTCGATCACGACGGGCACCGCCGCGCCGCGGTCGCCGCGGATTTCAAGCCGCCTCCGGTCGGTGGGAAGCACGAGCGGAGGGAGACCGGTGAGGGTGCGCCGCCACCAGTCCAGGGGCTCGGCGAGGGCTCCGGAATCCAAGCGGCGGCGCTGCCAGGCGGCGAACTCGGCGTACTGGAGGGGCAGATCGGGAAGCCGTAGAGCGCGGCCCCGCAAAGCGCTGCGATATCCCACTTCTAGCTCGTGACAGAGCAGCTCCTGGGACCAGGCGTCGGTGACGACGTGGTGCATTTGGAGCGCCAGGAAGTGCCGCCGCCGCCCGAGGTCCAGGAGCATCGGCCGCAGGAGCGGCCCGCGCTCCAGGTCGAAGGGGCGCACCGCTTCGGTGGCGAGCCGTCGGCGTCCCTCCTCTTCGCGCCGCCCCGGGGCCAGGCGCCTGAGGTCGACGACAGGCAGCGGCACCACCGAGCGGGCCACGATCTGGCGGGGCTCGCCGCCCGAGGCGATGATGGTGCTTCTCAAGACGGTGTGGCGCCGCAGGACCTCGCGAAGCGCTCCCCGGAAGGCCGCCACGTCGAGGGGGCCGTCAAGCGACCATGCGAAGGCGAGATTGTAGGCTGCCGAGCCGGGACAAAGCTGGTGCAGGAACCACAGGCGCTGCTGGCCAAACGAGAGGGGACCTTCGCCGAGGGCCGCCGCGGGGAAACGCAGCTCGGCGTCCTGCGCCTCGCCGCGGGCCAGCCCGGGCGTCAGGACCGGCGCCATCTGGGCGATCGTGGGGTGCTCGAAGAGCCAGCCCACCGTCCATCCCTCGCCGAATTCGCGGCGCAGGCGCGTCATCGTCCTGGCGGCGAGAAGCGAATCGCCGCCGAGCGCGAAAAAGTCATCGCGTATTCCGATACGGCGGCGCCCGAGGACCTCACACCAGATCCCGGCCAGCCGCTTTTCCACGCCGGTACGCGGCGGCTCGGTCGGCTCCGCCACCAGCTCCTTTCCCGCCAGGGTGGCGAGCGCGGTGCGATCGAGCTTGCCGTTGGGGGTCCGGGGAAAGCGGTCGACGGCGACGAAAGTACCTGGCAGCATATAGGCTGGCAGCCGGTGGCCCAGGTGGGTGCGCAGAGCCGCCGGATCCACCCCCCCGTCCCGCAAGCTCAGATAGGCCACCAGCCGAGCGTCACCTTGCTCGCGGCGCATCGTGACGGCCGAGGCCCGAACCGCCGGATGGGAGTCCAGGGCCGCTTCGACCTCCGCCGGCTCGACACGATGGCCGCGAACCTTGAGCTGATCGTCGAGGCGGCCGAGGAATTCGACATTGCCGTCGTCCAGGTAGCGGGCGCGATCCCCCGTCCTGTAGAGGCGTGCTCCCGGCGTCCCGGCGTAGGGGTCCGGGACGAAGCGTTCCGCGGAGAGCGCCGGGCTGGCGGCATACCCCTGGGCCAGGGACACCCCGCCGATCATAAGCTCCCCCTCGCGGCTCAGGGTTCCGGAAGCGCCGTCCAGCAGGTAGACGGAGGTTCTACCGATCGGGCGACCTATGGCGGGATGGGACGGCCAGCGGCGAGGATCGGCCGGTAGGATAAGTGACGTGACCACATGGGTTTCCGACGGTCCGTAGTGATTGTGCAGCCGGAGCCCGGGTAGGCGCTTGAAAAGCTCGACCACCGCCGGGGTGACATGGAGTTGCTCGCCCGTCGTCGTGACCTCCCGGATCGCCAGGTCCAGAGACCGGCGGGCCAGGCATTCCTCCGCTACCTCGTGAAGCAAAACGACCGGTAGGATCGCCTTTTCGACCCGCTCCCGCTCGAGGAGGTCCACCAGGGCCGCCGGATCGAGGCGTTCTTTCCCGGAAGCCATCACCAGGCACCCGCCCGAGCACCAGGTGGCGAACATCTCATGGAAGCTGGCGTCGAAAGCGAGCGAAGCGAGCTGCAGGGTCCGAGCGCCCCGCAGCCGCTGGCCGGTCGGCACCGCGCTCCGGCAACCCAGGTGCCAGGCGATCAGGTTCGCAAGCGCCAGATGTCCCAGGACGATGCCTTTGGGCTCTCCCGTCGAGCCGGAGGTGAAGAGGATGTAGGCCGGGTCGCCAGGCTCGATTTCGGCGTCGCAGGCAGGGGTCCGAGAAGGTTCGCGATCGGCCCTCCCGGTGGCGAGCTGAAGGAGCACCGCGGTCGATCTTGCCTCCCGAAGGGCCGGCGACAGGCGCTGTGTAGTCAAAATCGTCCGGCACGCGGCGACCTCCGTCATCGAGCGAAGCCGCGCGGGCGGAAGGGCCGTTTCCAAGGGGACGTAGGCGGCTCCCACCCTGAGGACACCCAGGATCGCGGCGAGCGCTTCCGGTTGCCGTTCCAGGAACAGGCCGACTCGGTGGCCGCGGCAGACACCGGCGTGGTGCAGCTCTTCGGCCACGCGGTAGCTCCGGCGATCGAGCTCGCGGTAGCTCCAGGCGGTGCTTTCGCCTTGCAGAGCGGTCTTTCCCGGCGTCGCCTCGACCTGGCGGAGGAACCAGGCCACGACGTTCGCCGGCGGCGGCTCCGCAACCGCCGTGTCGTTCCATTCGAAACGAACTTGGTGAAGCTCCCCGGGTGGGCTCGGCGGTGCCATACGGCTTTCCCCCGCGATTTGGCCTCCTGAAGACTGTAAGCGGACCCGGACGCAGCCCCCCATAACCCTCGCCGACAGACTCAGGACGATTGAGCAATCGACATCCGCGGGTCCACGCGGACGTCGACCGGTTCCACAACAAACTGCCTACCTGTCCATTGTATCCGAGGCCGGCAGAAAACGTCGTGACAATTCGTAGATCGATAGAAATAGATATTTCTAATCCTGTATAAGTCGCCTCCGCCGCGAGTGTCTCCGGGATGTCCATGACGATGGCGTCTAGCCATGTGGGTGCCGGCCTCTGTGGGTGCGGCTGGCCGCCGTGCCGGAGCGGAGCTTGCCTCCTCGCTCCGCGAATGGGCTAAACTGAGGACGTGGACAAAGCTGGAGTCGGTGCTCCCCAGGGACCTCCCGATCGGCCTCGCCAAGGACCTCGATCCGAACGTCGACGAGAGCACGATTTCGATCCAGGGGGCGGTGATCGGGACCGTGCGGGCCATGTCGCCGGAGCAGGACGCCCTCGCCGATTGCGGCGGTTTCGAGATCGACCGCGACGAGAGCTTTCAGCTGTTTTTCGACCTCCCCGAGCGGGCTTTGAGCTTCGCGCTGGCCTACCATCGCAAGCCGTCAACAAGGGCCCACCGCCGGTGGCCATCCTCGGGTTCCGCAGCCTGTCCGGCCCCGACTCGGAGTGGCTGTCGACAGCGCTCGTCGAGATGCTGGCCGCCGAGCTCGTGGACGCTCGCGGGTTTCGGCTCGTGCCAGGCGAGGCGAAGGATCCTTCCTTCGCTGGCAAGCCGTCCTCGCCGACGCCGCGACCGGTGAGGTCCTCGGCAGGTACGACAGCGAGGGCTCCGAAAAGGAGCTCTTCGAGCTGGTCTCGCGGACCGGCGGCTTCCTGCGCCGCCGGCTCGGCGAGACAGCTCCGAGCCGCCCCCGGACGTCTTCTCAAGACTGAGAATCCGGCTGTCCAGTTTTGAGAACGGCCGTTCAGCCGCCTTATGCGCGGCTCTGCGCCAGCCGGTCTCTTCGCGGCCCGCGAGAACGTTCTCACCTTTGAGACGTCGCCTCGCGCCCTGATCCGCCAAAACCCTGTGAATCCAGTCGTTTCCGGGGATCGTCGGATCGCCCCGCGGTTGGCGCGACTCTTGCAAAGCAAGATGTCTGAAGATCCGTCTCGATGCGAGACGACCTTTTGACAACGTACAAGGCTAAGCCGACCACCGGCTCGGAGCAAGGGGATCCCATGAGAAGCCACTTTTGTTTAACTGCGCCTTTGACGCGAAGATTCGTTCTACCTGTCGTCCTGGCGGCGATCCTCGCCGTGGGGACGTGCGGCGTCTTGGCCGCCCAGGGTAGGGTCCACGACGACAGGGTCTGGGTCACGATCGGCCAGGACGCCTTCGACATGCTGATGAGATCGTCCGGGGTCTTGACCGACACCTTCCCGCTCAAGTCGCTCGCTTCCGACTCGGGCGTCGTCGTCACCCGGCTCCGGAGCCGTGACTTGAACGCCGTGTCGACCTTCATGCACCACAAGGCCAACCGCTGCAGCGGTTTCATCGTCCACGACTCTTTTGAAGAGGCCACGGCGGCGATGGAAGCCGCCCGGCGCAACGTCTACAAGGTGCTGCCCAGCGAATTCACCATCGACCAGCAGACGAGCGTGAACACGCTCCTGCCGTTGCTCGACAAGACCAACATCCTGGCGACGATCGACACCCTGTCGACGGGCTACACCAACCGCTACTACCAGTACACCTCCGGTCAGCAGTCAGCGCTGTGGATCCGCGACCTCTGGCTGGGGTACGCCACCGGACGCTCCGACGTCACGGTCACCACCTACGCTCACAGCTTCGTGCAGCCCTCGGTCATCATGACGATCGACGGCACGAGCCTGGCCTCGGAGGTCGTCGTCCTGGGCGGTCACCTCGACTCGATCAAGAGCGGCGGCATGACGACGGGTACCGTCGCTCCCGGAGCCGACGACAACGCCTCGGGCATCGCCGCGCTCTCCGAGGTCATCCGGGTGCTGATGAACGACGGTTGGGTCCCCGACCGGACGGTGAAGTTCATGGGCTACGCAGCCGAGGAGGTCGGCCTCCTGGGCTCCGCCGACATCGCCCAAGACCACGCCAACGCGGGGACCGACGTCGTCGCCGTGATGCAGCTCGACATGACCGACTACAACGGGTCGGTCGAAGACATCTCCCTGATCGACGACAACACCAACGCGGATCTGAGCGCCTTTGTCGGCGACCTGATCGACTTCTACCAGCCGTCGCTCACCTGGTCCTACTCGACCTGTGGCTACGGTTGCTCCGACCACGCCTCGTGGCACAACCGGGGGTATCCGGCGACGATGCCTTTCGAGGCGCGGATGGGACAGCACAACCCGCAGATCCACACCAGCAACGACACGCTGGCGACGGTGGGCAACCAGACCGACCACGCCCTCAAGTTCTCGAAGCTGGCCCTCTCCTTCGCCATCGAGACCGCCATGGTCGGTTGCTCGCCGTCGCCGATCGCCGACGCAGGAGCCGACCGTTCGATCAACGACGGCGACTCGACGACGATCGGCACCCCGGCCCAGGCCGGCCACACCTACTCGTGGTCGCCGGGCGGCGCGACGACGGCCGAGGTCCTCGTCTCGCCGACGTCGACGACGACCTACACCGTGACCGCCACGACGAGCTGCGGCAGCGCCCAGGATTCGGTCACGGTGACCGTCGTCCCGGCGGGGCAGAACGGACCGCAGGACGCGGTCTACGACGCCGCCCTCGGCGCCCCGAAGTGTGCGATCCCGGGCAGCTCCTGCGACTCGACGACGCTGCTCGATGGCCGCGCCAACCTTGGTCCCGAGCCCAACCAACCCAACACCCTCGACTCCTGCACCGACGGCACCTCGGGCTCCTACCACAGCGACGAGTCGAACGACCGGATCGTCGTCTCGACGCTCGACGGGGCGAACTTCACCGAGGGCGCGACCGTAAGGATCGACGCCACGGTCTACGCCTGGTCGACGGGGTCCTCGGATAGCCTCGACCTCTACTACGCGGCCGACGCCAACAACCCGTCGTGGACCTACATCATGACGCTCAGCATGCCAGGCGGCGGGGTTCAGACCCTCTCGGCGCAGTACACGCTGCCGGCGGGCGGCCTGCAGGCCGTGCGCGCCAACTTCCGCTACCAGGGCAGCCAGAGCTCGTGCTCGACCGGCAGCTACGACGACACCGACGACCTGGTCTTCGCGGTCGAGACCGTCGCGGCCTGCACAGTCGACGCGGATTGCGACGACGGCGCGTACTGCAACGGCGCCGAGGTCTGCAACGCCGGCACGTGCCAGGCGGGCACGGCCGTCACCTGCGACGACGGCGTCGCCTGTACCGACGACGCCTGCAACGAAGGTACGGACTCGTGCGACTTCACGGCCAACGACGCCAACTGCGACAACGGCTTGTGGTGCGACGGCGCGGAGACCTGCAGCGCCACCCTCGACTGCCAGGCGGGCACCGCGCCCGACTGCGACGACAGCGTCGCCTGTACGGCCGACTCCTGCAACGAGGGGACCGATTCCTGCGACAACACGCCGAACGACGCGGCCTGCGACGACGGCGCCTTCTGCAACGGCGCCGAGACCTGCTCCGCGACCCTCGGCTGCCAGGTGGGAAGCGATCCCTGCACCCCGTTCGGCTGTGACGAGGTCGGCGACGTCTGCCTCGAGTGCAACGTCGACGCCGACTGCGACGACGGCCTTTTCTGCAACGGCGCCGAGACCTGCAACGCGGGCTCCTGCCAGGCGGGAGGCGACCCCTGTCCGGGTCAGTCCTGCGACGAGGCCGGTGACGTCTGCGTGCCGCAGGGGACCTGTTTGCACGACATCGACTTCGAGTCGGGCGCCGGCGGCTGGACCAACGGCGCTGACACCTGCACGACCGGCTCCTTCGTCGTCGGCACGCCCGACGCGACCGCCTGGCAGGTCGGTGGCGGCAACCCGGGCAACGCCTACTACACCCAGCCGAACCCGGGTGGCGTGGGCAGCGACGACGTCGACGGCGGCAGGTGCGAGGCCCTCTCGCCGACCATCGACGCCAGCGGTGAAGCGGCCGTCGAGGTCACCTTCGACTACTTCCACGGCCAGCGCGACGCGGGCGACGACGCCGGCGACGGCTTCACCGTCGAGGTGCTGAACGACGGCGTCGTGGTCGACACGGTGGTCTCGATCGGCGACGTCACGAACAGCGCGGCGTGGATCTCCGCGTCGTCGACGGTGGTCAACCCGGGCACGATCCAGCTGCGGGTGCGGGCCACCGACGCCACGGGCGGTGGCGACATCATCGAAGGTGGTGTCGACAACGTCCAGGTCTGCCCGACGACCCCGCCGCCCCCGTGTACGCTCGACGACGACTTCGAATCCGGGGCTCCCGACTGGACGAACGCCCCGGCTTCGACCTGCACGACGGGCGCCTACGTGACCGGCGATCCCACCAACCCCGGTGGCGGCCAGCAGATCGTGGGCTCGCACTCGGGGAGCAACTCGATCTTCACGGGTGTCAATACCTCGGCGGGGAACGCCGACGTCGACGGCGGCAAGTGCATCCTCGCCTCGCCGACCTGGGCGGTTTCGGAGGCCTCGACGCTTTCGGTCTGGTACTGGCACGGCCAGCGCGACAACAATGACGACCCCTCGGGCGACTTCTTCCAGCTCGAGTACTCGAGCGACGGCGGAGCGAGCTGGTCGCCGATGGCGTCGAACGGCGACTCGGCGTCGACGGCGTCGTGGACCCAGGCGACGGTCCCGGTCGGGGCGGGCTCGGACGTCAAGATCCGCGTCCAGTGCTCGGACGGCTCGTCGGGCGGCGACCTGATAGAGTGCGGTATCGACGACGTCTCGATCTGTCCGCAGTAGGACCGGAGCCAGACGACGCTCAAAGACCGTCCCGGCGTTGCCGGGACGGTCTTTTTGTTTTCGTAGCACTCGCCTCCGGGAGGCGGCTTTAGCCGTCTTTCCAGCCTATAGCACGGGTCTTCAGGTCCGTTGCGGAGCCGGCGCGAGCTACGGACGTTCGAGGTTCGGCACGCCTTCGCTACGGGCCTAAAGACCCGTGCTATAGACGAAGAAGCCGGCTGAAGACACCCTGTGTCAACCCCTTGGTCCAAAATTGTCAGATCCT
>CBDUYN010000076.1:0-43618 GCA_965371445.1 uncultured bacterium | reverse complement strand
GGGTCTTTGCCGCCACGACGACGAACGTCGGCTATGTCCTGCGGGTGACCGACACGGAGACGGGAACCGTTCGCGAGTACGAGAACCCGGTGGGCCGTCCGGCCGACGCGGTCACCGACACGGACGCTTTCGCCACCTGCCGGTGACTTCACCGGCTGTGTCGGATCACGGCGGCGGCCGACTTGTACCGAGTACACAGGGTCGACCCTCGGTGCTGCTCGAGGTCCACCCTGGTGATCGACGACCATTCATCAGGGCTTTTCAAACCCAGTTGCCCTGCCAACCATTCCAGATAACGTCGACGGTTTTTGCGGCGGTCCCAAAAGCCGACCGGCACGATCCGAAACAGCCACTCCAGCCAGTCGTAGTCCGGCCTCCAGTACCTTAGAAGCCCCGTCAGGCCTCCGTGCACGCTGAGAATTGTCCCACCATGATTGGCTTCAACGTCGTCGGCGGTGACCCGATACCAGTCTTCGAGCTCCACAACTCCTAGCCTTTCACCCAGCCACTCAAGGTAGCGACCACAGTTCTCCCGACTCTGCCAGAAGCCGCGCGGCGTCCTCGGCATCAACCACTCCCAGTACTCGCGGTCCTGAAAGAAGAACTTGACCAATTGCGACGGACTGCCTCCGAACTTGCCAAGCAGCGACGCTCCCCGACGCACCTGGAAGTCCCAAGTCGTCACCTGGTACCAGTCTTCGGGCTCCTTGAAGTCCAGCTGTTCGCCCAACCACTCCATGTACGCCATGACATTGTCCGGATCCGCCCAGAATTGGTTCGGCAGGGTGGCGAAGAGCCATTCCTTCCAATCGTACTCGGGGAACACCGCCCTCAGGACGGCCGACGGGGAGCCGTCGTAAAGACCAATTAACTTGTCGCCATGATTTCTGGTGAGAGATCTGGCGTCGAACCGATACCAGTCTTCCTGGTCCTCAAAGCCGAGCTCCTCGCCCAACCATTCGAGGTAGCGGCGTTGATTGACCGGATCGTCCCAAAAGCCGACCGGGGCTCTGGAAAAGAGCCATTCCTTGAACGGGTAGTCCGGCATGTACGCCTTGACCACTCGGATGTTCGAGCCATGAAAAAGGAGGAGTCCATGTCCCTGGTTCTCGTTCAGGATCCTGTTGGTGAGCTGGTACCAGTCTTCCGGTCTCTCGTAGCCCTGCCTTTGACCCAGCCAGTCGAGGTACCGGCGCCGGTTTTCGGGCTTTCTCCAGAAGCCTTTGACCAAGGCCCTGAAGAGCCACTCCTTCCAAGGGTAGTCCGGCCGGAAGGTCATCAGGAGCTCTTGCAGCGAGGTGTGCAGCCTGAAGGGACCCGAGCGCGAGAGGCGTTGCAGGTCCGCGACCGCGAACTTGTACCAGTCTTGGGGCCGGCGGATTCCGAGTCTCTTCTCCGCCCATCGGAGGTAGGCCTGCACGTTCTCGTCCTGTCGCCAGAAGCCTGGCGGTACGTACCCGGACATCCAGATCGGTATTTTCTTCGCCATCGGACAGGCATCATAGCACATGCGTCGCCGGGCTGCGCTGCCGCTTCACGCTGCGCTCGGCCGGCCTACGCCCCTTCCGGGTACAGCTCCTTGTAGAGCCAGGGCCCCGCCTTGACCCAGTCGCGCTGCACGGTGCGCGTCGTCACGCCCAGGACCTCGGCGATCTGCTGCTCCCTCCTCGCCAGCCGCCATCGGTCTCCTGAGCCTGTTCCGGTCTCAGGATCTTACCTCCCGCCGTGCGGTGGCGAAATGTTTGGCTGCCGCCGGCGTCCGTCGCGTGCTATGATCTTGGCCAACCAAGCGTTTCCCGAAAGCCGTTTCCCGAAAGCCGGCTGCGGTGCCGTCCGAGAGTGGAGGATCCATGGGCCTGATCGAGCGTCTCAGCATCAAATCGAAGCTCATCCTCATGCTGGTGACCGCGGCCCTCCTGTCGGTCGCCGTCGTCAACGTCCTTAGCTACGTGGTCGGCGCGAGGGCCCTGCGCAACGGCATCTTCAACCAGCTCAAGAGCCTGCGCGCCTCAAAGGCCTCGCAGGTCGAGTCCTACTTCCTGCAGATGAGAAACCAGGTCGAGGTCCTGGCCGAGGACCAGATGCTCGTCGCCGCCGTCCGGGAGCTCCAAGCGGCCTTCCAGGAGCTGCGCGACGAGGAGCTCGACACCGAGCAGGCGGCCGAGCTCGAGAGCTTCTACAGGGACACCTTCTTCCCCAAGCTCGCGGAGAACATCCTCTCCGGGACGCCGCAGCTCGACACCTACCTGCCGGACGAGCCGGCGACCCGCTACCTCCACTACCATTACCTCGCCGTGAACCCCCAAGAGATCGGCTCGAAAGACGAGCTCGACGAGGCGGCGGGCGATCAGAGCCCCTACCGCGAGGTCCACCGCCAGTACCACCCGATCTTTCGCAACATGGTGCGCAAGCTCGGCTACTACGACTTCTTCCTGATCGACGTCGCGACCGGCGACGTCCTCTACACTGTGGCGAAAGAGACCGACTTCGCGGCCAACCTGATCACCGGTCCCTACTCCGGCACGGGCCTCGCGGCGGCCTATGAGGCGGTGCGCAAGGAGCGCCTCAAGGGGTTCGTCAAGATCGTCGACTTCCGCGACCACGCCCCCTCCTACCGGATGCCCGCCGCTTTTATCGCCGGTCCGATCTTCGACCGCCACGAGTGCGTGGGCGTCCTGGTCTTCCAGCTGAGCGTCGACGAGCTCAACCGGGTGATGACCGGCGACCGCAACTGGAGCCGGGCCGGCTTCGGCGAATCCGGCGAGACCATCCTGGTGGGCCCCGATTACCTCATGCGCTCGGAATCCCGCTTCCTGCTCCAGGACCCCGAGGGGTACCTGGAGGACCTGACCCGGGAGAACGTCCCCGAGCGTACGGTGGCCACCATCCGGCAGCTCAACACCTCGATCCTGCAACAGAAGGTTCAGACCGAGGCCACCGAAGGAGCCCTCGAACGCCGGGAGGAGAACACCGTCGAGATCGAGGACTACCGGGGGATGAAGGTGCTGGTCTCCTACGCGCCCCTGAACCTGGGTGGCGGCGATCTCGAGTGGGCGGTGATCGCCAAGATCGACGCCGAGGAGGCCACGGCGCCCATCGACGAGTTCCTCCGCTGGGTGGTGATCGTCTCGACGCTCCTCGTGTTGCTGGCGACGCTCGCCGCCATGCTCGTCGCCACGGGATTCGTGCGTCCGATCGAGAAGCTCATCGCTGGCGCCCGGGAGGTCAGCCGCGGCAAGACCGACGTGAGCCTGGAGGTCACCTCTCACGCCGAGCTCGGCGAGCTCGCCCATTCCTTCAACGAGATGGTGAAAAGCCTCGACGCCCAGACGCGGCTGGTGCGCGAAAAAAACCGCGAGAACGAAAAGCTCCTGCTCTCGATCCTCCCCCGGGGCGTCGCCCAGCGGCTGCGGGACGGCGAGGAGCAGATCGCCGACAGCTACCCGAACGTCACCGTCCTTTTCGCCGAGCTCGTCGGCTTCACGGAGCTGACGGCGGAGGTCGAGCCCGAGCAGGCGGTGGCCCTTTTCAACGACGTGGTCTCCGCTTTCGACGACGCGACCGAAAAAAACGGCGTCGAGAAGTTCCGGACCGTCGGCAACGTCTACATGGCGGTCGCCGGGCTCTCGATGCCGAGGCCCGACCACCAGCGCTGCCTGGTCGATTTCGCCCGCGACATGGTGCAAACGGTGCGGCGATTCAACAACGAGCGCGGCTGCGAGCTGGCGCTCTCGATCGGTGTGAGCTCCGGCCCGGTCGTGGCGGGGCTCGTAGGACGCGATCGATTCGTCTACGACCTCTGGGGCGAGACAGTCCGGCTCGCCGATCAGATCCGCCGGCACGGGACCGCCGAGGACTCCACGATCCGCGTCACCGGCAGCGTCCACGAACGGATCCTGGACGTCTACGGCTTCGAACGGGTCGAAGAGGCCGCGGACGTCTACCAGCTCGACCTTGGCGTAGCACGACGATGAGCGAGGCGCCCTTCGAGACCGGTTGGTTCCTCTGGAGCCTGGGGATCGTCGTCCTCTTCCCGACCCTGGTGGTGGTCCTGGGAGAGATCGTCCATCAGTTGAAGCGCCGTCGTCTGCAGCTCGCGGACATCGTGCGCGACCTGCGCAACATGGTGCTGCCGGCTCTGGTGGCGATGCTTTTCCTGACCCAGGTCCTGGGCCGCGGCACCGAGGACACCACCTATCGGGTCGTGGCGACCCTCTTCTGGGTCTTCGTGCTCCACATCGCCCTGTCGCTCATGAACCTCCTTCTTTTTGCCCGCGCCGAGGAGGGGACCTGGCGCGCCAAGGTTCCAGCGCTCTTGCTCGACATCGCACGGCTTGTCCTGGTGCTGGCCGGCGGAGCCGTCGTCTTCTCCAACGTCTGGGGCAAGGAGCTCGGACCCATCCTGACCGCCCTGGGTGTCGGCTCGATCGTCATCGGCCTCGCCCTCCAGGACTCCCTCGGCAACATCATCTCGGGCATTGCGCTGCTTTTTGAACGTCCCTTCCAGGTCGGCGACTGGCTCCAGGTGGGCGAGCACCGCGGCGAGGTGATCGAGATCAACTGGCGTGCCGTTCGCCTGCGAACGACCAAGGAAGAGCTCCTCGTGCTCCCCAACGCCATGCTGAGCAAGGCGGCGATCGTCAACTTCAGCCAGCCGGATGGGTTGCACGGGGAAGCGATATTTTTCACCTTCGCCTACGAGCAGCCCCCGAACCGCGTCAAGCGAATGCTGCGCCAGCTGGCGAGCTCGACCCACGGCGTGCTGGCGCATCCGGCACCCAAGGTCAAGACGCGCGGTTACGGCGACTTGGGTATCGAATACGAAGTCACGTTTTTCGTCAACGACTATGGGCTGGTCAGCGGCATCCGCGACGAGATCACGACACGCCTGTGGTACACGGCGAACCGCCAGGACCTGACCATGCCCGTCCCGTTCCCTGACGACGTCACGAGGTTCCCGGTGCTCTCGGGCGACCGCGGCGACGAGATCCTGGCGCGCCTGCGTGCCGCCGCGGTCCTGACACCGGTCGACGACGAGACCTTGACGGAGGTCGCCCGGGGGACGCGGCTCCAATGCTACGGCGACGGGGAGCACGTCCTGCGCCCGGGCGACGCGGTCGAAGCCCTCTACATCGTCACCCGCGGCGAGGTCGGGGTGAGGATCCCGGGCATGGAGCAAGAGGTCCGGCGTTTGGGCGTGGGAGAGTTTTTTGGCGAGCTCGGGCTCTTGCGCAAGAAACCGAGCACGGCCGGGATCGTCGCCGCCGGCGACACGGAGGTCCTCGCGCTCTCCGGCGAAGCCGTGCACCTCATGTTGGAGAAGACCCCGAGCCTCGCCCGCGAGTTCGGGGAGGCCATCGGCTCGCGCCTGCGAAGCCACCGCTCTGAAACCGTCGACGACACCCGCGTATAAGAAGCGAGCCTTCGGGGAGACCTTTTATGAGCGCCCAAGACGGCGTCGTCCTACCCGAGGGCTACTACGAAGAGAACTTCGCCCTCCTCCTCAAGACCGTCCGGGAACGCTACGGAGACCTCCTGCGCCGTGACGAGCTCGCCTTCGTGGTCGGCTGGACGGCGCGGACGCGGCCGGCACGGCGGCTCTACGTCCGTCTCATCTCGCGCAAGGGACCCTGCCTACGCCGCGACCGTCTCCACTATGAGGAGATCCCCCGCCTCGACGAAGCGCTCGCCGAGCTCGTCGAGTCGGGCTACGCCGACGCCGCGGAGGAGCTGCCCGCGGCGGAGCTCCTGCCGCTGGCGCTCCGCGCCGAGTTGCTCGAGATCACGGCCGAGCTCCTGGACGAGGACCTACGCCCGGCCCGCACGGCAAAGAAAGACGAGCTCCTCCTCGCCCTCGCCGAAGACGTCGACGACGGCGTGCTCCGAAGCGCTCTCCTGGAGCGTTTCGCCGTTGTCCGTCCGCTTCATCCGGAGCACGTGCTGACCTACCGGCTCCTTTTCTTCGGCAACCTGGGCCAGGACCTGACCGAATTCGTGCTCCGTGACCTCGGCGTCGTCCGTTTCGAAAGCTACGAGCTGACGCGGGAGCTGCGCCTTTTCCCGACCCGCGAGGCGATCGACGACGCCCTCGTCCTACGCCGCTACCGCGACGCCGCCTACCTCCTCCTCGCGGACGGCGAGCTCGCCGCGGCGCGCGACGTGGCGCAGGCCGTCCTGGAGCGGGGCGGCTGGCACCCGACGAGCCGGCGTACCCTCGACGGCTTTTTGAACCGTCTCGCCCGCGAGCTGGAGCGGGCCGGCGACTACGATGCGGCGCTTCAATTCTACGAGCGGGCCGTGGCGCCTCCGGCGCGCGAACGGCGGGCGCGGATCCTGGCGCACCTCGGCCGTGCGGACGAGTCGCTCGCTCTCTGCGCCGAGATCCGCGACGAGACCCGCGACGAGACCGAGGCCGCTTTCGCGCCGGGCTTCGCCGAGCGCCTGGGCCGCAAGCTCGGCGAAGAGGTGACGCCGCATCGCCGACGGCGGCGTCCGACGTCGGCGATGGAGCTGGAAAAGCGAGACGACACGACCGTGGAGACGCTCGCCCTTGAGGTCCTGGCCGAGGACGGACGTTCGGGCTTTTTCGCCGAGAACTGGCTCTGGCGCTCGCTTTTCGGGCTAGCTTTCTGGGACGTCGTCTTCGCGCCGGTGCCGGGAGCGTTCCAGCATCCCTTTCAGTACGGCCCGCTGGACCTTTCGACGCCAGATTTTCGTACCGTCCGCTCCGACCTCGTCGAGGAGCGCCTTGGCGAGCTTCGAACCCTGGCGGAGCCGGGTCCTCGGCTCCTCGCCGTCTACGATGCCAAGTGCGGCACGGGCAACCGCCTGGTACCCTGGGGCGAGGAGCTGCGCGACGCGATCGCGTTGGCGCTTTCGCGTCTTCACGGCGAGCACGTCGCGGTGGTCTCCGACCGCCTGAGCCGCGACCTGAAACGGTACCGGCGGGGGCTTCCGGACCTTTTTGTGCTGCGCGACGAGGAACCCGGGTTCGAGCTGGTCGAGGTCAAAGGACCGGGAGATCAGCTGCGGCCCGAGCAGGGGGCCTGGATCGATTACTTGAACGAGAACGGCCTACCGGCGTCGATCCTGCGGATCTCGTTTCGTTCGTCGTAGCCTGCCGATTCGCAAGGCAGATCTTAGGTTGAGCACGTCGCCATGATCTTTCGCTTCAGCCTCTACGGATTCCTCAAGAACCAGCGCTACTTCGAGCCTTTCCTCGTCCTTTTCTTCCTCGACAAGGGCTTGAGCTTCACGACGATCGGTCTCCTGGTGGCCTTCCGGGAGGCGACGGTGAACGTCCTCGAGATCCCTTCCGGCGCCGTGGCCGACGCCTGCGGAAGGCGGCTCTCGATGATCCTCTCCTTTGCCGCTTACGTCGTGAGCTTCACCGTCTTCGGCTTTGCCGAAGCCTTGCCGCTTTTCTTTGCCGCGATGTTTTTCTTCGCGATCGGCGAAGCCTTTCGAACGGGGACCCACAAAGCCATGATCTTCGAGTGGCTGCGCCTGGAGGGCCGTACCGACGAGCGCACCCGCGTCTACGGCTACACCCGTTCGTGGAGCCAGATGGGCTCGGCGCTCTCGGGCCTTCTGGCCGCGGCTATTGTCCTCGCATCGGGGAGCTATCGCCTGGTCTTTTTCCTCGCGGCCGTTCCCAGTGCCTTGAACATCGTCAATTTCCTCGGCTATCCGAAGGAGCTCGACGGGGCTCACGAGAAGGCGCGTTCGCCGGGCGAGGTGGTGCGCCACCTTCGCGAGGGCCTGGGCGAGGCCTTCCGGCAGCGTCCGCTGCGGCGTCTCCTCCTGGAGGCGATGGGCTTCGAGGGGGTCTTCGCCGCGGTCAAGGACTATCTCCAGCCCGTCCTCCAAACCCTGACGGTGGCGGGGCTCGCCTCGATCGCCCTCGGCGGATCGGAGCTCGGCGAGATCCGGCGAACGGCCCTGCTCGTGGGTCCGGTCTATTTCGTCCTCTACCTGCTCTCGGCTCTCGCCAGCCGCAAGGCCCATCGCCTGGCGCCGGCGGGCGGCGAGGAGAGGGCGGCGCGGCGGCTCTGGGCCGTGGCGCTCACCGTCTTCGGGGTCCTCGCGGCCGCGGCGTGGAACGAGGCGACGGCGATCCTCGTCGCCGCTTTCGTCGTCCTCCACGTGCTGCAGAACCTCTGGCGTCCGATCCTGATCACCCGCTTCGACGTCCACTCGCGGCAGTCGCAGGGGGCGACGGTGCTGTCGATCGAGTCGCAGGCCCGGCGCGCGGCGACGATGGTGGCAGCGCCGTTGCTGGGCTGGGCGGTCGACCTCGTAAGGCTCCACGGTCCGGGTGGCGCCTTCTGGCCCCTCGGAGCCCTCGGGACGGCGACCGCTCTCGTTTTCTTCGTCACCGCCCGGCGCGAGGCGGATCCCCTTGTCCCGTCTCCCCGGTCTCGGGTAGACTCCGGGCATACTGAAAAGCCCCGAACTGGAGGATCTTGATGAGCGACGAACAGGTCCCGCCGGCACCCCCGGACGCACCACCACCACCGCCCCCGGAGGCACCACCGCCCCCACCCGCCGCGCCCCCGCCCCCGCCACCCACCGCCGCGGCGGCCGGCACCGGTACCGTCTCGGAGAACCGGACGATCATGATCATCCTGGCCTACCTCGGCCCGCTGGCGCTGATTCCTTTTCTCGCCGAGAAAGACGACACCGAGGTGCAGTGGCACTCGAAGCACGGCCTGGTGCTTTTTGCCGCGGAGATCGTCCTGTGGGTCGTCGTCGGCATCAGCTTCTCCGCCGTCACCGCGATCTTTCCGCTCCTCGGCTGTATCACCATCCCCCTTGGCCTCTTGCTGGGGTTGGCCCTCCTGGCCTTCCACATCCTGTGCATGGTCAAGGGCAACCAGGGCGAACGGCTGAAGGTCCCGGTAGTGAGTGATTTCGCCGACAAATTCTGACGCCGTGCCGACGTCCCCGCGCCGCGAACGCGGAGGCGGAGCGCTCGTCTGGGGAGCGGCCGCCGCGCTGGCGGTGGCCGCCGCCCCCCTGGCGGCGACGCTGGTCGCCTACTTCCCCGCCTGCGTCTTCAAGGCCTGGACGGGCATCCCGTGTCCGTTTTGTGGAACGACCCGCGCCGCCGTCGTCCTGGCCGAGCTCGACTTCGCGGAAGCCTTCGTCCGCTATCCGCTGCAAAGCGTCTTCTGGGTCGTCGCGCTCGGCGGGGGGTTCGTCGCCGGCGGCGCGGCTCTCCTCGGACGTCCTCTGCCGCACAGGCGGTTGCCACGCTGGGCCTGGACGGTTCTCGCCGCCGCCGTCGTCCTCAACTGGATCTACTCCATGGTGACCGGTGTCTGAAAAGAAACGCAAGCTCATCGTCCGGGGCCTCCTCGTCACCCTCCTCGTCGCCCTGGTCTTCGACCTCAGCCGGGCGCCGGAGGTCCAGGTGAGCGCCTGGGTGCTCCTATCGGCGATCGACCTCTACCAGGCGACGCTCTCGCCGCTCATGCCGGCGATGGGGGTGAGCTGCCGCTTCACGCCGACCTGCAGCCACTACGGCGAGGAGTCGATCCGCAAGTATGGGGCGTTCTCGGGCTCGGCGCGCGCGGCTTGGCGGATCCTGCGTTGCGGTCCGTGGACGGAGCCGGGAACGGAGGACCCTCCTTAGCACCCGGGGATAAATCCCCGGGCTACATTTGAGAAGGCGCCCTACGGGCTTACCGGCTAAAGCCGGAAGATCTCGCGGCTTCAGCCGCAAAGCCCGAAGGGCGCCTTTTAAATGTAGCCCGGGGTTTCAACCCCGGGCGGGGCCCGGGGATTTATCCCCGGGCGGGCCCCGGGGTTTCAACCCCGGGCGGGGCCTTTCTTCCGCCGCCGCCGCGGCCGCCGCTCCGGCTCGGCGGCCAGCGGATCATCAGGCCAGGAATGCTTCGGGTAGCGTCCCCGAAGGTCTTTTCTCACCTCGGGATAGGTGTTGCGCCAAAAGCTCGCGAGATCCTGGGTGATCTGCTGCGGACGCATGTTGGGCGCCAGCAGATGCATCAGCACCGGCACGCGTCCCGCCGCGACACGCGGCGTCTCGGCGAGGCCGAAGACCTCTTGGATCCGGACCGACAGGACCGGCGGCAGATCGGTCGAGTAGGCGAGGCGTACGCGGCTGCCGCTCGGCACGTCGAGGCGTTCCGGAGCGTGACGCTCCAGGGCGTCGAGCTGCCGGAAGTCGAGGCTTCCTTTCAGAAGATCGAGAAACGGCGCCCGGCGCAACTCGGCGAAGGATTTGCGTCCCGCACAGATCGCCGGTAAGAGCTCGACGAGCTCCGCTTCCTCGAAGCGCGGCAGGCCGAGCTCCGGCATGGCGCCGGCGAGCCAGCCGAGACGCGCCAGAAACGAGCTCAGCTCCGGACGATCGAGCGCCAGCGCGCCGGTGAGGTCTTCAACGGCCGCGGCGGCCAGGGCCGCCGATGCCTCGCCGCCTTCGGCAGGCGTCTCGATCTCGTCGAGAAGCAGGTCCCGGTACCAGGTCCGGCGGCGGGCGACGACGGTTTCGCGTCCCGGATCGAGCTCGACTTTGCGGTCGGTCCGGAGCGCTTCCCGGGGAAGCCATGCAAGCTCCACGGACGAAGCACGGCGCACCAGTGCCTCGCCACGGCTGCGGCCGCCGGAGCGCCGGCCGCCGGCGTCAAGCTCGACGCAGAGGAAAAGCTCCGCGACGCGGACGGTCGACTCCTCCGCCAGGCGCACGCCCCGTCCGCCGACCATGACGCCGCGGGAAGTCGCCCCTTCACGGCGCCTGGCGAGCCGATCGGGATAGGCATGGAGCAGCGCTCTCAGAAGCGTCTCGTCGTCGTCGCCTCCGTCTTTCGATTTTCCGAGCCGGCGCTCGGCGGCACGGACGATCTCGCGGCCCATGCGCAGCACATGCCGCGTCCGCTCGCCGTGGACCGGACCGAGGGCACACTCGCCGTAGCCCGTCGCGGCGAAGCTCTCGACCGCCTCGAGCCGGTCGAGAACGTCCGAGGGCGAGCTCACCGCAGCCACTACCGGACGTCCCGCCGACGGACGGTGGACGACGTCACGTTCCGAGAGAAGCGCCGCCATGAACGCCGTGCGCCGCGTCGCACCGGCGGCGTGGCCGGCGACGAGGAGCCTCGCCAGGCGGGGGTGAAGCGGCAGGCGCGCCATGCGGCGTCCGGTCTCGGTGAGCCCTCCCCGGACGTCGAGGGCGCCCAGGTCGACGAGGAGCCGCAACGAGCGCTCGAGGACGGCGCCCTCCGGCGCCTCGAACCAGCCGAAGGCGGCGACGTCGCTCTCGCCCCAGGCGAGGAGCTGAAGCACCGGGCCGGCGAGGTCCACGCGGCGGATCTCCGGCACCTCGCGCGGCTGGAGGCTGCGCTCGTCGTGCTCGGTCCAGAGCCGCAGGCAGAGGCCGGGAGCTTCGCGTCCGGCGCGTCCGGCCCGCTGCTCGGCCGAGACGCGGCTGATTCGTCCCAGCTCCAGGCGGTCGAGGCCGCTCGCCGGGTCGAAGCGGAGCGTCCGCTGGAGGCCCGAGTCGACGACGGCCCGGACGCCCTCGATCGTCACCGAGGTCTCGGCCACGTTCGTCGCCAGGACGACCTTGCGCCGTCCGAGCGGCCGCAGGACGGCGTCCTGCTGCTCGGAGGGCAGGTCGCCGAAAAGCGGCAGCACCGCGACACCGCTCTCGGCGACCGGCTTCAGGAGCTCTTCCGTCTGCCGGATCTCCCCCGCCCCGGGCAGGAAGACGAGGACGTCACCCTCGGTCTCGCCGAGGACGCGCCGCACCGCCGAGGACACGACCAGGTCGACGCCCCGGGTGTCGGGCCGTTCGAGGTAGCGGACATCGATCGGGTGGAGGCGTCCGGCGCTTTCGACGACTTTGCAGGGCTTCTCCCCGGAGCCGAGGTAGCCGGCGATCGGACCGGTCTCGAGCGTCGCCGACATCACGACGATCTTCAGATCGTCGCGCACCTCTCGCTGGACGCGCCGCGCCATGGCGAGGGAGAGGTCGCTCGCCAGGTTGCGCTCGTGGAACTCGTCGAAGACGACGGCGCCGACATCGTCGAGGAAGGGGTCCTGCTGGAGCATGGCGACGAGGATCCCCTCGGTGACTACGAGGATGCGGGTCTCGTCGTCGAAGCGGCGCTCGAAACGGATCTGGTAGCCGATCTCACCGCCGAGCTCGCTGCCGCGTTCGGCGGCCATCCGCCGCGCGGCGGCGCGGGCGGCGACGCGCCGGGGCTCCAGCATGAGGACGCGCTTTGCGCCGGCGAGCCCCGCGTCGAGCAGAGCCGGCGGCACCCGGGTGGTCTTGCCGGCGCCGGTCGGGGCGCGCAGGACGAGGCAGCTCGACGCTTCGAGGGCGTCGAGAACGTCGGGGAGGACGTCGTCGATGGGGAGACGGGTTACGGGAGAGAGGGCCACCGGAGGATCAGGGCCCCTCAAAAGCCGGAAGAGTGCGGGTCATCCCGTCATTCTACGCGACGTTTCAGGACCCGGAGCAAGGTCCGAACAGTCCGTTGACCGGGTCGCGCGCACGAGCCTTCTCCACCTGCCGGCGAGCTTCGAAGACGACGGCGCCCTTGCGTGCTCCTGCGCTGGCACTTTTTTCGAATTCGCGGACGGAGAAGCTCATGGCAGGCTATCATCTACCTCGGCGCCGTTTGGATCGCCGAGTTGCCTTACCTCAATCCCTCTTCGCGGCGCGCGGCTGAGACCGCACAGGCACTCCTCCATGTTCCTCCACCAAGACGGCCTGTTGCTGAGTGGTTCTTTCCTGTGAACAGGCCTGAGGGCCTCCGATGGAGCAGGCCGGAGGGACATCCCTCCGACTCCGGGGACCGAGCACGACCATGAGCTTTCGTCAGCGACTGAGTGGAAGATCTACGACGTCGACGCGCCGGGCCGGCGAACGGCCTGGAGGTGATGAAGCCGGGCGTTGGCTCTGGCCGAGACCGGACGCCGCTACCAGGCGGACGGCAACGGGAATGGCAACGGCAACGGTAACGGTAAAGGTTGAAGCCGAGCTAAATCGACGAGCGGGTAAGATGAAGGAGAGCGAACGATGAATTGGCTTCGAGACACCCTGAAGAAGAACCGGGCCTTTGTCCTGGCCTTGTTGCTGGTCGAGACGTTTTATTTCGTCGACGCCCAGCAATTCGTCTATGCCCATGAGATCCGGGAGCAGGAGCGGGAGGTCCACCTGCGGCACCTCTCCGCGCTGCTCGACGTCCCGGTCGAGAAGCTCCGCGGCGAGCCGCGGTCGCTCTTCGAGCCGCTCGGGGAGCTGGCGGGGGACGTCAGCTCTTCGGTCGGCGTCGCTCTCGACGACTTGATCTCGACCCTGCGCCGGCAGACGAGGCGGGCCACCTCCGGGGTGTCGCGTCTCGCGAGCCGTCTCGACGAGGTCCTCGCGGCGGCGCCCGTTGCTTCCGCGGAGCCGGTGGCCTATCTCGGCTCGCCCCAGGCGGCCGAGGAGCCGGAAATCTCGAAGCTCCGGCCGGCCCCCCGGGCCGCCGCCGCGGTGGCCCAGGACGCCCCGCGCGAGCGGACGGGCCGCACGTCGCGTCCCGAACTTAAGCCGCTGCCGCTCCGGCGCGTGGAGAGGAAGGCCCGCACCGAGAAGGCCGTGGGCCCGGCGCGAAGCGCTGCGAGCTCCGCCGTGGCGCCGTCTTTGGTGCGCCAGGTGATCCCGAAGGAGAACGTGGCGCCGGAGATCGCCGCTCTGGCCGAGAGCCTGGGCGACTCCCCGGCGGAGATCTTCGGCTTCGTCCACGACGAGATCGACTTCGATCCCAAGTGGGGGGCCCAGAAGAGCCCTCTCGGCACGCTTCAGGAGCGGCAGGGGACGTCCTGGGACCAGGCCTGGCTTCTCCAGCAGCTGCTGACAGCGGCCGGCGTCGACGCGCGGCTCGTGTGGGGCGAGGTCGAGATTCCGGCAGAGATGCTTCAGAACATTACCGGTGTCGAGGATCCCTGGCGGGCCGGAGACCTCCTGACGACGGCGGGCACGCCGATCGTTCTCCTCGTCGAGGGGAGCCAGGTGAGGACGGCGCGGATGTCGCACGTCTGGGTAAAAGCCCATCTCGACTACTTCCCGGACCGTGGCGCGACGCCGGGTCCGGGCGACACGTGGATCCGCATGGATCCGTCGCTCAAGCGTTTCGCGATCGCCGGAGATCTGCGCCTCGACGAGGCGGTTCCCTACGACCTTGGGGAATATCTCCAGAGCGGTACGGAGCTTTCGCCACGCCAGTTCTATGAAGAGGCGCTCGACGCTTACGTCGCGGACAACCATCCTGAGATCTCAAGCCTTGAGGAGCTGAAGCGGACGAAGAGCGTCGTCCAGGAGGGTTTTCCGTTCGTCCCCGGGACGCTGCGCGGCAAGATCCTGTCGTTGGCGGGCGAGTCGGTGGAGGTGCCGGAGTCGTTCCAGCAGCGGCTGAAGCTGGAGGTCCGCGAAGCGGGTGGTCCGGTGCTCGCCAGCTACTCGACGCCGTGGCCGGCAGTTCACGGCAAGCGGCTGGAGCTCGTATGGCCTGGTGCGACCTCCGCCGACCAGGCGACGCTCGACCTCTACGGAGGCGTCTTCTCGACACCGCCGTTTGAAGTGGATCTGAAGCCGTCGATCCGCGTCGAAGGGGTCGAGGTGGCGGCCGGCGGTTCGATCGGCAGCGCCGAGGACGTCGTCGTCCAGGCGACTCTGACGACACCCCAGGGCCTGGCGACAGTGGTGCCGTTCGAGATGTGGGCGGGCGAGCACGCGGTCCTGTCGCTCGACTTCGGCCGCACACCGCAGGAGACGGTCGACCGCTACACCCAGGAGCTTGCGGCGGCCACGGAGGCGTCCGAGCAGGCGGCCTGGAGCCTGGCGCTCGCGGGTGCGCTCTATCAGCGGAGACTTGGCGCCGATCTCGATCACTTGGCGGAGCTGCGTTGGCAGCGCGTGCTGAATCTCGGGACGGCGGTCCTGGCGGTGCAGCGGGGCGCCGTGTCGGTGTCGCCCGGCGGCACTCCGCTGACCTTCAGCAAAGGCCCGACGGCGCTCGACCTGGGCTCGATGCCCCTGGGCCTTTTCCCCGCCGAGGGCGCGGCGGTCCCGCCGGTATCGACGATGGAGCTTCTGGGCTCGCAGAGCTCTTACCTGGAGGGCGAGGCGCTCAGCCAGGTCTTCGCGGGCGATCACGTGACCGGCGTCACGTTCCTGACCCGTGCGGTGCGCGATGGGCAGACGCTGACCCGGGTCGACGCGGCCAACCTCGACAAGGCCTTGGGCGCGGTCGAGCTCTCCCACGAGGCCGAAGCGACCGTCCGGGCCGCTGTGGAGGAAGGTTGGATCGCCTGGATCCCGGAGAGCCATCTTCTGGTCGACACGTTCGAGGCGACGGGCTATGTGCTGGAGGATCCGGCGACGGGCGCGGCGGGCTACTTCGTGACCTACGAGCGGTTGGTACAGGGCCTGGACGCGAACATCGTCTTCCATTCGCCGCAGGACCTCGACGTGGTGACGGCGCCGATCGACGTGGTGGCGACAATCGAGAGCGAGGCGCTCGAAAGTTGGACGTTGAACTACCAGATGGCCGGCGAAGGTCCTGCGGTGACACTGGCGACGGGCGAAGGGTCGGTGACGAATGGGACGCTCGCGGAATTTGATCCGACGCTCTTGCTAAACGGCCTTTATGACATCGTGCTGACCGGTAGGGACATCGCAGGACAAAGTGTTGCGGAGAAAATTTCCGTTGCGGTAGAAGGGAACATGAAAATCGGCAATTTTTCGCTATCGTTTGTAGATCTGTCGATCCCAGTGTCTGGTTTGGCTATCAACGTCGTTCGGACCTATGACAGCCGCGATAACCGGAAACGGGACTTCGGCATCGGCTGGGATCTGGATATCCGGCAAGGCTCCTACCGGAACAACCGTTCTCCAGGTGATGGTTGGCGATTTCATCCCGCTCTCCTGCCGTGCCAGGTGATCCAGGAAACGAAAACCCATTTAACCATGATACGTCTCTCGGATCGAGAAATCTACCGGTTTAAGCTGAAGCTCTCTGCGGGCGCGCCAGTCCTTGGCGGTTGTTTTGCCAGCGCCGGGTTCGAGTATGTCGAAGGTTCGTTTCCAGATGCAAAGCTAGAGATTGTCGGTAACGCTCAGGTATTCTACGAGAATGGCTCCGAACGGGTGATAGATCCGGAATCCTTCGAGGTCTTCGAACCGCGTCATGTACGGCTAACGACGCGAGATCTCAGAAGCTTCGATCTTGACCTCGCGCTTGGTGTCACCAAGGTCGTTGAAGGCAACGGCAACTCTCTGGAGATCTCCCCTCAAGGGATATTCCATTCGAGTGGAAAGAGCATCGCTTTCCAGCGTGACGAAGGGGGGCGCATCCTCACGATTGAGGATCCCGAAGGTGGGCAGCTGATCTATGAATATGACAATGCTGGAGATCTTTCTAGTTTCACCGATCAGGAGGGCAATGTCGATCGTTTTAGCTATGACGAACTCCATCTGATGACAGAGCTTGAGAATCCCCGTGGGAATGCGGCTCGTAACGAATATGACGACGATGGACGTCTTATTCGCACTATAGATCCTCTAGGGAACAGCATTGAACTTACACATGAGATCGGGGCGCGGCGAGAGTTGGTACGGGATCGTCGAGGTTTTGTGCGTATTTACGAATACGATCAGCGTGGCAACGTCGTAAAAGAAACGGATGCGTCGGGAAAGACCACCCTGCGCACCTATGACGGTAAGGATAACCTGTTGAGTGAGACAGATCCCCTGGGCAACACTACGAGCTACACCTACGATGAGAAGGTCAATCTCATTGCTGTTGTAGACCCCCTTGGTCAGGCCAGGCAGTGGACGTATAACAGTTTCGGGACGCCGCTGAAAGTAACTGATCCAAACGGCAACGAGACGTCATTCACGTATGATGAGTTTGGGAATCGAACTCGGGTAGTCGACCCCCTAGGGAACGTCTTGACGCGCGTTTATGATGCGAACGGTAACCTTACCTCCGTAACCGATCCCGAAGGAAATACGACGACGCAGCAATACAACGTTTTCGGTGACGTAGTGAGCAAGACAGATCCGCTAGGGAATACGACAGCCTACGAATATGACTTGAACGGGAATCAAGTCACCGAGACGAAGGTGCGCTCGACAGGGCAGGGCGATGAGTCGGTGGTCAGGCGACTTCAGTACGACAGGCTCGGTCGGTTGACAAGTATAACAGACGCCGAAGGGGCTGTGATCACGAATTCCTATGACGGGATGGATAACACGCCGGCAGTGACAAATGCTCTCGGTCAGACTACTGAATTCGAATATGATGCGGTGGATCGCCTTACTTTGATTAGAGATCCCGACGGACTGAGCATGCAACAGCTTTTCAATGCCGAGGGGAAGGTGATTCGGCAAGTCGGTCGCGACGGGAAGGTTACTGAAATAGGATACAGCCCGAACAACGACCTTGTCGCCGTGACGTCGCCGGGAGGCTTGTCGTCAAGGAACATCCTGGACGACCTGGGTCGCGTGGTGGGCACTGTGGATGCTCTCGGTGAGACTTCAACGTTCGAGCTCGATGCTAACGGACGGCTGATTCGAGCTGTCCATTCTCCTGGTCGAGAAACGGTCTATTCGCGCGATGCCAATGGCAATGTCTTGAGCATGACGGGGCGGCCCGGAGGTCAGTCCACCTCAATTGAGTACGATGCGCTGAACCGCATCGTTGGTGTGACGGCATCTGATGGCTCGAGAGTACAGATGACGTACAGCTCGACGGGTCTTGTCACTTCTCAAACGGACCCACTCGGCCGCACGAATCACTTTGCCTATGACCCCCTCGGACGCCTGACCGCTGTTACGGACGCATTAGGGAACATAACTTCCTACGTCTACGACGAGCTTGGCTCCGTTTCGCTCCGAACGGACGCCAGCGGACGGTCTACCCGTATTGAGTATGACAAGTCCGGTCGCGTTACAAAGCAAATCCTCGTTGATGGAAAGTTCGAGACTATGGAGTATGACGAAGGCGGTAACTTGACGGCTCACACGGACTTCATGGATAGAAGGGAGACCTTCAGATACGGCCCGTATGGGCCAGTTTTGGAAAGAACGTCAGAAAATGACGGGCCGGTTCTCTATAGCTATACGCCGAGCGGGAGGAGGGCGTCGGTTGTCGATCATCGTGGGACGACCAGTTATGTTTACGACGAGCCCGGACGCCTGTCCGAGCTTGTCCATCCCGACGGGCGGCGACTCTCCTATGGTTACGATGGTGCTGGCAGGTTGATCAGAATGACCGTGCACATAGATCAACAACTGCTGGAGACGTCCTACGCTTATGACACGTCGGGTCGGCTCGTCACGATCATCGACCCGGTAGGAGGAGAGTATTCCTATTCTTACAGCGTGGCAGGTAATCTGGAAATGTTGTCGTATCCGAATGGCGTCGTCACGACCTATGCTCATGATACACTCAACCGTCTGGCCGGGTTGGAGTCGCGAACGCAAGAGGGTGAAGTGATCCAGTCGTACGCCTATAATGTGGACACTGGGGGGCGGCGGACGCTGATCACTGAGCAAAGTGGAAGGACTAGAGAGTTCGGGTACGATGACCTCGACCGTTTGACGAGTGAGTCGGTGAGGCAATCAGGAGACTTGATATACCAATCTGTTTTTTCATACGATCCTGTCGGGAACCGACTGAACCTGAGCCTTACCGACGCCAGCGGCGTTAGCGCGACCTCCTACGAATATGACAGTCGCGATCGGCTACTTTCAGCCGGTGAGACCACTCACACCTGGAATGCGAGCGGTAATCTTACGTCACGGACGGACGCGGAAGGTGGTGTGATCGCCTACGCCTGGGACGATCATGGTCGGCTACGGAGCGTGACGATGCCAGATGGCGTAGTAGTAAGTCATGATTATGATGCTGATGGTAGGCGTGTACGAACCGAGGTCACGGATACGGATGGGTCAAAGGAGGTCAAGAACTTCCTCGTAGATTCTTCTAGCCTGGCACCTAGAGTCGTTGCGGAGACAGATTCTACCGGCGGCTTTGTCTCCCTGTATGTTTATGGTCTTGGAATTGGACCGGTTGCAGCTATTCGGCCTGACGGCGATCGGTATTTCCATGTGGATGGATTGGGCTCGACGCGAATACTCACGGACGAGGGGGGTCTCATCACCGATACGTATAGCTATACAGCCTTTGGCGAGTTGGAGGAGCACGTCGGAGGAGACTCGAACCGACATCTTTTTGCCGGGGCCACATTTGATGCTCGAACCGGACTCTATGATTTGTATAGCCGCTGGATGGACCCCCGAACGGGTCGTTTCCTGAGTATGGATCCGATACAAGGGAGGTCCTCTGAGCCAAGGACTCAGCATGCATATCTCTACTCAGCGGCGGACCCGGTGAATAACCTGGACCCAGACGGGAAATTTTACCTCAGTCTCTCCGTGATTTTTGGCCTCATCCAGAAACCGCTCGAGCAGGGGGCGACCCTCAAGGTCCGGCAGAATCACTTCCCTCTCTTCATTCGTGTGCGTCCGATCATTGGCAGCGGTGCCAACTGGCCAGCCTCGTACGCTCTACAGCGGATTGACAGAGCGGCGGCCGTTCTTGGCCGCGCGGCCGGAGTCATCCCTGTTTACAGTGGAAATGCTCCGGAATACTCAAATCTGTTTCCTGTCGAACCTACCCAGGGGGAGGCGGATAAGTTGATGGAGGAATACTCTCTAAGAGAGTACCGGGGCGATGGAAAGTCGATCCCGATACTCTACATCAATCAGTTCCGCTATGAGCGGCACGTTCAAGGTTTCGCAATCAGTCCGGAGCTTGTTCCGGGGACTAAAGCACGTGGGGTCACCCTACCGCGTCTTTTTAGTTTCTTGAGGGGTCTTTTTGTTTCTGACGGTTCGCTTGATCCGAATTGGAGCCCAGCGATAGAAACCTGCAAGCTGGCTGCTGCGCACGAGCTGGGTCACGCTTTAGGCGTGCCGCACTCGAGCACTTCTGGCCTGTTAATGTCTGATGGAAACTGTAGCCAAACCGGTATGACTCCGGCGGAGATATCCACAGTGCGTTCAGTCGCCTGGACGCTCCGGTGACTCACGTGAAGGGCTAATGATGGCACCATTTCATCGGAAAACCTTGGTTATCATTTTGGCGGTAGCGGGAGCTTTGCTGGTTCTGGGGACTCTCGATAGGTGGATGGGAAGTCTGGCCTTTGAGGTTCGACTGCGGAGGTTGGAGTTCTATTCTGGTGAGCCTGTCGTAGCGACAATCTTGTGGCGTAATGAGTCGAAAGTTTCTCTAGAAGTAGGCTATTGGGGAGTGTTTAAAGGTCCTCTTGGCTATTACTGGGGTGTTGACAGGGGACAGGATCTCGGGTTGGTCGTCACGTTTGAAGACGGTCAGAACCTGAAAAGCCATGCGCGAGAGTTGGATATTGCGCCAGGGGCAGGAGAGCCGCTTCTTCCTGGTCGGGAGGTTCAGAGATTGGTGAGACTTGAGAGAGCTTTTGATCTTTCACGACAAGGTGAATACAGCCTGCAAGTAGCTTATGATCCATGGTTAGCGGACAGTGAAGTTGGGCTGGTCAAAAGATGGCTGGCGAAAAGGTTCCGCTCGGTGTCGGAAAGCCGTTTTAGAATCATACCGTGGAAGGAGAGTTCTCTCTCAGATGCGAGCGAGCGAGCGAAAGCGGGAGATCCGGGAGGGGCTCGCCTGCTGGGCCTGCACGGGGCCGAGGATTCCGTCGTGTTGCTCTTAATGTGTTTAGCGTCCGAGAACCTGGAAGCTCGGTACGAGGCAGCACATGCTCTGGGCCGAATCGGGAGTCCCTCGGCGATCAGAGGTCTTGGTGAAGCCGCGGTGAAGGAGTCTAATCCGAAGTTGAAAAGTGAAATGGTTTACATTCTGAGAGACTTAGGCTCGCCAGAGACCTTTCCGTGGCTGAGAAAGATGTTGGAGGATACGGTGGTTGTGCGGGATTTCACCTATCCAAGTGGTGACATTCTTCGGTTTTACCCACTTCGGGCGCTCACATGGTCTTATCTTCGAAATCGCGGCGAAGAGGTGGAAGCGCAATGGGAGGAGGTTGTCAGTGGTTCGGAATCGAGCGATGAGCGGTAACGACACTATCGAAGCAGGATCACAAAAATGAGGTAGAGAACGCAGGAGAGGACGTCATGAAATGGTCCCGAAAGACCGTGAAGAATCGAACGTTCATCCTGGCTTTGGTGCTGGTCGAAACGTTCCATTTCGTCGATGCCGAGCAATTCGTCTATGCCCACGAGATCCGGGAGGAGCGGGAGGTGTACTTGCAGAAGCTCTCCGCGCTGCTCGGCGTTCTGGTCGAGAAGCTTCGCGGCGAGCGCCGCTCGCTCGTCGAGCCGGTAGAGAAGCTGGCGGGCGAAGTCGCCGAAGAGAGCCCTCTCGGCACGCTCCAAGAGCGGCAGGGGACGTCCTGGGACCAGGCCTGGCTCCTCCAGCAGCTCCTGACGGCGGCCAGCGTCGATGCGCGGCACGAATGGGGCGAGGTCGAGATCTCGGCGGAGATGCTTCAAAACGTCACCGGCGTCGAGGACACGTGGCGGGCCGGCGACCTGATGACGACGGCGGGCACGCCGATGGTCCTCCTCGCCGAGGGGAGCCAAGTCCGGACGGCCCGGATGTCCCACGTCTGGGTGAAGGTCCACCTCGACTACATCCCGAACCGCGGCGTGACGCCGGGTCCCGGCGACACGTGGATCCGCATGGACCCGTCGCTCAAGCGCTTTGCGATCGGCGGAGATCTGCGCCTCTACAAGGCGGTGCCCTACGATCTCGAGGAGCATCTCCAGAGCGACAGGGAGCTCTCGCCTCGTCTCTTCCATGAAGAAGCGCTTCAGGCTTAGATCGCGGCGAACGGCCTTGGCGTCACGGACCTGAAAGAGCTGAAGCGGACGAAGAGTATCGTCCAGGAGGATTTTCCGTTCGTGCCCGGGACGCTGCCGGGCACGATCCTGTCGGTGGCTGGCGAGTCGGTGAAGGTGCAGATCGAGGACCAGATCGAGGTCGTGAAGCTCGGGCCGGCCTCCGCGACCACCGACAAGGTATCGAAATATGCGTATTTGCGAATATGATGTCCTTCGAGGACTTCGTCAGAGGATCTCCCGATTTCCTGGCCGATCTGACAAGATTCGCTCTTGATTTTTTCGGAAAGTCAGGCTATCATCTACGTCGGCGCCGTTTGGATCGCCGAGTTGCCTTACCTCAATCCCTCTTCACGGCGCGCGGCTGAGACCGCACAGGCACTCCTCCATGTTCCTCCACCAAGACGGCCTGTTGCTGAGTGGTTCTTTCCTGTGAACAGGCCGGAGGGACATCCCTCCGGCTCCGGGGACCGAGCATGACCATGAGCTCTCGTCAGCGACTGAGTGGAAGATCTACAACGTCGACGCGCCGGGCCGGCGAACGGCCTGGAGGTGATGGAGCCGGGGCGGACCTGGAACATGCGAGGCCAAAACGCGTCCGGATGGAGGGATGAGATGACGGTTCATGCCAGAGCCGACACGTCGTTGAGACCCACGGGAGCAGGGCTATGAGGTTTTTCAGCAACTCGACAAAGAGGTTCGTCCTTCTTACCGCCATCATGGCCGTGCACCTCGGGATGGTCGTACCGCTCGAAGCGCAGGTCGAGACGGCGCTCGTGGCGGCCGAGGGCTATCTCGCCGGGGTCCAGAACGCAGACGGCAGCTTCGGGACTCTCCAGAGAATGGCGCCGCGCGATTCGGCGCTCGCCGTCTTGGCGCTGGTCGACGGCGCTTCGCCCGAGCCGGCGGTGACCCAGGGGGCGATCTACCTCCAGGGTGTGCCGGAGGCGAACACCTCCTTCCGCTCGCGTCGCGCGTTGGCTCTGGCCGAGACCGGCCGCGGCTACGAGTCGCTTCTCGACTCGCTCTTCGACTTCAAGAACGGCAGCGGGTTCGGCGCGTTCGCCGCCCATGAGTCGAACGTCCTCGACACGGCTCTGGCCGTCGAGGCCCTGGCACTGTCCCCCTCGGGGGATCAAGGGGGGGAGACACTGCCGGAAGGAGCGCGTTTGCTCGACATCGCGGCGCTTCTCGACTACCTCCAGCTCCACCAAGGCGCCGACGGCGGCTGGGGCTTTCCGCACGGCTCGCCGAGCGACCTCTATCTCACGGCCGAGATCGCTCGCATTTTGACCGGTCTCGATCAACTCGCGGTGGGTGCCGGGGTCCTGGGCTCAGCGGGGGACTTCCTCCTTGCCCGCCAGCAGGCCGACGGCGGCTTCGGCGATGTCCTGGAGACGGCGGTGGCGTATCGAGCGCTCCTCGCCGCGGGCCGCGGCTCCAATCTCCCCTTCGGTTCTCCGGTGCCTTATCTGCTCGCCGCCCAGCTCGGCGACGGGAGCTGGGAGGATCACACCTTTACGACCGCGCAAGTCGTCCTTGCGCTTCGCGGCCAGCGTCCGAACCTGGTCGTGGTGGCCCTGGAGGCGCCGGAGAGCTCCCCGGCGGGCCTGCCGATCGGCCTCACTGTAACGATTACGAACACCGGCCCCGAGCCGGCTCCGGCGAGCCACCTCGAGATCCGCTACGAGACCGAGGACGGCGCGCTCGCCGCCGAGGCGCCGGTACCGGCCCTCGGCCCCGGCGAAGAGGCGGTGGTGACGCTCGACGTCGAGACCGCGGGCTTCTCCGACACGCTTACCCTCTACGCCGTCGCCGACGCCCGCGACGAGGTGGCCGAGGCCGACGAGGACGACAACGCTGAGGAGGCCGCCGTGACGCTGCGCGCCGGGCCGGACCTGGCGCTTTTCCCGTCGGACCTCTCCGTCGTCCCCGAGAGGCCGGAGCCGGGCCAGGGCTTCGATTTGGTGATCCACGCCCGCAACCTGGGCGAGACCGAGGTGGCGTCCTTCGGCTACCGGGTGAGGAGAGCCGGCGCCGCGGGACCGGGCGAGGAGCTCGCCACGGGCACCGGCGGCCCCGTCGCACCCGGCGCCGCGTTCCTGCTGAGCGTGCCCCTGACCTTCGACGAAGGCGACCACACCGTAAAAGTGGAGCTCGACCCCGCCGGTGAGGTCGACGAGGTGAACGAATCGAACAACCTCGCCACTCTGGGCTTCTTCGTCGTCGATCCGTCGCAACCCGACCTGGCCCTGAGCGATGTCGATGTGGTCTTGACGCCGGCCGCGCCCGACCCGGGCGGTACGGTCGACGTCGCGTTGACGCTCCACAACTTGGGCAGCCGCGACACGGCCGCGGTCCTCGAGCTGTGGGAAAACGGCGCCGCCGGTACGCTGTTACGCACTTGGACTCTGGACGTCGCCGCCGGCTCCGCGGCGACGGTGAACGAGACCGTGGCCCTCGGCCTCGGCGCCTACTCGCTCCTGGCGGCCGCCGACCCCGGGCAGGAGGTGCTGGAGACAGACGAGTCGAACAACCGCGCCGAGCGCTTCTTCCGCGACCTGCCGGATCTCGCGATCGGCTTCGACAACCTCGAGGTTTCGGCCGGCGCCCCGGGGACCCCCGAGCCGCTGGCCGGGGACCCGATCGAGGTGCGGGTGACGATCCGCAACGCAGGGACGGCGACGGCCGGGAACGTCCTCCTCGAAGTCTATGAAGGCGATCCGGCGGCTGGCGGCGGCTCCATCTTCTCCGAGACGTTCGCCGAGATCCCGGCGTCCGGGAACCGCGGCACGGGCTTCACGTGGACCGCGACCGCCGGCACGAACGTGCTGGTGGCCGTCGCCGACGGCGGCGACGCGATCCTCGAATTCTCCGAGACGAACAACCGCGCCGAGCGCGAGGTGGCGGTCCCGCGCCCCAACGGTCCCGACCTGGTGATCGCCGGGCTCGACCGTAGCGGCCTCGTCGAGTCGGCCGCGACCCTGGAGGTGACGGGCACCGTGGCCGTCGGCGTCACGAACGCTGGCGACGAGGACGTCACCTCTCCCTTCGAGGTCCGCCTCTTCGAGGACACGAACGGCGACGGCCGGCACGGTGTGGGCGAGAAGCTCCTCGGCTCCGCCGTGGTCACGGATCCGCTCACCGTAGGAGCCACCGTCACCGCGAGCGTCGCGGTCGACGCCACCGTCTCCTTCCATCATCCGCTGGCGTGGGCAAGAGTCGACGCTGGCGACGCGGTCACCGAACGGCTTGAGTCGAACAACGCCGCCGCCCTCTACGGCGACTGCGAGGTCGAGGTGCCCGCGCCGGATTTCGGCGGTGTGGTGGAGGAGTGGTACCTGCCGGGCGTCGAGGTGGAGACCACGCCAATCGTCGTCCAGCTTTCCGACGACAACGGCGACGGGAAAATCGACAGCCGCGACACGCCCGACGTCGTCTTCCACACCCTCGACGCGACGGGCCGGGCGATCCTGGCGGTGAGCGGCCTCGACGGCAGCGAGCTCTGGGCCTTCCGCTCCACCCCGGCGAACCCGCTCGTCATGCACCTCGGCCAGGTGGCCGCCGCCGACCTCGACGGCGACGGCGTCGCCGAGGTGATCGGCCACCAGCGCGACGGACGCCTGATCGCCCTCGACCACACCGGCAGCCTCCTGTGGGTGAGCGACAAGGTCGAAGGCGTCGGCGACCGCGGCCTTGGCGCCCCTTCGGTGGGCGACCTCGACGGCGACGGTGTGCCGGAGATCGTCCTCGGCCGCGCCGTCCTCTCGAACACCGGCGAGCTGATCGCGCTCGGGACCGCGAACCAGGGCCAGAACTACAACTACTACGTCCTCTTCGGCGCCGTCCTGGTGCCGGGCGCCACGGCCTACCCGCACTCGGTCATCGCCGACGTCGACCTCGACGGTGTGAACGAGATCGTCGCGGGCGACGCCGTCTATCGCCTGAACGGCAACACTCTGGAAGTCGTGTGGGACGCGAACGTCCCCGACAAGCTCATGGTCGACGGCTTCTCGGCGGTGGGCAACCTCGACGCGGATCCCGAGGCGGAGATCGTCTACGTTTCCTCGGGCCAGATCCTGGTGATGAACCACGACGGCTCCTACGCCGCCGGCCGAACGGTGATGGTTCCCTTCTCGCCGTTTTCGATGCCGACCTACTGGGGCGGTCCGCCGACGATCGCCGACCTCGACGGCGACGCCGCGCCGGAGATCCTGGTGGGCACCGCGACCCATCTCATCGCCTACCGCTCGAACCTCTCGACCCTGTGGCGGCGCCCGATCGCCCAGGACTTCGGCGCCATCCACGGCGTGAGTGCCTTCGACCTCGACGGCGACGGCACGCGCGAGGTCTTCTTCCTCGCCGGTACGGTGAACGGTGACTCGCGGACGTTCTACGTCCTCGACGGTGCCACGGGGGCGACGCTCTACACCCGGGAGAACATTTCGAAAACGGCGATGGAGTACCCGGTGATCGCCGACGTCGACGGCGACGGCCGGGCCGAGATCCTGGTGCCTTCGAACGTCGGCTTCAACGGCGACGCCTCGACCCAGGGCCTGCACGTGCTGGGCCATCCGAGCTGGCAGGGGACGCGTCCGATCTGGAACCAGTACGGCTACCACGTCACCAACGTGGCGCTCGACGGCACGGTGCCGTCGCCGCAGACGCCGCCGTGGCTGGCCTCAGCCGGCCACGCGGGCAACACCTTCCGCGCCAACCGTGAGCTCGCGGCACCGCCGCTTCTCTTGCCCAACCTGACGGTAAGCTTCCCGCGGGTCGCGGCGCCCGGCGAGGCCGGCGTACCGGTGACGCTCAGGATCGGCAACGGTGGACGGGCCGCCGTCCCGGCGGGCGTCGAGGTGGCGCTCTACGCCGGGGATCCCGCGACGGCAGAGCCGGTGGCCATCGCGGTCACGACGCGGGGATTGTGGCCGGGCGCCTGGGAAGAGGTCGAGGCGCTGTGGAGCGTGGCGGGGCCGCCCGGCGCGCTCGTTTTCGCCGTGGTGGATCCCTCCGGCGCCGTCGCCGAGTGCGACGAAACGGACAACCAGGTCGCCTTCGAGATGACCGAGACCGTGCTCCCTGACCTCGTGATCCCGGCCGGCGGTGTGGTGGCGCCGAGCCCGAGGGTCGCCGGCCAGCTGGTGCCGGTCACCGTCACGGTCACGAACTCCGGTACAGCCACCGCCGATTACCTGGTGCGTCTCTACGACGGCTCCGGCGCCGAGGCCGCCGTCCTCGGCGAGGCGACGGGCACCGCGCTCTTGCCGGGCGAGGTACGTAGCCTCACCCTCCCCTGGGACACTCTGGGAGCCCGGGGCCTGCACTTGCTGCACGCGGTGGTCGATCCCGACGAGACGGTGCTCGAGCTCGACGAGGAGAACAACCGCGGCCTGGGAGCGGTGGAGCTTCTGGCGCCGTCGCGGCCCGACCTGGAGCTGACGGCGCTCCAGGTGAGCCCGTCGCCGTTGGAGGCGGGCGCCCAGGTTACTCTCCGGGCCACGGTCACCAACCGCGGCACACCGCTTCTCGGCGGCTTCGAGGTCGCTTTCCGGGCCAACGGCTTCGAGCTCGGCCGCCGGTCATGGCCGGGCCTGCTGGAGACGGGCGCCTCGGGGACCCTGGAGCTCATCGCCGACAGCGCCGCGATGACCGGCCTCGTCCTGTTCACGGCCGAGGCCGATCCCGGCGCCGCGATCGACGAGGAAGACGAGTCGAACAACGAGGCCGCCGTCGAGCTCCTGGTCGCGGCGAGCAGCGTCGCTCTCGGCGTCGAAGCCGACCGGCTCGCCTACAGCCCGGGGGAGACGATCGCGATCGAGGTCTCGGTCACGGACCACGGCGCCGCGGCGCGGATGCTCGACCTCGACCTGCGCCTCGTCGACACCTTCGGCGTCGTGGTGACCGCGGTCGCCGAGCAGCCGGTCACGACGGTGCCGGGCACGGCCCTGGCGCTCGATTTCGCCACCGAGACGCCCGCCAGCCTGCCGGGTGTCTATGCGCTGATCGCCGAGCTCTCGCAGGACGGCGTGGTGATGGCGACGGGCAACACGTTCTTGAGCGTCGTCGCGATCCGAAGCGCCACCGCGTCGATCCTGAGCGACCGCGATGCCTACACCCCGCTGCAGGCGGCGCTCTTCTTCGGCCGAGTGCGCAATACGAGCCCCAACACGACCCTCCACGGCGCCGTCGCGCGCCTCGCGGTCACCGCCGCCGACGCCACCGAGGCGTTCACCCACGAGCACACCTTCCAGGCGCTTTTCCCGGGTGCCGAGGCCCCGGTCAACGCCACCTGGGAGATCGCCAACGCGCCGCCCGGCGAGTACACCGCGAGCTTGAGCCTGCGCGAGGAGAACGGCAAGCTCCTCGCGTTCTCCTCGACGCCGCTCACCGTCGAGTCGAGCGCCGAGACCGGTGCCGGCCTGCGCGGCGAGCTGGCGGTGACGCCGTCGCGGCTCGGGGCGGGCGCGCCGCTCGTTTCGTTCTGGAGCGTCGAGCATACGGGCAATACCGATCTCGTCGGCCTCGTTCTCCGCGTCGACTTCCTCGACCTGGCGAGCGCCACGGTCCTGGGCTTTGTCGACACGGTCCTCGACCTGCCGCGGGGCGCGGCCCGGGAGGGCAGCCTGGTCTACGACAGCATCGAGCTGCCGCCGAGCAGCTACCTGGCGGTCCTGAAGGCGAACCTGCCGGCGGGAGAGGTGAGGCTGGCCAGCCAGCCGTTCACCGTCGAGCGCGGCGTCTCGGTCGGCGACGCGGAGGTGGCCGAAGGCGACTCGGGGAGCCGCCTGGCCCTCTTCCCGGTCACCCTGTCCTCGCCATCGGCGGAGAGCGTGACGGTGCCCTATTCGACGCTGGATGCGAGCGCTCTCGCCGGTCTCGACTTCACGCCGAGCGAGGGCGAGCTCGTCTTCGCCCCGGGCGAGACGGCGAAGGAAATCGCCGTCGAGGTCCTGGGCGACACCGAGCTCGAGGTCGACGAGATCTTCCTCGTCGTCCTGGGGACGCCCGTGGGCTCGCTGGCGGGTGATCCCAACGGTGTCGGTACCATCGTCGACGAGGAGGGCTGCGCGAGCCCCAACTTGCTGGCCAACCCCGGCGCCGAGGACGAGGGTCCCGGTCTCGAGCCGGCGGGCTGGACCGCGTCCGGCCAGATCATCCGCGGCTCCGGCGATCCCGAGCCGCTCGCCGGCACGGCCTATTTTGTGCTCGGCGCTACCTCCACGCTCACCCAGGAGGTCCCGATCGCCGCCTTTGCTGCTCCGGTCGACGCCGGGACCCAGTCGTTCGCCTTCGAAGCCTTCGCGCGCGTCGTCGGCGAGCCGGCCGCGGGCGAGGAGATCGGGCGACTCGTCGTCGAAATGCTCGACGGCACGGGCCTCGTCCTCGATATCCACCAGACGGCGGGAACGGCCGACGTCACCGGCTGGCAGGTGCTCGACGAGGTGCGCGTCGTCCCGGCGGGGACGCGCACGCTTCGCTTCACGCTCGGCAACGACAGCCCCTCGGGCGCGGCCGTGGCCTTCGACCTGCTGGGCGTCCGCTCAGTGGGGCGGCAGACGCTGCGCGTCGAGGACACGATCGTCGACGAGGGCGACGGCGACGGCGTGGCCGCCCTGCGCCTCGTCCTGGCCTGCCCGGGCGCGGGCGACGTCTCGGTGGGCTATGCCACGGTGCCGGGCACCGCGGCGGACGGGGACGATTTCCTCGGCGCGAGCGGCACGCTCACCTTCCCGGCCGGCGCGCCGGAGGCGACGCTTTCGATCGACATCGTGGGCGATACGACCGACGAGGACGACGAAAGCTTCGGCGTCGTCCTGAGCGGAGCCACAAACGCCATCGTCCTCGACGCCTTGGGTACGGTCACGATCCGCGACGACGACGGTCCGGTCGCGGTCTCGGCCAGCGACGTCACGGTTCTTGAGGGCGATGCGGGAGCGGCCTCGGCGCTTTTCGAGGTGATCCTCTCCGCGCCTTCCGGCCGTCGCGTCGAGGTCGATTACACGACCCAGGCGGTGAGCGCGGCGAGCGGCGTCGACTACGAGGCGGCGAGCGGCACCTTGACCTTCGCGCCGGGCGAGACCCTGCGGACGGTCGAGGTCGCCGTAGTGGGCGACCGGCTCGCCGAGAACGACGAGACCTTCCTGTTGCGCCTTTCGAACCCCGTGCGCGCCACCTTGGCCGACGCCGAGGGCAGGTTGACGATCCGCGACGACGACGTGGTGGAGGTCTCGGTCGGCGACGTCACCGAATCCGAGGGCGACGAAGGCGCCACGCTTTGGCTCTTCCCCCTCGAGCTGTCGCTGCCGAGCGACCGCGACGTCGAGGTCGTCTATGCCACGCTCGACGTCACGGCGGTGGCGGGCGAGGACTACGAGGCGGTCTCGGGCACGCTCGTCGTGCCGGCCGGGTCGACCTCGGCGGAGATCGCCGTCCCGGTCTACGGCGACGCCGAGGAGGAGGATCACGAGACGTTCCTGGTGCTGCTGACCGGCGCGGTGAACGCGGCCCTGGCGCGGCCAGAGGGGACCGGGACGATCTACGACGACGACGCTATCCTGATCTCGGCGACCGACGACGCTGTGCGCGAGGGCGCGGGCGAGGCGGTGGTCACCGTCGTCCTGAGCCGTCCGAGCTCGGAAGAAGTGAGCGTCGAGTACGGGAGCGCCGACGTGACGGCGGTGGCGGGCGAGGACTATGACGCGGTGGCCGGCACCCTCGTGTTCCCGCCGGGGACGACGGCGCAGGAGGTCCGCGTACCGGTGATCGACGACCTGCTCGCCGAGCGCGACGAGCGCTTCACCGTGACGCTCTCCGGCGCCGTGGGCGGCGCGATCGTTGGCGCGGAGGCGAGCGTCCTCATTACCGACAACGACCGTTGGCACATCAGGACCGGGCTCAGCTATCCGACGCCGCCCTATGAACCGCCGCCGGTCGAACAATGCCTGGTCCTGAACCACGACGGCAAATGGCGCAGGATCGCGGTTTGGAACAAGCAGAAGGTCGATCTCGGGAAGAGCTTCGACAGGAGGTTTCGGTTCTTCCTCGGCGATCCGGCGCTCCGCCAGGGAGGGATCGTCTTCGCCCTCCAGGACAAGGATAAGCTGGCGATGGGAAATGGCTCTCTCGCCATGCGTATCGAGCCGTCGGTAGGTGTCGAGTTGACGACCGATCTCGTTTTCGAAAAGCCCGACCACATGTCGATCATGGTCGACGGCTACTTTCACCAGGGCGGGGTTTCCTACCTGCCGGGCGGTCCGACGAGCACCTCGTTCCTTCCCGACGGCGGGACGGCCAACGACGGCCAAGAGCACGAGCTGCGGGTGATCTGGAACCAGCGCGACCAGACGCTCGACGTCCACATCGACGACCATGAGCGTCTCTTCTACACTCGCGACGTCGTCGGCGAGATCTTCAACGGCGTCGAAGAGGTCTTCTACGGTTTTACCGCTGAGGCCTACCATGGTACGGACGGGAAAGCCCTGCAGTATATCTGCGAGATCGATTTCTGCGACGGCACCGAAAGCCCCAAGATCTCGATCGGCGACGCCCGGATCGTCGAAGGCGACAGCGCGACGTCGGAGATGTCCTTTCCGGTCACCCTGGCGTGCCCGAGCGAGCACGAGGTCTCGGTCTCCTGGGAGACGAAGGACGGCACGGCTCTGGCGGGGAGCGACTACCTGGTGTCTTCGGGAGTGATCACCTTCGCGCCGGGGGAAACCAGCCACCATGCGGTGGTGCCGATCCTTAACGAAACGATCGGCGAGGTGCACGAGACGTTCACCGTGGAGCTTTCCTCGCCGCAGGGCACGGAGCTGCGCGACGCGCTCGGCGACGGCACGATCGTCTCCGACGACGCCCTCTTCGTCGTCGAAGGCGGCTCGATCGTCGAGGGCGACGACCCCATGCCGTCCGCTTCGAACTGGGGACCCAACCTCTTCCGAGTCTCCTTGCCGGGTCCCGTGATCCGCACCGCGACCGTCAAATACCGTCTGGTGAGCGGCAGCGCCGTCGTCGGCGAGGACGTCAAGAGCGCTACCGACACCTTGACGTTCGAGCCGGGCGAGACCGTCCAGGCCCTGCGCGTGCTCCACATCGCCGACCGCCGCCAGGAAGGCGACGAGAGCTTCTTCATCGAGCTCTACGACCCGGTCAACGGCTCCGTCCTTGCGGAGCGCTTCGAAGTCGTGATCGAGGACGACGACTACGACTGCCCGGCGAGCCCCAACCTGGTGGTCAACGGCGGCGGCAACGTCCCGGGCGACGAGATCTTCGGCTGGACCATCGTCGGCCCGGCGGGCTCCTGGTCCTATTGGGGGTCGGGCGTCGACCGCACCCGTTCCATCGGCGCGCTGGGAGGCTACGTCGACCGCGAGATCTACCAGGACGTCGACGTCTCCGGCTTCGCCGAGCGCATCGACCTGGGCCGTCAGCTGTTCCGCTTCGAGGGATACCTGGAGCGTCATCACGCCACGGGCCACCCCGAGATCGTCGTCGAGATGCGCGACGTCACGGGCCAGGCGGTCCTGGAGACCGCTTCCTACTCCGTAGACATCCAGCCCGACCGTTACTGGTCCACCAGGCCGCGTTTCGCCAAGCTCCTCCAGGCCCCGGCGGGGACGAGGACGGTCCGCGTCCGGTTGATCTCCCGCGCCAACGGCACCTTCTACTCCAATTCGACCTTCGACGTGATCTCGCTCCACTCCCTCGAGGTGCCGGTCCTCAAGGTGAGCGACACGACCGTCGTGGAGGGCGATGCGGGGACGGTGACCGCGAAGCTCAACGTCGACCTGGTCTGCCCGCACTTCCTGCCGGTCGGTGTCGACTACTTCACCGCCGACGGCACCGCGACCGCGCCCGAGGACTACACGGCGACGAGCGGCAGCCTGGTCTTCCTGCCGGGAGAGACGCACAAGGAGGTGACGGTCACCGTCCTGGGCGACACCCGGCAAGAGGGCGACGAGAGCTTCGAGCTGCGGCTCGGCGCCGCGACCGAGGCCGCCGTGGCCGATCCGGCGGGCGTCGCGACGATCACGGACGACGAGCTGCACGTCGACGTCCTTCCGACCACCTCGGTGCTCGAGGGCGACTCCGGGACGACCTGGATCCCCTTCAAGGTCCGGCTGAGCCGTTCGAGCGACATCGAGCTCCGCGTCGGCTACACGGCGGTGGGCACCTCAGCGACCGCTGGTGAGGACTTCCTCGAAACCACGGGCACGTTGAGCTTCCTGCCCGGCGAGACGGAAAAGCAGGTCCAGGTTCCGGTGGTGGGCGACACGCTGCAGGAAAACGACGAATGCTTCGAGCTCGTCCTGACGTCGACGACCAGCGGTGCCCTCGGGGTCGACCGGCGCAGCGCCTGCATCCTCGACGACGACGTCCTGATCTCGATCGCCGACGCGCCGCAGGCGGCCGAGGGCGGCCCGGCAAGCCCGGGCAAGCTCGTCTTCTCCGTCACCCTGTCGCGTTCGATCTCGCAGAAGATCACCGTCGACTATGCGACGTCCGACGTGACGGCGCTCGCCGGCGAGGACTACGAGGCGACGTCCGGCACGCTCACCTTCTCCTCCGGCAAGACCCAGGCGACGATCGAGGTGCCGCTCCTGGGCGACGACGTCCCCGAGGTGTCCGAGTCGCTGAGTCTCGGGATTTCGAACCCCTCCGTCGGCCAGCTCGGCCGTAGCGAAGCCGATGGCTTCATCCTCGACGAGGACGACTGCCTGGGCCCGGAGCTGCTCAGAAACCGAGGCGGCGAGGAGCAACCCCACGCCGACACCCCGGGCTGGACCGCCGTCGAGGGAGGCCAATGGTCCGCCGTCGCCGACAGCTTCGCCCCGGAGGGTTCCCGGAGCTTCAACCCGGGCAACGTGGCGTCGGCGGAGCTGATCCAGGACGTCGACCTCTCGGCCTTCGCCGAGAGCATCGACCGGGGAATCCAGCGCTTTCTCTTCACCGGTGCGGTGAAGACCCGAAACGCGGATCGAGCCCGCGTCGTCGTCGAGCTCCGTGACGCCGCGAACGCGACGGTCCTCGACATCTTCGACACTGGCGAGATGACAGCGCCGGACGTGTGGCGGCGGCTGGCCGGGCTGCAACGGCCGGTGGCCGGGACGCGCTGGGCCCGCCTCCGCCTGATCGGCCGGCGGCTGAGCGGCTCGGGCAGGCTCGAAGCCTTCTTCGACGACCTCTCCCTGAAGCCCTTGGGCAGACCCCCGGTCGTCGACGCCGAAGCGGTCATCGTCCGGGAGGACGAGCCCTCCGGGGAGGCGGCGATCACCCTGAGGCTGAGCTGCGCCGCCCGCGAAGAGCTCTCCGTCGACTTTCGAACGGTCGATGGGACCGCCCTGGGCGGCGCCGACTTTCTCGCCCGGGAGGGAACCGTGACCTTCGCCTTCGGCGAGGAGAGCAGCACCCTCCGGATCCCGCTTGTCGACGACGCGCTCGACGAGGACGCGGAGACCTTCGTCGTCGAGCTGAGCAGCGACTCCGTTTCCGTCCGCGACGATGCGGTCTCCGTGCTGATCCTGGACGACGAGGCGCAGGTCGTCCTCACGTCTGGCGACGTCGTGGTGCGCGAGGGCGACGGTGCCGGTACCTCCGCCGAGCTCGTGCTGCGGCTCTCCGGGCCCAGCGACCGCACGGCCCGCGTGGCCTACGCGACCATCGACGGATCGGCGCTCGCCGGGGCGGACTTCTCGCCGGTCGTCGGCGAGGCCGTCTTCGCTCCCGGCGAGCTCGAGACGCTTGTCACCGTGCCGGTGCTCGGCGACGGCGTTCCCGAGCCCCACGAGACCTTCTCCCTCCTCTTCTCGTCCCCGATCTCGCTGTCGCTGGACGACGCCCGGGCCGAGGTGACGATCCTCGACGACGACCTCGGCGGCGAGTGTCCGGGACCGAATCTGCTCGTAAACGGCGGCAACGAAGAGCCGCCGGGCCAGGGGATCGTCGGCTGGAGCGCCGACGCTGGCGCCTGGAGCTGGCATGCCGGTGATCCGGCGGCCGGCGTCCCGGAGCCGATCGAAGGACGCTACGCCTTCGCGCCGCCGGCGGCGGGCGTCGCCACCCTGAGCCAGGAGGTCGACCTCTCGGCCTATGCCGCGCCGATCGACTCGGGCGGCCAGGAGCTGGCGCTCCAGGGCCTTGTGGCGTCGGCGGCCGGCGACACGGCGCGGATCGTTCTCGAGTACCGGGACGGCGCGGGCGCCGTCCTGGGCACCTTCGACAGCGGCGAGCTCACCAGCCCCTCCTGGCTCCCGGTCACCGACCGGCGCGCCGCTCCGGTGGGCACGAGGTCGGTCCTCCTGCGGCTGGTGGCGCGGCGTGCCGCGTCCACGGGGCGGATCGGCGCTTTCTTCGACGCCGTGACCCTGCGGCTCCTCGGAACGCGGGTATTGACGATCGGCGACGCCGTCGTCGACGAGGGCGACACCGGCACGACTCCGCTTGGATTTCCCGTCGTCCTCTCCTGCGTCTCCGATCAGCCGGTCAGCTTCGACTACGCGACCCGCGACGCGACGGCGACCGCGGGAAGCGACTATGCGGCCCTGGTGGGCTCGCTCGTGCTGCCCGCCGGAGAGCTGCGGGCGGAGGTGTCGGCGGAGGTCTTGGGCGATGCGACGCCGGAGCGCGACGAGACGTTTGAGCTCGTCGTCTCGAACGCGGCCGGTGCGCTGGCGAGCGAGCCGGTGGCTGCTGCGACGGTGCGCGACGACGATGAGTCGGAGCTTTGCGAGTATCAGCCACCCCCCGGGATTTTCTCTCCGGTCCTGGAGTGGGCCTGGACCGGCAGCGACCAGGTGCCCGCCTACGACGGCGTCATGATGACTCCATCGGTGGCCGACGTCAGCGGCGACGGGGTGCCCGACATCTTGTTTCACTCCAACGGAGACCACGCCAACAACTTCATACAGGGAGTGCTGCGGGTGGTGAGCGGCGACGGGAGCGGTCCCGTCTTCGAGCTGACGGACCCCGCCTTCCGAACCTGGTCACCTGGCGGGATCGCGGTCGGCGACATCGACGCCGACGGTCTGCCGGAAATCCTCGTCGCGCGCTACAACCCGTCCGGCGTCATGGCCCTGGAGCACACCGGAGAGCTCAAGTGGTTCCAGGGCGGGGTCAACCCCAAAGAGGGGTCACTGGCGATCGCCAACGTCGACGGCGTCGGCCTGCCGGAGGTCGTGGTGGGTGCGGCTGTGCTCGACGCCGACGGTGCCGTACGGTGGGTCGTCGACGCCACGGCGGGCGGCAGCCATGGGACTCGGGGTGGTGCCGTGACCGTAGCCGACCTCGATCTCGACGGAAAGGCGGAGATCATCTCCGGCAACCGGGCCTGGCGCCATGACGGCTCGATTTTCTTCAGCACCAACCTGTCCGAAGGGTTCTCGGCGGTCGGCAACTTCGACGCCGATCCCTATCCGGAGGTGGTCACCGTGGGAAATGGACAGATCCGCCTCTCGGAGCACGACGGCGAGCTACTGTGGATGGTCACTCCGGATGGGATCGTCAAAGGTGGGTCGCCGACCGTCGCCGACTTCGACGGCGACGGCGCTCCCGAGATCGGTGTAGCCGGCAGCACGCAGTACCTCGTGCTGGAAGGTGACGGCTCGTTGCTTTGGCACTCGACCGTGTCCGACAGCTCCTCCGGGGCGACCGGCTCGGCGGTTTTCGACTTCGACGGCGACGGCGCGGCCGAGGTCGTCTACAACGACCAGAAATACCTGCGGGTCTTCGCCGGCCGCGACGGCACCGTGCTCTTTGAGACACCCAATCCCTCGGGCACCCTCTGGGAGTACCCCGTGATCGCCGACGTCGACGCCGACGGCAACGCCGAGATCGTCGTAGGCCGTAATCAGATCCTCGGCTACGGTGGATCGGTCGGGGTGTACAGCTCGGGGATCTTCGTCTTCGGCGACGAGGCCGACAACTGGGTCCCGGCCCGCCGGGTCTGGAACCAGCACGCCTACCACGTCACCAACGTCGCGGACGACCTGTCGATCCCGACGGTGGCGTTGAACGGCTGGCTCGAGCCGGGATTGAACAGTTACCGCCGGCAGACCCAGGGAGGCAGGAGCTCAATCGCCGCGCCGGACCTGGTCGCGGCCGACCTGAGCGTCGACACCGTCTCGTGCCCCGAGGGCGTCGAGCTGCGAGCCAGGATCAGAAACGACGGCGACAACCTCGTCGGCGCTGCCCTGAACGTCGCCTTCTACGCCGGGGACCCGGCGGCGGGCGGCGAGCTCCTCGGCGTCGTGCAGACGACGGAGGCCCTGGATCCCGAAGGGCTGACCGAGGTGGCCCTGGCGGTCGTCTCGCCGCCGTCCGGCGCCGAGACGCTGTGCGTGGTCGCCGACGACGACGGCAGCGGAACCGGCCAGGCCAACGAGTGCCGCGAGGAGAACAACACCCTGTGCGTCCCCATCGCGCCGCTGTGCGACACCGATCCGGTCCTGACCGCCGGCAAGGCCGTGACGCTCGCCGCCGACACGAACGGCGACGGCGTCGCCAACCCCGGGGAGACGCTCCTCTACTCGATCGAGGTGGGCAACACCGGCGCCGGTCCGGCGACTGCCGTCACCCTCGTCGACTCGATTCCCGTCCACACATCTCTCGTCGCGGGCTCGGTCGTGACCCCGGGCACCGTGGTGAGCGAGAGCCCGCTGGAGGTGAGCCTGGGCTCCCTGGAGTCGGGGAGTGCGGTCAGCGTCAGCTTCGCGGTCCGGATCGACGCCTTGCTGCCGGCCGGAGTCACCGAGGTCTCGAACCAGGCCGTCGTGTCGAGCGCCGAGCTCGATCCGGTACCAAGCGACGACCCCGCGACCGCGTCGCCGGGCGATCCCACGGTGACGCCGGTCGCCGGGACGCCGGAGCTCACGGCGGCGAAGACGGATGCCCTGCTGGTCGACCAGGATCTCGACGAGGTGGCGAGCCCCGGCGATGTCGTCCGCTACACGATCACCGTGGAGAACATGGGGACCAGCGCGGCCTCCGGCGTCCTGGTACGCGACCTCGTGCCCGAGCACACCGTCCTGGTGGCGGGCTCGGTTACGGCGAGCCTCGGCGATGTGGTGACGGAAGAGCCCGTCGAGGTCGACGTGGGTGTCCTGGCCGCGGGTGCCTCGGCGGTCGTGACCTTCGACGTCACCGTCGTCCGGCCGTTCCCCCTCGGCGTCGACACGGTCTCGAACCGGGGCACCGTCTTAAGCGACCAGCTGCCGGTTCTTTTGACCGACGACCCCGACGTCGACGGCGCGGCCGATCCGACGGTGACCCAGGTCACGGCGGCGCCGCGGCTCGTGGCGAAGAAGACCGACGCGCTCGCCGCCGACCACGACGGCAACGGCGTGCCGTCGCCGGGCGACGAGATCGCCTACACCGTCACGCTGTCGAACGAGGGCTCCCGCGCCGCCACCGGCGTCTACTTCCTCGACCCGGTGCCCAAGCACACGATGCTGGTGGCCGGATCGGTCACGGCGAGCGCCGGAACGGTCGCCGACGGCGTGGACGTTGAAGTCGACGTCGGCGAGATCGCGGTCAGTGCCGAGGTGACGATCACCTTCCGCGTCGCGGTGGTGAACCCGATCCCGGCGGGCGTCACCGAGGTCTCGAACCAGGGCGCCGTGGCGGCCGACGGCCTCGACGACGTCCTGACCGACGATCCCGACGCTGGCGGCGACGCGGATCCGACGGTGACGCCGATTACTGCGGCCCCGGTGCTGGTGGTGGAGAAGAGCGACACGCTCTTCACCGACGCCGGCGGCGACTCCGCCGCCTCGCCGGGCGACGAGCTGCTCTACACGATCCTCGTCAAGAACACCGGCAACACTGGCGCGACGAGCGTCGTTCTGACGGACACGCTCGGCGCCTACCTGACGCTTGTCGCCGGGACGGCTCAGACCTCTGAGGGGACCGTCGTCGGTGAAGATCCGGTCCGGGTCGTCCTGGGCACGGTGGCTGCCGACCCGGTCACGGTAACCTTCCGGGCGACGATTGCCGATTCGTTCCTGTGGGAGGAGACCACGGTCGCGAACCAGGCGAGCGTGACGTCGGCGGAGCTCGATCCGGTGCCGAGCGACGATCCCGACACGGAGCCCGCGGGCGACGCGACGGCGACCGAGGTCTTCATCACTCCGGAGGCTTCGATCGACGACGTCACCGTCGGCGAAAGCGACGGCACGGCCGTCTTCACAGTCAGCCTCTCGGAGCCGAGCAACCGTCCGGTGACGTTGAGCTTCGCCACCGCGGACGCGGCGGCCGCCGCCGGCGCCGACTACGAGAGCGCGTTGGGCGAAGTCACCCTCGCCCCGGGCGAGACGACGGCGACGGTTCCCGTGACGATCGTCTCGGATCTGATCGACGAGCCCGACGAGCCCTTCACGCTGACGCTCACCGGCGCCGACGGCGCGGTGCTCGCCGACGCAGGCGGCGTCGGTACGATCCTCGACAACGACGATCCGCCGCTCGTCTCGATCGGTGACGTGACCGTCGAGGAGAGCGCCGGCAGCGCGACCTTCCTGCTGACGCTGACCGCTCCGAGCAGCTTCGACATCACGGTGGGTTACCTGACGGCCGATGCCACGGCGCTCGCCAGCAGCGACTACTCGGCGGCCGCGGGCCAGGTGGCGATCCCCGCCGGCTTGACGAACGCCACGCTGAGCGTTGCGGTCACGGGCGACGCCCTGGACGAGCCCGACGAGGCTTTCTCCGTCGTGCTCACGAGCCCGGTGAACGTCACGCTCGGCGACGCGAACGGCGTCGGTACGATCCTCGACGACGATCCGCCGCCGGTGCTTTCGGTCACCGGAGTCACGGTCACGGAGGGTCCGTTGGTCGAGGCGGTCTTCACCGTCGCGCTCTCGGCCGAGAGCGGCTTTGACGTCACGGTGGGCTACGCCACCGCGGACGTCAGTGCCCTGGCGGGCCTCGACTACACGGCGACGAGCGGCAGCCTCACGTTCCCCGCCGGGGTGACCGAGGCGACGCTCAGCGTGCCGATCGCGGACGACACGCTCGACGAGGACGACGAGACCTTCACCCTGACGCTCTCGAACGCCGAGCACGCCGTCCTGCCGGCCGCGCCGGCCGTCGGCACGATCGTCGACGACGACCCGCCGCCGGCGATCTCGATCGACGACGTGAGCGTCGCCGAGAACGCCGGTTCCGCCGTCTTCACGCTGCGGCTCGACACCGCGAGCGGACGCGAGCTGCGGGTGAGCTACGCGAGCACCGATACGAGCGCGCGCGCCGGCTTCGACTACACGGCCGTCTCCGGCACCGTGGTCTTCCCGGCCAGCACGACCGAGCAGACGGTCAGCGTCGCGGTCACCGACGACACGCTTGACGAGCCCGACGAGACCTTCACCGTCACGCTGACGGGCCCGGTCAACGTTACCGTCGGCGACGGCGAGGCCGTCGGCACGATCGTCGACGACGACGATCCGCCCGACGTCTCGATCGACGATGTGACCGTCGTCGAAGGCGACAGCGGTACCATCGACGCTTTGTTCACCTTGACGCTCACTACCGCAAGCGGCTTCAACGTCAACCTGGGTTACGCCAGCGCCGACATTACGGCGATTGCAGGCAGCGACTACTTCGCCGCCTCCGGCCCGGCGACGATCCCGGCCGGCTCGCTCACCGCCACGCTGAGGGTGCAGGTTGTTGGCGACCTGGTCGACGAGCGCGACGAGAGCTTCACCGTCGAGCTGACCAACCCGCAGCATGTCGTCATCGTCGACGGCACCGGTGCGGGTACGATCGTCGACGACGACGAAGCCTTGATCTCGATCGACGACGTCACGGTCGAGGAGGGCGACTCGGGTGCCACCGACGCTGTCTTCACCGTGACGCTTTCGACGCAGGCGGACCGCGAGATCCGCGTGGATTACGCGACGCTGGCCGGCACGGCAAGCGAGAGCGAGGACTATCTCGCCACGTCCGGCACTCTGGTCTTCCCGGCATTCACGACCGAGCAGAGCCTCACGGTGCCGGTTGTGGGCGATCTGATCCTCGAGGAGCTGGAGGAGACCTTCACCGTCGAGCTCACGAACGCTGTCGAGGCGAGGATCGCAGACGGCACTGGCCTGGGCACGATCCTCGACGACGAGCTCTGCGAAGGTCCGAACCTGCTGGTGAACCCGAGTGCCGAGCGGCGTGGCACAGAGGTCGAGATCCCGGGCTGGACCCACGCGGACGGCAGCGACTGGCAGCGGCGCTTCTCGCCGCCGGATCCGGTCGACGGCCGGGTGACGTTCTTCGCCGGGTCGAGCGGCCTTTCGGAGCTCTACCAGGAAGTCGACGTACGCTCCTACGCGTTGCGGATCGCGGCGCCGGGGCAGGTCTTCGCCTTCGAGGGCTTCGTCCGCACCTTCGACGAGGTCCCGCCCGACGTGGTTCGGATCCGGGTCGAGTACCGCGACACCAACAACCTCGTGGTGCTCGACGCCTACGACTCGGGCGAGGTCACGAGCCCCTTCGAGTGGACTCGCCTCTCGGACGTCCGGGCGGCGCCGGCCGGCACCGGTTGGATCCGAGTGAGCTTGATCGCGACGCGTTTCACGGGTGTCGACGCGGACGCCTTCGTCGATGCCTTAAGCCTGCGCTCGCACCGGGCGCCGACCTTGACGATTAACGACGTCCAGGTCTACGAGGGCGACTCCGGATGGACCGACGCGCTCTTCACGGTCGGCCTTTCCTGTGCCTGGGAGCACCAGGTCGACATCGACTACGTGACGGCCGACGGCACGGCGCTCACCGGCGAGGACTACCTGACGACGAGCGGCCACCTCACCTTCCCGGTGGGGACGACGGAGCAGACGCTCGCCGTCCCGGTGGTGGGCGACGAGATCGACGAGCCCAACGAGACCTTCATGGTGGATCTCTTCAACGCGGTAGGCGCCGGAGGTTTGGTCGTCCTGGATCCGCAGGGTGTGGGCACGATCCTAAACGACGACTTCTGTCCGCGCTCGCACGGCTACTGGAAGACCCACACGGACGTGTGGCCGGTCTACTGGCTGGAGCTGGGCGGCGTCGAGTACGAGCTCGAGGAGCTGTTGGCCTTCCTCGAGTACAAGGGACCCGACGCGTCGTACCACGTCGCGCTGCAGTTGGTGGCAACGAAGCTTGACCTGGCCCGCGGCTCGGATCCCTTTATCCTGCCGATCGTCGCGGAGGCTGACGCCTTCCTGGCCGCCTATCCGCCGGGCAGTGACCCGCGGGGCGAAGACCGTGAGTACGGTCATTGGATCAAGGACCAGCTCGACGCCTACGTCAACATCCCGTGTCCCGAGGACGATGGCGGTGGTGGCGGTGGCAACGGTGGCGGCAACGGCAACGGTGGCGGCAGCGGCAACGGAAATGGGAATGGGAATGGGAACGGTGGCGGCTGAGCCGGTCAAGCAGGTAGGATCAAGGAGGAAAGAACGTCATGAAGTGGTTTCGGCACACTCTACAGAAGAACCGGGTCTTCATTCTGACCTTGATGGCCGTCGAGCTCTTCTACATGGTCGACGGACGGCAGTTCGTCTACGCCCACCAGGTCTACGAGCAGAAGGAGGCCCGCCTCAAGGAGATCTCCGAATTCCTCGACATCCCGGTCGAGAAGCTGCGGCCCGACCACGAGTCGCTCTTCGATTCGGTGAAGAAGCTCTTCGTGGGCGAGCTCGATCCGGTGAAGGAGGCGGGGCTCAAGCGCTTGCAGGAAGTCCTGCGCAAGCACGAGGAGCAGGTCGCCGCGAATCCCTACATGCCGCAGATCGAGCAGGTCAAGCGGGAGCACGCCCCTTACCGCATAGAGGGCGTGATCCAAGATCTCATGCAGCTCACCCAGCCGAAGAACGGCAAAGCCTTGCCGGAGGCGTCGCAGAGGGCCATCCTGCGCAACCTCCACCACGCCTTGCAGGACGATCTCACGCTCCCCCTTCCGGAGGGCCTGCCCGCCAAGGTCCAGGCCAAGCACGCGGAGATGCAGGTCAAGCTCGACCGCCTGTTCGACTCCGTGCGTCCGATCGTCGCCGAGACCCAGGACGCCGAGATGAAGGGCACGCTGGCGCAGAAGATCGGCGCGCTGAAGATGCTCCAGACCGTCGAGACGAAGCGTCCCAGCCGTTCGCCGCGGTTCGTGGACCGTCCGTTGCCGCTGCGGCGAGTGGAGAAGAAAGCGCGGTCGGAGGAGGTGTCCGCGGTGGAGATCGCCGCGAAGAGCGGTGCCCAAGTTACGCCGTCGACCCCTCGTGAGGTGATCTCGAAGGACGGTATCGCACCGGAAATCGTAGCGTTGGCCGAAAGCCTGGGCAATTCGCCGGCAGAAATCTTCGAATATGTTCACAACAACATGGATTACGACCCCAAGTGGGGAGCGTTCAAGGATCCCCTGGGGACGCTGTGGGAGAAGTCGGGAACGTCCTGGGACCAGGCCTGGCTGCTGCGGGATCTCTTGACGGCGGCGGGCGTCGATGCGCGGTTCGAGTGGGGGGAGGTTCAGATCTCTACGGAGATCTTGACCAACATCACGGGTCTGGATGATCCCTGGCGGGCCGGGGACCTGCTGACCACGGCGGGGGTGCCGATCGTCCTGTTGACTGAGGGCAGCCAGGTAGTCGGGGCGCGGATGTCACACGTTTGGGTGAAGGCGTTTATCGACTACTTCCCGGACCGGGGTGTCACTCCGGGTCCAGGGGATACGTGGGTACGCATGGATCCGTCGCT
>CBDUYN010000075.1:0-43816 GCA_965371445.1 uncultured bacterium | reverse complement strand
CTATAGATGAAAAGATCCGATCGCGGCCCGCCCTGAAGGGGCCTCTCGGAGAGAGTGTCGAGCCGAGGCGGGAACAAGGCAGCAACGGGTTCAACTACTCGGTAATAGAAATATTACAGATTTTCAAGAGACATTATCCGTACCGTCCCTCAATGTAGTCCGCCGTCTCCCGATGCGCCGGCGTGACGAACATGTCCGCCGTCGCCTGGTGCTCGATCACCTTGCCGAGCAGCATGAAGATGCACTCGTCACTCGCCCGACGAGCCTGCGCCATGTTGTGAGTCACGATCAGAATCGTGTACTGACCACAGAGCTCCCAGATCATCTCCTCGACCGCCTCGGTCCCTTTCGGATCCAGAGCCGAGCACGGCTCGTCCATCAAGAGGACGGCGGGCTTCACCGGCAGAAGACGCGCGATACAGAGCTTCTGCTGCTCTTCCAGCGAAAGCCCGCGGGCGCTCTTGTCGAGCCGGTCCTTGACCGTGTCCCAGAGGAGCACCTGGCCCAAGGCCTCCTCGACGACCCGATCCCGCGCCGACGACCCAAGCTTCTTCTTCTCCGGATGATGGAGCCGGTGGCTGAAGAGCACGTTGTCGCGAATCGAAAGTGGCAGCGGATTCGGACGCTGAAACACCATGCCGACCTGCTTTCGCACCTGCACGAGCTCGACGCCGTCGCCATAGACGTCCTCGCCGAGCACTTCGATCGATCCGGTCGTGCGCACGTACCCGAGCCGTTCGTTGATGCGGTTGACGCTGCGCAGAAAGGTCGACTTGCCGCATCCCGAGGGCCCGATCATCGACGTGACCTTGCCCTGACGGATCTTTAAGTCGACGTCGAAAAGCGCCTGGAAGTTGCCGTACCAGAGGTTGAGCCCGCGGGTTTTGATCGCGAGCTCCGTGGTCTTCTTCTTAGCCAAAGCGTCCCTCCACGTAAGCGCGGGTGCGTTCGTCCCGGACCTCGCCGCTGAAGATCTCTTCGCTCGGCCCCACCTCCACCATCTCGCCGCTCAAAAAGAACGCGGTCCGGTGGGCCAGGCGCCGGGCCTGCTGGACGAGGTTTGTGACCAAGACGATCGTGATCTCCTCCTTGAGCTCTTTCAAGACGTCCTCGATGCGCATCGTCGTCACCGGGTCGACGGCGATCGAGAACTCGTCGAGCAGCAGGAGCTCCGGCTCCTGCGAAAGAGCGCGGGCGATCGTCAGACGCTGCTGCTGGCCGCCCGAGAGCAGGCTGCCGAGCGAGCCGAGCCGGTCCTTGACCTCGTCCCAGAGGGCAGCGCGGCGCAGGCACCGTTCGACGGTCTCGTCGAGGTCCTCTTTCTTGCGCTTGCCGGCGAGCCGCGGCGCGAAAGCCACGTTCTCGTAGATCGTCATCGGCAGGCCGACCGGCAGCGGGAAGACCACGCCGATCCGGCGGCGCAGCGCGAAGACGTTGCGCCACCGCTTGACGTCCAGGCCGTCGAGCTCGATTCGTCCGTCGACCCGCATCCCGGACGTAAGCTCGTCCATGCGGTTCAGGGCGCGCAGGAACGACGTCTTGCCGCTTCCGGCGGGGCCGATGATGCCGAAGATCTCGTTCTTGTGGATCTCGAGGTTCACGCCCTCTAGCGCCGTCTTGCCGCCGTAGGCGATCTTCAGGTCGCGGACTTTGACCTTGACGTCTACCGTCGTGCCGGAGGCGCGCGTCGCGCCGGAGGCGCGCGAATCTAGCGTCGCGCCGGAGGCGTGCGAATCTACACTTACCATCGTTTCTTCCCCCGCAGGTACGTGCGAAAGGCGATCGAACCGGAGTTCATCAAGAGGACCATGGCGATCAAGACGAGAGCGACGCCGTAGGGGAGCTCCTCCGGGACCCCGGGCACCTGGGTCGAGATGACGAAGAGGTGAAGCGACAACGCCATCGTCTGGTCGTAGACGCTTTCCGGCAAGAACGGCAAGAAGAACGCGGCACCGGTGAACATGATCGGCGCGGTTTCGCCCGCGGTGCGTGAGACCTCGAGAATCACACCCGTTAAGATGCCGCTGATCGAGTTGGGCAAGACCACCCGGCGGATCGTCTGCCAGCGCGTCGCCCCCATGTTCCAGCAGGCTTCGCGGAAGGCCATGGGGACGGCCTGGAGCGATTCGCGAGTCGCCACGATCACCACCGGCAGCGTCATGACGGCGAGCGTCAGGCTGGCGGCGAGGATCGAGGTGCCGAGCTTGAAGAACAGCACGAAGGCGCCGACGCCGAAAAGCGCGTGGACGATCGACGGCACCCCGGCGAGGTTGATGATCGCCAGGTTGATGAGCCGCGTCAGGACGTTGTCAGGCGCGTACTCGCTTAAGTAGATCGCCGCCGCCACACCCACCGGTACCGAAGCGAGAAGCGCCACGGCAACGAGCCACACGGTCCCGACGAGCGCCGGCAGGATGCCGCCGGCGGTCATGCCGTTGGTCGGCTCGGTGAAGAGAAACTCGAAAGAAAGGATCGGTCCGCCTTTGTAGACGAGAACCGCCAGGATGAGCGCCACCGGCAGGATCAGAAGCACCGTCATCAAAAGGAAGAGGATGCGGAAGAGTCTCTCGGCCTTGTGGTTCTTGAGGTTCAGCTCGCTGGCATGAAAAGCGCTCATTTCTTGCGGATCCCCCGGACGACCAAGTCGGCAGTCAGGTTGATGAGGAAGGTGATGGCGAAAAGGAAGATCCCGAGAGTGAAAAGAGCCCGGTAATGATCGGAGCCTACGGCGGTCTCGCCCAATTCGGCGGCGATCGTCGCCGTCAGAGCGCGGACTGAGTCAAAAGGGCTCGTCGGCAGGTTGATCGAGTGGCCGCTTGCCATCAGTACCGCCATGGTCTCGCCGAAACCGCGTCCGACACCGAGCAAGATCGCCGCCACCAGGCCGTTCTTCGCCGCCGGCAGCGCCACGCGGTAGACCACCTGCCAGCGGGTCGCGCCGAGCGCCTCGGCGGCCTCGCGGTAGGTGTCGGGGACGGCTTTCAAGGCGTCTTCGGCGATCGTCGTCATGATCGGCGCCGCCATCAGGCCCAGGATCAGGCCCGAGTTCAGGACGTTCAGCCCCACGGGGACGTGGAAGACCTTGATGATCAGCGGGTTCATGATCGAAAGGCCGATGAAGCCCCAGACCACCGACGGGATGGCGGCCAAGAGCTCGACTAAAACCTTCAAGACCTCGCGGGTTCGTCCGCGGGAGAGCTCGGCGATGTAGATCGCCGCGCCGAGCGAAAAGGGCACCGCCAGCAGCATGGCAAGGCCGGTGACGCTCGCCGTACCGACGATCAAGGCCAGGGCGCCGTAGGTCGGATTGTGCTCCGAGGTCGGGCGCCAGCGCGGCGAGGTGAAAAACTCCCTGGCGTCAAAAGTGGAGGCGATGAAGCCGAAGCCCTCGCGGGTGATGAAGACGAAGATGCCAAGGATGAAGACGATGGCCGAGATGCCGCCGAGGAAGACCAGCACCTGGACCACGCGGTCGATCCACCAGTCGAGATCGCGCCGGTCGAGCGCGACCCGGTCGAGCGCGACCCGGTCGAGCGCGACCCGGTCGAGCGCCGCGCCGCCCGCCGCACCGTCCCCTTGGGCGGACCGAGGGGGGGCGACTCCGGCCATCAGTCGGCCTCCGGGCCGCGCAGGGCTTCCATCAAGCCTTGGACGCGATGGGCGATCTCGCGGTACGATTCGGTCAGCAGCTCCTCGGCCCGTTCCTGGTCGAGGTCACCGATCGACGGTCCGACGTCCCACTCCAGGAGCATCGTATGGAAGGGGATCTCCCGGATCCGGGCGCCGACGTCGCCACCGAGGCTGACGATCGCATGGTATCTGGAAAGCTCTTCGTGGGTGACCTCAAGTGGCTTGGGCTGTAGCTCCTCGGTTTCGTAGCCGTGACTGTCGAGGAAGAGGACGCAGCGCGGCTCGAGCTGCTCGGCGGCGGCGTAGCCCGCGCTCGCGTAGGTCCCGCTTCCCGGGTAGGCCTTGCGGGCGTAGGCCACCGCCATCTGCGTGTAGGTGTCGTCTTTCTCGTCGACGAAAAGGATCGGGTAGACCTTGGGCGCCTTGGTCTCGCCGGCGACGGTAAAAAGCGTCTCCTCGCAGATGTTCTTGGCCTGGGAGCTGACGCGGCTCAAGCGGTTGAAGACCGTGAGGAGAGCGAAGAGGTCCTTCAAGGGAAAGGAGCCTTCCTCCCCCGACTCGACGAGGTCGGCGATCACCTTGTCGACGGTGGCGCTGACCTGTCCGGCCATGCCCTGGGTACCGCGGGCGAGCTCGGGGTTGCTCTCGACCCAGGCCTGCATGGCCTGGCGCAGCAGGCGTTCGGCCTGGGTGGAGAGGAGCTCGATGTCGCGCCCTACCGTCGGCGGCGGCTCGCTGGTCAACTGGACGACCTCGCGGCCGATCGTCGCCGCGTAGTCGCCGATGCGTTCGAGGCCGAGGTTCATCCTGAGCGCCGAGGAAACGAAGCGCAGGTGCCCGGCGCTCGGCAGATGACGGGCCACGAAGGCGTAGCAGTCCCGGTCGAGGCGACGGACCCGGCGGTTCACGGCGTGATCGCCCAGGATCGTCTCCGTGGCGAGAGTCCGGTTGCCGGTCAAGAGCGCCTTGACGGCGTCGTGGACGGCCCCGGCGACCGTCTCTCCCACGGCGGAGATTTCGCCGCGGATCTTGGCGAGGTCCTTTTCAAGTCTTTCCTGGTAGTGACTCATGGCTCGCAGGCGACCTCACGCACCGGGGCGTAGCCCTTCTCCTGGATGATGCACTGGCCGGTCTCGCTCAACACCCAGTCGAGGTAGGTTTTGACGGCGCCCGTGGGCTCGCCGCTCGTGTACATGAAAAGCGGCCGCGCGATCGGATAGCTACCGTCGATCGCGGACTCGACCGACGGCGCCACGCAGTCGCCCCCCTCCTCGGCGAAGACGCAGGGCATCTTGACCTCGTCGGTCGCGTAGGCGAGGCCGCTGTAGCCGATGGCGCAGGGGGTCGAGTGGACCAGGTCGACGACGTCTTTCGAGCCGTGCATGTCCAGCGAGCCGAGCTTGTACTCGCCCGTCTTGCCGAGCACCGCCCCCTTGAAGTAGACGTAGGTCCCCGAGTTGTTCTGACGGCTGACGCGGACGATCTCGTCGCTCGGGCAGCCCGGCACCTCGACGCCGAGCTGGCTCCAGCTCTCGACCTCACCGCCTTCGCCGTAGACCGCGGCGAGCTGCGCCAAGCTGAGCTCCGAGATCGGGTTGTCCCTGTGCAGGAAGACGGCCACGGCGTCGAAGCCCACGACGTGCTCGATCGGCTCGATGCCGTTGCCGCGCGCCATTTCGAGCTCGGAGTCCTTCATCCTGCGGCTGGCGTTGGCGAGCTCGACGGTGCCGTTGATCATCGCCGAGATCCCGGTCCCCGAGCCGCCGCCGGTCACCGCCACGGCGACGTTCGCGTCGACCTCCTTGTAGGCCTCGGCCCAGGTCTGGGCGACGTTGACGAGGGTGTCGGAGCCCTTGTTCTGGATCAGGGTCCGGGAGGAGCCTCCCTCGCCGCCCGGACGCCCACAGGCGGCGAGGACCGCGACGGCGAGGACGGTGACGGTCAGGGATGTCGTCCATTTCTTCATCGAATTCTCCTTCGTGGGTGTGGGGCCTCGTTCTCAGGCCCCAGCTTCGCGCCGCCGTGTGACAACGATGTGACAGGCGGCCGAGGATCCTGTGACAACCTCCGGCGGCGCGTGCTAGCCTCGTCGGGATGTCGCGGGCGTTCATCACCGTGGTCGAAGACGAGCCGGCGATTGCCGACGTCTTGCAGTACAACCTGGAGCGGGAGGGCTTCGAGGTCGAGGTCGTCGAACGCGGCGACGAGCTGCTGCCGGCCGTACACCGCCGCTTGCCCGACCTGATCCTCCTCGACCTGATGCTACCCGGCCTCGACGGCCTGGAGCTCGCCCGGATCCTGCGGCGCGACCGCGCGACGGCCGGCGTGCCGATCGTCATGGTGACGGCCAAGGACGAGGAGGTCGACCGCATCGTCGGCCTGGAGCTCGGCGCCGACGACTACGTGACCAAGCCCTTCAGCACCCGCGAGGTGGTGCTGCGGGTCAAGGCGGTGCTGCGGCGCGCCCAGGGCGAGCGGTCGGCCGACGCCGTGCTCCGGGCCGGCGACCTGCGCCTCGACGTCGCGGCTCACCGCGCCTGGGCCGGGGAGCGGGAAGTGGCGCTGACCGCGACCGAGCTCCGTCTCCTGAAGGTGCTCGTCGAACGCCGCGGACGCGTGCAGAGCCGCGACGTCCTCCTGAGCGACGTCTGGGGCTACAACGCCGAGGCCGACAGCCGGACGGTCGACACTCACGTCCGGCGCCTGCGCTCGAAGTTGGGCGAGACGGTGCCGGCGATCGAGACCGTGGTCGGCGTCGGCTACCGCCTGGGGACGGACGAGCCGTGACGAGCCCGGAGCGCTACGAGCTGCGCTTCGCGCTCCTGGCGCCGGCCGTCGCCGGTGCCGGGATCTTCGCCGTCGCGGTCTGGGTCTCGCTGCCGCTCGGGTGGTGCTTGGCTCTGGCGGTTCTGGCCGCGATTTGGCTGGCGGGTGTCGTCGCCCGGCGTCTGGAGCGCGGGCTCGACGACGAGCCGGCGGCCGAGCGCGACGTTCCTCAGGCCGTGCTCGCCGAGGTCGAAAGAGCCGCGGCGTGCGAGACGGCGGCGGCGCAGCGCCTCGCCCAGAGCGGACGCGACCTCGTGACCAACTTCTCGCATGAGATCAAGACGCCTCTGACCGCCATCCGCGGTGCCGCGGAGACGCTGCGCGACGGCGCTCTCGGCGACGAGCGCGCCGGGCCCAGGTTCGTGCGCCGTATCCTCGAGCAGTGCGAGCGTATGGCGAGGCTCCTCGGCGACCTCCTGACCCTGGCACGCCTCGAAAGCGACGCGGCGCCTGGGCGCGACGTCGAAGTCGACCTCCAGGCCCTCGCCCGCCAGGCCGTCGAGGTCGTCGCACCGCTTGCCGAGCAGCGGCAGGTGCGCATCTCGTTCGAGGTGGAGGAGGCGACCCCGCCGTTCCGGGGCGACCCCACGGCCCTCGACTGCCTGCTCTTGAACCTCCTCGACAACGCCGTCAAGTACAACCGGCCCGGCGGTGAGGTACGCCTCCGCCTGGAACGCCTCGGCGAGGGCGTCCTGATCGAGGTGGCCGACGACGGCCTCGGCGTCCCGCAGGGTGATCGCGAGCGCATCTTCGAGCGTTTTTACCGGGTCGACAAGGGCCGGGCCCGCAACCAGGGCGGCACCGGGCTGGGGCTGACGATCGTCCAGGAGGTGGTGAGGGCGCACCGGGGCACGGTGGAGGTGGAAAGCTCGATCGGGCGGGGGTCGACGTTTCGCGTCCGCTTGCCGGGCCAGCCGGCCGGCGCCTGAGGCTCTTCGCCGGGTCTCCGCTTGTCACGAAGCGTCGGTTTTTGGGATAGTCGCTCGGGATGAACGACAACGCCGCCGTCCCCGAGCCTTCCGCCGCGACCCGGGTCCTGGTTGCCGACGACCAGCGCGACGTCCTGGAGTCGCTCGAGTTCCTGCTCAAGACCGAGGGCATGGGGGTCGAGACCGTGACCTCGCCCCGGTTGCTGCTCGAGCGGCTCAAGAAACAGGACTTCGACGTCGTCCTGATGGATCTGAACTACGCCCGCGACACCACCTCGGGCCAGGAGGGGCTCGATCTGCTCGCCGACATCCAGCAGCTCGACGGCTCGTTGCCGGTGGTGGTGATGACCGCCTGGGGCTCGGTCGAGCTGGCGGTCGAGGCGATGCGCCGCGGCGCCCGCGACTTCGTCGAGAAGCCCTGGGACAACAACCGCCTGCTGGCGATCCTGCGCACCCAGACCGAGCTCGGGAGGGCGCTGCGCAAGGGCGAGAGGCTGGAGGCCGAGAACGAGCTCCTGCGCTCGGGCGGCGCCGAGCTGCCGCTCATCGCCGAGTCGCCGGCCATGCGGCCGGTCCTGGAGCTGATCTCCCGCGTCGGCCCGTCGGAGGCCAACGTCCTCGTCACCGGCGAGAACGGCACCGGCAAGGGCCTGGTAACCCAGGTGCTGCACGGCGTCTCGCACCGCAAGGGCGAGCCGCTGATCACGGTCAACATCGGCGGGCTGTCGGAGTCGGTTTTCGAGAGCGAGCTTTTCGGGCACGTCCGCGGCGCCTACACCGACGCCAAGAACGACCGCGTCGGCCGGTTCGAGATGGCCGCGGGTGGGACGCTCTTCATGGACGAGATCGCCAACATCCCGGCCTCGCTCCAGCTGAAGCTCCTACGCGTCCTGGAGACGGGGGAGTTCGAGCGCCTGGGCTCGTCGAAGACTCGCAGGGTCGACGTCCGGATCATCTCGGCGACCAACTCGGACCTTGACGAGGAGGTTCGCGAGGGCCGTTTCCGCCAGGACCTCCTCTTCCGGCTCAACACGGTCGAGATCCGCCTGCCGCCGCTCCGCGAGCGCCGCGACGACATACCGCTCTTGGCCAAGCACTTCCTCGCCGAGACCTGCAAGCGCTACCGCAGGTCCTCCTACACCTTTGACCAGGAGGCGATGCGGATGCTCCTCGACCACTCCTGGCCGGGCAACGTCCGCGAGCTGAGCCACGTCGTCGAACGCTCGGTCCTGATGGCCCGGGGAAAGGCCATCCGTCCGGCCGACCTCGGGCTCCGCGACGACGCGTCGCAAAACGTCTCGCTCGACAAGATGAGCCTGGAGGACGCCGAGCGGCTCCTGATTCGCAAGGCCCTGGAACGCTACGGCGGCAGCGTCAGCGAGGCGGCGAAGGGCCTGGGGTTGAGCCGCAGCGCCCTTTACCGCCGGCTGGAAAAATACGGGCTCTAGCTACGCCGCGTCCGTGCCTTCTCCGCCTGCACCGACCGGTAGAGCCGTCCGAAGTGACGGTCCCGCTCACGCCGAGCCCGCTCGTCGCGCCGCAGGTCGAGATAGCTGAGCTCGCGCTCCAGAGCCTGGAAGCTCTCCAAACGCTCTTCAGGCAACGCCCCGCTCTCGACGGCCTCGCTAACGCCGCAGCCCGGCTCGCCGCTGTGCGTGCAGTCGCGGAAGCGGCAACGCTCCGCCGCCGCCTCGACGTCCTCGAACGCGGCGCCCAGGGCCTCGCCCGACGTCCAGAGCTGGAGCTCGCGGATGCCCGGGTTGTCGATCAGGAGCGCGCCGCCGGGTAGCGGCACGAGCTGGCGCCGGGTCGTCGTGTGCTGGCCGCGGTCGTCTCTCTCCCGCACCGCGGCCGTCGCCAGGAGGTCCTCTCCGAGCAGGCGGTTGATGAGCGTCGACTTGCCGACGCCCGAGGAACCGAGCAGCGCCACCGTCTCGCCCGTCTTCAGGAACGTGCGGACGTCGTCGAGGCCACGGTCCCCTTGGGGGGATCCAGGGGGGGAGACACGGTGATCGGCGCAGCTCGTCACACAGATCGGAACCCCGGGGGCGACGAGCTCGATCTCGGCGCGGCGGGCCTCGACCTCCTCCTCGTCGAGCAGGTCGGCCTTGTTGAGCACCGCGACCGGCCGGGCGCCGCTCTCCCAGACGGTGACGAGAAAACGCTCCAGGCGACGCGGGCTGTAGTCGCCGTCAAGGCCCATCACCAGGAGGACGACGTCGACGTTGGCGGCCACGACCTGCTCGTCGGTGCGGGCTCCGGCGACCTTGCGCGAGATCTTGGTCCGCCGCTCGAGGACGGCATGGACGACCGCCGTCTCCTGCGGCGACAAGCGCGGGCAGACGACGACCCAGTCGCCCACCGCGGGGAGCTCGGCGGAGCCCTCCGCGTGGTGACGGAGCCGTCCGGCGAGGACGGCGTCGGCCTCGCCGTCGGCGGTGACGAGCGAGTAGATGCCGCGGCTCTCCGAGACGACCCGGGCGGCGCCGAAGCCCTCGGGGCCACATTGTTGGAAGCTGGCTGCGACGGAGGGGTTGAATCCGTATCGTTCAAGGCTCATTTGAGATCTGTCTCCCGACGGCGGCCGCGGCGAGGCGCCAGCGGGGCCGTCATTCCCGTGAAGGCTTGGCGAGCGCGCACCTTGACAGGCGCCGCTCTCTGCGACGTCGATTCAGGGAAGGATGGAAGGATGTGTCTCAAACAAGCATAGGCAACCTGGAGGCGTCCGCCTCCGGCGAGGAGTCTGCCACAATCGGGGAAACGGAGCAAGCCACAGATCGACTTGGGTCCAGGTCCGAAAACGGCCAGACAATTCCGCGGCGGGCGCTAACATCGTCCATGGCAAGACGATGAGCCACCCTCAAGACACAGGAGCGTCGAGAACCATGGAACTGGACCCGGAGATCTGCCAACGCGCCCTGCAATCGCGTGATCCGCGCTTTGACGGCCGATTCTTCATCGGCGTCGTCACCACGGGCATCTACTGCCGCCCGATCTGTCCCGCGGTGACGCCGAAGGAGAAAAACGTCCGTTTCTTCCCCTCCGCCGCCGCCGCGGCCGAGACGGGGCTGCGGCCCTGTCTGCGCTGCCGTCCCGAGGCGGCCCCGGGAACGCCGGCCTGGTCGGGCACCGTCGCCTCGGTGTCGCGAGCCCTGCGGCTAATCGCCGAAGGCGCGCTCGACGACGGCACCGTCGAGGATCTTTCGCGCCGCCTGGGAATCGGCGCGCGGCACCTGAACCGTCTCTTCGTCCGTCACCTCGGCGCCTCGCCGCTGGCGGTCGCGCAGACCCGGCGGCTGCATGGCGCCAAGAGGCTGATCGACGAGACCGACCTGCCGATGGCGCAGGTGGCGTTCGCCGCCGGGTTCGGCAGCATCCGGAGGTTCAACGACGCGCTGCGCCGCACCTACCAGCGCACGCCGAGTCAGCTTCGCCGAGCTCGGGACCATATTTCCGAGAAGCTCAGTCCGGCCGCGCTGCGCTCTCGCGCCGAAGCCTGGCGTCCCTGGCGCGCCTACGCGGCCATGCACCTCTGGCAAGAAGGAGCTACGTCATGAACACGAGCTACACCTATCTGGAAACACCGATCGGCCGGCTGTTGATCGCCGGCGACGAAGAAGGCTTGTCGTCGATCCAGTTCGACAACGGCCAGCGCGACGTCGAGCCCGAGCCGGATTGGGTGCGACGGCCCGCCGTCCTCGCCGAAGCCACGCGGCAGCTCAAAGCCTACTTTGCCGGCGAGCTCCAGGACTTCGACCTCGAATTGACACCGCACGGAACACCGTTTCAGCTCGAAGTGTGGGAGGCACTACGAAACATCCCTTACGGTGCGACGACCTCCTACGGTGAGCTGGCCCAGTCGATCGGCCGGCCGCGTTCAGCGCGCGCCGTCGGGGCGGCCAACGGCAAGAACCCTCTGCCCGTCGTCGTCCCGTGCCATCGCGTCATCGGCGCGTCCGGGGATCTCACCGGATTCGGCGGCGGGCTCGAGATCAAGTCGGCATTGCTCGCACTCGAAACGCGGCATTCTTAGCCGCGGGCGAGACGCGCAGCCCCACCTCGGCCCGGGCCCGTCCCGGGGCCCGGGTCATCCATGGGCACGGGCGAACCACCAAGGACATCGACTTTCTGATCGACACGTCCCCCGAGAACGTCGCTCGCGTCAAGGCGCTCGACGATTCTGGCGTTGTGTCTCTGGGCCACGCTCGTCTCCGCCACGCTGCGGGCCGGAAGGTCTTCCTCTTCGTGAACGTACGCGACGTCGCCACCCCGCGGACCCGAGACTCGTGGACGGCACGCGCCAGCGCCAGGACGGCCTGGACCAAGCGGGATTGTACGGCCACCTGCTGGCGAAGTTTCTTGGGAACGTACGCCGAGCTCATCGCGCGATCAGAAGCTTGGAGACGTCATGACCACGTTCCTTCAGGAGCCGTGCTGCTTCCGCGCGTACGAGCACAGCCCGGTCATACTGGTGGACGAGTTGTTCCAGAATCTCTTTCTCGACTGGCGCCAGCCCTTCTCTCTGCTGCATGGAGTTGAGAGCCCCAAGCTGGGTTTTGGCGTCGTCAGAGAGGCGATTTCGGGCAGCTTGCCACAGCTCCTCGTCGGTCAGGAGCTCAAGATCCGCAACCACCCGGGCCAGATCCGGAGACAGCTCCTCTTCCGTAGCGACCGTGGCCACCGCGTCCAGAAGCTCCGCTTCCAGAATCCGGTGTGCCTGCTCAGCCCGGTCTCGAAAAAGATTGTACAATGGTGCTGGTAGTTGAAGCGTAACTGCGTGAGCGGCCATCCGTCCTCCTTCTTAACTGTCGCCAGTATAGCAGGGAGCGCGCCACGGCGGTCAAGAGGCCGGCGGACACCCCTACCCCAGAGCCCCTACCAACCCCTCCAACACCTCCCCGATCTCCGACGGCAAGTCCGACGGCACCGCCGGCGTCCCCCCGTCCGCGACGCCGCGCAGAAAGTCCCCGACGTCCCCCAGCGGCGCCGGCAAGCCGGATAGCTGCGCCAACGCCTCCGCCGCCTCCACCGGCAACGCCACCCCGCGAAGGCGAGCCTCGTGGACGGCCCTCGCCAGCGCCAGGACGGCCTGGACCCGCTGCGCCGGGCCGTCGCCGCGACGCAGACGTTCGACCTCGGCGAGCTTGGCTTTGTATTTGGCCTGCCATTCGGCGGCGGCTTTGGCGTCGCCTCGGTCGCGGGCGACCAGGGCGAGGTTGCCATAGTCATTGAAAACTTCGGGCAGGTTCAGGGACTCGCGGATACCCATACTTTGCCGAGCAAACTCCTCCGCCCGATCCAGCTCCCCCAACATTCGATGAAGGACGCCAAGCTGGTAGTACGAGCCCGCGACGCCGACCTGGTCCTCCATCTCAAGCCTGATAGCGAGCCCCTCCTCGATCGACACGACAGCCCGCCGCAGGTGGACGCCACGCACTTCGTCCTCTTCGGCCTGATCGGCGCGAGTCTGGTGGAGGATACCGACGTTCTGCGCGGTCACCGCCAGGTGATACCGGTCGGTCCTCTTCTCCGCCAACTCTCGGCTCCGCGTATACCAGGCCTCAGCCGCGTCGAGGTGGCCGAGCAGCATCTCTACGCTGCCGAGTGAATCGCAGATCTGGATCTGGCCCTCGGCGTCACCGGCCTTCTCGAAGAGGACGAGCGCCTTCTTGAAAACCTCGACGGCCCGTCCGGGGTTGCCCATCTCGCTCTGCATGATCGCCTGGTGCTGGAGCGTCGTCCCCTGCAGCCCGAGGTCGCCGGCGGACCGGGACGCGTCGAGCGCCTCGCCGTAGCGGACGCCGGCTTCGGCATAGCGCTGTTGGCTGCTCAGGATCTTGGCGATCTGGCACAGGCCCGCGGCGATCGAACGCTCGTCGCCCAGCTCTCGAGCGATCGCCAGCGCCCGCTCCGCGACGGCTTTGGCCTCGTCGAATCGTCCCAGGGCGCGAAGGGCGTTCGCCAAGTCTCCCAGGGTAGCAGCGAGGTTGCCCTTCACGACGTCGCCGGACAGCTCTTCGAGGAGGGCGATCGCTCGCTGCGTCGGCTCGAGAGCAAGACCGGGCCTATGGGCGTTTTTGTAGATCTGGCCGAGACGGGAATAGCTCGTCGCGACCTGGAACGCCGGATCCTCGCCCCCGGCCAACCCTTCCGCTTCCAGACGCGCGATGAGTCCTCGCACCGTGGCGACGGCCTCGTCAGCCTTGCCCTGGCTCAGCAGACCCATCGCGTGCTGCAAACCGGCCCCCCAGGTAGCTTGGTCGAGCCTCACGTCCTCCGGCAACTGCGAACGCACCCACGCGACGAAATCGTCGCGTTCGCGTACCCGTCCGGCCCGCTTCAGGTACTCGCCCAGCGTGAAGGCCATCCTCGCTCCCTCCTGCCGAGCGCCGCGACGGAAGGCGCGGCGCAGAGCGGAGCGAAAGTTGGCCTCCTCGAGCGACAGGAGCGCCATCCCGGCGGCGGGCTGCGAGCCGAAGAGGGCCTTGTCGAGCACTTCCCCCACCGTCACGTAGACTGCGATGAAGCGCGTCTCGACGTCCTCGACGTCGGCAACGTCCTCAGGACGCGTCGCATAAGGCAACGTCGGATGGAAGCGGAAAAACGGGGTGTTGAACCCCGCGATCTCCTCGACGCGAATCAGAGCCGTCGCCACGAGCTCGCCGCGGATCGCCTCCCAGGCGTCGGCGTCGAGCTGGGTGAAGTGAAGCAGCACGTGCTCGAACACACCTCCCTCGAACCAGGCCAGGTACGGCAGAACGTCCTGCGCCGCCTCACTCAGCCGACGCGTCGAAAAAGCGAGTGACGCCAGCAGCGACCGGTTGCACGCCTCGTCCTCCGTGTCGTCGGCGAAGCGCTCCAGATCGTTGCGCAACTCATCGACGATCTGCGACGGCGTCAGCGTCTCGAGGTGCGGCACCACAAGCGAGATCGACAACGGGTGGTTGTCCACGACGTGGAGCAGCTTGTCGACCTCCTCGCGTTCGCAACCTTTGCGGTCGGTCGAGACGCCTTTCTTGCCGAGCACCGCCGTGAGCAGGTGCAGGCTGTCCGGACGCGCCAAGCCCGACAGCTGGCTTTCCTTGATGCCCGGTAGTCCTGTCGCCTGGGGGCGGCAGGTCACCAGCAGCCGTCCTTTCGGGTCGTCCTCCGTCAGCTCACGGAAGAGCTTTTGCAGCTGTCGCCGTTTCTCGGCGTCGAACTGAAGAGGAGCGTCGTCCCCGTCGTCCCCCTTCTGGCCGTGATGATTTTGGAAGGCCGGCAACGTCGACTCGAAGTTGTCCCAGACGAAGAGCACCCGGCGCTCGTGAAACAGGTCAATGGCGGCGTCCCATTGCCGCTGGGCCGGCCGCGAGCTGAAGCCATCGCCCTCGAGGGCCGTCCCCAGCACCTGGACGACCCGGTCGGCGCCCGCCTTCTGCTCGAAGCTGTGGAAGACCGCCGCCTCGAAGCGCTTCTTGCGCAGCCACCAGTCCGCCGCCTCGCGCGCCAGGGCCGTCTTGCCCATGCCGCCCATGCCCGTCAGCACGACGGCCGGCTCGACGCGGAAGGCGCGTTCGAGCTCCAGTAACTCCCGGTGGCGGCCGTGAAAGTGGTACATCGGCGGCGGCGGGAAGCCGGGCAGGCTTGCCGAACGCCGTCGGCGCGGTTTTGGCGCCCGTGCGGGGCGATTCCCGTCGGGCGACACCAGAGCCAGATCGTCGCCGACCTGGTAGAGCTGGGGCACGAACCAGTCCTGGAGGTCGACGGTCTCAGGATTCGGACCCGGGGCGAGCGGACGGCTCGGCTGGGCGCGTAAACCTGTCCGGGCCTCCTCAAGGGCCTTACCGATCGTCAAACCGTCGACGAGCTCCTGGTAGAAACGCTCGACGAGGAGCCTCGACGCCTCGACGTGGATCGAGTGGCTGAAGGCGAGGACGCTGCCGACCCCACTTCTGAGAAGCGCCGGTGCCACCGAGCCGAGGATCGGCTGGTTCGAGAGCGACGAGCTACGACACGCTTCAAGCAGCACCAGCGGCACGTCGAGACGCGACAAGAGATCCCCGAGCACGCGTCCCGCGACGGGGTGAGTCTCCTGGCCCGTCTCGTCGCGCTCGAAAGCCAGCGCGCCGGTCCCGGTGTCGGGCGAGTAGGTGCCGTGTCCGTCGAAGTGGACGATGTGAAACGGACGGTCTTTCTTGCGCGCCTCGGAGATCATTCTCTCGAGACGAGCGAAGGTGGGCGGCTCGCAGTAGTCGACGTCGACCTGGCCCCCGAGGTTTTCCAAAGCGTCGAGCACCGGGACGACGGAGATCCGCGGATCGATGAATTTAGCGTCGTGCGGACGGCTGGTAATCAGCAGCACCCGGAGCGGCAAACGGAGCTTGAACCGCCGCGCCGCGTCGGCCCCCAACTGCTGGCGGCGGATCGTCACGTCTTGAAAGACCAAAGGCCCTCGACGGTCACGCATCATCTCCCAGGGCTGGACGTGGACCTCCGGCTCGTTGGTCCCGACCGTCAGACTGGCGGGACGTCCGGCGCGGGCGGCGTCCATGAGGCGCATGTGGACGCGGGCGCCTTCGGGGTTCTCAAAGAGGGCCTCGTAAAGGTCGCGTCCCCAGTCGTCGATCTGCTGCTCGAGCTTTGCGGCGCGGACCCGGTCGCCCACACCGACGAAGTCGGCGTAGTCGTCCAGGTACCAGCTCAGGTCGTCCCTGGCGTCCTCGTCCAGGGGAAGGGTCAGCGGGACGGGCTCGGTCTCCTGGCCGTCGGGCTCGATGAAGCGAGCCGTGTAGGCGTCGCCTCGACGATGGACGACGAGACGGAGCAGGTAGGGATCGAGGGGGGCGGTGTCGTGCATGGAAGAGCGATCCTGATCTATGCAGACACGGCATCCCACTGTCCGCGAATTTCGGGGTCAGTCTCTTGACCAGGTTGTCAGCTCAAGACCGTTGACGCGGCGGAACTCACGTTCGTTGTAGGTAACGACAGAGAGGCCGTGGTGAACGGCGGTCGCGGCGATCATCAGGTCATGAGCGCCGATCAATTGTCCTTGCTGACTCAGCTCAGCCCAGATCCGTGCATGTTGCCGGGCCACGTCCAGATCAAAAGCCAAGATCTCGAAGAGGTCGAAGACTTCTGCCAGAAACTGGGACCGACGTTCTCGGCGCTGCTCGGTGTTGGCACGATGAAGGCCGTGCAGGAGCTCTGAGGCGGTAACTGCCGAGAGGTACGTCGGTACCTCGGCGGTCTTGACCTTGAGCTGAGCCGGAGGCTCCTTGGCTCGTTCCAGCGCCACGATGACGCTGCTGTCGATCAGGAGTCCCAAGGGTCGGTTTCCAGCTTCGGCTGGTGGAGCTGGATCTGTTCAAGATCGTCGGCGAACTCCTCGTCGAAACCGTGCTCCCGGACGAGCTCAACCAGCGATTGGAAGGTCGCCGGACGACGGCCCTGGGTAGCGTTGGTCTTTGGCGGCACCAGCTGTCCGACGGCTTTCCCATCGCGGAGGATGACAAAGGACTCTCCCGCGTGAGCGCGGGCCAGTAGATCCGGGAATTGCTGAGCGGCTTTAACAGCTGAAATCGAGACGGCCATGGATTCATGGTAGCGCAAAAGAAGGATCCGGACAAGCTGGGAGGCCGGACGTCTCTACCCCCGCAAAGCCCCCACCAACCCCTCCAGCACCTCCCCAATCTCCGACGGCAACCCCGACGGCACCGACGGCGTCCCCCCGTCCGCGACGCCGCGCAGAAAGTCCCCGACGTCCCCTAGCGGCGCCGGCAAGCCGGACAGCTGCGCCAACGCCTCCGCCGCCTCCACCGGCAACGCCACCCCGCGGACCCGAGCCTCGTGGACCGCCCTCGCCAGCCCCAGGACCGCCTGGACCAGCTGCGCCGGGACGCCCGCCGGCCCGTCGCCGCGGCGCAGACGTTCGAGCTCGGCGAGCTTGGCGTCGCATTTGGCCTGCCACTCGGCGGCGGCTTTGGCGTCGCCTCGGTCGTTGGCAACGTTGGAAAGGGCTCCATAGAACATGTAGACCCCAGGCATGTTCAGGGACTCGTAGACACCTAGGCCTCGCCGGAGATTCTCTTCCGCGCGATCGAAATTCCCCAGCATCCAATAGAGGACACCAAGCCCTTGGTACGAGGCCGCCGCCTCGACCTGGTTCCCAATCTCCAGCCTGATGGCAAGCCCCTCCTCAATCGACGCCACAGCCCGCCGCAAGTGGACGCCACGCGCCTCGTCCTCGTCGGCCTGCTCGGCGCGCTTCTGGTGGAGGCTGCCGACGTTCTGGGCGATTGCCGCCAGCTGCGCCCGGTTGTTCCTCTTCTCCGCCAGCTCGCGGCTCCGCGAGTACCAGGCTTCGGCCGCGTCGAGATGGCCGAGATCTCTTTCAGCATTGCCGAGGGAATTGCAGGTCCTCATCTGGCTCCCGACGTCACCGGCCTGCTCGGAGAGGACGAGCGCCTTCTTGTAAAGCTCGACGGCCCGTCCGGGGTTGCCCATCTTGAGCTGCATGGTCGCCTGGTGCTGGAGAAACGTACCCTGCAGTCCGAGGTCGCCAGCGGATCGGGCCGCGGCAAGCGCCTCGGCTGAGCGGACGTCGGCTTCGGCGTAGCGCTGTTGGCTGCGCAGGATCTGGGCGATCCGCCCCAGGTCCCCGGCGATCGAACCCTCGTCGCCCAGCTCTCGACCGATCGCTAGCCCCCGCTCCGCGGCGTCGAGGGCCTCGTCGAATCGGCCCAGGGCCTGATGGGCGTTCGCCAGGTTCCCCAGGGCGTCGGCGAGGTTGCCCTTCGCGGCGTCGCTGGGCCGCTCTTCAAGGAGGGCGATCGCTCGCTGCGTCGGCTCGAGAGCAAGATCGGGACGGTCGGCGCCGTCGTAGATCTCGCCGAGATAGGAGTAGCTTATCGCGACCTGGAACGTTGGATCCTCGCCCCCGGCCAACCCCTCTGCTTCCAGACGACGCCAGCAGCGACCGGTTGCGCGACTCCTCGGCCGTGGCGTCGGCGAAGCGATCGAGGCCTTCGCGCAGCTCGGCGAGGATCTGCGACGGCGTCAGCGTCTTGAAATGCGGCGCTACCAGCGAGATCGACAGCGGATGGTCGTCCACGGCCTCGAGCAGCTCGTCGACCGCCTTGCGTCCGTAGCCTTTGCGGTGGGTCGGGATGCTCTTCTTGAGGAGCACCGCCGCGAGCAGGTGCAAGCTGTCCGGCCGCGCCAGGCCCGAAAGCGGGCTTTCCTTGATGCCCGCCAGTTCCGTCTCCCTGGGCCGGCAGGTCACCAAGAGCCGTCCGGTCGGATCATCTTCCGTCAGCTTGCGGAAGAGCTTTCGGAGACGTCGTCGTTCCTCCGCGTCGAACTGAAGGGGAGCGTCCTCTCCGTCGTCCCCTTTCTGGAACTCCGGCAACGTCGACTCGAAGTTGTCCCAGACGAAGAGCACCCGGCGCTCGTGAAACAGGTCGATGGCGGCGTCCCATTGCTCCTGGGCCGGCCGCGAGCTGAAGTCGTCGCCCTCGAGGGCCGTCCCCAGCACCTGGACGACCCGGTCGGCTCCCGCCTTCTGCTCGAAGCTGTGGAAGACCGCCGCCTCGAAGCTCTTCTTGCGCAGCCACCAGTCCGCCGCCTCGCGCGACAACGCCGTCTTGCCCATACCGCCCATGCCCGTCAACAGGACCGCCGGCTCGACGCGGAAGGCGCGTTCCAGCTCCAAGAGCTCCAGGGCGCGTCCGTGGAAGCTGTACATCGGCGGTGGCGGAAAGCCGTGGAGGCTTGCCGAACGGCGTCGGCGCGGCGTCTTCTTCGTCGCGGGACGGTCCTCGTTGGGCGACACCAGAGCCGGATCGGAGCCCACCTGGTAGAGCTGGGGCACGAACCAGTCCTGGAGGTCGACGGTGTCGGGATTCGGACCCAGCGTCAGCCAACGGCTCGGCTTGGCGCGTAGCCGCGAGCGCGCCTCGGCGAGAGCCTCGCCGACGGTGCGTCCCCGCACCAGCTCCTGGTAGAAGCGCACCACCAGGAGCCGCACCGCCTCGACGTGGACCGCGTGACTGAAAGCGACGACGCTTCCCACGCCGCTCGCCAGCAAGGCTGGCGCCACCGAGCTGAAGATCGGACGCTTCGAGAGTGCCGAGCCGCGACAGGCTTCGAGCATCACCAGCGGGACGTCGAGACCCGACAGGAGGTCCCCGAGCACGCGCCCCTCGACGAGGTGAGTCTCGACGCCGGACTCGTCGCGCTCGAAGGCCAGGGCACCGACGCCGGTCTCGGGGAGGTAGGTGCCGTGACCATCGAAGTGGATGATGTGAAACGGCTCTCGCTTGTGGCGCGCCTCGGAGATCATCTCCTCCAGGCGGGCGAGGGTGGGTGGGCGGCTCGCAGTAGTCGACGACGACCTCGCCGTCCAAAGCGTCCAGGGCGTCGAGCATCGGGGCGACGGAGGTGCGCGGATCGATGAAGCCCGCCTTGCGCGGACGGGCGGTGATCAAAAGCACCTTGAGCGGCAGCGGCAGACGGTGCCGTCGCGCCGCCCCCGCGCCCTGGAGCTGACGCCGGATCGTCACACCGCGGAAGGCCAAGGGCCCCTGGCGGTCGCGCATCATCTCCCAGGGCTGGACGTGGACGTCCGGCTCGACGCTGCCCACCGTCAGGCTGGCGGGACGTCCGTCGCGGGCGGCGTCCATGAGGCGCATGTGGACACGGGCGCCTTCCGGGTTCTCGAAGAGGGCGTCATGGAGCTCGCGTCCCCAGTCGTCGATCTTCCGCTCGATCTCGGCGGCGCGGACCCGGTCGCCCGCGCCGACGAATTGGACGTAGTCCTCCAGGTACCAGCTCAGGTCTGCCCTGGCGTCCTCGCCCAGGGGGAGGGTCAGCGGGCCGGGCTCGGTCTCCTGGCCCTCAGGCTCGACGAAGCGCGCGGAGTAGGCGTCGCCCCGACGATGGACGACGAGACGGAGCAGGTAGGGATCGAGGAGGGCGGTGTCATGGGGCATGGCAGCTGATGAAAACGTCGTGTTGTCGGTCCAAGGGTCCCTCCGGCGGTGAGTGTATCGTCTCGGGGGCCACGCAGGCTGCCTCTTGTAGGGTGGGGCTTGCCCCACCAAAGCCGGCGCAGCCGGCCTCAGCTACGCCGGTCCGTCGCCGCGGCGCAGACGTTCGAGCGCGGCGAGCGCTGTGCTAGGATGAGAGCCAAGCGTGGCGAAGACGCTCGACGACGAGTAGGAGACCAGCGATGACGACGGCGACCGTACGGATCACCACTTCCACCCGCGAGCAGCTTCGAGAGCTCGCGGAGCAGACGGGAAAGTCGATGCAGGCGTTGATCGGGGAGGCGGTGGCGGCCTACCGCCGGCGGCTTCCTGGGCAGAAGGTACGGCCCTCAGCTTCGCAAGCCGATCGCGTAGCGCCTCGCGCCGGCATGGACGACGAGCTCCAGGACGACCCCAACCCGCAGGCCTACAAGAGACTCGGCAGGGCCTTCCTGGAGGAAAACGAGGGCAAGTATGCCGCGTTCTGCGACGGGACCCTCGTCGCCGTCTCCGCCGACAAGGCGACACTGTTCGGCCGTATTCGAGAAGAGTATCCCGCCCAGCCTTGCCTGGTGGTGAAGGTCGCGACACAGGAACGGGTAGTCCGCTTCAGACGGCCGCAACGACCGGGAAGGACTCCGGATGGTATTCGAATGGGATGCGAAGAAGGGGAAGGCCAATTTCGGAAAGCATGGCGTACACTTTCCTTATGCGACACGGGTTTTCCTTGATCCGTACCGTATCGAGGAGGAGGACACGAAGAAGAGTTACGGTGAAAGCCGTTTCAGGACAATCGGAATGGTCAACGAGCACCTGTTGGTCGTGATCTACACGGATCGTGACGAAGCGATACGGATCATCTCAGCAAGAAGGGCGGAACGCTATGAAGGAAGACGGTATCACGAGATTCGAGCTCGACCCTGACGACCCACCAGAGATGACTCGAACGGATCGTGCCCGACTGGATGCTCTGAGCGACGAAGACATCCATTCCGCCGCGCTGTCGGACCCCGACGCGCAACCGTTGACAGAAGGCCAGCTCCGTAGGATGCGCCAAGCCGTCGACGTCAAGGCTGTTCGAGAGAATCTCGCGCTCTCACAGAGGGAGTTTTCAGACATGTTTCACCTGCCGCTGAACGCGGTCAAGAATTGGGAAACCGGACGTTCTTTGCCAGATCAAGTCGCACGGATCCTCCTCAAAGTGATTCTGCACAATCCCGAAGCTGTCAAGGAAGCGCTTGAAGCGACCTGACCCTGACAAGGCGGATCCAGGTCCGAGGATGTCGCGCGTTCACCCCAAAGCCCCCACCAACGCCTCCAGCACCTCCCCGATCTCCGACGGCAAGTCCGACGGCACCGACGGCGTCCCCCCGTCCGTGACGCCGCGCAGAAAGTCCCCGACGTCCCCCAGCGGCGCCGGCAAGTCGGACCGCTGCGCCAACGTCTCCGCCGCCTCCACCGGCAACGCCACCCCGCGGAGGCGAGCCTCGTGGACGCCCTCGCCAGCGCCAGGACGACCTGGACCAGCTGCGCCGGGACGCCCGCCGGACCGTCGCCGCGGCGCAGACGTTCGAGCTCGGCGAGCTTGGCGTCGTGTTTGGCCTGCCACTCGGCGGCGGCTTTGGCGTCGCCTCGATCGCGGGCGACATTGGCGAGGTTGCCGTAGTCCTTGTAGACGTTGGGCAGGTTCAGAGACTCGTGGATGCCCATGCTTTGGCGGAGAAATCCTTCCGCCCGATCGAGTTCCCCCAGCATCCGATGGAGGACGCCAAGCTGGAAGTACGAGTCTGCGGCACCGACCTGGTCCCGTATCTCCAGCTTGATGGCCAGGCTCTCCTCGATCGACACGACAGCCCGCCGCAGGTGGACGCCACGCGCGTCGTCCCCAGTAGTCCGAGGTCGCCAGCGGACCGGGCCGCGTCGAACGCCTCGCCGTAGCGAACGTCGGCTTCGGCGTAGCGCTGTTCAGACGAGGAGCACCCGGCGTTCGTGGAAAAGCTCGACGGCGGCGTCCCATTGCTCCTGGGCCGGCCGCGAGCTGAAGTCGTCGCCCTCGAGGGCCGTCCCCAGCACCTGGACGACCCGGTCGGCTCCCGCCTTCTGCTCGAAGCTGTGAAAGACCGCCACCTCGAAGCGCTTCTTGCGCAGCCACCAGTCGGCGGCCTCGCGCGCCAGGGCCGTCTTGCCCATGCCGCCCATGCCTGTCAGCACGACCGCCGGCTCGATGCGGAAGGCGCGTTCCAACTCCAGCAATTCCAGAGCGCGTCCGTGGAAGCGGTACATCGGCGGCGGCGGGAAGCCGTGGAGGCTTGTCGAACGTCGGCGTCGCGGTTTCTTCGGCCCCCCGGGGCAGTGCCCATGGGCCGACACCAGAGCCGGATCGGGTCCGACCTGGTAGAGCTGGGGCACGAACCAGTCCTGGAGGTCGACGGTGTCGGGATTCGGACCCAGGCTTAGCCAACGGCTCGGCTTGGCGCGTAGCCGCGAGCGCGCCTTGGCGAGAGCCTCGCCGATCGTGCGTCCCCGCACCAGCTCCTGGTAGAAGCGCTCCACCAAGAGCTTCGCCGCCTCGACGTGGACCGAGTGACTGAAGGCGACGACGCTCCCCACGCCGCTCGCCAAGAGGGCCGGGGCCACCGAGCCGAAGATCGGACGCTCCGACAGCGCCGAGCCGCGACAGGCTTCGAGCATCACCAGCGGGACTTCGAGACGCGACAAGAGATCCCCGAGCACGCGTCCCTCGACGAGATGCGTCTCGACGCCGGACTCGTCGTGCTCGAAGGCCAGGGCACCAACGCCGGTCTCGTAGGTGCCGTGGCCGTCGAAGTGGACGATGTGAAACGGTGCTTTCTGGTGACGCGCCTCGGAAATCATCTCCTCGAGGCGGGCGAGGGTAGGAGGCTTGCAGTAATCAATGACGACATGTCCATCAAGGGCGTCGAAGGCGTCGAGCATCGGTTCGACGGAGGTACGGGGATCGATGAAGCCTGCCTCACGGGGACGAGCGGTGATCAGCAGCACCTTGAGCGGCAGCGCCAGCCGGAGCCGTCGCGCCGCCCCCGCGCTCCGGAGCTGACGCCGGATCGTCACGCCACGGAAGGCCAACGGCCCCTGGCGGTCGCGCATCATCTCCCAGGGCTGGACGCGCCCGGTCGCCCTCGCCGACGAAGCCGACGTACTCCTCGAGGTACCAGCTCAGGTCGTCCCTGTCGTCCTCGTCGAGGGGGAGCTTCAGCGGGAAGGGCTCGGTCTCCTGTCCGTCGGGCTCGACGAAGCGAGCCGTGTAGGCGTCGCCCCGGCGGTGGACGACGAGACGGAGCGGGTAGGGCTCGAGGGGGATGGCGTCGGGCATGGTGTCGATTGTAATTCTTCGTCGGTTGTTCGGGTCGGGGCGTCTGGGATGGGGAGCCTGTTTATAGTCGCGTAGGGCGGGGGGGCAAAGGCTCATTGGGATGGGAGCACGTCCGTTTTGCGGATGTCATGCGTCCGGAGGATGTTGGCTCGTGAACGGTCGTTGCCGCGTCCGAACGTCTGGTGACACGCCGCGCTTCCGTCCGGATGGCCGTGACCGGTGTCGGCGCTGGCCCGCGAGCTCGTCCGGCGGGCGGCTTGAGGAGGCCTCTTTGGCTCCTGGCGTCGGAGCGGACTTGGCGAGGGTCGGAAGCGCCGCCTGCGAAGGCGTCAGGAAGGCAGATCCCGCCGGATGAGCTCGACCATGTAGCGCTCAGAGTCACGGACGATGTACGCCGCGACCTCTTCGACGTCCGTCCAGGCGGTCTCCGTCCACTTTACTCGCCGATCCACTTCGCCATCTTCTGCTCGACTTCGTCCTGGGTGAGGACGCGGCCCGCACGAACGTCCTCAAGACCTTGCTCGACCTTCTGGCGGACGTAGAGAAGGTACTGGATGTCCTCGAGAGTGGCATCCGACGGGAGCTCGTCGAGGATCTTGCGGACTTCTTCAATGGCGCTCGGCATGTCGATCTCCTTGGCTCTGGTCCAGCATAGCACCGCGTCGGGGATTGGACGGATGCCGTTCGGCGACACGCCACGCGTTCCCTCCGACGACCCCAGAGCCCCACCAACGCCTCCAGCACCTCCCCGGACCTTCGAGACCACAATCGCCCTCGGCGGATCTCCGTCTACCGCTCCCTCTCGCGGAAGGTCACCGTTTCAGGCCCCTCACCCAGTTGAACGAGCATCGAGACGCCCTTGGGCAAGACGTCGATCCGAGCCTTCGAGGCCAGGAGCTTCTCGGTTTCCATGACGTCGATCGTGGCGCTCAAGATCTCGGGGTCTGGCCGGCCGATCTCGTTCAGCATCTCGCCCACCACGGCCGGCCGCGCGGCCGACGCCTCGGCGAGCTTCTGGGAGACTTTCTTCGCGGTCTCGCTCTGGATGAGCCCGACCCGGTTCTCGCCGTCCTGCTTCATGGCGCTCGTCACCTGGACGAGGCGCTTGACGACTTTTTCGGTGATGTTCTCGACCATCGCCCGGTCGGTAAACGCGACTTTGCGGATGTAGACCGAGCCCAGCTGGTAGCCCCAGTTCTCGCTCAAGGGCGAAACCGTCGAGCGGACGGTACGGCTCAGGCTGTGACGGTTCTCCAACATCTCTTCCATCTCGAGGTTTGAGAGCGTCGAGATGGTGGAGCTGGCGACGTTGGCCTGCAAGGAGCCCTCCGGGTTGGCGTTGACGAAGAGGTAGGAGACCGGGTCGTTGACACTCATCTCGTACCAGATGCCGACTCCCATCGGGGTGCCCTCCTCGGAGTTCACCATCTGGCTTCGCAGGTAGTGCTGGCGCAGCGCCGTCGAGACGACGTGGCGCTTGCCGAAAAACGGGAGGAGAAAAGCGCGCACTCCGAACTGGGCCATGGGGAAGCGGAGTCCGGGCTCGTCGAGCACACCCAGGACCTTGCCGAAGAGGGTGAAGACCTGAGCCTCGCATTCGCCGACCACGGCGAAGAAACCGAAGGACTTGAAGAGGCGAAGGGCGATCGGGATGAAAAGAAGGCCGAGGACGAATGAAAATGCAAACATGAGCTTCTCTCCTTCTTTACTCTGCTGTGATGACGACGCGCCCGGCGCGCTCGTAGAGCGGCACTCGCATGTTTCTCAGATAGGTCCGGAGCGCCTCGGAGCCGCCCTCGTCCTTGATCTTGGACAGGATCTGGGCGAGCTCGCGCAGCGGCGCGACCTCGGCCTCGGCGTTGTTCCGGGCGATCTCGACGGCGCGCTCGCTCATGGTGATCTGCTGCTCGGCGTCGGCGCGGGCGGTCGAGATGTCGGCCGCCACCCGGTTGCGGGTCGAGTTGATGGCGGAGAGCGCGTGGTCGACCTCCTTGGGCGGGTCGATCTCGGTGATGAGCGCGGCGTCGAGCTCGATGCCGTAGCGTCCCAAGGTCGAGCGGCACTGTTGCTCCATGTACTCGTTCAGGAGCGGGAGGTTCTTTCTCAGGTCGTTGATCGAGACGCCCTCGGAAAGCTCGACGGCGCTCGTGCCGCCGCCCTCCACGTCCGTCGCCAGGAGGCTCGCCCCCTTGGGATCGGCGAAGTTGGCGATCCGCTCGCGCAGCACCGAGACGAAGTAGCCCATGACGTGCTCCAGAGGGCTCAGGACGCCGAAGAGGAAGGGGTAGAGGTTGCTCTCGCTCACCCGGTAGCGGAGCTGGCCGTTGACCCCGGTGGTCAGGTTGTCCTTGGTCACGGCCTCGATGGTCCTCTGTTCCTTCGATGGATCCCAGACGATGTCGACGGCCTGGGTCGCGACCGAGATCTTGTGGACCTTTTGCCAGGGCATCTTGAGGTAGGGACCGCCGGGCGGGATCACGCGCAGCTGCGGATAGTCGTAGCGCTCGCTCTCGTCCTCGTTGAACCCGGGGGCCTCGGCGGGAGGTCCGGGGAGGCGTTCGGCGCGTCCGAAGCTCGTCTTGACGGCGCGCTCGTTGGGCCGGACGGTGAAGAAACCGCGGATTCCGACCCGGAAGACGACGTAGACCACCAGGCCCAAGAGGAAGGCGAAGGAATAGGTGACAAAGTCCATGAAACACTCCTTGTCCAAGTCGAACGCCGGTCCAGGACGGACGGTTCCGCGCTCGGCGGGGCTCGTCCGTTTGGGGCGGCGAAGGTCCTTGAGGCTGGGCGGAGCATAGTGCCCCCGGCGTCCCAAGTCCATCCCTTGGCGCTTCGACATCGTTCGGGGAGCCGCGGTGTTGTCGGACGCCGAGGCCCTTCTCGGCCTGCGCGACGATGGGTAAGCCAATTCTAGACGGCTTACCGGCCTGCCGGCAGCCCCGCGTCGAGGTGCCAGCCGGGATTGACCCAGCGTCCGGCACGCTTGACGAAGACTTCCGTCCCGCGGCCCGACTGGATCTGGCGCTCGCCCTTGGCGTCTTCGGTCTCGAGCTCGTACGAGGTGTAGAGCACTGCCACGTCGCCGTACATCTGGATCTCGGTGCGGGGGAACTCAAGACGTACGAGACGTGCGCCGCTGTCGTGGAACTGCTTCGAGGCAGCCAGCTCCGCTTCGCGGCTCGCCCAATCCTCGGCGACGGCGCTGATCGCAAGAGGGCGTTGTGTTGGCGAAGCGCGCCGTCCAGGTTGCCCTGGTAGGCCAGCGCGTCGATCAGGCAGCCCTGGCTGGGCAGGTGGCCGGGCTCGGCGGCCAGGTTCTCTCTCGCCTGCGCGGCTGCGTCGTCAAAGCGCCGGGCCCAGAAATAGACCTGGGCGAGGTCGGAGCTGATGTAGACGGTGGCCGGGTCGAGGCCGACGGCCCGGCGGATGGTGGCGATCGCCTCGTCGTGGCGGCCCAGGGAAGCGAGGTAGAGACCGTAACCGTGCAGCGCCCGTGCGGCGCCCGGCTGCAGCTCGAGGGCGCGGCGGAACGCCTGGCCCGCCGCCGGCCAGTCGGTGCGGAAGTAGAAGAGGACGTTGGCGAGCGCCAACTGGCCCTCGGCGAGGTCGGCGTCGAGCTCGACGGCCCGGCGTGCCGCCGCCTCGGCAGGCGGTGCGATCTCCGCGGCCGGATGGGTGAAGATCAGCTGTAAGTAGGCGTCGGCGAGCGCCGCATGGCCACGGGCCAGCTCCGGTGCCGCGGCGACGGCCTCCTGCAACGCCTCGATGCCGCGCTGGACCGACGCCTCGTCGCCGCGGCCGACGAGGTAGCGTCCGCGAAGGTAGGTCTCGTAGGGTCCCTGCGGCACCGGCGGCGGCGCGCTGCCCGGCCGGATCGAGGCGCCCATGCCCAGCGCGTCCGCCACCTGCACGGCGACCTTCTCGTACCACCCGGGGAGCTGCGCGACGTCGGTCTCGAACGTCTGCGCCCACAGGTGGACCTGGTCGTCGACGCGCCACAGGCGGACGGTGATCCGCAGGTCGCCGTCGCTGCGGTTGACGTTGCCGCGCAGCACGTAGTCGGCGTCCAGTCGCTCGCCGATCTCGTCGACGCCGGCCGAGCTGTCGCGGTAGACCTGGGCCGAGCTCATGGCGATGATCCCCAGCCGGTCGCCGTAGCGGCTGGCGAGGTGGGTGACGAGCTCTTCGGTGACCACGCTCGGCACTGCGGCGTCAAGCGGCGCGAGGCTGGCGCTGGTGAACGGCAGCACCGCCAGCCGGGCGTCCGGCGACGCCTCCGGCGAAGGCTTCTCGCGGCGCAGACCGACGGCCAGGGCCGCCAGGACGCCCAGGACGATGGCGGTGACGGCGCATCTCCGTGTCGTCGCTCTACGCGTCTTGGTGCCGGTCTCGGCCACCTGCAAGCAGCTTGACGACAGGGTAGCGCCAAACTCCCATGTCCGGCAAGGGCCTACGGGCCGACGTTGCGGGATTGCGCATCCACGCGATGACACGATGCGAGGTGGACGGCGACGATGTGGACTTCGACGACCGAGCAAGCCTGAAGACCGTGGGCCGATTCTCCGGATCCGAGACGTAGCCTGCGAGAGCTCGGTGGAGATCACAGGCTTGCTCTTAAGGTCACTGCCGGGCGAAGCGGATCTCGACCACTGGGTTGAGCCAGCTGAGCCCCGCCGGGTCGAGATCGCCGTGGCCGGAGATGCCCGGATGGATGTGGACGAAATCCCTCCGCACCCGCGGTGACGCGAACGAAGGGGTTGCCACAGGGCGGCCCGGGGATGGACGCGCACAGCTCGTCGTTGGCCTCGCTGCCCGCGTCATAGGCCGGCGCGTCGATCGACGTATCCTTCCTTCCGTCATGCAAGATGTGGCTGTCGACACCGAAGAAGGCGTCGTTGGTGGTGACCAACATGGAGACGGCGCTCAGGCGCTGGAAGTCGCCGGAGGTGGTCACCATGAGCGTGACGCTGTCCCCGGGAAAGAGCGGCCCGCTGCCCGCCGCGACACTGAGGACGTTCTCGTCGTCCTCGAGCGCGGCGAGAAGCCCGGAGCTGTCGGCGTCCTCGGCGATGGCGGCGAGCTCGTCGCTGGCGGGCTTGCCGGCGCGGAAGATCCTGGCCTTGTGGTTGTGGGTGGCGACGACAGGCGGTCCGATGATCTGGCTGGCGGTGACGTTGGTGATCGTGACCTCCCAGGTCCGGTCGGCGGCCAGGGCGACCTGAGCCGTGAGCAGACAGACGAGCAGAGCAAGAAGGATGTGACGTTTCATCAGGTTCTCCTAAGTAGGTTCCAAGATGTCGAGAACGTCGCAGCCGAAGCTCACGAAACGGTCACGGATTCTTCAAGTTTTCGTGATACTTCGAACCCTGCCTTGACCTCCATGGCCTCGGGTCCGGATCAGCTTCGGCTCAATGCGAACGAGAACGTCGTCCCCTCGCCGAGGAGGCTCGTAACCTGGATCGGGCAGCCGTGGAGGTCGAGGATCCGCTTGGTGATGGCGAGCCCCAGGCCGGGCCGTGCCTCCAACGCCGAGCATAGCCGCAAAGGTTCACAGATTTATCACGGCCTTGGGATATCACCTGCCGGGCTCAGGTGAAGACCTGGCGGCAAGCCCAAAGTCGGGTCGACCGTGCTAGGATGCTCCCGTGGTTGACGTCGAGGACATCTACGAGCCGGAATGGGTGGCATGGTTCCGGCAGACCCCGGAGGAGCGATGGAAGGAGAGCGCGAGGCTCTGGCACCATTACGTCGCGATCGGAGGCTCCCGCCCAGAAAGCTCGAAGCTGAGCTCGCCAGGGACCTGCGCGACTTCCCCTCCGTCGCCGTTCTCGGCCCTCGGCGGTGCGGCAAGACGACGCTCGGCCTCGCGCGAGCTGATTCGCCAGACCTCGGAGTCGCTGGCCGGCCGGCTCTCGTTCCTGGAGCTGACTCCGTTCCTGGCCACCGAGGTCGAGGTGTCGAGCCTGGGATCCCAGATGAGGCTCTGGTCGCGCGGCGGCTTCCCCCGCAGCTATCTGGCCTCGGACGACGAAGCGAGCCGGAACTGGAGGGCATGGGTTGTCGCACCACTCCATGAGCCTTACCTTCTGCGCGAGAACGTCACGGTGACGCCGCTCGGTCATCTCTTGAACCAGATCTCCAGGCCCCGGACGGAGGAAGTCCGGGGCCATGTGGTAACGAAAGCAAGAGACCATCATGAATACAGAGAATCCTGCTGCGGTCGCCAATGACACTCGCCACCAGTTCCCAAACCTCGCCAAGCCCGACAGCGACGGAAATTTCTGCTATCATGTCCAGCGCAGAATCTCCTGTCATGTCAGCAAGTATTGCGCCACGATTGGAATGCACCCGAACACCGCCACGTTGATTGATCTTGGCTTCGCGATAGCGACAGCGATATGCTTTTATTCCGGTTATTTCGTCGCCGGCGTGGTCGCCCTGCAACTCTTTGGGGTCTGGTCCTGCGTGGATGGAGAAGTGGCTCGCCTCAACGGGAAAGCCAGCAAGCTCGGAGATTATTATGATACCATGGTTGATCGATCTGCGGAGCTCCTGGTTGCAGCCAGCCTGTTGTTGTCATTCAGGGAATCTCCGGCCATGCCACACTGGGAGTTGCTTATGTTTGCTTATATGGGTGCCGTTTTTCTCATTACAAATTCATCAGAGAAATTTCGCTCCGCTCATCAAAAAAACTATCCCAAGAAAGAGGTAGAAAAATTGTTCAGTTGGCTTTGCGCGGGCAGCGACGTTCGATTGCTATATTTCTCTGTCGGGGTGATCTGGTTTGTCGTCACGGGGAACCCCCGGGGCTTGTTTCTGGTCGTTTTGGGAATGACGATCGCGCTCTATTTCAATTTCGCCGTCCGGCTGTGGAAGGTCTTCCGGCTTACCACTCCCCCTTCTATCTGCCGATAGCCGGGCTTGACCTTGACCTTGCCGGTGGGCGAATGGAGCTCCACCAGGAAGATCTCACGCTCCCGGGGGGCGAAGACGTAGAGCCAGTTATTCTTACTCTCCACTCGGTACCCCTCCTCGAGAGTCAGGTTCAGCAGGTTTCTTATCAGCATTTTATTGACGTTCCGATGTGCCACGACGAGCACATGTCCCTCGCGCTCGACCGCCGTCCGAATTCGCCGCAAGGGCTCCCGGATGCGTTCATCGACACATCTCAGGCTTTCACCTCCACCGGGAAGAATGACGTTGACCTCGTCGTTCAAGAAATCCGTGTATGTCCGCCGAGAGAGCTCGTCTGAGAAATTCACCTTGTGTTCGCCTTCAAAAACGCCCAGCTTGGCTTCGTTTAACGCCGGTACGATCTCCAACGGAATCTTTTTTTCTTCGCTCAAGGGCAGGGCAGTTTGTATCGTCCTCTGCAGGGCACTGGTGTAGATTCTCGCCAGGGGCACGTCTCGGAGTCTGAAGAACAGAGTCTTTCTCTGGCGAAATCCCTCCGGGCTGAGGGGACGATCCTGCTGCCCTTGGATCAGCCCCTCGGCGTTCCAGTCGGTTTCCCCATGCCGTGCCAACAACAAGCAGGCCTGTCGCCGTTCTCTCAGAAACAGCTCGAACGACGAGAATTCCATGGTCATCGCGCCTATCCTTCTGCGATCACTTGCCTCGGCTCTACCCCGCAAAGCCCCCCATCGTGGTGCGCCGACGGAGTCGACGCCCGGGAGCATAGCAGACCGCGAGCGAAGCCCGACCCACTCCGCGCGCGGACCGCGATCTCGGCCCACTCTTGACAAGACGGCTAGAGAGCCTAGAATGCTCTGAAGAGCCTAGAATGCTCTGACGCCTCATGGCACGATCCGGATATGGCTTCTCGCCATGGACTTCGGCCTCGACGCCTCCCCCGTCGAGCACCCCCAAGGGGCCGGCAGCCTAAACCTACCGGCGAGAGCGAGGGCAGGGCGCTTTCCGCCTGTCTTCACCCCCACCAGGAAGACCGGAAGGAGGAATGACACCAGATCATGACCCGAGCGAAGAGACTTCGCCAGCTGTTTTTCTCAGACGACATCACGATCCTCATGGAGGCGCACAACGGCCTCTCCTCCAAGCTCGTACAGGAGGCCGGCTTCGAGGCCATCTGGGGTAGCGGACTGGCGTTGTCGGCCGCCCTCGGCGTACGCGACAGCAACGAGGCGAGCTGGACCCAGATCCTCGAGGTCCTGGAGTTCATGAGCGACGCCAGCGATCTCCCCATCCTGCTGGACGGAGACACCGGCTACGGTAATTTCAACAACGTACGCCGGCTGGTCCGCAAGCTGGAGCAGCGGAGGATTGCCGGGGTGTGCCTGGAGGACAAGCTCTTCCCCAAGACCAACAGCTTCATCGACGCCGACAAGCAGAAGCTGGCGGAGGTCGACGAGTTCTGCGGCAAGGTGCGGGCCGCAAAAGACACCCAGCGCGATCCGGACTTCGTCGTGGTGGCGCGGACCGAGGCCTTCATCGCCGGCTGGGGCCTGCAGGAAGCGCTGCTGCGCGCCACCGCCTACGCCGAGAGCGGGGCCGACGTGATTCTGGTGCACAGCAAGCGCAAGGACAGCCAGGAGATCCTGGCCTTCATGGAGCAGTGGACCCTCGACACCCCGGTGGTAATCGTCCCGACCAAGTACCCGTCCGAGCCCTTGTCGGCGTTCAAGACGGCCGGCATCTCCAACTTCATCTTTGCCAACCACAGCATCCGGACGGTGATCACGGCGCTCGAAAAGAACCTCAAGGTCCTGCGCGAGAGCGCGGACCTGATGTCTCTGGAGCACGAGATCGTCCCGGTCGCGGAGGTCTTCCGGCTCCAGAACGCCGACGAGCTCAGAAAATCGGAGATACGTTACCTCCCGGCGGAGAGCGAGCCCACCAAGGCGCTGGTGCTGGCGGCCACCCGGGGCAACCTGGGCGCCCTCGTCGAGGACAGGCCCCAGTGTATGCTCTATCTACGCGGCAAGCCTATCCTCACCTGGAACGTCGAGGCGTTCCGCCGCCAGGGCGTCAAGGACATCGCCGTGATTCGCGGCTACCTCAAGGAGGCGGTGAACCTCGTCGGGCTCCGCTACTTCGACAACGCCGCGCACGAGAGCACCGGGGAGCTCTACTCCCTCTACCAGGCGCGTGACTTCCTGGAAGGCAACCTGGTCATCGCCTACGGAGACATTCTCTTCGACAACGCCATCCTGCAGTACCTGCTGTCGCAGAAATTCGACATCGCGATCGCCGCGGACGCCTCGTTCCGGTTGCGCGGTCACAGCGGCAAGACGCCGGAGCTGGTCGCCACCGTGGGCACGATCTCACCCCTCGCGGGCGAGGAAGGATGCCGGTTGGTGAGGGTCGGCAGCGACGTGGCGTGGGACGAGGCGAGCGGCCGGTGGGTCGGGCTGGTGGCGCTGCGCGGTCAAGGCACCGTGGCCGTGGCAGAGCTGCTCGACGAGCTGGCGGAGAAGGAACCGGAGACGCTCCGGACGGCCGGACTGGTGACTCTGCTGAACCGCCTGGTGGCGCGCGGATTCCCGGTGAAGGTGAGGCATAGCTACGGGCACTGGCGCCAGCTGAAGGAGCAGGCGGATCTGGTGGCGGGAGAGGAGGTCCACTGAGAGCGATGGACATCGACCGCTTTGGCCAGATCCTCAAGGAGCACGGGGTGTCGAGCGGCAGCGGCGTGCCCTGCTCCTACTTCACGCCGCTGGTCAACTACATGGGCGCCGATCCGGGGATGAGCTACCTCCCGGCGGCGAGCGAGGGCGAGGCCGTCGCCATCGCCGCGGGCCTGGTGACCGGCGGCCGGCCGGCGTTTGCGCTGATGCAGAACTCGGGGCTCGGCAACGCGGTCAACCCGATCACGTCGATGCTCTACATCTATCAGATGCCGGTAGTGCTTCTGGTCTCGCACCGGGGCGAGCCGGGGCGAGCCGACGAGCCGCAACACGAGCGGATGGGGCAGATCACCGAGGAGCTGATCCGGCTGTGCGGCATCGAGTGCCACCGGCTACGAGGCAAAGCCTTCGCGTCCGAGCTCGCAGACATGCTCCGGCGCGCCGTCCCCGCGGGGTGGGTGTGTCGAAAGGCAACGCTCAGCGGGGGGCCGGAGGCTCCCCCCTTTCACTTCGACCTCGTCACCGGGAGCTTCTTGCTGCCGGCGCCCGGGCGCTATGAGCCGGAGCTGAGCCGCGAGGAGGCCCTGCGGGTGATCTTGCCTCTGCTCAACGACAGCGACGAGCGCCCAGCGGTGATCGCCACGACCGGCAAGCTCTCCCGGGAGCTCTACGAGCTCGACGACCGGGAGCACAGCCGGCGCAACCGTTTCTACATGGTGGGCTCGATGGGCTGCGCCTCCGGATTCGGTCTCGGCGTCGCCCGGACCCGCCCGGGGGCGGTCCTGGTGCTCGACGGCGACGGTGCCCTGCTGATGAAATTCGGCACCCTGGCGACCGTCGGCGCCACCGCCGCCCGGAACTTCCACCACGTGGTCTTCGACAATGGCGTCCACGACTCCACAGGCGGCCAGCGCACCGCCTCGCCCTCGGTCGACGTCGCGGCGGTGGCTCTCGCCTGCGGCTACCGGCGGGCGGAGACCGTGGCGAGCGCGGCCGGGCTGGGACGCACGCTCGAGGATCACCTGCGACAGGAGGGGCCGACTCTGCTTCGCATGCTGGTCAAGACCGGCGCGCGCAAGGACCTGGGCCGGCCCAGCCTCAAGCCCCGGGAAGGCTATCTGCGCTTCAAGGGCTGGTTGGAGGAGACGGCGTGAGCGCGCCCTGTCAGGCGGTCATTCTCGCGGCGGGCCGGGGCTCGCGACTTGGCGACGAGACCGAGGCTCGCCCGAAGGCTCTGCTACCCCTGGGACCCCGCGCCCCGGACGACCCCACCGAGACGAGTTTCTTGCGGCGCCAGGTGGAGCTCTTGCGATCCTTTGGCGTCGCGCGGGTGGTGGTCGTCGTCGGCTACCGGCGCGAGTCGATCGCCGCCGCGATCGCGTCCTGGGAGCCCCCTCGGGGGGGATTGGGGGGGGAAACGCAGCCCTCGGTTCCGCTGGTGGTCAACCCGACGTCCGACATCGGGACCTCGGGCAGCCTGCACAGCTTCCAGCTCGCCGTGCGCTCGCCGCACGGAGTGCTCGACGGTAGTCACCAGACCCTGCTGATGGACGCGGACATCGTGTACCACCGGGACGTGCTCCGGCTCATCCTGGAGGCACCCGAGATCTCGACCGTGCTGGTCTGCGACCGTTACCAGCCGAGCCGCGAGGAGGTTCTGGTCTACGGCACGGCCGATCGACCGCTCTTCCTGGGCAAAGGACTCGATTCCGAGCTCGTCGCCGACGCTCCATGCCTCGGTGAAGCCACCGGCATCGTGAAGCTCGCGCCGCAGGATCACGGGTTGGCGCGCCGCACCATGGACTGGCTGCTCGGGGATCCCGACGCCCCGGCAGGCTCGCTGGATTTTCGGGGCTTTGGGCCCGCCCGGCGAGCGACGGAGCACGAGGAGCTCACCGACCGGTTCATGCGCTACGGCAAGATGCGGGCGCTCACTTTCCGCGCCGAGCAGCTCCCCTTTCTCGAGGTCGACAGCCCCGAGGAATACCACCTGCTGCGCAGCGAGCTCTACCCCCGTCTGCTGGCGATGGAGGCGAGATCATGATCCTCTTGAACCCCGGGCCCGCCAACACCACCTCCGCCGTCAAAGAGGCTCTCCTCTGTGAGGACGTCTGTCCTCGGGAGAAGGTCTTCGGAGAGCTGATGGAGAGGGTCTCCCGGGGCCTCGTCCGCCTCGTCGACCCCGGAGACGAATCAGGGGGAGGAGGTTTTGTGGCGGTGCTCCTGGGCGGCTCGGGCACGGCAGCGGTGGAGGCCGCCATCGCGTCCGCCGTCCCCCCCGACGGGCGGCTGCTGGTGATCGACAACGGTGCCTACGGCGCGCGCATGGCGCAGATCGCCGCGGCCTACCAGATGCCCCACGACGTGGAGCGTCTGAGGGTCGGCGATTGGATCGACGTCGAGCGGATCGACCGGCGTCTCGGGGAGCACCGTTACACGCAGATCGCGGTGGTTCACCACGAGACCACCACCGGAATGCTCAATCCGGTGGAGGCGATCGGTGCGCGCTGCCGCGAGCACGGCGTCGAGCTGATCGTCGATGCCATGTCGAGCTACGCCGGGATCCCGATCTCAATGGAGGCGATGGGGGCGGACTTCCTGGTGTCGAGCGCCAACAAGTGCATCCAGGGCATGGCGGGGCTCAGCTTTGTGATCTGCCGGCGCCGCCGGGTCGCTGCGATGACCTCCATTCCGGGACGCTCGTTGTACCTGGACTTGGGAGAGCAGTATCGCTTCTTCGAGAAGAGCCGGCAGATGCGCTTCACCCCGCCGGTGCAGCTCCTCTACGCGCTGGAGAAGGCCGTCGAGGAGCTCGCGGCGGAAGGGGGGGTGGCGGGGCGCCACCGGCGCTATGTGGAATGCTGGCAGACCCTCGACGGCGGGATGCGCGAGCTCGGTTTCCGGCGCCTGCTGCCGGACGAGCAGCTGTCGCGGATCCTGACCAGCTACCTCGAGCCGACACACGTTGCCTACAGCTATGAGCGGCTTCACGACCTGCTCTACGCCAAGGGCTTCACGATCTACCCGGGCAAGGGAGCCCGGGAGGCCACCTTCCGGCTCGCCAACATGGGCGCCATCACCCCGGAGGACATGCGCCGGTTCGTCGGGGCGATGCGGGAGACCCTGGTTGAGATGGGGCTCGATCCGCTGTACAAGGACTTGGGAAGCGGCGGCACTTTATCGGGGGTTCCTGCCTCGCGATAGAGGCCCGATCCAACCCCCCTCTTGAATCCGGACCTTGAGGCCAGACCCTCCGCCTCGAAAAAGCTCCTCCCCACGGGCTTGCTCCGCAAGACGGGAGAGGTCTGTGTCAGGACAGGCGAGACGAAGGAGGCAGGACATCGGCCGCGTCGCCGGCCGTCGCCGCGGCTTGAATCCAACGTTCCAGGACGGTGGGATCCGCGCAGGAGAGAACGGCGTCGCGGACGGTCTCCGGGACGTCCAGGCCACGGGCCGCGAGGACGCTCAGGACGGCCTGTCTCTGAGCCTCGACGCGTCCTTCGGTCTTGCCTTCGATCTTGCCTTCGGCCTTGCCCTCGTCTCGTTCTTGGCGGCGGATTCGCTGGATCTCGGGATTGTCCTTCTTCGCCAGGGCGCGGACCACGGCGTCGTCGGCCTCGGCCGCGTCCAGCAAGGCTGTGACCTTGACGCCCTCCACCAGGATCGGGTCCTCGATCACCGCCGACGGATGCAGCGTCATCCAGTCCTCGCCCTCCGTCGACCACTCCTTCACCCGCCCCGTCTTCACGAAGACGGCGAAGACCCGGCGCACACCGCGGCGGATCATCCGCGGCGCCTTTTCGGTGACGACATGGGGATTCTGCTTGTCCACCACCTCGAAGGCGATCTCTTCGAGGTACCGGGTTCCGGTGGCGGGGTCGGTACCGTCCTTGACGAGGGCCGAGTCGCTGGCGAAGTCGTCTTCGTCAGAGACACGGGTCTTGAGATCCGAGGCGGCGCTGTAGCCCGGCGCCGCGACGCCCCGCAGCAGGTAGTCGAGGTGGCCGTTGCGCCGCGCGTGCGGATAGTCCGCCCCCATGACCTTGTAGACCACCCCGCCGATCATCTCCTCGCTCTCGAAGTCGATGTCGCTCCGGTAGTCGTCGACGCGCGGGAGCTCGTCGTCTTGCCCCGGGAGCTCATAGCTCCGCGGCGACGGCTCGGCCCCGGGTTCCGTCATGTGGTAGGGAGCGTGTCCTTCGTCCATGCCGTCAGTCTAGCAGAAGCGTGGCGGCCGAGACCATTTCTCGGGGCTCGGCGTCAGAGCGAACGCTCCCGCAGGGAGCTCAGGTCCAGGGAAGGTCCTGGTCAAACCGAGGCATCGTCGCCCGCCTCCGTCCCGAGCTCTTCGACCGCCGCGACGACGCGTTCGGTCGGGATCGACCGCAGCCATTCCCCACGCCGGGTCCGAATCGTCCGCTGACGCGGGCCCGGCGGTCCCCAGCGCCGCGGGTCGCGGGCGAAAAGACCGACGGTGGCCGTCCCCACGGCCGCGGCCAGCTGGAGCATCCAGGAGTCGGCCGCCACCACGAGGTCGAGCTGCGAGAGGAGTGCCGCCAGGGTCTCCAGGCGCAGGTCGGGCCCGATCACCGGATGGATCTTGCCCGTCTCTTCGTAGACGCGGACCGCCTGCCACAGGTCGGCGGTCGTCGCCAAGACGATGGCGCTCATCCCTCGGCGGCGCATCTCGCGCAGCAGCTCCTCGAAACGCCCTCGCGGCCAGGGCGCGCCGCTCAAGCCGCCCGCCGTGCCGGGATAGACGCCCACGAGCGGCCGGGAGCCGTCGTCGATGCTCGCCCGGGCCAGCCGTTCCGAAGCCTCCGTGAGCCGCTCCTCGTCGGCCACGAGACGCGGTACCGGATCCCGTTCCGGCCAGCTCGCCCCCAGCAGCTCGAAGAGGACGCGGTGATCGGCGCTCACCGGCCGCGCCTCAGGTCGTGGACGGCGAGCGTGATGCGTCAAGAGGAACAGTCCCAGAAGCGAAGCATAGCCGACGCGCCGCGGGACGAGCGCCGAGCGCAGGAGCCAAGCGTCGAGAGCGCGGCCGCTCAGGACAACGGCCTCCTCAGCCGCCGTGCTCCTTAAAAGGAGCCTCTCCGCGTCCAGCCGCCCGAGCCGCGGCAGAAGCTCGAGAGGGGCGGGATGAAACCGCAGGAGGCCGACATGGTCGGGGTCGGCGAAGGCCACGACCTCTCGCCCGGAGGCCGCGAGCACCTCCAGGGCGGGGAGCGTCGAGATGAGCTCAGCCAGGCCGGTGGGCAGGACGGCGAAGGTCCGCGTCATCCGTCGTCCTCCGCACCTTCCCAGGCGGCCTGGTAGCGGCCGGCGAGCGCCTCTTGCGTTTCACCGTCTTCAGGGACGACGGGGGGGAGGAAGCGGACGAGGAACGAGCCCTTCGGAGCGGGCCGCGCCAGCGCCCAGACGGCCGCGCTTCCGGCGGCGAGCGCCTGGCGCGCCGCGGCGATGCCGTCCTCCGCCGAGGCGACGGGAATCGTGTCGACGGGAATCGTCACAGCCTCCTGGCCAGCAGGACGGAAGAGCTCCAAGACGCGCAGAAGAAGCCTTCTGCCGGACGACGGCACGAGCAGCACGACTCGGCCGCCTTGCGCTGCCGCGCCGTGAACGTGCTCGAAGCCCTCGTAGGACACCCGGCGGCAGAGCTCGACGGCCGAGAAGCGCTCCGCGGAGAGGACGCTCCAGCCCAGCCGGCGCTCGCGCCGCCCCACCGGGTCCGATCCCCAGGAGAGGGCCGCGCCGAGCGAGCCCGCGAAACGGTGCGGGACGAGACGCAGCAAGGCGGCGACGCCCGGTGTCCGGTGGCTCAAGGTTTCGGTCCGTTCTCGCGCCGGATCTCGGCGAGCCGTTCGTCGAGCCATGCGAAGAAGCTCGGCGTGGGCGCGGCGCGGATCGGCACCTCGGCGAGCGGTAGCTTGAGGCGTCCCTGGAGCTTGACCCGGTCCTTGCCGGTGGCGAGCACCACGGTGGCGCCGCACTGGTGGTAGGCCTTCTCGATCCTGGCAAGCGACGCCTCGCTGTAGGCGTGATGATCGCCGAAGGCCAGGTGGTCGGCCACCTCGACGCCGAGCTCCTGCACCGACGAGCCGAAGCCCTCAGGCCGGGCGATGCCCGAGACCAGGAGCGCCCGGACGGTCTCCGGCAGCTCTCCGCCGGAGAAGCGCCGGGGCTTCTCGACCACGGTCAGCGAGGCAAAGCCGGGGCCACGGTAGCCGTGGGGACGAAGCGCCAGCGCCAGCTCGTCGCCGGCCCGGGACGCCTCGTCGCCCGGCGTACCGGTCAGCACCACGGCGCCGGCGCGCGCCGCCGACGCCAGGGGCTCGCGGAGGCGTCCGCCGGGCGGCAGCCGGCCGCCGGCGAAGGGATCCCTGGCGGGGAAGAGCAGAATGTCGAGGTCACGCCGCAGCCGCAGGTGCGAGAAGCCGTCGTCGAGAAGGAAGACGTCCGGAGGAGGCTCGAGACGTTCCAGGGCATGGCGGCCGGCACGTGCCCGGTCCGCGCCCACCAGGACCGCGACGCCGGGCAGCATGCCGGCGAGGAGCACCGGCTCGTCGCCCGCCAGACGCGGCCCCAGAAGCGGACCCTCGCCGTCGCTGATGATGCGGACCCCGCTCTCGTCGCGCCGGCCGTAGCCGCGCGAGAGGATCGCCACCCTCACCCCGGCGGCGTTCAGATGCGACGCGATGGCGGCCACCATCGGCGTCTTGCCGGCGCCGCCCCAGGAGAGGTTGCCGACGCTCACGACGGGCCGCGGCAGCTTGGCGGCACGGTCGCTGTACCAGCTCGCGCGCAGCCGATGGACGGCACCGTAGAAGAGCTGCCAGGGAGACCGCGAGGGCGGTGGAGCTTGCAGGCTCACGGTGGAAGCGCCTCGTTTCCCACAGTCGCGAGCAGGGGCTCAAGCAAGGCCCGAGTGCGCTCCTGGGCGCCGCGGTTCGCGGCGAGCAGCTCCGCTCCCCGGCGTCCGACCTCGGCGGCCGCGCCGGGATCGGCGAGCCACTCGTCCCAGGCCTCGGCCAGGCCTGCGGCGCCGGCGACCTGGCACCAGGCGCCGGCTTCGTTGAACTTGTCCGCCATCTCCTGAAAGTTCTCCATCGACTCGCCCACCACGATCGGCACCGCGAAGCGGGCCGGCTCGAGGGGGTTGTGTCCTCCGGTCGGTACCAGCGTACCGCCGATCGTGGCGACGGTGGCCAACCGATAGAGCCCGGCGAGCTCGCCGAGGCTGTCGAGAAGCACGACGTCGAACCGCTCGTCGCTGTTGCTACCTCCTTCGCCGAGCTTCGAGCGGCGCAGGAGCCGGAGCGAGCGCTCCTCGACGAGCCTTGCGACGGCGTCCCAGCGCTCCGGGTGGCGCGGCACCAGGACGAGGAGCGCGCGCGCGCCACCGCCGATCCGCGAGAAGGCCTCGAGGACGCTCTCCTCCTCGTCCTTCATGGTCGAGCCGGCGACGAGGATCGGCCGTCCGGCGGCGAGGCCGCGGATCTTGGCGTGGAGCTCCGGCGGCTCGGGAGGCTCCGGCGAATCGTACTTGAGGTTGCCTGTCACCTCGACGCGCTCCTCGCCGACGCCGAGCGCGAGCAAGCGGCGCCGGTCCTCCTCGGTCTGGACGCCGAAGCGGCCGACGGCGTCGAAGAAAAGGGGTCCGTTGAAGCGGCGCAGCCGTCGCAGTCGCTCGAAGCTCCGGCCGCTCACCCGGCCGTTCACGACGGCGACGTCCATGCCGCGCCGCCTGGCTTCGCGCAACACGAGCGGCCAGTAGTCACCCTCGACGAGCACCAGGGCGGCCGGTTCGAAGCGCGAGTAGAAGCGCCGGACGGCGAAGCCGAGGTCGAAAGGCAGGTAGGCGACCGTGGCACCACGCTTGGCAAACGCGGCGCGGGCGCGTTTTTGTCCCGTCGGGGTCACGGTGGTCACCAGCAGCGGCACCGATTCCGGCCACGCCCGCACCAGCGTCGCCGCGACCGCCACCTCGCCCACCGAGACGGCATGGATCCAGAGCGCCCGGCGCCGCGGCGCCTCGCCGCGGTAGCCGCCGAGGCGTCCGGGGAGGGTCTCCAGGTAGTGGCGTCCGCGCAGCAGGAGGAGGAAAGGGGCCGCCAGCAGGAGGGCCGAGGCCACGAGGGCCTGGTAGAGCGTCCACAGCATCAGGCCGGGAAGTATAGTCCGGCCCAGGGTCCCGGCGCGGGAGAACGATCTCAGCTGGGTTCGACCTGCTCCTCCTCCGCGGCTCCGTCCGGGCTCCTGAGCATCAGGGCGCGGCGTTTCTCGATGCCCTGGAGCCACAATGGGACGAACGCGACGAGGTCCTGGAAGATCCTGTCGAGCTCGATCATGTGAGCGGCCATGCGGCGGCTGATGACCGCGTGACAGGTCTTCAGGTCGATGCCGCACTGCTCGAGCTCGGCATGGCTCATGCCGACGTTCGCCTGGATCTCCTCGATCGCCTGGCTGCCCAGGTCGTGGATCTCGACGATCTGGCGGCAATGGACCGGGATGTCGAGCGCGTAGCGGTCGACGACCTCCATCTCGGAGAAGCGGATTCCCCGCAACGCCAACGCCTCGCGCAGCTTGGGCGTCAGCGAGCTCAAAAGGAGGTCGAGGAAGGTCTTGACCTCCTCCCACGTGTTGTGGTGCGGGATTGTTTTCTCGTCGCGCAGCTGCCGGGCCCGCTCGGAGAGATCGGAGTCGGAGGGCAGGATCCTCGCCAGGTGGGCCAGGTGCTTTTGGAGCCGGGCGATGGTCGAATGGAGCCACTCGGCCTCGTCGATGTCCTGGGTGAAGCGGCGCGAGAGGAAGTAGTCGGCGTCGTGCATGCCGCTGCGCGGATCGCTCGCGGCGAGCTCGCCGAAGGTGTCCTGCAGGAACGAGTGGAGCTGGCCGATCGAGACGCACAGGAGCTTGCGAAGCTCCATCAGGTGGTGCGGGGCGACGCTTTCGGGAAACTTCTCGAGGTCTTTCAGGATCGTCGCCTCCAACATCGTGAACGCCTCCTCGGCGCTCTGGCGCGTCGCCTCGAGCTCGGGGATCCGCGACGGCGGCCGCAGCAAAGGGCCGATGCGGCTACGGATTAGCTCCGCCACACGGCGCACCTTGCGCCAGATCTCCTGGAGCCGCTCGGGCGAGCAGTGCAGGATGGCGTAGTTGGACTCCAGGACCTCCCCGAGGAGACGGATGCAACCGAGGAAGGCGCGGATGCGCGGGTTCTGGACGGTGACTTTCTCCAGACCCCACTCCGACACCGTAACCCCGTCGGGTAAGGCGACCTGCCGCTCCCCGACCTGGATGAGCTGCTTCGGAAGGGACGTATTCATGGTACCGGGCCTACACCGCACCTTGGGCGCATCCAGGCAAGCATAGCTTGCCCGGCACCGCCAGGCCAAGTCAATCTCGCGCCCCAAGAGAGTACGGCCCGACGTCAAGACGTCGGGCCGTATGAACCGGAGACAGGAGGAGCTCAGGAGGACAAGGACGAATTCTCATGCCGCTTTCGCTGGTCGGATGCGATTCAGGAAGACGTTGAGGCGTCGTCCTTGCGGCTTGATCGGTCGTCCCGACCTGGGTTCATTGTGCCGCAGGGTCGCCCGATCGGACGACGGTCCAATGGGTGGTTTCTCAGGCACCTTTGGGTAGTCTTGTTCCCACTCATTCGGGTAGGGGGAAGCGCAACGCCGCCGGCTTGTGACCCGGAACGCGACAACGACCTCTCGACAAGACGGCGCCAGGAGTTGACAAGCCCGGGGCTCTGTGGCAGGCTTTCCTTTCCACCGCGGTATGGCGGTGGCCGGACGCGGGGTGGAGCAGTCCGGTAGCTCGTTGGGCTCATAACCCAAAGGTCGCAGGTTCGAATCCTGCCCCCGCAACCAACATCAAGACCAAGAGAGCCAGGCCCGGGGCCTGGCTCTCTTTTTTCCGGCCTCAATCGGCCTCTGCCGCCGCGGCGGGCTCTTCCCGGGTGTCGGGACGCTCGCCGTCCGGGAGCAACTTCGTGAACTCGCACTCGATCCTGGGCTCGGTGGTGTTGCCCAGGTTCACGACGAGACAGGGTCCCGTGTCGGCATACCAGGAGTGGCCGCGCTTGCCCGCCCACTCGAGGAGCTTCTCGCCGATCTCGGCGGTCACCGGCTCGAGGACGGGCGCGAAGGGCTCGAACTCGCCGTCCGGCAGGGTCACCTCGATCGAGTTGGGCAGGACACGCCGTCCCCGCACCTCCTGGCTGAGGCGTTCGAGCTCGTCTTCGATGGAGCGCAGCAGGGGACGCCAGGGATTCATGGGGTGAAGGGCTTTCTCTGAGGGAGCCGCGAAGGCTTCCCGGCCGCGCCGCAGTTTTGACCACGGCTCAGGCTCCCGTCACGGCAGGTTGACGCATTACAGGTATCATACCAGACTCCGAGGCGTGGGGGGGGCGCGCGCCGGCCCCCCCCCCCCCCCCAAACCCCCAAGAACCACCCCACACCCCAAGAGAAAAAC
>CBDUYN010000074.1:0-43878 GCA_965371445.1 uncultured bacterium | reverse complement strand
AGGCTTCGCCTGCTGGAGAATCCCCCCTCCCCCCCGTTCCGAAAGGGGGGTTCAGAGAAGAATCCGGAGTCTTATCCCCCCTTTAGGAAAGGGGGTTAGGGGGATTTCCCGGCGGAGGAAGTCCGCCGGGAGGTCGGCTGGGCTATGCCCTACAGGCTCCTAGCCGACGTGAAAGGTCACGAGCTCCGTGCCCACCTGGATGGCGTCGCCGTCGCGCAGCACGTGCTGGCCGGTCAGGGGCTCGCCGTTGATCTGTGTGCCGTTGCCCGAGCCCAGATCGGTGACGACGAAGCCGTCGGGGCCCGGAGCCACCCGGGCGTGGTGGCGCGACACGGAAGGGATCGGGAAGCGGATGTCGGCGTCCTCGGCGCGGCCGATCACGAGCGGCGCCGTCCCCAGCCGGTAATCGGCCTGGCCCTCTTCATGGTGGGCGACGAGGCGCGGCATCTTCATGACCACCGTGGCGCCCGATGCCTCCTCCGCCGCCTGCGAGCCTCCGCGGGGCAGGGCCACCGTCTGGGCGCCCGTCTGGATGACTCCGTCCCCTCCCGGAGCGGCGCCTTCGAGCGGAGCGGGAAGCTCGAGCGTTGCTGCCTCCGGGACGTCGGACGGCGTCGCCGCCTCCGTCAGCAGCTCCTCTTCCGAGCGAAAGGCATCGCGGAAGCGCTGCATCATCTCCTCGACCTCGCCGAGCTCGGCCTGGCGGTCTTCGACCTCCTTCTCGCAACCGGCGAGACGCTCCTTGAAGGCCTCCTCGTCGAATTCGCCGAGCTCGTGGCGGAACTCGACCTCCTCCTTGTCGAGACGCGCCTTCTCCAGAACCTCGGTCAGCCGTTCGGAGAGCGACCGCAGCTTCGCGTACTCGCCGCGGGCCGCCTCCTTCCTCGGCCGGGCCTTCTCCTCGAGCGCGTCGCAGCGCTCCCGGTAATCCCCCCCGACCCGTTCGAAGACAGCGGCCGAGACATGCTCGCGCTCGCCCTCCATCTTCGTGAGGCGCTCTTCGAGGACCTCCTGCTCTTCCTTGATGCCGGCGAGCTCTTCGATCGCCGAGACGTCGATCTCTTCCAGCTCCTTGAACATGGCTCTCGTCCTCGGATCCTCCGGCGGTCGTTCGATGTCCGGATCGGTTCAATCTACCACGTCGGCGATCTCCTGCCCGACATCAAGGCCGCCGGTCGGCAGGGCAGGAGGGACATCCGGCCGGCGACACGGTCCGTATCCTCTGAAAGGCTTCTGTCTGAGGTGGCCGTCGAGGGACGGCTCACCCGCCACCCTCTCACCCTCCGGCTCGTCTTCCAGGAGGGTGAGGGGGGAGCAGGTCCGGTCTCCGGGCGGGCTCGTGGAACCCCGCGGACGGTCCGTGGGGTGCGGGTCGCAACCGTCGGCCGGTAGCTGCCGAACCCCCCCTTTCCTTCAGGGAGAACGTCGACGGGGGGTGAGAGGGAGGCGAGGTGAGCGGCGCTTGCGGCGCCACCGGCTCAGGGCTCAAACACTTCCGGGCCGCACCAGGAGAGCGCGGCAGCGCTCGATCAGCTGCCGCGTCTGGTTCAGGGACCGCGCGGCGACGGCGGCGTGCCAGAGCTTCAACGCGGCGAGCGCCTCCGGCATGTTGGGAAAAGGGGCCAGAAGCTTCAGACGTGCCGCGATGTCGTGCTGGGCCAACATCGCCAGGATGCGTCCCTGGAGGCCGCGCGCCTCGCCGGAGGTGACGATCCTCGCCACGCGGAGCCGGGAGGGGGAGGTGGTGTTGGTCGAGCGGGGGCGTTGGAGTGGGCGATTCGCCTAGGCGTCCGACGTGCTCAGCTTTCCGGCTCGCCTTCTTCAGCCTCCAGGATGTCCTTCATCTGACCCTGCAGCTCCGGTATCTTGTGGACGACAACGTCCCAGACGATATCGTAGTCCACTGCGAAGTAGTCATGAATGAGTCGGTTTCTCATCCCACCGATCTTGCGCCATTCTACGTCGGGGTACTTCGCCCTCAGCTGGGGAGCGATCCTCTTTGACGCCTCACCGAGGATCTCGATGCTGCGGACGAAGGACCTCTTGAGGGTTTCATCGAGCAGAAAGTCATCCTTGTCCAGATCTTTCGACGTCCGGACGATGTAATCGATCTCTATAAGGATATGCCGTAGAAATTCAAGCGGGGAGCGGAACATACTCCACCTCGGCAAGGATGTGAGGGCCGATGTGGGGGCTGAGCGCCTCCGTGGTGACGATTTCCACCCGGCGCTTGAGCCGCTCCTCAAGGAAGAAGGAGAGGTCCATGAAGTTGTCGAAGGTCTTGCAGCCCGATTCGAACTCGACGAGCAGATCGACGTCGCTGTCGTCGTCGGGCTGGTCCCGTACGAAGGAGCCGAAAAGACCCAGCTTCCGGACCCCGAAGGACCGGATCCGAGCCAGGTTCTCGTTCAAGACGTTGACGACGTCGGACTTGCTGTGGACCATCTTCCACCTCCGATTCGATCTTAGCACACCGGCCTCCATGAAGGGCAGGGTCTGGAGGTCTGGAGGGCGCCGGGGACGGCGCGGTGCCCGCCGTGGTAGACTCCCCCAACGACTCCGACGTAGCCCCTGACTCCCAGCCTGACCCGATCTCCACCGGCCTCGCCAAGGACTGGATCCTGACCCTCTGGAAGCTCTTGTCCAAGATCGGCCAGGCGCGTCGCGGCGAGCTCGGCGACCTGCCGAGCGAGGCGCAGTGGGAGGCGGCAGCCCGCGGCACCGATGGCCGACGGTATCCATGGGGCGACGAGAAGCCGTCCGCCGAGCTCGCGAACTTCGACAGGACCGTTGGCAAGACGACGCCCGTGGGCTCGTATGCCGCTGGTGCCGGCCCCTACGGGACGGGTCGCTTTGCGACCAGTTTTTGTCGACACCTTCGCCGCAGAGGGTGTCTTTTGTCGACACTCCAGGCGGTTTGTCGACAAAGTGTTGACACTTTTGCGTCGTCAACCGTCGGGGTACGGCTTTATCGTCAGCGTGAGGGGCTCCTGGAGGTAGGGGCCATCAGAGTTTGGGCCGGTTGTGTTGACACTTTGTCGGCATGTGTCGACGTTACGGCGTCGGTGTTGACATGTCGACACTCGGCTCTTTACCCGAGCGTTGCATGGATCTTCCACTGGGAGCGCCGGCGTCCCGCCGGCCGGACGCGTAGCGTCCCATCTTTGGCCACGACCGGCGCAAACGCCGGTCGTGGTGCAACGCGGTCCCCACGTCTTCTTGCTGGGATCGCCGGTGTTCCGGCGGAAGGTAGGACGCTGGCGCGTCCGGCCGGCGAGACGCCGGCGCTCCCAGTGGAAGACAAGGCCCTCCGGTTCCGATCTCCGTCCCCGCGACGCGGCCGAAGGCCCTTCCTAAGCCGAAGCCGCACCCCGCTGAGTGAGCCGCGCCTTCAGGAAATCGCGATTCATCCGGGCGATGTAGTCGATTGAGATCTCCTTCGGACAGACCGCTTCGCACTCGCGGTGGTTGGTACACGAGCCGAAGGCCTCGGCCTCCATCTGCGCCACCATGCTCCGCGCCCGCTCGTAGCGCTCCGGCTGACCCTGGGGCAAGAGACCCAGGTGCGACACCTTCGCCGACGTAAAGAGTTGCGCCGCACCGTTCGGACACTGTGCCACGCAGGCCCCGCAACCGATGCAGGCCGCGGCCTCGAACGCCAGCTCGGCATTCAACTTCGGCACCGGCACCTCGTTGGCGTCGGGTGCCGAGCCCGTGTTGACCGAGACGTAGCCGCCGGCCTCGATGACGCGGTCGAAAGCCGTTCGGTCGACCATCAGGTCCTTCAAGACGGGAAAGGCCGTCGAGCGCCAGGGCTCGATCCAGACCTTGTCGCCGTCCTTGAAGTGGCGCAGGTGCAGCTGACACGCCGTCGTCCCCTCCTGGGGACCGTGGGCGACGCCGTTGATCATCATGCCGCAGGCTCCGCAGATGCCCTCGCGGCAGTCGTGGTCGAAAGTGATCGGATCTTTGCCGTCCTCGGTGAGCCGTTCGTTGACGACGTCGAGCATCTCGAGAAACGACATATGCGAGCTCAGGTCCTTGGCCTCGTAGCGTTCCATCCGGCCGGGTTCGCCGGGTCCCGCCTGGCGCCAGACGTGTAGTGTGAGGTCCATTACTTGTAGCTCCTCTGGGTCAGCTTGACGTACTCGAACTCAAGCGGTTCCTTGTGCATCTCGGGTTTCTTTCCTACGCCCCTGTGCTCCCAGGCGGCGACGTAGCTGAACTCCTCGTCGTTGCGTTTCGCCTCGCCTTCCTCGGTCTGGCTCTCGACGCGGAAGTGGCCGCCGCAGGATTCGCGGCGCTCCAACGCGTCGACGCACATGAGCTCGGCGAGCTCCAGGAAGTCGGCGACGCGGCCGGCTTTCTCCAGCGACTGGTTGACGTTCGCGCCCGATCCCGGCACGCGGACGTCTTCCCAGAACTCGGAGCGGATCCGCGGGATCTCCTCGAGAGCCTTTTTCAAGCCCGCATCGGAACGGGCCATGCCGCAGCCGTCCCACATGACCTGGCCGAGCTCGCGGTGAAACGTGTCGACCGTGCGCTTGCCGTTGACGGCGAGGAGCTTCTCGGTGCGTTCTTTGACCTCGGCCTCGACCGCGGCGAAGGCCTCGTGCTCGGTCGTCACCTTCTGGTCCATGTACCCCGAGAGGTAGTCGCCGATCGTGTAGGGCAGGACGAAGTAGCCGTCGGCCAGGCCCTGCATGAGCGCGCTCGCCCCGAGGCGGTTGGCACCGTGGTCGGAGAAGTTGCACTCACCGAGGGCGTAGAGGCCCGGGACGTTCGTCATCAGGTTGTAGTCGACCCAGAGGCCCCCCATCGTGTAGTGGACGGCCGGGAAGATCCGCATCGGCACCGTGTAGGGGTCCTCGCCGGTGATCTTCTCGTACATCTGGAAGAGATTGCCGTAGCGCGCCTCGATCGTGTCCTTGCCGAGGCGCTCTATGGCGTCGGCGAAGTCGAGGTAGACGCCGAGGCCGGTACCGACGCCGCGGCCCTCGTCGCAGACGTCCTTGGCGTTGCGCGACGCGACGTCGCGGGGCACGAGGTTCCCGAACGACGGGTACTTGCGCTCCAGGAAATAGTCGCGGTCCTCCTCGGGGACGTCGTTCGGCGGACGCTTGTCGCCGGCCGACTTCGGCACCCAGATGCGGCCGTCGTTTCTGAGTGATTCCGACATCAGCGTCAGCTTCGACTGGTAGTCGCCTGAGACCGGGATGCAGGTCGGGTGGATCTGCGTGAAGCACGGGTTGGCGAAAAGCGCCCCGCGCCGGTGCGCCCGCCAGCCCGCCGTAACGTTACAACCCTTGGCGTTGGTCGACAGGAAAAAGACGTTGCCGTAGCCGCCGGTGGCGAGCACCACGGCGTCGGCGGCGTGCGACTCGACCTTTCCCGTCACCATGTCGCGGGTCACGATGCCGCGGGCGTGGCCGTCGACCAGGACGACGTCGAGCATCTCGGTGCGCGGATGCATCTCGACTTTCTTGGCGTTCACCTGCCGGGCGAGCGCCTGGTAGGCGCCCAGCAGCAGCTGCTGTCCGGTCTGGCCGCGGGCGTAGAAGGTCCGCGACACCTGGGCGCCGCCGAAGGAGCGGTTGTCCAGAAGCCCGCCGTATTCGCGGGCGAAAGGCACGCCCTGGGCCGCGCATTGGTCGATGATCGACGCACTCACCTGGGCGAGCCGGTAGACGTTGGCCTCGCGGGAGCGGTAGTCGCCGCCTTTCACGGTGTCGTAGAAGAGGCGGTAGACGCTGTCGCCGTCGTTCTGGTAGTTCTTGGCGGCGTTGATGCCGCCCTGGGCGGAGATCGAGTGGGCACGACGGGCCGAGTCTTGATAGCAGAACGCCTTGACGTTGTAGCCCAGCTCGGCGAGCGACGCGGCGGCCGAGGCGCCGGCAAGGCCGGTACCCACCATGATGACGTCGAACTTGCGCTTGTTGGCCGGATTGACGAGCTTCACCTTGAAGCGGTGCTCGTCCCATTTCTTCTCGATCGGGCCTTCCGGGATCTTTGCGTTCAATTCCATGGCGGACCTCCTTATTTGACGAAGCCGACCAGGACGGCCACCGGGAACGAAATGTTGGCCGCACAGATGACGACCGCGAAAGCAACGGCGAAGCGATGGCGGAACGCGTTCCACCGGGGACCGCTCCAGCCGAGCGTCTGGAAGAGGCTCCACAGGCCGTGGTAGAGGTGCAGGCCGAGGAACAGGTTGGCCAGGATGTAGGCCCCCGAGACGAACGGGTTCTGAAAGCCGGTCACCACGTTGTGGTAGACCTCCCCCGGCCGGAAGTCGGAGTGGACGTTGCCCACCGTCAGGTGCAGCAGGTGGTAGACGACGAAGAGGAGAATGACGACGCCTCCCCAGATCATCGTCCGCGAGGCGAAGGTCGAGGCCTGGTGCGTCTCCTTGGCGTAGCGTTGGGGACGCGCCCGGCGGTTGTGGAGGGTGAGGGTGACGGCCGCGTGGAGGTGGAGGGCGAGGATCACGAGAAGGCCGATCCGCGTCGCCCAGAGGAGCTCGCTGGGCCCGAAAAAGGGCGCGCCGAGCTCCCGCAGAGCCTCGGCGTAATGGTCGAGAGCCTCCTGCCCCTTGTAGAGCTTGAGGTTCCCGACCATGTGGCCGAGGACGAAGCCGAAAAGCAGCACACCGGTCACCGCCATGACAGCCTTCTTGCCCATGGGGGACCGGTAGAAGTCGAATATCCAGGACATGCGTTGATCTCCGTTCTTGAGCCGGCACCGATCTCGGGCGCCGGCCATCGGTCGGTGCCGACGGGTGCGGCTATCTTAGCGTACGGGGGAAGCAGGGGGGGGGGAGACGCGTCGGAGAGATCTACTCCCGCACCACCACATAGCGTCCCGCCGGCGGACCGACGATCCGCCGCCGCTCGCCGGAAGGCCAGGTCACCTCGATCGACGCCGGATTCGACGTCCCCGTCCCGAAGAATACCCGGCGGTCGCTCGAGGACTCGTAGCTGTCGCCCGCCATGACCCAACGGCGCTGACGGCGTCCGCCCGCCTCGACGAGCTCGACCGTCGCCGCCACGGCCTCGGTGTTCGGGGCGCGGCCCACGAGGCGCAGACCGACCCAGCCACCGCCCGGCGTGTCGTTGCGCCACAGTTGGAGGGGGCCGTCGTTGTTCGACAGCGCGAGGTCGAGGTCGCCGTCGCCGTCGTAGTCGCCCGCGGCGAGCCCGCGCCCGAGGAGGGGGTCCTCGTCGAGGTAGGCGCAGCGCAGCTCCACGAAACGGCCAGCGCCGTCGCCCGCGAGCAAGAGGTTGCGCTGCCGGTAGGTGACGCTCTCGCGCTTCGGCTTCTCGAAGATGTGTCCGTTCGCCGCGTAGACGTCGAGGTCGCCGTCGCGGTCGAAGTCGACGAGCACCAGGCCGAAGCCCAGCAGGTTGAACGACGGTAGCCCATAGCCGCTCCGGGCCGAGACGTCCTCGAACTGGAGATCGCCCAGGTTCTCGTAGAGGGTGTTGGTTTCGACGTCGAAGTTGGTCACCGCGACGTCGGGGTCGCCGTCGGTGTCGACGTCGCCGATTGCAATCCCCATGCCGGCCTCGAACATCCCCTCGACGTTCGCCGCGGCGCCGGAGAGGAAGGAGACGTCCTCAAACGTGCCGTCGCCCAGGTTGTGAAAGACGATGTTGGGCGTGATGTCGTTCGTCACGTAGAGGTCGGGGAGGAGGTCGCCGTCGAGGTCGACGAAGACGACGCCCAGCCCCTTGCCCGAGGCCGAGGCGACGCCCGCCGCCGCGCTCGCCGGGACGAAGCGCCCGTCGTCCTGGCGCAGGAAGGCGTCGCGGGAGCCGTCGAAGAGCGACGGATCGCAGTACTCGCGCTCGCCGCGGTCGAGGTCGCCGCAGAAAAGCTCGTCCTCGGCGTCGTAGTCCACGTAGCGGACGACGTAGAGGTCGAGGTCGGCGTCGCCGTCGTAGTCGGCGAAAGCGGCCGCCGAGCCCCACCCGCCGAGCCCCAGGCCGGTCGCGGCGGTCGCGTCTTCGAAGGTGCCGTCGGCGCGGTTTCTGAGGTAGGTGTCGGGACCGAAGTTGACGACGTAGAGGTCGACCCAGCCGTCGCCGTTGACGTCGGCCGCGGTGACGCCCTGGCCGTAGCCGCGGACGTCGAGACGGGCACGTTCGGTCGCGTCCTCGAACTTGCCGTCGCCGCGGTTTCGCCACAGTCGGTCGCGCGCCGAGGCCGAGCCGTCGGACGGATCGCCGCCCGGGGGGAAGGACCCCGACTGGACGGCGTAGAGGTCGAGCAGGCCGTCGCCGTCGAAGTCGAGCCAGGCGACGCCGGAGCCCATGGTCTCGGGCAGGTGTTTTTCGCCCTTTCGTCCCGGGTCGTGGACGAAGTCGAGCCCGGCGTCGTGCGCGGTCTCGACGAGGACGATCGGACAAGGCTCGTCGGCGGAGACGGTCCCCGCGAGGAGTAGCAGGGCGAAAGCGGCTTGCGGGAGCTTCTGGGTGGCAAGGGCAAACGTCACAGTCGGTCCTTCGAGGCTGTGTCGGTCGTTTCGAGAGCTACAGACGGTACCACGGGGCAAGGTTTGCCCTTGTCTTCGGCGGGGCTACAGAATGGCGCACTGCGGGAGCCGCAGGCAAGAAGAGCCCTGGCGCTTCCGAAGGAGGCCGGATCTGGTAGAGTCCGACTCATCCGCTGAACCCGACGGCCTCCGCGCCGCGTTTGAGGTGCCATGAACCAAGCGATCGACACCAACGCCGTACGCAGGAGTCTCCGTGTTTCCGACCCCGGGAAACGGGGAGCCGCCTTGCTCGATGCGCTGGGCTGGAATAGCGCCGCCGCCGACGTGCATTGGCCCTCCACGCCTCGCGCCCCCGGTCGTTTCGTCCTCAGCGGTCAGCCGACCGAGGCCGGCATCGACTTGAGCAGCGGACGGCCCGATCCGAGCAGTGCCTGGATCCCGGGTTGGCTGGCCGGCCACCGGTGGAGCCTTGTCCCGGGAGCGAGGGAGATCTGGTGGTTCGACCTGGACGCCAGCCGGTCGTGGAGCGCGCGAGCGGATGGAGATCTCCGACCCCTGAAAGGTCTGACTCCGCAGGGCTTCTGCCGCGTCGGCCGATTCGAGCCCCAGACCGAGTTGGTGCGGGAGAAGGAGCTCCGAGCCCATCCAAGCCGCTTTCTCGTGGAACGTATCCAGACATGGTGGCAGGAGTACTACGGGAGCAGCGTCGACTCGCCACAGGCCGAAGGCCGGGCCAAGGAGCGCTTCGTCCAATTCCTCGCGGGTCTCCTTCTTCTGCGGACGATCGAGGACCTGGATCGGGTCGCCTGGCTTCCCCACGGCAAGCTCGCCCATGCCGCGGAGGTCGCGGCAGACGGGAACGGCCATGAGTTGAGCTCCTTGTTCGTGCAGGCGGCAGACCGACTCAATAGCCGCGTGCTTCGAGGGATCGCCGACACAAGGTTTCCCCCCGCTGTTGCTGGCCGGATCGTCACGGAGACCTACAACTTAGGCGTAGACTTTTCAGCCCTTGACGTCGATCCCGTGGGCGCGTTCTACGAGGAAGTCGTCGGGACCGGCCACGGGCGGAGCCCAAGGGTTCAGGGTACGCTATTCGGTCCGGACATGGAGGTCGAAGAGGACAGAAATGCGCGGCGCCAACAGGGTGTCTACTACACGCCACGGGCCTATGCCGACACTCTGGCGGCGCTGTTGGTCCGGCCCAAGGCGCACGTCGCGAACGGCCCGGAAGAGCTGCCGCGCGTCCTGGATCTGGCGGCAGGCTCGGGCGAGCTCCTGTGCGCGGCGCTGCGAGAGATCCTGGCCGAGCCCGCGTGGCGCGACCCCAGTGTCGTCCGAAACCTCCTCGATCACGGAATCTATGCGGTTGACATGAACCCGATGGCTCTTCAGCTCTGCGCGTTGAACCTCTTGCGGACAGCCGTCCGCCACGTCCCAGCGCTGCTGGACAGTGACGAGCGCCTGCCACCGCTGGAGCGGAACCTCGTCGAGGGCGATGCGCTGTCCCAGAAGGTTCTGGATCGCTTGCCCGAAGCCGACATCGTCCTCCTCAATCCGCCGTTCCACGGCTCCCGCCGCTGGCAGCCCGAGAGCACGGACCCCATTCCCGAGTTGACGGAAGGGTCGCTTCCGAACCAGGCGCTCGCCTTCACCGTCGCGGCAACCCGATGCTTACGTCCGGGTGGGGGGCTCGGCGTGATCCTTCCCTCGCAACAGCTTGACGGGCCTCAATCCAGGGGGTGGCGTCGCCGGATCGCGGAACGTGTGACGCTCGACCTCGTGGTCGCCAACTACGCCAATCCTTTTCCCGACGTACAGTCTTATGCCGGGATGGTCGTCGGTCATCGTCGCGGCGACGAGGGGTGGCGTTCGCCCACACGAGTCGTTCGCATTGAGGGCGGACTCCGGCTTAACAGCGCCGACATCGGAGTGCTTCTTGCCGACACGGGCGACCAACCGCTGGTTGACTCCGCACTTGGCGAAGCCGTGGACGAGAGAACGGACAGCTGGCTCCAGGCGATCTGCCCCCCTGTTGTCGTTTCCTCGGGGAGAAAAAGACGGGTGCCCCTGAAGGAGCTTTTGGCTCAACCAATCCACCACGGTGTGGTCGTCGCTCCGCAACCATGGGGTCGCAGCCTTCTTCTTTTCGATCAACTGCCCGACGGTCGCCTGCAACACAGGGCGTCCAGAAAGATCCTGTCGCGTGGGGAAAGCAGCTCATTCCGGCCTGCTGCATGGGCGAATCTGCTACAACCTCATGTACCTGTCTGGTGCGAGCCGGAGGTGCAAGGGGTACTGATGTTCCACCCTGGAGATGGCGTTATTCCCGTGCTCTTGGATTCTCTACGGGAAAGCGACCTGGTGGCATACGAGGCTGGGGTCATGATTCGTGAACACGTCCTTGCGACCGGCCGAGACGGAATCTCTCCTTCTGGAGTACCGTTTTGCGACGACATCGAAGCGGGGAAGCTCCGGTTCTACCTACCGAAGGGGTACCGACATGGGTCTATGCCGCGGTTGTTTTTTGCCAGAGCGTCCCGGTCGTCCGCGGGTCGCGAAAAAGGCATCCTCTGGAGCTCCTGGCTAAACCTTGATGGCTCTGTGGTACCCGTTGCCGGCAACCATCTAGTCACCCTGCAGCCAGAACACGCCGCCGCTATCGCCACGTGGCTCTGCTCCCAGAAGGCCCTCACTCTTCTTCGTAAATCGCCGCGACGTAACCAGGGGACAACTGAGCCAAAGTTAGGAGATCTCGCCACCTGGGAGGTCCCGGATCTCCATGTCGACCGGCTGAGCAGCCGTCTGGCCGACCACTACGAGGCCTTCCTCGCCTACCGCGAAGAGGCCATCCCGCTCACTCCGAACGAAGCCGCGAAGCTCTCAATCTTTCGCGAAGTGCTGGACCTTGGCCAGGCTCTGTGGGAGCGCGCCTAACTCGTGTTCGAGCTGCATTTGCTCGATGTCGGGCAGGGGGAGGCGATCCTGATGGACCTGCCGGGCGACAGCTTCGCTCTCGTCGATGGAGGACCCAGACAAGATGCGGCCGGGGTTCTTGAGCATGTCGAACGAAGAGTCGCCCAAGGACATCGGTTCCGGTTCGCGGCGGCGAGCCACTGGGACACCGACCACATCGCCGGCCTGCCGGAGATCCTCCGCCGTTTCCCGCCCGACGAGTTTCTCCAGCCCGGTGTCGACCTCGCGCTTCTTGGGCAACTGTGCCATCAACTCGGGCGTGGTGAAGCGTCAAGCGCGATTACTTCGCTCCGTCAGGTCTGCAATGCCTCCGAGATTCTCGAACAGCCGCTATATGCTCCCCAAGAGGTACGAGACGTCGGCGAGGGGGTCGAAGTCTACGTCCTCGCTCCTGCCGGCAAAGTGAAACAAGCGGTCGAGGCCGCGATCACCTCGACCAGTTCGCCCGTGCCCACGGTGAACAGTCTGCATCAGCTCGGTAACCGGGTTTCGTTGGTCCTTTGGGTTCGGGCCTATGGAAGGAATCTCCTACTCTCTGGAGAAGTTGGTAGAACCGAGGTCTTGGCAATGCGCGAGCAGTTCCGTCCATACCGGAGGTCAAGTCCCGTTCCTTTCGATCCGCCCGCCGTATGGATCAAGCTCCCGCACCACGGATCCAAGACCAACGTGTGCCCGGAGCTGTTCCAATTCTTCGCCGCACCCCGGTACGTAGCCTCCGCAAGTCACGGTGCAAGGTGGAGCCATCCCCATCCGGAGGTACTTCGACTCGTTCACTTTCCCACGGGGGGAAGTGAGGGGAGCGCCATGTGTACCCGCCTCGGCAAGGGTTGTGCGTTGATTCGATCCGACCGCGACCGCTATCGTCCTGACCACCCAGAAGCGTGGACGCACGGAGTGAGCTGGAACGAGGTTCCGAACCCTCAGAAACGCTGTTACGGCAATGTCACCGTCCGGATCTCCCCCGGAGGCGACTGCACCGTCAGCGGCGACGCCGACGGCGAGGTGGACTGCCCCTACGGAGGCCCCCGGGACGGCTCCATGCAGTTGTAGAGCCGTTGTCTCCGTCGTCAAGACGCCCCCTCCGCCGCCAGACGCTCCTCGGCCAGCATCAGTCGCAAGTCCTGACGGTCGGGATCGAACGAAACCGCACGCTCCAGATGACGCACGGCCCGGGCATGGTCGCCAAGCCGCGAGCTGGCGGTCGCCATCGCCGCCAGCGTCTCGACGCTTTCCCCAAGCTCTGCGAAATGCCGAATCGCTTCCTCGAGCTTGCCCGCCTCGATTAGCTCCCAGCCGCGGTCGAGGCGCGCCCTCTCCAGCCCCTCACGCTGGGTCTTCTCCCGTTCCTCGTCGTAGAGCTGTTGATAGGCCTCCATCTCTTCGCGCGCCGCGTCGCTTTCGCCGCGCCGCTGAAGCAGACGCGCCACGCCGTAGCGCGCCTTGTAGCTCCGGGGATTGAGCGCCAGGGCCCGGCGGTAGGAGGCGAGCGCTTCATCGAGCGCGCCGGTACGAGCGAGCGCCTGGGCGAGGTCAAAAGGGACGTCGGGGGCGCGCGGCATGAGCGTCGCGGCACGGCGCAGGTGCTCCACGGCCTCCTCGTAGCGTCCCTGCCAGGCGAGGAGCCGGCCGAGCTGATGATGAGCGACGGCGGGATTCGTCGCGCCGGCGATCAGGCCCTTGTAGACGGCTGCCGCGTCGTCGAAGTGGCGGGTGTCCCAGAGCGCCGCGGCGAGGTAGAGGCGGGTCGTGACGTCACGGTCGCCGAGCTCGACGGCGCGCTCCAGAGCCGGCAAGGCAGCCACCTGGCGCCGGGCGAAGAGAAGGGCCTTTCCCCAGAGCGCCTGCAACGCGGCCGACGAAGGCTCTGCCGACGCCGCCTCTCCCAGGACTTCGGCCGCCGTGTCGTGGTGTCCGGCGTCCATCAGGCCGCGTCCGAGCGGCACGAGGACCTCGGCGGCCTCGCGGTGGCGTCCCTGGCCGACGAGCGCCCGGGCGAGGCCGCGGTAGGCGTCGACGAGGCCCGGCTCGCGCGCCAGGACCTCGCGGTAGGCGAGCTCGGCCGCCGCGGGCTCGTCCGCCTCCAAGGCCGCCGCGGCTCTCGTCATCGCCTTGGCGACCGCGTCGCCAGCTTCCTGGGCCGTCGCCGTCCGTCCCGTGGGGAGAGCCATCCAACCCGAAACGAGCCCCAGGACGGCGATCCCTAGCCGGAGGACGGTCCACCTGGATAAGCTTTGCATTATCATCCCGCTGCGAACGGGCCGTGGCCGGCCCGTCGCGTTCCCGGGCAGAATACATCATCGACAAGGGGATAGAGCCGTGATCCGATTCCTTCGACCCTCGACCCGCGTCCTTCTCCTCTTCGCCCTTCTCCTGGCTCCCGCCGTCCTCCAGGGGCAGGAGGAGCGCAAACCGGGCGAGTTCACCGAAATCGGCAAGCAGGCCTACGAGTTGTCCAAGGAAGGCGACGTCGAGGGCGCGGTCGAGCTGCTGGAAAAGCACCGGGAGGATCCGTCGGGGACGGCGGTCGACCTGGCGCTTTTGGGTGCCCTCTACATCGAGACCGGCCGGCCGGCCGCCGCTTTTGAGGTCTTGAATCCCATGGCCGAGCATCCGGCGGCGGACCCGGCGCTGCTCTACAACGCCGGCCGAGCCGCCGACGCCGTCGGCAAGCGCCAGATCGCGATCGGCTACTTCGAACGCTCGCTCCGGCAGCTCTCGGTCTCGCCGGCGGCCCGGGAGCTCGGGTTGATCTACGGCGCCCAGAGCCGCAGCGGCGAGGCCTACCGCCTGCTGCGTCCGTGGGCGGCCCAGAACCCCCAGGACCTGGAGGTGAGGCTGGCGACGATCGCCTGTGCCCTCGACCTCGGCCGCCCCTCCGACGCCCAGCCCATGTTCAGGGGCCTGCCGCGCGAGGATCCGAAGGTGGTGCTCCTCCTCGGCCAGTACTTGAGCCAGGTCGGTGACGTCGACGAATCGATCGAGGTCCTCGAAACCCTGCTCCCGGATCCACCCCCCTCGATGGAGCTGGACCTCCTGCGGATGCTTTCCTCTGCCTACGTGAGCTCGGGGAAGGCCGAGAAGGCCGCCGCGTTGCTGGCGGACAAGGTCGAGAACCGGCCGCGGCTCGCCATCCAGCTGGCGGAGGCCCACATGCGCCGCGGCAAGCACGACGACGCCGTCGCGACGCTCCAGCCCCTGGGAGAGCAGATCCTCGCCCCGGAAACGCCCGCCGGGCCGATCGTCCTCGGGATCGCGTTGACCTACGGCCGGGCGCTCGGCGCCGCGGGCCGTTACAACGACTCCCTGGTCTACCTGGAGCTCGCCACCAAGATCGACCCCGAAAACGAGGTGGCCTGGAAGAGCCTCGGCGACTCGCTCGTGCGCGCCGGCCGCCGCGACGATGCCAAGGAGGCCCTGGCCAGGTTCCAGGAGCTGTCGAAAGGGGTCGCCGACCTGCGGCGCCAGACCGAGATCGGCGTCCGCGACCCGGTGTCGAAAGCCATCCTGCAAGCGCAGGACGCCCTGAAGGAGGGCAAGCCCCAGAAGGCGATCGCCCTCCTCCGCCAGGAGATCCAGCTCTCGCCCCAGGACGTGCGTCCGCGGATCCTGGAGGTGCGGCTTCTGGTCAGCCAGAACCGGCTCGAGGACGCCCTGCGGGCCGCCGATGACGCGCTCCGGGCCTTCCCCGACCTCGCCGACACCCACTATCAGGTCGGCATAGTCCTGATGGGCCTCAAGAAGCAGGAGGAGGCCGAGAAGAGATTTCGCGGGGCCTTGGAGATCGCCCCCGACCACACGGCGGCGATGAGTGATCTGGCGGTGATCCTGATGCTCAAGGGCGAGCGGGCCGAGGCCCGCCAGCTCCTGGAACGGGTCCTGGCGCTGCGGCCGGAGGACACGACGGCCAGAGAGAACCTCGAGCGCCTCAAGAAGAAGGAGGCGGGCGGCTGAGGCATCGGGGATTCCTGCTTACCCTCCTCCTCCTGGCGCTCCCCGCCGCCGCCGAGCTGCGCTTCACCGAAGTCAGCAAGGCCTGGGGGGTCGACGTCCGGCACCACCACTGCGGCACGGGCGAGTTTTACATCATCGAGACCATGGGCGCCGGGGTGGCACTCTTCGACTACGACGGCGACGGCGACAGCGACCTCCTCTTCGTCGACTCCTCGCTCCTGCCCGGCTACGAAGGCGAGCCACCCGTAACCAGGCTCCTTCGCAACGACGGTCCCGGCGCCGACGGCCGTCTCGCCTTCGTCGACGTGACCGCCCGCTCGGGAATCGTCGTCACGGCCTACGGCCACGGGGTGACGGCGGGCGACGTCGACTCCGACGGCGACCTCGACCTTTACGTCACCTCCTTCGGTGCCAACCAGCTCTTTCGCAACGACGGCGACGGGACTTTTACCGACACGACGGCGGCCGCCGGCACCGGCGACCCCCTCTACGGCACCTCGGCGGCTTTTGCCGACCCCGACCACGACGGCGACCTCGACCTCTACGTCACCAACTACGTCGACTTCACGTACGACAACAATCCGGTCTGCGCCTCGACGGGCCTGCGCTCCTACTGCCATCCCGACGTCTACGCCGGCGTGCCCGACCGTTACTACAGAAACCGCGGCGACGGTCGCGACGGCGAACCGACTTTCGAGGAGGTGACGGAGGCGCTTTTCGGCGACACCAGGGGCAAGGGGCTCGGCGTCGTCTGGGCCGACTTCGACGGCGACGGCTGGGAGGACCTCTACGTCGCCAACGACATGACGTTTAATTTTCAGTTCCAGAATCGTTACGGCCAGAATCGTCAGGGTGCCTTCGAGGAAGTCGCCCTTCTTTCCGGGACGGCGGTGGGCGACCGGGGTCAGGAGGAGGCCTCGATGGGAATCGCCGTCGGCGACCCGAACGGCGACGGCCTTCCCGACATCTTCGTCACCCATCTCGACAACCAGACCAACGCCTTCTACTCCAACGCAGGGGAGGAGCTTTTCGTTGACCGCCGGTTCGACGTGGGACTCGCGGAGACGTCGCTTTTCAAGGTGGGCTTCGGCACCGTCTTTGCCGACTTCGACGCCGACGGCGACGAGGATCTGATGGTCGCGAACGGCCACATCATCCACAACGTCGAGGAAATCGGTGCCGGCGCTTCGAGCCGCGCCTACAAGCAGCCCAATCAGCTGTTCGAAAACCTCGGCAAAGGGAGCTTTCGGGAGGTCGTGGGCTCGGGCCTCGACGTCGTCCGCGCGAGCCGCGGCCTGGCGGTCGCGGACCTTGACTTGGACGGCGACCTCGACGCCGTGGTCACCAACTCCAACGACTTCGCCGAGGTCTACCGCAACGACAGCCGCCAAGGAAGCTACCTACGGATTGCCTTGACGGCCGCGGACGGCAACCGTCACGGCGTCGGGGCGCGGCTCGTGCTCAGAGCGGGCGACACGCGGCAGGTGAAGGAGGTGCGTACGTCGTCGTCGTACCTTTCCCAGAGCGAGCTCGTCGTGCACTTCGGCCTGGGTCCCGCGTCGTCGGCCGAAGAGCTCGTCGTCGTCTGGCCGGGCCGCGGGCGGCCGGGCCGCGGGCGGCCGAGCCGTGGGACGTTGAAGCTCAGGAACCTTCCCTCGAACCGTCAGCTGAGGATCCCGCGGCCCTAGGCGAAAAACGCCGGGCCCCCAAGGCCCGGCGTCCTCCCGTCGTGCGCGTACCGGGACGCCTCAGTCGTTGTCGAAGACGTTGTTGACCCAGAACGAGACCTCGCCGATCAAGGTCTGGTCGCCTTCCTTGTCGATCACCCGGACCTGCATCTGGTGGGCGAAGCCGTCGGAGAGCTGGGTGGAGTCGTAGCCGCCCGGCAACCGCCATACCGGAGCGAAGACGTTCGGGTAGCTCCAGTACTGGCTGAAGACCCCGGGGCGGGTCTCGAAGATGCCGTCCTCCTCGCCGTAGTCGGCGAAGCCGACGAACACGCCGTCGATTAGGATGCGCACCCGGTCGACCTGCTCCCAGTCGACCGCCCAGCCCTGGACGTTGATCTGGCCGCTGTAGGTCAACCCCTTGCGGGGCGACTCGATCCGGCCGTAGCTGCCCTCGTTGATGTCCTCGATGCAGCGGAAGGTGACCCCCCACTCGTCGACGTCCGCGAACTGGTTGGAGACGTCGCCCGCCCGGATGCCGAACGTGTGGTGCCCCTGGGAGTAGCCGCTGCGGATCAGGTCGCCGACGTCGACGACGAAGCGGAAGCCGGCGTTGGGCGCGTCGCGGGCGAAGGGGTAGAGGCGCTCGATCGCCGGGGTGAAAAGGCCGTAGCAGCTCGTGAAGCCGCCCGCGCTGGCGACCCAGGTGCAATGGGCCCGGGTGTTGAACCCGTCGCCCGCCGGCAGCGCGTTGTCGATCATCAGCTCGACATAGCCGACGCCGGCGTCGTTGGTCTCCATGCCCAAGTCGAGCACCCAGCCCTCGATCGCCGTCAGCCGGCGCCGCGGGTTCAAGGGATCGCAGGAGCCGTAGACCTCGGTGTTGCGCTGCGGATTCAGAATGGCGCCGAAGGGCGTCAGGATCGAGGTGTTGTTGATGAGCTCCATCTCGATCGTCGGCGTAAGCACCCGGACGGTGCCGTCGAAGGAGATGGCCTTGGCCGAGACCTGGTGTTTGCCGTTGGTGAAGCGGGTCGTGTTGAGGCGGTAGCCGAAGCCGCCGGCTTCGGAGTCGGGGAAGCCGGGGAAGAGCTCCTCGACGTCCGGACGCGGCTTGCCGTAGATGGCAGCGCCGATGTCGATGCCGTCGACCCGGATGACCACCTGCCGGATGCCGGAGTCGGCCAGCGCCCAACCCTTGAGCGTCATGGCGCCGCTTCCGGAGTTCTTGCCGCCGGGCTGGCCTGCGAAGTGACCCACCAGGGTCTCCTGCGCCAGGACCGGGGCGCTCGCCAGCAAGACCAGCAAGCCGAGGGTCAGATAGAAGCGTCGTCTCATCGCCGTTCTCCTCGTCATCTCGTTCCAACTCCGTTCCGGTGAGGGGCCCCTCTATGCGGCGCGCAATCCGCGACGCAACCGGTTGCGAAGTATCGACGACATTCTATCTATCGATGAACAAAGGCGTCAACGGGTTTGGCCGATTTTGCTCCTCGGAGCGCTGATGTGGCCCTCTCATGGCCGCTCAAGCCGGCGCATAGGGCCGCCGGGCAAGATCGACGCCGGCTTTGGCCAGAGTGCCCCGCAGACGGTGGATGAGCGAGTTCACCTGGCACGGGGTCACCCGGCCGCGGAGAGCCCCGGCGATCTCGACGCTCGTCATCCCCGCGACGAAGGCCAGCGCCAGGATCCGGAGCTGAAGCCGTCCTTTGGGCCGGCCAAGCACCGCGCGGCGGCAGCACACCGCGAAGGCCGCCAGCCGCTCGCGGGCCAGAAGGCGCTCCTCGGGCGAGAGCACCAGCGGCAACCCAAGAGGATGGGCCGCGACGGCTCGCTTGGGCCATGAGCAGCGCGCGGCGACACGCTGCGGCATACACCTCTTCGCCGCCGCGGCGGAGCGCCGGTCGTCGATCACCACGTTGCGGGCCGCGACGGCGAGATAGCCCCAGAGGTCGCGGCCCGAGAAAGCGCGGCCGTGGGTCAGGAGACGGAGATAGAGGATCTGAACGTAGTCGTCGAGATCGTCGAACGTCTCCATGCCTTGCCGGTTCATCTCCCGCTGAACCACTTGGCGGACCTGCTCGCCGTAGCGGTGCAGGAATTCGTTCCAGTCCTCGTCGCGGCGCTTGTCGAGGCAACGCACGAAGAGCTCGCATGCCGATTCCATCCTCCTGTCCCTTTCGCTTGAGGGAAAGGAGGTGCGATCCGGGGAGGCCAGGCCGGATTCTCGACAACGGGTGGAGAGGCAAGGGTAGCACGACGGGCGCCCGCAGGCAAGCGCCAAGGGCGAATACAAGATTCGCCCCTACGGCGGGCGGCCGATAGTACCGGGTAGGGTAGGGGCGATCCTTGTGATCGCCCATCTCCGGCTTGCCACCCACGACGAGGGACCATAGCCTTCCAGGGATGACGACCTACCACCGAAGGACGTACCTGGTGGCGCCGGAAGAAGAGGAGCTTTTTGCGGCCGAGCTCGTGGCACGAGGCTCGCTGGGCTGCGAGGTCCGCGACGGCGAAGGCGTCGAGCTCCGCCTCGTGGCCTACTTCCCGGATCCCCTGCCCGCGGCCTTCGAGGCCTGGGAAGCCTCCCGCCCCGGGATCATCGAGGAGGAGGCGGACGTCCTCGAGGAAGAGGACTGGCTCGCCGGCTACCGTGCCGCGGCCCGGCCCGTCGAGCTCGGCGCCTCCTTCCTCGTCGACGTTGGCGACGGCGACGCCGAGCCCCTCGACGGCCATGCCGGTCGCCGGATCCTGCGGATCCCCGCCCGCACCGCTTTTGGCACCGGCTCGCACGAGTCGACCCGCCTCGTCGTCGATTGGCTCGAAGAGATCGACGTCCACGGTGCGGAGGTGATCGACGTGGGCACCGGCAGCGGCATCCTGGCTTTTGTGGCGCTCCACTTGGGGGCTCGGCGGGTAGTCGGCTTCGACCTCGACACCCAGGCGGTGCTCGTGGCGCGTACGAACTGCGGCCTGAACGCCCTGGCGCCGCAGCTCTTCGCCGGGCGCCTGGAGGCCCTGGGCGAGCCGGCGCGTTTCGACCTCGCGCTGGTCAACGTCCTGCCGGAGCGCATCCTCCACGAGATGCCGCTTCTGCTGACCCACCTGCGCGGCAGAGCGCGCCTGGTCAGCTCCGGGAACCTGTGGAGCCGTCGCGACGAGCTCCTGGAGCGCTTCGCGTCCTGCGGCCTGCGCCGTGTCGGTCAGAAGGCCGGCGAGAAGGTCGACGGCGACTGGGTGGCCTTCCTCCTGGAGCGCAGCCGGTGATCACCCACGTCACGAGCGCCGCGGAGCTCGACGCCGGAGGGATCGAGATCCAGGGCGACGCCTACCGGCACCTCTTCCGGGCACGGCGCCTGGAGAGGGGGACGACCCTGCGGCTCGTCGACGGTGCCGGACGCTCGCGCTGGGGCGAGGTGGTCCGCCTGGAGCGCCGGCGGGCGTTCGTAGAGCTCGGCGGACCGGCGCCCGCCAACGAGCCGTCCTGCCGGCTGGAGCTCGTCGTGGCGACACTGCGTAGGGAACGGGCCTCCTGGCTGGTCGAGAAGGCCACCGAGCTCGGCGTCGCCGCGGTGCGATTCCTCGCCACCGCGCGCGCGCCGCGCACCTACGGCGACGGCACCCTGGAACGGCTCGGCCGCGTCGCCCGGGCCGCCGTCGAGCAGTGCCACCGCTCGCGGCTGCCGGAGATTTCCGGCGTCCATGCCTGGGAGGAGCTGCCGGCGCTTCTCGAAGGCGCCACAGGCTGCTGGTTCCTCGATCCGAAGGGTCCGACCCAGCCCGCCTGGGACGCGGGCGAGTTGGGCTCCGTGGCCGTTCTGGTCGGTCCCGAGGGTGGCTGGAGCGACGCCGAGAAAGAGGCGCTCGGCCGTCTTCGAGCCAGGCCGGCCGCCCTCGGTCCCCGGGTGCTACGGATCGAGACCGCGGCCCTGGCCGCCGCCGCCCGAATCCTGCTCCCGGCCTAGCCACCGACGGCCCATAGAGAAATCGCAATACGTTTCTTAACTTTGATAGCGTACAATCGCGACACGCTCCAGCAACAGACTGTGGCTCGACCGACGCCCAAGCCGGCCGCCGGAAACCACCCGATGAATCCTCTGCTCCACCGCCAACTCGAAGACCTGGGCCTCGACCCGGCACAAGTGCCGGACGGCGAGCGCTGGCAACGCTTTCTCGACGGCCTCGACCAGGCCTTCGGCCAATCCGTCGACGAGGAGCGCGAGGAGCTGGAGCATGCCGTCCAGGAGCGCGACCGCTACAAGGGCTTGATGGACGCCGTCCCGGAGGTGATCTTCAGCCTCTCGGTCCAGGACGGATCGCTCACCTCCTTGAGCCGCGCGTTCGAGACGTTGACCGGCTGGAGCGCGGAGGAATGGCTCGGCCGGCCCTTCATCGCCCTGACCCATCCCGACGACGTCTCCCGCGCGGTGGGCGCGATCCACAACGTCCTCGTCGGCGAAACGCCGCCGCCGTTCGAGATGCGCCTGCGCTCGCAGGAGTCGTTTCAGGAGGAGACGTTCCTGAGCGTCGAGGTCGTCCTCGCGCCGCAGCGCGAGGGAGGACGAATGAGCCGGGTCCTGGGCATCGCCCACGACATCACGGAGCGCAAGCGGGTGGAGCAGGACCTGCGCTCGGCGATGGAGGTGGCCCAGGCGGCAAGCCGTGCCAAGAGCCAGTTCCTGGCCAACATGAGCCACGAGATCCGCACGCCGATGAACGCCATCATCGGTATGACGGGGCTTCTGCTCGACACCGAGCTCTCGCCCCGGCAAGACGAGTACGTCACGACCATCCGCTCCGGAGGCGACACGCTGCTGACGCTGATCAACGACATCCTCGACTTCTCGAAAGTCGAGTCGGGCAAGCTCGAGTTCGAGCACCAGCCCTTCAGCCTCCGCGACTGCCTCGACGGAGCCCTCGCCCTGGTCTCCTCGACCGCGGCGCAAAAGGAGCTCTCGCTGGGTCTCGAGATCGCCGAGGCCTGCCCGCGCTTCCTGGTGGGCGACGTCACCCGGGTGCGCCAGGTGCTGGTCAACCTCCTGTCGAACGCCGTCAAGTTCACCCAGCAGGGCAAGGTCGCCGTGGAGGTCTCGGCGCGGCCTCTGGGGGAAGACTTCGCGGAAGTCCGCTTCGCCATCCGCGACACCGGTCCCGGCATTCCCGAGGACCGCCTCGACGGGATCTTCGAATCCTTCAGCCAGGTCGACGCCTCGACGACCCGCAGGTTCGGCGGCACCGGGCTGGGGCTCGCGATCTCGAGGCGCCTGGTGGAGCTGATGGGCGGCGTGATCTGGGCCGAGTCCAAGCTGGGCGAGGGATCGACCTTTTATTTCACCGTGCCCGCCGAGACCGCGAGCCAGCTCGGGACGACGCCCGAGGACGAGCCGACGGAGATCGACAGCCACCTCGCGGAACGGCTGCCGCTGCGCATCCTCGTGGCGGAAGACAACGTCGTCAACCAGCGGGTGGCCCTGATGCTCCTGGAACGACTGGGCTATCGCGCCGACCTGGCGTCCAACGGCTTCGAGGCCCTCGAAGCCCTGGGGCGCCAGCCCTACGACCTCGTCCTGATGGACGTGCAGATGCCCGAGCTCGACGGCCTGGAGGCGACACGGCGCATCTGTGCCCACTACCGGGAGAGCGAGCGGCCGTGGATCATCGCCATGACCGCCGGCGCCATGGGCGGCGACCGCGAGCAATGCCACGCCGCCGGCATGAACGACTACGTCTCGAAACCCGTCAAGGTCGAGGAGCTCCAGGCCGCCCTCGAGCGCTCTCGACGCCGGCGGGCGACTCGGTCAGAGACCTGATCCCTGGTCCTCGGTGATCTCCTCGGCCCACCGGTCGTCGATCCAACGGCTCTGCATCCAGCGGACGGCGAAGAGATCCCGGATCGTCCGGAAGAGACGATTTCCCACGGTGTACTTGCTCTCGCCGTGCCGCCGCGGCCGGTGACGGACCTCGACCTCACGGATCCGCGCTCCCTGCAGACGCACCAGGGCCGGCAAGAAGCGGTGCATGCCGTCGAACATCTTGAGGCGCTTCACAAGCTCCGTCCGGTAGGCCTTGAGCGAGCAGCCGACGTCGGTCACGCCGTCGTGGACGACCGCCGAGCGGACGCGGTTGGCGATCCGCGACGCGATGCGGCGCGTCCAGGTGTCGTGGCGCCTCGCCCGGACGCCCGAGACCAGGTCGCAGCCTTCGAGCTCGGCGAGCAGAAGCGGGATGTCGGCCGGGTCGTTCTGTAAGTCGGCGTCGAGGGTGACGACGATCTCGCCGCGGGCTGCCTGGAAGCCGGCGGCAAAAGCCGCCGACTGGCCGCGGTTCTCACCCAGGCGAAGGACCCGTAGCCGGGCGTCGGCGCGGCGCAGGACACAAAGCACCTCGAGGCTCCGATCCCTGGAGCCGTCGTCGACGAAGACGACCTCGTACTCGTGCCCCTCGAGGGCCGCCGCGATCTCCGCGGCCAGCGTCTCGAGGTTCTCTTCCTCGTTGAAGACCGGGATCACGAGGGAGATCTGGGGAGAGGTCGTCATGGGTCGTCGAGGGGTTGGGTGTTTCGGCAGGCGGGCGCGCCGCGGAGGACGCGGCGGCGCATCTTACCGCGGAAGTGACCTCCGGAGTAGGGGACGCGCCTCCGCAGCGGTGCTACGATCCGGTCCATGATCTCCTCGGTGGCCCTCGGCGAGCTCTTGACGGTGGCGGCGATGCCCGTGGCGGCGGTCGTCGCCATAGTGGCCGCCATCCTGGCGGCGCGCCGTCCCCGCCTGGCCCGAGCTGTGGGTATCTCGGCGATCCTCCTGGCCGCCGGGATGATCGCCGCCGGACGGCGCCTCTCCGAGCCCCTCGCCGCCGCGCGCCTTGCTCAGCGTGAGCGCTTCGCGCCGGTCCAGGTAGGGCTTGAGCGTAGCGAGGTGGAAGCCCGGCTCGGCGAGCCGGACCTAATTTGTCCTGGCGAAGGGCTTCAACCGCACAAGGCGCGGTCGACGGAGGGCCTGCGCCTGCGCCTCTTCGCGGCCACCCGCGAACGCTGGATCTACTTCCTACCGATGGCCGGGGCCACCGACGCGCCCCATCCGGAATGCAAGCCGCTCTACGGCGACGGCGAGGTGGGTTTCAACGAGGCGGGAGAGGTCATCTACTTCATCGAGCTCACCGACGAGACGTTCCTGACCTTCTAGCCACGCCTCCCTCATCGCCAGGTGCCGGAGGCACCCGCGCTCCATCCACCACCCGCTCGAGCGTCGCCTCGACGGTATCCGTCGAAACGAGCTCCACGTCCTCCTGGTACTTGAGCAAGACGCCGAGCGTCGAGCGGACGTTCTCGGAGGTCAAAGCGTTCTCGTTCAAGGCGACGAGCGCGTTCATCCAGTCGAGGGTCTCCGCCACGCCCGGCCGCTTGTAGAGGTCCTCGCCGCGCAGGCTCTCGACGAAGGCCACGACCTCGCGGGCCAGCCTCTCCGGAGCCCCGGGCACCTTGGCGCGGACGATCCTGTACTCTTTTTCGAACGACGGATAGTCGATCCAGTGGTAAAGGCACCGGCGGCGGAGCGCGTCGTGGATCTCGCGCGTCCGGTTCGAGGTCACCACCACCACCGGCGGACGCCGGGCGCGGATGGTGCCGATCTCGGGCACCGTGATCTGGAAGTCCGAGAGGAGCTCCAGGAGGTAGGCCTCGAATTCTTCGTCGGCGCGGTCGAGCTCGTCGATCAGAAGCACCGGCGCCGGGCGGCGATCCGCCGGCTCGGCGCCGTCGGCGGGCTCAATCGCTTCGAGCAGCGGACGCCGCAGCAGGAAGTCGCGGCTGAAGAGATTGCGCCGTGTCGTCTTCAAATCGATGTCGCCGGCCGCCTCGCGGAGACGGATCTCCAACATCTGACGGCTGTAGTCCCACTCGTAGACCGCCGTCGAGACGTCGAGCCCCTCGTAGCACTGGAGACGGATCAGGCGCGTCTCCAGGATCTCGGCGAGAACCTTGGCGACCTGCGTCTTGCCGACGCCGGGCTCGCCCTCGAGGAAAAGGGGCTTTTCGAGCTTCAGGGCGAGGAAAATCGAGGTGGCGAGGCTCCGCTCGGCGAAGTAGAGCGCCTCCGCGAGGCGCTCGCGGACGGCGTCGATGGATTCGAGGGTGGCGAGCTCGGGTCGTTCGGTGCTCATCGCTTCGGAGGTTATACAATGATCACCTGGTCGTCGAAGCTGAAGTGAAGTCGAATCGCCCTCTCCGTGTCCTGCTCGTGGCCGACACCCATCTGGGTTTCGACTTGCCGCTCCGTCCCCGGGTCAAGCGCCGGCGCCGCGGCCCGGACTTCTTCGCCAACTTCGAGCGTGCCCTCGCTCCGGCGCTCGCCGGCGAGGTCGACTGTGTGGTCCACGGTGGCGACGTCCTCTACCGGAGCCGGGTGCCGCGTCAGCTCGTCTCGATGGCCTTCGGGCCCATGATGCGCGTCGCCGACCGTGGGGTCCCGGTCGTCGTGGTGCCGGGTAACCACGAGCGCTCGGCGATTCCCTATCCGCTGCTGGCGGCTCATCCGCAGATCCACATCCTCCAGGCGCCGCGGACGATCAGCCTGGAGCTGGGCGGAACGAAGGTCGCTGTCGCCGGGTTCCCGTTCGTCCGGACGGAGCTGCGGACGCGATTCCCGGAGCTCGTCGAGTCGACGGGCTGGCGCGACGTCGAGGCCGACGTTCGGCTCTTTATCGTCCATCAGACGGTGGAGGGAGCCAAGGTCGGCCCGGTGGGCTACACCTTCCGCCGCGGCGGCGACGTCGTCCGCGGGCGCGACCTGCCGCGGGGGTTCGCCGCGGTCCTGGCGGGTCACATCCACCGGCACCAGGTGCTGACCCACGACCTCGCCGGGCGCCCTCTGGCGGCGCCGGTTTTCTACCCCGGCTCGGTCGAGCGTACGAGCGCCGCCGAGCGCAACGAGACGAAGGGATTCCTGACTCTGGAGATCGAGCCGGACGACGACGGAGGCCGGCTCCGGGATTGGCGCTTTCACGAGCTGCCGGTGCGTCCGATGGTCGACGTCGAGCTGCGGCCCGCGGGCCTCGGCCGGGAAGAGCTCATCCGGCGGCTACGCGAGGAGCTGGGCCGCATCGACCCGGACGCCGTCGTCCGGGTGCGGATCGTGGGCGAGGTGGAGGCGTCGGCTGGGGGCGTCCTCGGGGCTGCCTCGGTCCGGGCGCTTGTGCCGTCGACGATGACGGTGAGCGTAAGCTTCCCGCGACCCGGGCCTTCCTCCTGAAGGTGGGTGGCAAGGGCAAGCGTCGATCCATCGCTCGGGGCTCTTCGCGGTCGACCTCCATGCCCTCGACGAGGCCCTTTGGACGGTGGTGCGCGCAGATCGGCACCCGCGGCTCCGGGACTGGCAGGAAGGGATGGACCTGGGGAGTCTGGGCCGACGAGGAGGCAAAACCCACGGATCCCAAGGAGACCCTTGAGGAGATCCTCCGCGAGAGTGGGACGCCCCGGTCTTCGGCGATCTACAGGAGAATCACCGGGAGGCTAGGATCAGGCGACCCTTGGCTGGACCTCCCCCTCGATCTGGCCGCCCAGCGTGCGCCGGGCAAGACGGAGGTCGTACTCGGCCTGGAGCCCCTGCCACAACTCGGCGCTGGTACCGAAGTAGCGCCCCAGACGTAACGCCGTGTCGGGTGTGATCGAGCGCCGCCCACGGGCGATTTCGCCGATGCGGGTGGCCGGGACCCGTAACGCGAGCGCCAGAGCGTTGACGCTCAGCTTCAGAGGAGCCATGAACTCCTCTCTGAGGATTTCGCCAGGGTGGATGACCTCGAGCTGTTGCATGATCAGAAACCTCTGTCAGTGGTAGTCGACGATTTCGACCTCGTGAGCGTCTCCGTCTTGCCAGACGAAGCACAGCCGCCATTGCTCGTTGATCCGGATGCTATGTTGACCCGCACGCTTGCCCTTCAGGGCTTCCAGGCGATTGCCGGGCAACTTGCTCAGATCTCGAAGTGAGTAGGCTCGGTGGAGCAGCAAGAGCTTTCGGCGAGCCCCTCGCTCCATGCCCCGAAACGACGCGACGTCACGGTCGTTGAACAGGGCCTCGGTCTTCCGGCAACGGAACGACCTGATCATCCGTACAGGGTACAACGCGCCGCGTTATACGTCAAGCGTCCCAGAATGGATTTCGCACGAGGGGACGCTCGGGCTCCGGCGGATCAATTTTTCGTCAGGGCTTCGAGGCGACGCAGCGCCTGACGGGTGTAGAGGACATCGGGTCCGCGAACACGTTCCAGGGTCTCGTAGGCGCTGCGCAGGTAGGGCTCGGCCTCCGCAGGACGGCCGTGGGCGAGGAGATAGGCGCCGTAGACGCTCTCCGCGTCGGCACGCATCCAGTCGTCCTCGCTCTTGAGCCGGTAGAGGACGTCGAGGGCGTGCTCCAGCAGCTCGCCGGCGGCGTCGAGCTGGCCGAGCTCGACGTAGAGCGCCGCCAGGTTCCGCTCCAGGGTGGCGACGTGCAGGTGGTCGCCGCCCAGACGCCGACGGCGGACGTCGAGGGCCTCGGTGTAGAGCTTCTCGGCCAGCTCGTCTTCGCCGCGGGCGTGGTGCACCTGGGCGAGGCTGGCGAGCACCGTCGCCGCCGCCGGCGAGTCGCGGCCAAAAGCCTCGGCGCGGATCGAGAGGGCTTCTTCAAGCAGCGGCTGGGCGGCGTCGAGCTCGCCGCGCAGGTAGAGGACGGTGGCGAGGTTCCGCAGGCTCGTGGCGACGTTTCGATGGCGATCCCCGGTGAGGGCGCGGCGCTGCTCCAACCCCTGGCGGTAGAGCGCCTCGGCCTCGTCGAGCCGGCCGCGCGCCATGAAGACGGCCGCCAGCCCGTTGCGCGGCTTGATCAGCTTGTGGACGAGCCCCAATCGCTCGCGGATGGCGATCGACTGCCGATAGAGCTCTTCGGCCGGCTCGAGCTCGCCGCGCTCGTAGGCCACCGTCCCCAGGTCGTTCAGGACGCGGGCCGTGTCGTCGTCGCCGGCGTGGAGCTGCCGGGCCGCCTCCAGAGACTCGCGCGCGGCGTCGTAGTGGCCGAGGCGGCCATACACCTCGCCGAGGGTGAGGAGCAGCTTGGCACGCACCTCGGGTTCCTCCACGAGATCGGTCGCCAGGCGCCGGCGGCCCTCGTCGACCAGCTCGCGCACCGAGGGCTCCTCGCCGGCACGGTCGGGCTCGGCGGCACGAAAAAGATCCACGAGAAAGCTCGACAACGCCTCGGCGCGCTCGCGTTCGCGCTCGGTTTGTCCAAGCTGCCGGGCGAGGGCGACGGTAAAAGAGAGGATCAGGACCAGGACCGCCGCCACCGACGCCAGGACCCAGCGGTGCCGCCGGACGTACTTCTTTGCCGTGTAGGCCAGGGTGCCGCGCCGGGCGCGGACCGGCAGGTCGTCGAGGTAGCGGTGCAGGTCGGCGATCAGCCGGTCGACCGAGGAGTAGCGCTTCGACGCCTCCTTGTGCAGGGTCTCCAGGACGATGGCGTCGAGGTCGCCGTGGAGCTGCCGGCGAAGCTTGAGCGGAGTGGTGTCGCGCTCGAACGCCACCGACCGCGGCGTCCGCCGCTCGCGGCCTTCCTGAAACAGGAGCTCTTTGGTCTCCGCGGCCTGCTCGCTCGGCAGGAGCGGCGGCTCTTCGCACACCGCCTTCGTCGCCTCGGCGCGGCCGCGGGATTCGACGCCGCAGGGGAGGCTCCCGGTCAGGAGCTGATAAAGCACCACACCGACCGAGTAGACGTCGCTCGCCGTCGAGATCGGCTCACCGCGCAGCTGCTCGGGGCTGGCGTAGCGCAGGGTCATGGGCATGGGGATCCCGGCGTCGGTGGCCTCTTCCAGCTCCGGTCGCTGCAGCTTGGCGATGCCGAAGTCGAGGAGCTTGACGGTCCCGTCGTCGGTGACGAGCACGTTGTCGGGCTTCAAGTCGCGGTGCACCACCAGGTTGCGGTGGGCGAAGCGGATCGCCTCGCACACCTGGAGGAAGAGCAGGACGCGCTCGCGCACTCCCAGCCGCCGTGCCGTGCAGTATTGGTCGATAGGGATCCCTTCGACGAGCTCCAGGGCGAAGAAGGGACGGCCGTCCTCGCTCGTGCCGCCGTCGAGCAGGTGGGCGATGTTGGGATGCTTCAACCGGGCGAGGATCTGCCGCTCGCGGTAGAAACGCCGTAGGACGTGGGGGCTCTCGGTGCCGGGCGGCACCACCTTCAAGGCCACCCGCTGCTCGAAGCCCGCCTCGCGCTCGGCCACGTAGACGGCCCCCATGCCGCCGCGTCCGAGGAGCTCCCGGACCCGATAGGGGCCGAAGCGCCGTCCCACGTCGGTGCCGCCGTCGTCTTCGATCTCGAGCAGGCCGTGCACGGGGAATTCCGCGAAGAGGTCGAGGTCCTCCTCGTAGGCGAGCAGCGACTCCACCTCGTGGCGCAGCTCCTGGTCGCCGCTGCAGGCTTCGTCGAGCCAGGCCGGGAGCGCCTCGGGAGCGAGCTCGGCGCTCTCGTCCAGGAGGCGTTTGACCTCGGGCCAGCGTTCAGGCGTCATGGCGGTTTCTCGTCGAGCTGACGCAGCAGGAAAAGACGGGCGGTACGCCACTCGCGTTTGACGGTCATCGTCGAGACGCCGAGCGTCTCCGCGGTCTCCGCGAGGGTCAAGCCGCCGAAGTAGCGCAGCTCGACGATGCGCGCCGGCCGCGGGTCGATCTCGGCGAGGCTACAAAGAGCCTCGTCGACGGCGAGGACGTCGAGGCCCGCCTCGGCCGAGCCGGGCGTGGGGACCCCCAGGGCCTTGTCGAAGGTCACCCTCAGGGCGCCGCCGCCTTTCTTGAGCGCCCTGCGCCGCCGGCTGTGGTCGACCAGGATGTGGCGCATGGTCTGGGCCATGGTGGCAAAGAAATGGGCGCGTCCGCCCTGCCAGTCGACCGAGCGTTTGCCGACGAGCTTGAGGTAGAGCTCGTTGACCAGTGCCGTGGGCTCCAAGGTGTGGCCTGATCTCTCGCGCGCCAGGTAGGCGCGGGCCATGGCTCGCAGGTCCTCGATCACCAGGGGCACCAGGCGGTCGAGAGCCGCCGCGTCGCCGCCGCTCCAGGCGTCGAGCAGATCGGTGACGTCTTCGTTTTTCGACGCGCCCATGCCTCCATCGTAGCACCACCGGAGCGGAGCCCGGTCCCGGGGCGGACTAACCCTGGTGTGGGCCGGCCGCCCCGCCACCACCAACACCTGGGTTAGCGAAAAGGGCCGCCGCCCCCCCCGGGCGGCTCCGAGAAAGAATCCCGGGCCTGTTTTGTTGGCTCCCGTAAGTGCTTGAAAACAAGGAGGTTGTGCAGGTCTTTCGACTCTTCGGCGGCGTCTTGCGCACCGGCGGCAAGAGTTGGCATGCGCCGTGCTGTAAGAGGTCGGCAGGATCAGACCTGATGCCGGCACTCAGGTCCTTCACTCAGAACCAAGAACCTCGGCCCCACAGGCCGGAAAAGGAGGAAGGACCATGTATCGTGCTCACCACAACGTTTCCCGCTGGATTCTCTGCCTGCTCGCCGCTCTCGCCCCGATCGCCTCGGCCGACGCCCTGCCCGGCGCCTGTGACGCCGCGCGAACGATCTTGCCGAGCGACGCCGAGCGCCACGCCGAGGGCGCCATAGGAGAGACGCACTGCTACCGGCTGGAGCTGGCGGCTTCGGGGCTCGTCCACCTCAACCTGTCGATCGCCGGCTGGGAGGCGGCGCGGGCGCGCTTGCGCCTCTTCGGCGCCAACGGCGCGGCACGTCCTCCCGAGGCCCTCCAACGCTCCGCCGGCGAGCTCCTGGCGCTTGCCGGCCCCGGCACCTGGTGGCTCGAAGTCGCCGCCGAGGACCCCCGCCTTCCCTTGCCCGCCTACCGCCTGGCCTCGCGCTTCGTGGAGCTCGAAGCTCGCCCCGGCGCCCCGGCCACGAAGGACGGAGAGAACGAGGGCGAGCTGGAGCCCGATCCCGAGACGTTCACGGCCGGCGGTGCAGGAGGGCCGCTCCGCCAAGCGCTCTGCCGGACCGGGGACGTCGACGACCACGGCGACTCCTTCGCCTGCGCCACGGCCTTCTACGGCGACGCCACCGGCGAGCTCGGCAACGGCTGGGGCGACGACGCCGACCTCTTCCGCTTCCGCCTCCTCGACTACCGGACGCTGGTGATCGCGAGCGAAGGCGACGCCGACACCTACGGCGAGCTCTACGACCGGAACGGCCAGCGCCTCGCCGGCTCCGGCGACGGCGGCGAAGGAGAAAACTTCCGCCTGGTGCGTACCCTCGGACCCGGCGTCTACTTCGTCCGCGTCGAGGGCAGGGATTCGACCGGTGCCTACCGCCTGGTGGCCCACGACGTCGAGCGCTGATGGCGAGAGCCACCACGGGCGTGAGCCCGTGGTGGCTCTTGCCATCCGGACGATTCACTGGCAATTCAAGTGTTAGAGTCTTAAAGTCTACTTGTCTTCGTCATGGATGCCCTGGATCCGTGCCGTTAGGGAGAATCCGCCTTGGGAACGCCGGTCTACGCTGAGCTTGAGATCACCCTCTCCCACACTCTGGGCGGTGAATACGAGGCCGAACTGCGTTTTACGAGTCCCGCGAGCGAGGCGGAGATCCCGCCGGTGCGCTCCGTCACCCCTCTCGACCTCGACAAGCTCCTGGAGCACCAGCACGACCCGCGCTCCTACGGTGCGGCCTTGACCGAGGCCCTTTTCGCCGACGAGAAGCTCCGTAGTCTCTACGGTCAGGTCCGCGCCGCGGTCGAGACCGGTGGCCTCACCCTTCGGCTGCGCCTGCGTGTCGACGCGAGCGCCCAGGAGCTCCACGCTCTGCGCTGGGAGCTGCTGCGTGCCCCCGCGGCAACAGCCGGCGGTGAGCCCGGGGCGCTGCTTTCGACCTCGGAACGGATCCTCTTCTCGCGCTTCATGGCGTCGAGCGACTGGCGCAGCGTCAAGATCGCCCGCAAGGCCGACCTGCGTGCCGTGGTGGCGGTGGCGGCACCGACGAACCTCGCCGCCAAGGGGCTTGCCGAGATCGACATCGATGCCGAGATCGCCCGTGCCCGTGCCGGCCTCGAAGGCGCCGAGCTGACGGTCGCCAGCCGCGACGAGCCCCTGACCCTCGAACGCCTGGTCGAGTTGCTGCGCGACGGCAACCCCGACATCCTCTACCTCGTCGCCCACGGTGCCCTGAGCCGCCGCACCGGCGAGGGCGCGCTCTACTTGCAAGACGCCGACGGCAAGGTCGCGGTCTGCCGCGGCCGCGAGCTCGCCGAGCGCGTCGCCGAGCTGGTCCGGCCGCCGCGTCTCGCGGTGCTGGTGTCGTGCGAGAGCGCCGGTACCGAGAGCGGGGACCTGAGCTCCGCCCTGGCCGCCCTGGCGCCGCTCCTCGCCGACGCGGGCGTCGCCGCGGTGCTCGCCATGCAGGGCCGGATCAGCATGCCGACGATGGAAAAGGCCCTGCCGGTCTTTTTCCGCGAGCTGCTCCACGACGGCCAGATCGACCGCGCCCTGGCCGTGGCCCGGGGTGCCGTCCGCGATCGCGCCGACGCCTGGATGCCGGCGCTTTTCATGCGCTTGAAGCGCGGGCGCATCTGGTACGAGCCGGGCTTCTCGGACGACGAGGGCGACTTCTCGAAATGGCGCTCGATCGTCTCCAGCACCCGCCAGGGAAACTTCGTGCCCATCCTCGGTCCCGACGTGGGCGAGCACGTCTACGGCACGATGCACGAGATGGCCGAGCGCCTGGGCCGTCGCCACGCCTTCCCCCTGGCCGCCCACGACCGCGGCGACCTGGCCAAGGTCACCCAGTTCCTGAGCGTCCGGGAAAGCCGCAGCCTGGCCCGCGACGAAGTTATGAAGAACTACGTGAAGGGAGTCCGGCGGCTCCATCCGGAGCTGGCGGAGGCCGGGCCGCTCTCCCTGCCCAAGCTCCTCGACCGGATCGTCGAGCGCCAAAGCGAAGACGATCCCTTCCAGATCCTCGCCGGGCTCCCCGCCAAGGTCTACGTCAACGCCTGTCCCGATCCGCTGTTGATCAAGACGCTCAAAGCCCGGGGCCGCGAGCCCAGGCCGCTGCTCTGCGACTGGCGACCCAGCCCGGACCACCACCCTACGGCTCCGACTTGCGACCAGGAGCCGACCGCGAAACAACCCGTCGTCCATCACGTCTTCGGCGTGCTCGGCAAGGCGGATTCGCTGGTGATGAACGAGGACGACTTCTTCGACTACCTGATCGCCGCCGCGGAGTACAAGCTGATCCCGGGCCCGGTGCGCGGCGCCCTGACCCGGGGGTCGCTCCTCTTCCTCGGCTTCCGGCTCGACGACTGGACGTTTCGCGTGCTCTTCCGGCTGATCATGGCCCTGGGCGGCCAGCAGCGGCTGCGCGACTACGCCCACGTCGCGGTCCAGGTCGATCCCGAGGAGCACGACCTGACCGACGTGGAGCCGGCGCGACGCTATCTCGACCAGTACTTCAGCGCCGGCCGCGACGCGCCGCCGATCTCGATCTACTGGGGCAGCTCCCAGGACTTCCTCGCCGAGCTGCGACGACGGATGGACGAAGACACCGTCGACGAGCCTTCAATCCCCGCCGAAGAGGACGACGATGGCTGGCTCGACTGAAAGGAGCGGCAGCCCCCCGCTTGTCCCCCTTCGGGGCCGCTCCCCATTTGTCCCCCTCCGGGGGAACCCTTTCGTCGGGCCGCGTCCGCTCGAAGCGGGCGAGCGGCTCTGGGGACGCGACCGGGAGGTCCGCGAGCTCGACGACGAGCTGTCGTCGCAGCGTGTCGTGCTGCTCTGCTCGCCCTCGGGAGCCGGCAAGAGCTCGCTGATCCAGGCCGGGCTCGTGCCCCGCGTGAGAGCGTCGTTCGACGTCTGGGGCCCGACCCGGGTCAACCGGGAAACCACGGTGGACGGCGCCAACCGCTACGCCCTGAGCGCCATGACGGGGTTCGAGGAAGGGGTGCCGGAGAGGCTGCGCCGGCCGCTGGCGGTGCTCGCCGGGCAGACCCTCTTCGACTACCTGGAGGCGCGCCCGCGCCGGCGCTCGGCGCCGCGCAACTTGCTGCTGGTCTTCGATCAGTTCGAGGAGGTCCTGACGGTCGATCCGCTGGCGGTCGAGGCCAAGAGGGAATTCTTCGGCCAACTCGGCCGGCTGCTGCGCAATCGCCGGGTGTGGGCTCTCTTCGTGCTGCGCGAGGACTACCTGGTGCCTCTCGATCCCTACGCCCTGCAGGTGCCGACCCATCTGAAGAACCGGTACCGCATCGACTTCCTGGGACTCGACGCGGCCCGCGAAGCGATGGTGAATCCGGCGCGCCAGGCCGGCCGCGGGTTTCCCGCCGCCGAGCAGCTGGCCTGTGACCTCGCGACCCGCCAGGTCCAGCAGCCGGACGGCTCCTTCGTCCGACAGAGCGGGCAGCACGTCGAGCCGGTGCAGCTCCAGGTCGTCTGCCGGCGCCTCTGGGACGCCCTGCCGGTCGACGAGACGTCGATCGACGCGGAAGACCTGGAGAAGTTCGGCAACGTCAACCTGGCGTTGTCCGACTATTACGCCGAATCGATCGCCCGGATCGCTGGCGGCGACGAAGCCCTCGAACGCGCCGTTCGCGAGTGGTTTGGTGAACGGCTGATCAGCGCCGGCGGCATCCGCATGCAGGTCTTGCGGGGGACGCAGATCAGCGGCGGCCTCGCCAACGAGCTCATCGAGAAGCTGCTCGACACCCACCTGGTGCGCGCCGAGCAACGCGCCGGCGCGACCTGGTACGAGCTCGCCCACGACCGGTTGGTCGAGGTGGTGCAATGCGACAACCTGGGCTGGCTGGAAGAACACCTCTCCGAAGTGCAGCGCCGGGCCGGAGTGTGGGAACACCAGAACCGGCCGCCGGGGCTGCTCCTGGCCGACGAAAAGCTGGCGGCGGCCGAACGCTGGGCCGCCGAAACGCCGGTGATCACCGACGTGGAGCAACGCTTTCTCGACGCCTCGCGCCAGGCCCAGGCCGTCCGTGAGCGTGAACGCCGCCAGGCGCGGCGTATCCGGCACCTGGCCGTCGTCGCCAGCGTCTTCGGCCTCGTCGCCGGCGTCCTCGGCCTCTTTGCGTGGACCGGCTGGCGCGCGGCCGAAGACCAGCGCGCGGCCGCCGAAGACCAGCGCGCGGCCGCCGAGAACCTGACGCGGGCGACGGTCGCCGCCAACTTGTTGAAGCAGGGAAGGACCACCGAGGGCAATCTCCTCGTCCTCGAGGTGCTCCAGCCCGGCGACACGGCGACCGCCCTCGACGCCCTCCACCAGGCCCTCGTCAACCCGGTCGAAGCCGTCGTCCTGGAAGGCCACAAGGCCGATGTCGCCATGGCGGCCTGGAGCGCTGACGGCAGCCGCGTCCTCACCGCCTCCTCGGACGGCACGGCCCGCGTCTGGGACGCGGCGACCGGTGAGGTCACCGCGCTCGAAGGGCATACGGACGAGGTCTGGGCCGCCGCCTGGAGCGGCGACGGACGGCGTGTCGCCACCGCGTCCTACGACCGCACGGCGCGGATCTGGGACGCCACCGGTGCAGAGCGGGCCGTCCTCGCAGGGCACAAGGAAGCGGTCCTGGCCGTGGCCTGGAACGGCGACTCCACCCGCCTCGCCACCGCGTCCAAGGACCAGACGGTGCGCGTCTGGGCCGCCACCGGTGCCGAGCTCGCCGTCCTACGGCCGCCGGAAAGCGTCGACCCGGTGGGCGACTCTCTCTCGGTGGCGTGGAGCCCCGACGGACGGCGCCTCGCCACCCACCTCGGTCCGGTGGCGTACGTCTGGGAGCCCACGGCCGGCACAGTGTCTCCCCCCCTTGGTCCCCCCAGGGGGACAGTGTCCGCCGTGGAAGTGCCCGTCACCGTGCTCAGGGGCCACACGGGCTACGTCCTGGCGCTGGCCTGGAGCGCCGACTCCACCCGCCTCGCCACCGCCGCCGCCGACGCCACCGTCAGGATCTGGGACGGCGCGACCGGCGACGGCACGGCGACGCTCGAAGGACACCTGGACCAGGTGGTGAGCGTCGCCTGGAGCGGCGACGGCACCCGTCTCGTCACGGCTTCGAACGACCGCACGGCACGGGTCTGGTCGAGCGTTTCGGGGGAGGGCCTCGCGGTCCTCGCGGGGCACACTGCGCTCCTCTGGTCGGCTCGCTGGAGCGGCGACGGAGCCTGGGTGGCGACCTCTTCCGACGACAAGACGGTGCGCGTCTGGAAGCCGGAGGGCGGCGAGGCCGTCGCGGTCCTGGCGGGCCATACCCGGCAGGTCCTGACCGCCGAGTGGGACCCCTCGGGCGAACGCCTCCTCACCGCCTCGGCCGACCACACGGCGCGGATCTGGAGGCCCTGGGAGACCGGCGAGGAGGTCGCCGTCCTGCGCGGACACGGCGACATGGTCAACGCGGCGGCCTGGAGCGGCGATGGCCGTCGCGTCGTCACCGCGTCCGACGACGCCACGGCGCGCGTCTGGGACCTGCCGGCAGGCGACGAAGCGTTGCGGCTCGCCGGTCACGAAGCCGAGATCCGGGACGTCGCCTGGAGTGACGACGGCCGCCAGGTCGCGACCGGGTCCTGGGACCACACGGCGCGCGTCTGGGACACCGCTACCGGCGAGGTTTCGGCCGTCCTCACGGGTCATACACACGGGGTCCAGGACGTGGCCTGGAGCGGCGACGGCACCCGTCTGGCCACGGCGTCCTGGGATCACACAGCGGGAATCTGGGACGCGGCGAGCGGCGAGCGCCTCTACCGACTGCAACACAAGGAAAAGGTCCAGACCGTAGCCTGGAGCGACGACGGCCGTCGTCTGCTCACCGCGTCGCTCGACATGACCGCGGCGATCTGGGACGCGGCCACCGGCGAGAGGCTTGCCGTCCTCGCGGAGCACAAGGACACGGTCCACGCCGCCTCGTGGAGCGGCGACGGTGGCCGCGTCCTGACGATTTCCTACGACGACACAGGCCGGATCTGGGACGCCACGACCGGCGAAACGACCGCCGTCCTTGAGGGGCACGAGGCGAACCTCATGGCGGCGGCCTGGAGCCCGGACTCGACCCGCGTCCTCACCGCCTCCGACGACCGGACCGCCCGCGTCTGGGACGCCGCCACCGGCGAGAGCCTCGTCGTCCTGGCCGGGCATCCGGACGCCCTGACGAGCGTTGCCTGGAGCGGCGACGGCACGCGTGTCGCCACCGCCACCTGGGACGGCACGGTCCTCCTCTGGCACGCCGGGACGGGCGACAGGATCGCGTCTCTCGAAGGACACCGGGCGCCGGTCTGGACGCTCGCCTGGAGCGCCGACGGCCGCCGCGTCCTGACGGCGTCCGACGACGCCACGGCGCGGATCTGGGCGGTCTCCGAACGCTATCCCGACTACCTACGGGGACGCGTCCGGGCACGGCTTCTCCGCTGCCTCGAACCGGATGTCTACCAGGACCGACTGGGCCTCGACGAGGACGTGGCGCGGCGCCGTCACGACGCCTGCGAGGCCTGCGTCCCACGGTTCTTCGAGCGCTTGGACGGCGCGTCGCCTTGGGAGTGGGAGGCCTACGAAGGCGCCTGGACCGTCTACGCGGGGTGCTTTTTCGGACGCATTGGGGGTTAGGTCAGCCCCGGCTCGCTCGGCAGCAAGCTCGTCTCTGGCCAAGCCATCGTGTACAATGGTCTCGGAGGTCGTCATGAGGCGTGAATACACCGTGGTCTATCAGACCGTTGAGGATGGCTGGATCATGGCCAGTGTCCCTGAGCTGCCCGGAGCCGTGACCCAGGGCCGGGACATGGAAGAGGCTCGATCCATGATCAAGGAGGCGGTCGAGCTGCTGCTCGCCAGCTATCAGGAGAACGCTGCCAAAGAGGCGCCAACGGGTGCCGTTTGGGAGACGCTCGCTGTCGAGCCGGCTGCGGGATGAAGCGACGCGATCTCGTCCGGCATCTGGAGCGGCAAGGAGGTGGCCTGGACCGTGAGGGGAGCCGACATTCGATCTACCGCAATCCGGCGAACGGACGCTGTGCCGCGGTGCCGCGGCACCGGGAAGTCAAGGACACCGTCGCTCGGGCCATTTGCGATCAACTCGGCGTCGCTCGGCCTTGAATCGCCCTCGGCGGACGGCTAAGGCACCTCCCCCACCGCCGACGACCATGCCGTCAGGTCGCCCGACTCGAAGCCGTCGGCGAAGATCGAACCGCTGTAGTCGATCGTCACCGTCGAGGAGTTCGACCTGAGGGCCGGGTCGTAGACCCCGGACGGTACCGTCACCGTCGCGGTGTTCGTCAGAAGGTCCGCGTAGCCCGGTGCCAGCACCGTCGACACGGTGTAACGCACCCAGCCCCCCGCCGGGATCGTCACCCGGTCGACGACGTCGCCGGCGCCGGCCGCGGTGCAGGCGGCACCGGCGCTCGCCGCGCAGCCCCAGCCGACGTTGGTCAGCTCGCCGGGCACGAGGTCGGTGACCGTGGCGCCATCGACCGCGTCCGGGCCGTCGTTGGTAATCGTCAGGGTGTAGATCGGCGACCAGAGGTCGGCCGCGAAGCTGACGTCCTGCGTCAGCACGAGGTCTGCCTGGGCCGCGAGCACGGCAACCGACACGCTCGCCGAATCGTTGGCGGCGACTGCGTCGTGGCTGACGGTGCTCGCCGTCACTGTAAGCTCCACGCTGCCGGCCGGCGGCGCCGTACCGACCACTGTCAGCACCGGCGCCGGCCCGACCTCCACGACGCCCCGCGTGCACGCCAGCGTTCCCGCCTCCGTCGCGCAGCTCCAGCCGCTGCCGCCTCCGAAAACGTCGGCGAGGCCCGGCGGCAGGACGGCTGAAATCGAGACGCCGGCCGCCGGTTCCGGACCCAGGTTCGTCAAGCTCACCGTGACGGCAAGCGGCTGCAAGCCCGCCACCGGATTCGGCGTCGCCAGGAGGCTGACGGCGAGGTCCGCCTCGGCCGACGCGAGGTCCACCTCGACGATCTCCGGGAAGTCGAGGGGCACGCCGCTCGGCGGCGGGCCCGACTCGGAGCTCAACCGCAACGACACGTTGCCCCTCGTGTCCACCGCCTGGACGAAGTAGCTGATCCGCGACGATCCCACGACCTGGACCGAGCCCTGCCACGTGCCGTCCACCAGCTCCAGCTCCAACGCCTGCCAGCGGCCCCGGCCCTGGCCGTCGGCACCGGTTTCGACCGTGCCGTCGTTCCACACCACCAGGACCCGCCACACTCCGGCCGGATCGCTCGCCGCGACCGTCCAGTGGACCGTCGATCCCGTGACCTGGTGCGAGGGCGCCAGGCCCGGGCCCGTGCGGTCGCAGTTCGCATTCGGATCGCCGGTGTCGTTGAAGTAGAGGATCTCGACGTCGACGATCTCGTAGTGGCGTTCCGTGAACATGGGCGACACCGGGTCGACGTCCGAGATGAGCTCGCCGGTCTCGAGGACGAGGCTCGAGACGTCGGTGTCGGTCGCGTCGCAAGCGCCGCCGGTGGCGCCTCGGTGCGCTTTGCCCTTGCCGGTCGACTTCGAGTGGCGGTTCAGGGGACCGCGCTCCTCGAATCCGCCGTCGACGTTCGACTGCAAGGTGGCGACGAGCGGCACCCAGCTTTCTTCCTCGACGTAGGTCCCGCCCTTCCACAGGAAGCCGTGAAAGCTCGTCCCGGAGAGCCGCGAGTCGTAGATGAACATCGGTTGCAACGGACGGTCCGTCGCTCCCGTGTGCAGGTCCTGGCCGCTCGAAACGTTGTTCAACGTGTAATAACACCCCTGGGGGACGTCGTCGCTCGAATTCGGGTCCGGCTGCGTGGCGTCGCAGTAGTCCGGGCTCGCCTCGGAAGGAACCTCGAGACCGGCGGCGTTGAACAACTTGTAGACGCCCGCGGCGCTGAAGTCGAAGGTCAGGTCGAGACGCGTCAGATAAGGCGGCGGCGTCAGGAGCACGCCGTCCGCGAAGGTCGTCTCCAGGGGCCGGCGTTCGAGCGTCACCGGGCCGAAGCTTTCCCGTCGCGGCAGGTCCTCGAGGCGTGGCGGCGGACCTTCAAAGAGCCGGCGCGGCGCGTTCGCCTTCGCGGTCGTGGCGGTCTGCAACGCATACATCGGGAAGCCGTAGAGCGTCCACTGCATGGAGACCTTTTCGTCGTAGGCGTCGAAACGCGTCGACTCCAGGAAGTAGCGTAGCTTCGTCCGTTGCACCGCGTCGCCGAGCACCACCGTGCCACCCGCGGTGAGCTCCTCAGTAAAGATTTCCACCAGGCGCTCGCTGTAGCCGACGCCGTGCTTTAAACCCCAGCCGTAACCCGTGTTGCCCAGGTAGGCCATGGCTCCCGTACCGAGCATGACCTGCGGCAGGTCCTGCGGATGGTCGAGAAGAGGTTCGCTCGACCCTGCCACCGGCAGGCCGCTGTGGCAGCCCACCGCGTAGACCACGCTGCCGGGCAGATCGCAGCCGGCAGCGATCAGGCTGGTGTCAAGGCCCTCGATGCTGAACGGACCGCCGGCGCTCGGGTTGCCCACCTCGTAGTGGGTGGCATGGCCGTTCAAGCTCAGGACGCCGTAGGGGTCGCTTGCCGGACAGATCTCTGTCTGAAGCTGCGCCGAGGTCCAATTCTGCCCGATCAGGGTGCTGGCGGTGCCGGCCCCCAGGACGTTCTCCCAGCGGTTGGCGATCTTCGTCCCCGAGTCGACGAGAAAATCGTAGGCGCTGACCAGGACCTTTTTCGGCCGGTTCGTCAGGTCGAGGATGCCCTCGTGGCTGATAAAGGTGGCGATCGACGCGACGATCTCGCCGGGTGTCTCGACGAGCCGGCCGACCGCCAGGTCGGGAAGGAAAACCTCGTCGTCGAGCTGACCCGGTGCGAGCGTCCCGAACGTGGCCAGGGGATCGTCTGAAAGGTACTCGTTCGCCGCCAGCGACTCGCCGACCCGGGTGCCGTCGGGCGTCAGGTCGACGTAGTCCGGATAGGCTTCCTCCGACACGACCTTGGTGGCCGCGGCGGTCCCGTCGCTCAGACGAGCCAGTGGAATCAGCCGGTCGTCGCCCACCAGGACGAGGTACTCCACCGCGGTGAAGTTGGCGAGCCATTCGTCGTTCAGGTAGCCGTGGATGCCACCGTCACCGAAGAGGACTTCGTTGGCGCTGATCTGACCGCGGTCCCAGTCGAGGTAAAGAGCGGTAAGGACGATCGACCGGCCCAGGTCGACGATGCGGCCCTGGACCCTGGGTTGGGCCGCGAGGTTGTCGAGGGCGTCGGCGAGGCCGGCGGTCTCCATGTTGCGATCCTCCATGCGGGCCGGGTACCAGAGGATCAAGGTCTTGATCGAGTCGTTGTTGGGCTCGACGATGTAGAAGGGTTTGTCGCTCTCGGCGACGGTCACGTTGCCGGCGTGGTCGGTGACCTTGACCTCTACTTTGTAGAGCGCGCTCTCCTCGCCGGCCGGCGGAGCTACCGGCAGGGTGTAAGGAAAGCTCGTCGTCTCCACGCCGGGATGGTGACAGGTGCCGCCCAGGCCAAAAACTCTGGGCCAGGGCGGGTCGCAGTCCGGGTCGTCTACGGGACAGTCCGGGACACGTTGAAAACTCAAACCACCGTCATCCGAGAAGAGCAGGTCGACTCTGACCTGGCAGATGCGCACGTCGTCAGACATCGTCCAGCTGATCGCCTCGGTGTTGGGCTCATCGGGTTGGGAAAGCGGCCAGAGCTCGCCGCCGTTGGGAGTGACGACCGCGACAGGAGGGTCGCTGCCGGTGCCTGGGGGCGTCGTGTCGTCGACCCTCAGGATGGCCGCTTCGCTGATCTCGGACTTGCAACCACCATCGACCGTCACGCGGTAGAGGGTGCCGGATTCGGAGGCCTGGATCGGCTCGGTGGTGTAGCTCGCCGAGGTGGCGCCGGGGATCGCCGTCCAGCCGGAACCGAGGGTGGGATCCTGGGGATCAGGAAGGGCGCAGGTCGACGCCGGGTCGCCGTGGCACTTCTCCCACTGAAAGGCGCGTCCGCCCTGGGTTTTGACCACGAAGGTGCCAGATTCGCCCAGCGCGACCTCCTGGTCGGGCGGAATGCTGGTCCAGAGATTGCACTCCATCTCGACGAGCACCGGCTCGCTCGCGGCGTTGAGCAACGGCGCGCTCGCGACGCCGGCGGTCACCACCGTCAACAGATAGAGGCCGGGGTGCAGCGTCGGCGGAAGAGCCCTGAAGGTCAAGGTCATCGGATCGTCCCAGAGGTTCGACCGCGGATCGGGCGTCAGCCAGGCGTGCCGGCTACCGTCGAGGGAACGCAGCTGGACGAGCGGGTAGCCCACCGCGGAGTCGGACGTGGTTCCGCTGCTGGCTTCCGAGTCTGCCCGAAACTGACCGGTGATCGAGAAGGGAACGCGATCGGGATCGTCAGGGTCGCCGTATGCTACAATTCCCGACGTCGATTGGAGGATCGGCCTTCGGAAGTCCGGTGGGGTCGAGGTGGAGTAAAGCTCGGCGCTCCGCAAAGAGCCTCTGTCGTCGCCTCCGGCGAGGAGCACCTGCCCCGAAGCAAGGAGCGTCGCGGTGTGATCTTTTCTCGCTGTGGCGAGGGAATCGGTGCTCGCCCACGTTCCCGTGCTCGGATCGTAAAGCTCCGCGCTCGACAAGCGGTCGAGGTCGGCGACTCCCCCGGCGAGGAGCACCTGCCCCGAAGCAAGGAGCGTCGCGGTGTGACCACTTCTCGCTGTGGCGAGGAAGCCGGCGCTCGCCCACCTTCCGGTGCCCGGATCGTAAAGCTCGGCGCTCGACAAAGAGCCGGCGGATCCCCCGGCGAGGAGCACCTTCCCCGAAGCAAGGAGCGTCGCGGTGTGACCACTTCTCGCTGTGGCGAGGGAATCGGTGCTCGCCCACTCTCCCGTGCTCGGATCGTAAAGCTCGGCACTTGCCAAAGCGCCGGCGGCGAATCCCCCGGTGAGGAGCACCTTCCCCGAAGCAAGGAGCGTCGCCGTGTGATCTCTTCTCTTTGATTTGAGATCGCCGGTGTCCGCCCACGTTCCGGTGCTCGGATCGTAAAGCTCAGCGCTCGACAAAGAGCCACCGGTGCCCTCGCCCCCGGCGAGGAGCACCTTCCCCGAAGCAAGGAGCGTCGCCGTGTGATCTAATCTCGCTGTATTGCGTTTGCCGGCGCCCGTCCACTCTCCCGTGCTCGGATCGTAAAGCTCGGCGCTTGACAAGCCGGCGGATCCCCCGGCGATCAGCACTTGCCCCGAAGCAAGGAGCGTCGCGGTGTGATCTAATCTCTCTGTGGCGAAGGAACCGGTGCCCGCCCACGTTCCCGTGCTCGGATCGTAAAGCTCGGCGTTTGCCAAAGAGCCATCGCCGTATCCCCCGGCGAGGAGCACTTTCCCCGAAGCAAGGAGCGTCGCCGTGTGATATTTTCTCTTTGTATTGAGTTCGCCGGTGCCCGCCCACTCTCCCGTGCTCGGATCGTAAATCTCGGTGCTCGACAAAGAGCCGCCGTTGTATCCTCCGGCGAGGAGCACCTGCCCCGAAGCAAGGAGCGTCGCGGTGTGATCTCTTCTCGCTGTGGCGAGGGAGTCGGTGCTCGCCCACGTTCCCGTGCCCGGATCGTAAAGCTCGACGCTCGACAAATAGCCGGCCCATCCCCCGGCGAGGAGCACCTGCCCCGAAGCAAGGAGCGTCGCGGTGTGACGGTACCTCCCTGTGGCGAGGGAGCCGGTGCTTGCCCACGTTCCCGTGCCCGGATCGTAAAGCTCGGCGCTCGACAAAGAGCCGGCGTCGTATCCACCGGCGAGGAGCACCTGCCCCGAAGCAAGGAGCGTCGCGGTGTGATCTCTTCTCG
>CBDUYN010000073.1:0-43892 GCA_965371445.1 uncultured bacterium | reverse complement strand
CTTACGTCTGTGCGCCCCCTCCTTCGGTTCTGCCGGAGCTTGATGGCACTACACGAGTCTCGCGGAGTATGCTCAATGGAACCAGAGATGGTTTCGAGCGTGCGGGTCGGCGGAAGTCGGCTTTTGAGGTGCTTGAGCCGTGTGCTGGGAAACTCGCATGCCCGGTTCTTAGAGGGCTGGGGGGCCGGCAACGGCCCCCTGGCTACTCGACTGCGGCCGGTGACCGCAAGTCGAAGGGCCAAAAGATAAAGACAAAGATCGGAACCGGATGATGATGAGAACACACACATACGAAGGGAGTCTCCAGGATCCGTGGCGTTCTGATCCGAGGCCCTGGAGGGGCCTAAGAGTAAAGCCCGGGCGCTACGGTCGAGGTGGTCGTCCGTGGCCAACCGACGTGATAGGGTAGCCCCGGATCGCCACACGAGAAATCAACGAAAGGACCTGATGATGAGATCCGACGTACACCGAAGACCCCTTACCCTGACGACCCTGGCGCTCCTCCTGCCGCTGACGGTCTACGCCCTGGACCCCCCGGCTGCGGAGAAACTGGAGACCCAGAACGACGAAACCACGGACCGGCCCACAGCGGCCGGCAATTCGGCAGAACCGCTCCATGTCGAGGGAGACGTCGTACCGCCAGAAAAGGTCTATACGCCCCTACCGCAGTACACCGACGCCGCGCGCAAAGCCCGGATCGAGGGTCATGTGATCGCCCAGGCGATCATCGACAAGTTGGGCAACGTGTCCAACGTCGCGATCTTGAAGGGTCTGACGCCGGAGCTCAACGAATCCGCCGCTGAGACTCTTTTACAATGGAAGTTCAAGCCCGCGACCCTAGACGGTGAGCCCGTAGCCGTCTACTACAACCTGACGGTGAACTTCCGGCTGGGACCGCTCGAGGTGGGTGGAGATGTCCAGCCGCCCAAGCTCGTCTATGGGCCGCGGCCGGACTCCACCAAGATGGCGCGAAAGGCGGGGGTCGATGGTGTGGTGATCCTCTGGACGGCCGGTCAACTGCACGACGTCTTCATTGCCGATCCACCCCTTCGATCGGAGCCAGTCGACGAAGAGATCCTTGAGGGCGTCCCGAGTCAGCCCTTCCGGGAGATCCAATGAGCTCGGGACTTCTATGGAGATCGCTTGGGATGGCATCGTAGCTTCCTCGTGGGGTCACAGGCTCTCTTCAGCTCGCGAGCCCATCCTTTCGAGGATAGCCGACGGGAGACGTCCTGTCCAGGGATCGCTCTTGTCCGGCCAGGGAGGCCGTCATCGCGGCCCGGGCTACAGCCGCCCAAGAGTGGCGCTCCGCATCCGCCTCCCCCAGGAGCCGCCCGGCTTGCTCCGCTTCGTCGACCGCCCTTTCCAGCGCCAGCCTGCGGGAGAGCGCCCGGGCTTCCAGAAACTCCAGGCGAACGGCCGGGTCGAGCCCGCCCACGACGGACGCCTCGGTCAGCTCGAGAAGCGCCAGGGCCTCCTCGGCGTCGGCTACCTTGCCCGCGGCATGGGCCGTCCGGGCCCGCCAGGTCCAAAGACCGAAGACGACCAGGACACCCTTCGCCCGCTTCAGGAGGTTGATGCGCTGAAAGGCCTTGAAGCGAGTTCACTTCTGTGTGAACATGCTCCTATGAAGCGCGAAGTCCGATTCTACGAGACGGCGGCAGGGCATTGTCCGGTCCGGGAGTTTCTCGACTCGCTGGCCGGCAAACAGGCTCAGAAGGTCGCCTGGGTATTGACCCTGATCGAGGATCTGGACGTTGTCCCAACCAGCTACTTCAAGAAGCTTCCGGGGACGGACGAGATCTGGGAGGTCCGCGTCAACTTCGGCGGCGATGCCTTTCGGTTGCTCGCCTTCTTGGCCGCGGATCGGATTGTGATTCTCGTTCATGGCTTCCGGAAGAAGACGCGGAAGACTCCGAAGGAGCTTCTCTCCTTGGCAGAGGAGCGAAAGAGAGACTATCGTCAGAGGAAGAAGGCAATGAGCGATCTGCAGAGGTACGTCACCCAGCGGAAGAACGAGGACGCCGAGTTTGCCGACGGTTACGAAGTCGGCTACGAGCACTTCAAGTTGGGCGTCCTCCTGCGCCAGGCTCGCGAAGAGGCCGGCTTGACGCAGGAGGAGGTGGCTCGACGGATGGAGACCAGGAAGTCGGCGATCTCTCGCATCGAGAACCACGCCGCGGACATCAAGCTCAGCACGCTCGAGCGGTTCGCGAAAGCCATTGGCAAGAGACTCAAGCTGCAAGTGGCGTGACAGGCCTGTCGGCGTGGCGTCCAGAGCTCTTGCGTCAGCGTCTAGATGTCCACGCCCTGGCGCGAGGAGCCCGGCTCCGCATCCGCCTCGTCGCCAACAGCCGACGAGACGTTCGACCTTGAGCTCCTCGTACAACCGCTGGAACATCGGGCTCCCCGGCACCGTCCAACCCTTGCGTCCGGATCCGAGGCCGGGGACCCGGCACTCTTTGAGCTGGGGATAGAGCTCCAGCACTTCATCGAGAAGCTCGGTCAGGACCGCCCCGCCGAAGGCGAAAATGACGACATAGCAAAGGTCGAGACGCAGCTCTCCCGGGCCGAGACCGGAGAGTCGCTCAGCCAAACGACGGCACGGCGAGGGAGGTCAGTCCTTCATCATGGAGGATCGCGCGCCGGATCCCTGCGCGCGAACTGTGTCTCCTGGATCGGGACGGATTAGTGGGAACCGTCGTCTCGGAGAGCCCTGTGTCCGCGCGGCGGGGGACGTGCGTCCGCCGCCGTCGGCTCTCGAATTCACCCAGCAGGCGGTGGACGCCGGCGTTCGCCGCGTTTTCCTGCGATGCACCACGTCGCCGAGAACGCTTCGCCGCGCTTTGGGGGCTTTCGAGGGTGCCGGCTGTCGCGTGGAAGGTGGGCGGCTCCGCCGCCGATTTGTCTCGACTCCTCGGTCTACGTAACGCGCGAGCCTTCCCTCCGGTGGGGCAAAGAGGACCCATCCGGGTCCTTTCCGCCGCGCCGGAGAGCCTCCGCCCGGCGCGGTAAGGATCCGAGCTCCGACCCATCCTACGGTGCCCGCGCGGCGGGTCGCCGGCGACCCACCTCGCTCCGGGCCACGGAGCCGATCCCCTTGCCCGGCAAGGCTTTAGCGCCGTTTCGGCCAGCTGGCACCGGATCTGCAAAGCCACCCGGCGTGACTGAACCGAAGAGCCTGTTGGGGCTGGAAGAAGAGAGCCGTGCCCTGGCAGTCCGGGTCCTCGAGTATCTGAAACGCCATCCGAATGCGACGGATACGGTCGCGGGCATCGCCAGGTTCTGGATGAAGTCGGATCTTGCGGCAACCCCCCGCAAGGAGGTGGAAAGGATCGTGATGGAGCTCGTCGAACAAGGCCTCATGCAACGCACGTTAAAAGCCGACGGAGAGTGGATCTACGGCCTGGTCCGTAGGGAGGAGCCGGAGAAGAGATGATCGATCACGTCCTCTCCCATGTCGTCTCCGAGCTCAACGACTACTTCAACGTGCGCGTGCAGGTCTCGGACCGGGCGCTCGCCGCGAGCCTTTTCGACCACAAGGGCGACGTCAACAACGACGCGACCGACAAGGTGGTGGTGTCAATCGTCAACGTCGAGGAGGACCGGACCTACCACTCCGTCGAGGCCTTCGAGAAGCGAGCCGACGGCACCGCCGAGCGGGTCCTGCCGCCGGTCCGGGTCAACCTCTACCTCCTCTTCATCGCCAACATGAAGGATTACGACGAAGCGGCCAAAGCCCTCGGGCACGTGATGAGCTTTTTTCAGCACCGGCCGTCTTTCGACTACGCGTCGATCTCGGCCCTGGCGGATCACGAGGGGCGCTTCTCCGCCGAGCTCCGGTCCATGACCTTCGAGCAGATCAACCACCTCTGGGGTGTGCTCGGCGGCAAGTACATGCCGTCGGTGCTTTACAAGCTCGGCCTCCTCGACGTCCGCGACCGGCAGGTCGAAGCCGAGGTGCCGCCGCTCCACCAGATCGAGGTGACGGCCGAGGGCTAAAGACGATGCGAACCGTCTACGCAACGTTGTTCCGGGTGCGGCTGCGCCATTCCTTCTACGCGTCGGGAGAAAGCGTCGATGACTTTCGCGTCGAGCCCGCGCCCGCCACCCGGCGGAGTCTCCTGGAGCACGGGCTCGTCTTTCGGCGCCTGGCCGACGGCTGGGCCGTCTACGCCGAGATCGAGCCGGACTCCTCTCCCGAGAGCCTGCTGCGGCCGCTCGGCACGGATGGTCTACGCCTCACCTTCCTCCTGCTCCCCAAAAATCCCTACCTGTGGAACATTTCGGACCTGCCGGAGCACCGGCCGGGGCGAAGCGTCTTCTACTTCAACAACCTGCGCGACGACCAGGCGGACGGCCGCTTGCACCTGGGCGACAGCGTCGCCGGTACGAGGGTGGGCGAAGCGCTTTCGCTGGTCGCGGGAGAAAGCTACACCTACCTCCTCGCGCCACCGAAAAACGCCGCGTTGTTTGAAATCGACGACCTCTTCGGCAACACCCTCGACACGGCCTCGTTTGCCCTGCCGGATCCCGCCGAGAGCACCTCCGAACACCGGCTCGACCTGACGAAGATCAAGCGCCTCGCCGCGGGACGCCACACGGTCAGCGACGACGGCGGAGGGTCGAAGACTTTCTATTACGATCCGGACGTCTTCGCCGCCCGGCCCTTCGGCGTCGTCGAGATCTTCAGCCGTACCGACACCTTGACACCGGACAAAAGCGAGCTCGTGCCGGCCGACTACCGGTTCCTCGACGGCGACGAGCTGACCGGGGTCGACACCTACACCCTCCAGCTCGAGAGCCGCTCGACCAGCTGGCGCTACAACGTCATCAAGAAATACGGCTCGAACGGCTTTCCCCTGGCGCACCTGTCGATCGACGGGCCCGTCACGTTTACCAAAAGCGTCGAGTCCGACCGCGCGGTCTTCACCTCCAACGCCGCCGTCGCGCTCGCCGAAAGCCCTCAGGCTCTCGTCCTCGAGGATAAGAACGATCCCGTCCGGACCCTGCCCAACCCGGCAGCGGCGACGCCGCTTCAGGCCGGCGCGGCGCCGGACAGCTACGTTTCGGAGATGTACGTCTACGTCTGAGATTCCCCCACATTCCCCCTACGGGGACGTTACGACAGGGAGCAAACGAACCATGGCCTTCAAAACCCCAGGTGTCTACGTCCAGGAGATCTCGCTTTTCCCGCCCTCGGTCGCCGAAGTGGCGACCGCGGTGCCGGCTTTCATCGGCTACACCAAAAAAGCGGAAAAGAAGGGCGAAGACCTCACCAACAAACCCACCAAGATCTCTTCGCTCCTGGAGTACCGTGAGCTCTTCGGAGGCGCTTACGAGATCGACCGGATCGACGTCGAGGTGAACGAGAGCAACAACTACGCTGTGACGTCGATCGACATCACGAACCGTTTCTATCTCTACGACAGCCTGCGCCTCTTTTTTGACAACGGCGGCGGCAAGTGCTACATCGTTTCGGTGGGAGACTACTCGGCCACCATCGAGAACGGCGACGAGGCCGACCCGGCCGCCAATCCGGGACTGCGAGTCGGGCTAAAAGCGGTCGAGAAAGTCGACGAGCCGACGATCCTGCTTTTCCCCGACGCGACGCTGCTCGCCACCGAAAGCCACTTCTACACGTTGCAGCAGCTCGCCCTCTCCCAATGCGCCAAGCTCCAGGACCGGGTCGCGGTCTTCGACCTCTACGAAGGCGACGTCACCCAGGAGCTCGACACGAGCGTCGAGGGCTTCCGCAAGGGCATCGGCATCAACAACCTCAAGTACGGTGCCGCGTACGCGCCCTGGCTCCATTCGTCGTATGCGCGGACGGTGGACTTCGACGTCTTTCGCGACCACGTGGAGGACTCGACAGCTACGCCCGTCGTGCTTGCCGACCTCACCTCCGACAGCGACAAGAACGACCTGGTCAAGGCCGCCAACACGGCGCTCGCCGACAAAGGCAAGGTCGCTGCCACCCTCACGACGCTCAAGTCGACCTCGCCGACGCCCAAGGACCATTACAAGAGCTTGAAGGACGCCATCAACTCCGCGGCCGACGACGCGGCGAGAACCCTTGCTTTTCAAGCCCTGCTGCAATACCTGCGCACCGTGGCTACGGAGCTTTCGGGGTGGAAGAACTCAGGCGCCAGCCAGCTCCTGGGCACCAACTTGACCCTCGATCTTGAGACCTACGCCGAGAGCACTCTCGTGACGCCGCTCACCTCGCTCATCGAGTTGGAAAAAAACTCCGACGTCTTAAACCTTTCAGATTTGGCCGACGTCGCCGCGGTGAACACTGCCTACAGCGCCGTCGACACCACGACGTGGGTGGGCGTCGCTGCCGTCGCCGCGAGCGCCGACGACCTATACGACGCGGGCGGCACGAACACCGTGACCGAGACGCTGCAGCTGATCATCGACGATCTGGACGACCTCTTCGAGGACTCGACGACGGGCACCGTCCTGGGCTTCATCTCTCAGGTCGAGGAGGCCGCCGACACTCACGCGAACATGGCACAGACGACCCTCTACCAGGGGCACTCGATCATCAGCAACATCGTCGAGCACATCAAGCGGGAGCTCGGACGCGTTCCGCCCTCCGGTGCCGTCGCCGGCGTCTACGCTTTCGTCGACGGCTCGCGGGGGGTGTGGAAAGCGCCTGCCAACGTCAGCCTGAGCGCGGTTTCGGGGCCGGTGATCCCGATCGACGACGCCGACCAGGAGGACTTGAACGTCGATGTGAACGCCGGCAAGTCGATCAACGCCGTACGCGCTTTCAGCGGCCTCGGCACCCTGGTCTGGGGCGCCCGGACGCTGGCCGGCAACGACAACGAATGGCGCTACGTCGCGGTGCGCCGCTTCTACAACATGGTCGAGGAGTCGGTCAAGAAGTCGACCTCCTGGGCGGTGTTCGAGGCCAACGCCGCGACGCTTTGGACCAAGGTCAAGAGCATGATCGACAACTACCTGATCCAGAAATGGCGCGACGGGGCCCTGGCCGGCGCGACGCCGGAGGAGGCCTTTTTCGTCAAGGTCGGCCTCGGTCTGACGATGACGGCCCAAGACATCCTCGAAGGCCGGCTGAACGTCGAGATCGGCATGGCGGTGGTCCGTCCCGCGGAGTTCATCATCCTCAAGTTCTCGCACAAGCTGCAGGAGTCCTAGCGTCCCCTCGGGGGGATCGAGGGGGGGAGACTCTAGCCGGCCGTTTGACACCACGAGCGACAACGTTTCCAAAGAACACCAACCAACGTCAGACAGGGAGTCGAAATGCCTTACCCAGCAACCGTATTCCATTTCTCCGTCGACTGGGGCGGCACCCAGGCCGCCTTTTCCGAAGTCACCGGCATGAACACCGAGGTCCAGATCATCGAGTACCGCGACGGGCTGAGCCCGGAGTACTCGACCGTCAAGATGCCGGGGCTCAAGAAGTACGGCAACGTCACGCTGAAGCGAGGTGTCTTTGCCAGCGACAACGAGTACTCCGAGTGGATGAGAAAAATCAAGCTCAACAAGCCCGAACGCCGCGACATGATCGTCAGCCTCCTAAACGAGGAGCACGAGCCGGTCATGACCTGGAAGATCCTCAACGCCTGGCCGACCAAGCTCACCTCGCCGGATCTCAAGGCGAGCGGCAACGAAGCGGCGATCGAGACCCTCGAGGTGGCCCACGAAGGCATCGAGATCGACGTGCCGTAAGGGGAGCCCTCGATGCGCGAGATCCCGGTCGTCTTCCACTTCAAGGTCGAGTTCGGGACGGATTCCCCTGACCAGGACGTCCGCTTCCAGGAGGTGACGGGGCTCCAGGCCGAGGTGTCGACCGAAGAGCTCCGCGAGGGCGGATTGAACGAATACGCCCACCGTCTGCCGACTGGCGCCAAGTACGCCAACCTGGTCTTGAAGCGAGGCTTCGTCAACAGCTCGAAAGTGGCCAAGTGGTTTCGCAAGGCGGTGGAGAGCTTCGAGTTCGAGACCAAGGACGTAACCGTGACGCTTTTAAACGAAGAGCATGAGCCGCTCGCCGCCTGGAGCTTTCTGCGGGCCTATCCGGTGAAGTGGTCGGTCTCCGATTTCAAGGCCCAGGACAACGCGCTGGCGGTGGAGTCGATGGAGCTCGCCTACCGGAGCTTCCGCAAGGTGTAGGGGAGGGGGGCGCTACGATGGCGATCGAGATCCGCGAGCTCATCATCCGCGCGACCGTAGCTCCGGAAGGGGAGAAAAAGGCGGCGTCGGCCCCACCGCAGGGACCTTCCAACGAGCAGATCGTCGCCGAGTGTGTCGAGGCGGTCCTGGACGTCTTGAGGCTGAAAGAGGAGCGGTAGATGTCTGGCGAGCTCAAGAAGATGGTGATCGAAGCCTTCAAGGAGGCCGACTACTCGGGGTCGGCCGCCATGAGCTTCACCGTGATGTTCAATCCCAACACCTACAGCCAGAAGTACGAGATCGAATACGAGGAACGCCAGGGACAGGGTGACACCGGGAGCCCCCAGGTGTTCGGCAAGATCAAGCCGCAGGAGTACACCTTCGAGCTCCTCTTCGACGGCACCGGCACGGCGGCGGACAAAGTCGAGGTGCGCGAAGAGATCGACCGCTTCTTGACGGTGACCGGCAAGCACGACAGCGAGATCCATCGGCCCATGTACCTGAAGCTCTCCTGGGGATCGCTGCTTTCGAAATGTGTGCTCAAGTCCGCCGAGGTCACCTATACGCTGTTCAAGCCCGACGGCTATCCGCTGCGGGCCAAGGTCAAGGCCACCTTTGCCGAGAACGTCGAGGACACGCTGCGCGCCGCGGAGCAGAGGACGAGCTCGCCGGACCTCACCCACGTCCACGAGGTCAAAGCCGGCGAGCACCTCTCGCTGCTCGCCCACCGCTACTACGGCGACGCCTCGCGCTACCTCCAGGTCGCCCAGTTCAACAACTTGAAAAGCTATCGCCGTTTAGAGGTGGGCCAACGCCTGGCCTTCCCGCCGATCAAAGAGGCGACGGTAAAAGCGTAGAGAGTCGAGCCGATGAGCGAAGACGACCGCACCATCCCGACCAGCGCCCCGGCGGACCGGCCGACCTTCAAGGTCCTCGTCTCGGGCACCCAGGTGAGCACCGAGTACCAGATCCAGGCGGTCGTGGTCTCGCGCGCGTTCAACCGCGTCGCGACGGCCGAGGTCCTCGTCTTCGATGGCGATCCCGCGACCGAGGACTTCAAGGTCTCGAACGCCGCCGACTTCCTGCCCGGCGCCGAGATCGAGATCCAGGCCGGCTACCACAGCGACGAGGAAACCATTTTCAAAGGCATCGTCGTCCGCCACGGCCTGCGGGTCTACAATCACAAGCCCTCGGTGCTGCGCGTCGAATGCCGCGACGCCGCCGTCAAGCTGACGGTGGGCCGCAAGAGCGCCTACTACTACGACGTCAAGGATTCGGAGGTGATCGAGGAGATCGCCTCGAACGCGGGCCTCACTCCCGACGTCGAGGCGACCGGGGTCACCCACGAGCAGATGGTGCAGTTCTACGCCACCGACTGGGACTTCCTCGTGACCCGGGCGGAGGCCAACGGCAAGCTGGTCTCAACCCTCGACGGCACGCTGGTAGTCAAGGCGCCCGACGCGAGCGCCGAGCCCGCGCTCTCGTTGACCTACGGCGGCAACCTCCTCGACTTCGAGGCGGTGATGGACGCCCGCGACGAGCTCGCCGCGGTCGAGGCCGCGGGCTGGGACGCCGCCGGCCAGGAGCGCCTCGAGCTCGAAGGGGCCGCGGCGTCGGCGACCGCTCCCGGCAACGCCACCGAAGACGAGCTGGCCTCGGTCCTCGGCCTCGAGACCCTCGAGCTGCGCCACGCCGGCCAGCTCGCCGACGACGAGCTCCAGGCCTGGGCCGACGCCCAGCGCCTGAAGAGCGCTTTCGCCAAGGTGCGGGGCCGAGCGCGGATCCAGGGCTTCACCGGCGTCGTGCCCGGCGATTTGGTCGAGCTCGGCGGCGTCGGCGACCGCTTCACCGGCAAGGCCCTGGTCTCCGGCGTACGCCACGAGATCAACGGCAAGAACTTCGAGACCGACATCACCTTCGGGCTCGACCCGGAGTGGTTTGGCGGCCGCGAGAGGCGCATCGTCGAAGCTCCGGCCCAGGGCCTCCTACCCGCCGTCTCCGGCCTCCAGATCGGCCTGGTCAGCGCGCTCGAAGGGGATCCCGCCGGCGAGGACCGTGTCCAGGTCCGCGTCCCAATCGTCGACCCCGCGGAGCAAGGCACCTGGGCGCGGGTGGCGACGCTCGACGCCGGCGAGAGCCGGGGAAGCTTTTTCCGTCCCGAGATCGGCGACGAGGTGGTGCTGGGTTTCCTGAACGACGATCCCCGCAACCCCGTGCTCCTGGGGATGCTCAACTCCAGCGCCAAGCCCGCCCCGATCGCGGCGAGCGACGACAACCACGAAAAAGGCTTCGTCACCCGCTCGGAGATGAAGCTGCTTTTCGACGACGACAAGAAAACGATCACGCTCCTGACGCCGAACGGCAACACCGCCGTCCTTTCCGACGAGGACGGCGGGATCACCCTCGAAGACGAGAACGGCAACAAGCTGGTGATGGACTCGGCCGGCATCACGATCGAGAGCTCGGCCGACATTTCGATCAAGGCGAGCGGCGACGTCAAGATCGAGGGCTCGAACGTCTCGTCCGCGGCCTCGGCGCAGCTCAAGGCCGAGGGCTCGGCCGGCGCCGAGATCTCCTCGGGCGGCTCCACGGTGGTCAAGGGCTCGGTCGTGCAGATCAACTAGGAGGATAAAGGATGCCCCCGGCAGCAAGAGTCACGGATCTCTCCACCCACGGCGGCACGATCGTCGGTCCCGGCGTGCCGACCGTCCTGATCGGCGGGATGCCGGCGGCGGTGGCCACCGATCAGCACGTCTGTCCGATTCCGCCGCCGGCCCACGTGCCGACCGCGAGCCCGTTTCCTATCGGCTCCGTCACGGTCCTGATCGCGGGCAAGCCCGCGCTGCGTGTCGGCGACGTCTGTATCTGCGGCGCCTCGGCCGCCGTCGGCGAGCCCACGGTGATCATCGGCTAAGAGGTAGGTCATGGCCAAGGAGCGCTCCTTTCTCGGCACCGGATGGGGATTTCCTCCCACCTTCGTACGCGGCCTGCGCGGGGTGGAGACCGTCTCCGACGAGGAGGACATCCGCCAGAGCCTCGAGATCCTGCTCTCGACCGAGGTCGGCGAGCGGGTGATGCAGCCCAAGTACGGCTGCAACCTCCACCGCCTCCTTTTCGAGCCCCTCGACCTGACGCTCCAGGCCTACATGAAGGATTTGATCAAGACCGCGATCCTTTATTTCGAGCCGCGCATCCTCTTGGACGACGTGACCTTCGAGCTCGAAAGCGAAGAGGGACGCATCGACATCACGATCGACTACACCATCGCCACCACCAACACCCGCAACAACTTCGTCTACCCCTTCTACCTGAGTGAAGGGACGCAGGTGAAGCGATGAGCGAGGACTGCCTTTTTCTCAATCCTCTGCGGCGCGACGGCTCCAGCCAGCGCCAGCGCCTCACGGAAGCGCTGGCGCCGTCTTGGGTCCAGGTCGACGAACGCGAGCTCTCGGACCTGCTTCTTTACGGGCGCAAGTACGCCCGGCTCCTGCGCTACTACAGCCCGGACGGCTCTCCTGGCGGCGACTGGACCGAGCTCGTCGACTCCGACCCGAGCACGCTGGTCGCGGCCGTCGCCGAAACCGATCCCGAGAAGCTGCGGAAGGCATTCGAGGATGCCTTTGACGCCGTCGCCGTCGCCGCCCCGAAGGAGGCGGCTTTCGTGGCGCTTTTCCCGCCCATCCTCGACCTCGCCGAGACCTTCGAGAGCTGGTACCGAAAATCGACCGAGGGGCTGGCGCTGCGGCGCGCCCTCGAGCGCCTCCTCGGAGCGGTCCTCGCCGACGCCCTGCGCGGGGTCGCCGCCGCCGCGCTGCGGGCCGCGGAGCTGGGCCTGCCGGTCGAGACGATCGACACCGGCGAGTGGAGCGAAGCCTGGGCGCTTTCGGGAGCCGAAAGCGACCCCTCGCTTTTCCCGTCGGGCGCGCCGGTCCGCGACGAGGAGGTCGCCCTGGCCGCCGAGCGGCTGGCCCAGAGCTTCGAGCGCCTCTACGAGGCCCTCGTCTTCCTCGTCGGCGAGGCGCCGGCCTTTCTCGAGGAGACGCTCACGGACTACCCCGAGCATCCGCCCCACATGGCGCTTCTCCTCGCCTTCCTACAGCTCTTGGAGCACGCCCGCGATCACCTCAACACCTTGACCGAGGCACACCTCGACTTCTATTACCGGGAGGTCCTCGGCCTCACGACCCGTGCCGCGGAGCCGGATCAGGTCCACCAGCTCTTCGAGCTGGCGAAAAGCTTCAAGACCCATACGCTCGCGGAAGACACCTTCCTCAAGGCCGGCAAGGACTCGACCGGCGTCGACCTCCTCTACGCCACCGACTCAGAGCTCGTCGTGAACCGGGCGGTTCTCGACGAGGACCACGGCCTCAAGACCGTCTTCGTAGAAAAGGACACCGACGGCGTCGTCGTGAACGTCTACGCGGCGCCGGACGCCGACTCGGCCGACGGCGAGGGAGCGGCGATCGAAGACGAGGACGGCAAGTGGGAGACTTTTGGCGGCACGTCCATGCCCGACGCCGAGATCGGCTTCGCCGTCGCCTCACCGATGTTCCTCCTCGCCGAGGGCACCCGCACGATCACCCTCACCTTCCGGCTGCTGGCGGAAAGCCCGGGCACCTTGGCCGGACCGGGCGTCGAGACCGAGCTCAAGGACAACGTCAAGGTCTACGCCAGCGGCAAGAAGGAATGGCTTTCCCTCGAGGTCGAGGGCGCCGAGGTCAGGAGGGCGAACAGCCTAAGACCCATCTTGGTCTACACCCTGAAGCTGGAAGCGGGCGAGGACGGCGTCGTCGCCTACGACGACGAGATCTTGCTCGACGGCTTCAAGACCCCTTATCCGGTCTTGAAGCTCGTCCTCGAGAGCTCGAAGTCCTGCCCCTATAAGTACTTCGAGGGATTGAGCATAAGAAAGCTCGGGATCACCGTCCAAGTCGAGGGCCTGCGGAACCTGATCCTCGAAAACGACGTCGGTGTCTTGAATCCGGCGAAACCGTTCCTTCCTTTCGGTCCGATCCCCAAGAAAGGGAGCAGCTTCCTGGTCGGGAGCCCCGAGGTCTTCCCGAAATCGGTCACCTCCCTCGACCTGACCATCGAGTGGGCGGATCTGCCGGAGGAGAGCTTCGTGAGCCACTACGCGGCCTACAAGACGCTGGACAGCTCGGTCCCGCCGGTCGAGGTCCCCATCGTCACCGGCAACGACTACTTCCAGGCCGCTTACAGCGTCCTCCAGGACGGAGAGTGGGTCGAAGAAGCGAGCTGGGACGACGATGCCGTCCGGAGGTTGTTCGACGGCAACTCGGCCGAGGCTCCCAAGTCACGGCCGACGCTCTCCTTACCGCTCACGGCTTTGCCTCGGGACACCGAGCCCGAGGGCTTCGAGAGCTTCGATCCCACCCTCCGCCAGGGCTTCCTGCGCGCCACCCTGAAGCAGAGCTTCCTTCACGGCCTCTATCCGAAGTTGTTGGCCAAAGCGGCGATCGGCCAAGGCGACGTCCCCAACCCGCCCTACACGCCGCTCATGGCGTCGTTCACCCTGGGCTACACGGCAAAGCTCGGCAAGGCCGAGGACTCGACCGAGCAGATCTTCCAGATCGGGCCCTTCGGACACCGCTCGCTCGTCCCCACCGGTGCCCGGCTGGTGCCGGAGTTTCCGGTCACGGTGAAAGACGACGACGGAACCACCCGCACCGAGACCGCCGAGGGGACGCTCCTGATCGGCCTCGACGGCCTCGTGCCGCCGCAGAACCTGACGCTTCTCTTCCAGGTGGCCGAGGGGAGCGAAGACCCGCTCGCGACGGCCAAGGAGGTCGTCTGGTCCTATCTCGCGGACGAGGAGTGGGTCGACTTCAAGACCTCCGAGGTCCTCTCCGACACGACCCAGGGGCTCATCGCCTCCGGCATCGTCAAGCTCGCCGTGCCCAAGGAGATGACTGCGGCGAAAACGGTCCTGCCCTCCTCCCTCTACTGGATCAAAGCGAGCGTCGCCGAGAATTCGAAGGCGGTGCCGAAATTGATCGGCGTCCATCCCCAGGCCGTAGTGGCGAGCTTTCGCGACCAGGGCAACGATCCGAGCCACCTCGCGACCGCACTCGCCGCCGGCAGGATCGCCAAGATGAAGAGCCGCGAGGCGGCCGTCAAGTCTCTCACCCAGCTCTACGCCTCCTTCGGCGGCCGGACGCAGGAGTCCGGCGACGCCTTCTACGTCCGGGTCAGCGAACGGCTGCGTCACCGCGGCCGGGCGGTGACGGTCTTCGACTACGAGCGCCTGGTGCTGGAGAGCTTCCCCGAGGTCTACAAGGTCCGCTGCGTCAACCACACCCGAACCGGCTGCGAGCACGCGCCTGGCCACGTCGTGCTGGTGGCGGTGCCGAACCTGCGCAACAAGAACGCCGTCGACCCCCTGAAGCCGCGGCTGAGCCTCGCCAAGCTCGAGGAGATCCGTGAGCTCCTGGCCGAGATCTCCTGCGACTTCGTCGACCTCGAGGTCAAGAACCCCGAATACGAGGAGGTCCGGGTGTCGTTCAACGTCCGCTTCCACACCGGCTACGACAAGGGCCTCTACACCCAGCAGCTCGACAGGGACATCGTCGGCTACCTCTCCCCCTGGCTCAACGACGACGCGGCGGACATCGCTTTCGGCGGCCGAATCCACCGTTCGGCAATCCTCAACTACGTGGAAGAGCGTCCCTACGTGGACTTCGTGACCGACTTCAAGATGGATCACCTGGTGGCCCCGGACGACGTCCGCAAAGACGTCGAGGAGGCCGTCGCCACCCGGTCCGCCGCGGCGCTGGTGTCGGCCCAAGCCCACACCGTGGGCGACGACGTCGTCTCCTGCGAGGACACCGAGGCCTAGAGACGAGGCACGAAGACCATGGCCGACTCCGACTTCATCGCCAAGACTCCGGAGCTCGAAGAGAGCCAGGACTACCCGCTCCTGCGCTCCGAGGGCCTCAAGCACGTCGAGACGCTGGGGCACGAGCTGTGGACCGACTACAACGTCCACGACCCGGGTGTCACGATCCTCGAGCTGCTCTGTTACGCCATCACCGAGCTCGGCTACCGGACCGGCTACGACGTCGAGGACCTCCTCACCGTGGTCAAGGACGGCCTCCCGGTCAATCCCAGCGACTTTCACACCGCCCGCGGCGTCCTCACCAACCATCCGGTCTCTTTCGACGACCAGCGCAAGCTCCTGATCGACGTCGGTGGCGTGCGCAACGCCTGGATCGAGAAGCATCGGAGCGTCAAGTACCGCCTCGACCGCGACGAAGAGCGCCTCGAGGACGTCCCAGAGATCGAGCTGGCGGTGGAGGATCCGGACGACGTCGTCCTGAACGGCCTCTACGACGTCTTCATCGAGTACGAGGACTTCGTCGAGGCCGAGCCGCGCCTGGTACGCACCGGGCTCCTCGACAACACCCAGGGAGGCAGCTTCATCCAGGTCGGGGGACGCGGGATCCGCTTCGACGTGGGCTACGAGCTCCTCCTGGTGGCGGTCAGCGTCTATCCGGAGACGGCGGGGCAGGTGAGGGTGCACCTGGTCGATTCCGACGGCGTGGCGGTGGCCGAGGCCGAGGCCATGGCCGAGGCCGCCGGGGAGAAAACCCGCATCCCCCTGGGCTTTCGCGTCGAGCCCGGCGAGGGCTACCGGCTGCTGGCCACCGGGACCGCCGTCGAGCTTTTTCGCACGCCGTCGCCGACGCCGGACTATCCCTACTCCGTCGAGCGCCTCCTCGAGCTGACGGAAGGCATCGGCGGCGCGGCCTATTTCTTCTTCTACGACTGGGAGGTGAGCTACGCCGTGGAGCCGGAGAGCGCGGACGATTCGGCGCCACCGGCGACGACGACGACCCGCGAGGACGTCCGGCTCGCCGTCCTGGAACGGCTCCATGCCCACCGCAACCTGTGCGAGGACTTCGTCAACGTCTGCGACCTGGCGATCGAGGAAATCGCCCTCTGCGCCGACATCGAGCTCCAGCCCGGCGCCGACGTCGAGGAGGTGCTGGCCGAGATCTTCTACAGGGTCGAGCTCCACGTCTCGCCTGCCGTGCGTTTCTACACCATCGAGGAGCTCCTCGAGAAGGGTAAGACCGTCGACGAGATCTTCGAAGGACCGCCGCTCGATCACGGCTTCATCGACGACGAGGAGTTTCGCGCCATCAAGCGCCGCTGCGAGCTCCGCACCTCCGACGTCGTCCGTATCCTGATGGACGTCCCTGGGGTCGTCGCCATCAAGCGTATCGCCCTCCTGAGCTTCGTCGACGAGGTGTTGCGCACTCAGGAGGACTGGATCCTGGAGCTCGCGACGGACAAGTTCCGGGCACCGGAGCTAAACCCCGAACGCTCCAAGGTCGTCTTCTACAAGAACGACCTCCCCTACTTCGCCCACCGCGGCACCGTCGAGGAGCTGTTGGAGGAGAAGAGGTCGGCGGACCTCGCCTCGAAGCTCAAGGGGCACCCGAAGGACCTTCCGGTGCCGGTCGGCGAGGCGAAGGACCTCGAGGTCTACGAGCCGGTCCAGAACGAGCTGCCGGCCGTCTACGCCGTGGGGCAGGTCCGGGTGCCGGAGTCGCGCTCCGAGCTGCGCAAGGCGCAGGCGCGTCAGCTCAAGGCCTACCTGATGTTTTTCGAGCAGCTGCTGGCCAACCACCTCGCGCAACTCGCCAACGTCCGCGACCTCTTCTCCTGGAGCGGCACGAGCATCACGACCTACTTCACGCAGGAGGTCTCCGGCATCGCGGGCCTCGAAGAGATCTACGACCAGAAGCTGCTGGACCAGGACTACGGCGGGTCGCTCGCCACGGCGCTTGAAGCGATCGTCGAGGACGACGAGACCGCCGGCAAGCGCCGCAACCGTTTCCTCGCGCATCTCGTCGCCCGCTTCGCCGAGGACTTCACCGAGTACGACCTCCTGATGGAAAGCCTCCTGAAAAAGGGCCTGCGAGAACGGCTCATCGGCGACAAGCGGGCCTTTCTCGCCGACTATCCCCGCGTCGGCGGCGAGCGCGGCCAGGGGCGTGACTACCGCGAGCCTTTCCCCGGTGGGGAGGACGGCCTCTCCGGCTTCACGCGCCGGGTCTACCGCCTCCTGGGCTTCCAGGAGGTGAGCTCCCGGCAGCTTGCCGGCCATTTCAAGATCGAGGAGGCGCCCGGCGGTTGGCATTTCGTGCTCGAGGCCGAGGGCGGAGGAAACCTTTTCGAGAGCATCGAATGCGAGCAGAAAAGCGCCGTCGAGGTGCTGCTCGACGCCGCTTTCGAGCTCGGCAGCAAGGCGGAGAGCTACGAGCTTACGGACGACGAAAGCGCCTGGGAGCTCCTCCTCAAGTGCCCCGGCGAGGACGACCGGGTACTCGGCGCCACGACCTCCGCCGAGGTAAGAGACGAGGTCGTCGAGGCCTTCCGTCAGACGAACGAGGCCGAGGGCTTCCACGTCGTCGAGCACATCCTGTTGCGCAAGCGGACCACGGGCGACGTCTTCATGCAGGTCCAGCTCGGCGAGCCCGGCGAATGCGTCAAGGTCGAGGATCCCTACTCGTTCCGCGCCACGGTGCTCCTGCCGTCGTGGCCGCGGCGCTTCCAGGACCTCAAGTTCCGCCGGTTCGTCGAGGACACCCTGCGGCGCGAGGCGCCGGCCCACGTCTACCTGAAGATCTGCTGGATCAGCCACCGGCAGATGACGGAGCTCGAAGAGTGCTACGAGGGCTGGACCCGGGAGCTCGCGACGCTGGCGGAGGGGCTCGGGCAGTGCCGGAGCGACGAGGACCCGCTCGCTACGGTACCGCTCGACGGTGCCCTCCCCCTGCCGCCGAGCGGACCCGAGCATCAGGACTACAGCGAGGCTCTCGCCGAATTGATCGAAAAGCTCCACAGCCTGGTCACGGTCCATCCGCTGGCAAGACTCCACGACTGTCAGGAGACGTCCGGGGATTCGCCGATGATCACGCTCAACAACACCAACCTGGGAACCTTCTAGCGTTCGGCAGTCAGGAGTGGACGAAATGGCCTGCGAAAACGAAAAGAGCTCGTTCTATCCCGAGTTCGTCCCCAACCAGCTCCTCACGAACACGCAGCTGAACCAGCTGCGTGACTACCTCGACCAGCAGGACCGGCGGGGCCGCGTCCGGTTGGTGGGGACGGGCATCGTCTGTGGGCTGGGCTTCTCGGTCGACGCCGGCGGCCACGTCGCCGTCGGCGAGGGCTTCGGCGTCACCTCCGACGGCTACCTGATCGAGCTGCCGGTGAGGACCTACACCCATTACCGCTCCTACGAGGACCCCGACTTCGAAGAGGAGGAGGACGAGACCAAGACCCCCCTCTACGAGCCCTGGCAGGACGACGGCGGGGGACAGCTCGACATCCTCGAGCTCCTGGAAGACGACACCCCGGACGGTGCCACCGCCCTGGAGTCGGACACTGGCGACGATCGAGTCCTCGTCCTCTATCTCGAAAAGGAGCCCGTGGACCTCCGGTCCTGCATCGTCACCGACTGCAACGACAAGGGCTCGAACGTCCACCTTACGGTGCGCGCTCTGCTCGTCCTCAAGACGGACCTCGCCCAGCTCACCCCCTGCGACACGCCTCCGGCCCAGGCGAGGATTCCCCGCTTCCACACCGTGACCGCCCTCGCCGGCGTCACCAGCGCCTCCGTCCTCAACAGCACCTGGGGGCAGATCGTCTCCGACCACGCGGAGCCGCTTGCCGACGAGATCGAGGCGGTCTTCGAGAGGTTCGAAACGTTTCTCGAGCTCGAAGAAAGCGACCTCGACAAGGTCAGGGGCTGCCTGTCGGACCTGGAGACCGCGGCTGGCGACAATACTCTCCGTCAATACCACTACGACGTGTTGAAGGACCTGGCCACGGCCTACAACGAATTCGTCGTGGCCGCCTGCGAGCTCGTCACCGACTGCTGCCCGGTGGGCAATTTTGCCCGCCACCTGATGCTGGGCGCCCTCGACGGCACGGAGCTTTATCGTCACGAGTTCGTGCCGTCGCCGGTCAAGAACGTCCTCTACGGCGACCTGGAACGGGTGCGAAAGCTTTTCCTGCGGATGGCGGCGATGGCCGACGCGCTCGACTTCGGCGCCGCCGCGGACGGGATGCGCCTCACGGCGAGCCACACGGAGGTCCGGGCGCTGGGCGAGCGCGCCGTGCCCTTCTACTATGAGCTGACGACGGTCGAAGAGCTCTGGCAACCCAGGCTCTGTTGCACTACCGATCCGCTCTGGTCCTACCACCGCCCGGGAGACGTCGACCTCGACTACAACCGCTGCAGCTTCCTGAGGATCGAGGGGCACCTGGACCTCTCCTGTGAAACGGCGCGCAACACCCTCGTCGGCCTACGCCGCCAGCACAACGCCGAGCTCCACGTGCTCGTCGCCCACCTCGGAGACCCTTTCGCCGGAGAGGATGTCCTGAGAGAGGACGTCACATTACGCCTGGTCGAGGAAGCGGCGGCGGAGAAAGAGCTTCGCGCCCTGGTGCTGAAAGGTGAGGGCGTGGACGCGGGCGAGGTCCTTGAGGCGGCCACCACCTTGACCGAGCTGAAAAAGGAGCTTTCCGAGGCGGTCGACGAATGGGCCGAGACGAGGTGCTCGTGGCAGCTCCAATGCGACGCCGTCGCGCTCTTCGTCGACTACCGCGCCGTGCGCAGCGAGCTCTTCTGTCTCCTCCATCACCTGCTCGGCGAGCTCGCCGCCGTCGGCGAGCCCGACGTCGTGGAGCCGTCCGAGGGCTGGAGGACGATGCTCCTGGAACGTATGGTCGGGGGTCTCCTCGCCGTACGGGAGATCGACGAGGGGATCGCAGCCCAGGTGGAGGAGGTGCTCGACGGCTACCAGGCGTGGGACCTTGAGAAATGCGCGCTCCGCACGCTTGACCTGGCCCGCGGGGCCCTGCGCGAGAGAATCCGGGACCTGCTCGGCGCCCTCCCCTCCGAGCTGTGCGAGTTGAGCTACGAGCACTTTTTCGCACGCTCGCGGAAGCTGACGCGCGACCTCCTTTACTTCTGGCTTCTGTGGCAGGGCCGAGACGTCGCTCATCCGGTCGGCGCCGAAGATCCCGCCGCCGCGGTGCTGGCGGTCTTGCGCGGCTGCCTGAAAGCGAGGGTCAAGATCCTCTACTTCGCTTACGAGCAGCTGCGGAGCCGCGACCTCAGCCTTTTCTCGAACCTGGTGGATCGAATCGACGGCCTGGAGCACCTGGCGGGGGTCGGCAAATGCGGGACCTTCGTCCTGGTCTGCGAAAACGGTTCGGTGGTAGCCGACTTCTCGCTCTCCTGCCACCTGCCCTGCTGCTGCGAGGTCGACCTCTCGCAGCTCGTCCTGCCGCTCGTGGCCATGCCCGACACCCGGGTCGTCCGGCTCGAGGAAGGCGGTGAGGAAAGCGGATTCCTCCCCGTCGAGCTCGAGATCGACGTCGTCGCCAACGACTACGACCCGGCCGACTTCGAACGCCATTTGGACGTCAACGTGGAAGAAGGCGAGACCCTTCTCGGCGGCGAGGTCGACGTCGGCGGCGACGGCGTCGTGCGCTACTTCCACGCCGCGCCGGTGCCCGGGCTCGTCGACCGCTTCACCTACAAGCTGGAGCAGGAGGAGGACGAGCGCGCCGCCGTCGGCGAGGTCCTGGTCCTGATGATCGCGGAGCCGGAGGAGACGAGCCTGCCGGGAACCGTCCTGGGGACCGTGACCGAGGACGGGATTCCCCTGCCGGGCGAGAACGTGGAGCTCTCGGACGGCCGAAGCGTCCTCACGGACGCGGGAGGAGACTACGCGTTCACCGACCTCGAGCTCGGGATCTACACCATCACCGTGCGCGAACAGGTCCACTCCGGAACGCTCGAACCCGGCGGCACGTTGCGCCTCGACTTCGACTTCGCGGTGTTGCCGGGGGCGATCGCAGGCCAGGTGATCTCTGACGGAGCCCCCCTGCCGGGTATTACGGTGACGATCTCGTCCGGCGGCGCCGCGATCACGAACGTGGAAGGAAAGTACTCCATCCAAGGCCTCGCTCCGGGGACCTACACCGTCACCGTGAGCGACCTGTCCAAAGTGGCGACGGTGAAAGCGGGCGAGACCGAAACCGTCAACTTTGACTTCGGCGGATCGGTCGAAACCGGAAACGTCCACGTGCTCGTGAGCGCGGAGAGGGATGTCATTTTGATTACGACGGGGTTGGTGACCCTGTTCGCGGTGGACGGAGGCTTCCAGAAGACGGCGACGATTGCCGGTTCGAGCGGAGCGTTCGAGCTCACCGACGTCCCGGTCGGAGTCGTTCTTCGGGTGTCGGTGTTCAAGCAGGGTTACCAGCTGGCATTCAGCGACAACTTCTCCTTGACGGCCGGAGAGACGTTGGAGGTTCCGATCACGTTGTCCCCGTTCGCCATCGTCGTGCCGGACACCTTTGTCTCCATCCTGGCCGAACGCGGCAGCCTCTCGTTGGAGGAGGTCCGCTCGAAGGCGGAGGAGGTCTACGGGGGGCGTTACGAGGACAGGCTGTCGGAGCTCGACCTGGCCGGCGAAGACCCGGCCGTCCGCAGGTCCCTCTCGTACCAGGCCGCCGAAGAGTTCCTCACTGTGACGCTGGCGAACGAACAGCTCGGCGACGACGAAGTCAGCGAAGCCTACGAGAAGGCCGGGATCCGCCTGGTGGCGAGCGCGCGCCGGGCCACCGCCGAACGGCGGAACCTCTATCAGGGATTGTTGACCAGCGTCAGCCTGGGCCTGATGGACCGGCTCACGCTCACCCAGCCGCTGGGCCTGCGTCCCGAGAGTCAGACCGTGGTCGGGAAACTGGTCGGCAACCTCCGGCGGGCTCAGGTCGACGTCGCGGAGGTTCGCCGGAAGTGGGAAGGCGAAACGCTGGTCCGCGAGTTGGGCGTCGCGGCCGCCGACGGCATCCGCGAGGACCTGGGATGACGAGCGCGGAAGGGGCCCGTCCAAACGGCGGATCCTCCACTTGACGATCCGGAAGCCAAACATGCGTCATGTCGTTCGCCGCCAGAGCCTGGAGCTCACCGTACCGACGCAGAGCCAGGCCTACGCTCTCCAGGAGGAGGTGCTGCGGATCTTCCACGCCCGCGTCGTACCGGGCATGGACCGGGTGATGGCATCGCTGGTGGCGGAGAACGAGGTGATCCAAGTCGATCGTCTCGAGCTCGACCTCGGGGTCCTCTCACCGGCGCACCTGGAGGACGACTTCGTCCGGCGCGTCGAGGCCGAGCTCAAGGAGCGGCTCGCGGCGCAGGTCGGCGCGCTGCGCCGCGGCGGCGGCTCCACCCGTGCCGGCGGACGCCTCCTCACCCCGGAGGCGGCCACGCTCCGATGGCTGAGTACCTTCCTCAGGACCGGCGGCGTTCCTTGGTGGGTGAGCGAAGCCTCCGCCGCCGATCCGGAGGGAGCGCTCCTTGCCCTCGTCGAGGCTTCGCCCGCGGCCGTCGCCGTGATGCTACGGCAAATCGCCGGCCCCCGCGTCGCCCGGAGGCTCGTGAAGCAGCTCTCCCCGGAGCTTCGCCGGCGGCTCCTCGCGACGCTCGCCGGAAACCGGGCAGCGACCGTCGAGGAAGCGCTGGCTCTCTGGGAACGGCTCCTGGCCGAGGAGATCCCGGAGCTGCCGGCCGCCGCCTCCCGAGCGAGCCCCTCCGGCGGGAAGCTCGCCGCAAGCTTCGTCGTCGATCGCCTCCTCGTCCACTTCGTGGAACGCTTCGCGGAGCCGGTGAGCGCCGCCGCCGTCTCGCAGCTCCTCGTCCGGGCGATCGGCGCCGAGCGCCGGTTGGAGCCGGTTCGTGTCGTCCGGATCCTCGTGCCCTACGCCCGCCGCCGGCTGCCGCCCGGAAGCGCGGTGCGCCGCTGGCTCGAGGAGGAAAAAGCCGATCGCCGCCGGTCCCCTCCCCGGCACGGCGGAGACGAGCCACCGGCGCTGGGCGAGCCGGCCGACGCCGCCGCAACCCGGCGCTCCACGCCGGATCGGCCGGCGCAACGTCCACTGCCCGAGGACACCGCGGCGCCCCGACCTGGTGAGCGAAGCCCCCAGGAGGCGCCCGCGCCTCCGGAGGCGGGGAGCGTTCCTGAAGCCGCGGCACGACCCGGCGTCCTCTCTCCCGACCCAGGAGCCCAGGCGACGGACGAGGGTCCCGAGCAAGAGTCGGCGAGACCCGTGGCCGAGCTCGGCGGCCTGCTCGTGGAGGACGAAGACGGCTGGTTCGTCGACGACGCCGGCCTCGTCGTCCTCGCTTCGTTCCTGCCCGCCTACTTCGGGAAGCTCGGGCTGCTCGAAGAGCGGGAGTTTCGTTCGCCCGAGGACCAGGAGCGCGCGGTGCTTTTGCTGCGCTACCTGGCGACGGGAACGGCCGAGGCCCCGGAGCATTTCCTGGCGCTCGACAAGCTCCTCTGCGGCTGGCCCAAGGACGAGCCGGTGGTCAAGGCGATCGAGCCGACCGCGGAGGAAGAAGAGGAATCCGCGGAGCTCCTCTCGTCGGTGGTGCGCCATTGGAAGGCTCTGAAAAACACCTCGGTGGAGGGTCTGCGCGCCTCGTTCCTGGCGCGGGAAGGCCGGCTCACCGAAGGCGAGGAGGGCTGGAAGCTCATGGTGCCGCGGACCGGATACGACGTGCTCCTCGACCAGCTGCCCTGGGGCGTCGGATTCGTGCTCCTCCCCTGGATGAAACAACCCCTTTTCGTGGAGTGGTGATGACCGAGATCAACGTCGCCCTGATCAACAACGCCGTCGCCCTGGAAGAGGAGCTGGCCTGGCTCAAGTCCGTGATCGAGACGCGCCTGGCGTTGCACCGGGGGCAGGAGACGCCCAGAGAGAGCGTCTTCGAGGTCGAGCCTCCCGCGCTCGACCCCAAGGCGTCGATCTACGCCAATTTCCTCCATCACTACGAGATGAGCTTTGCCGAGCGCCTGTGCGTGACGCTCGCCCTGGCTCCCCACGTGCGTCCGCGTCTGCTCGACGTCTTCTTCGAGCCCAACGAGCGGCTGGAGCGGGGCTTCACCGAGGTCGGGGGGATCCACGGCAAGATGCACGGCGGCTTCTTACCCACCGGGGAGACCGCGCTCTTCCTCCTCGCCGGCGACGACCTGGAAGGCCGTTTCCTCTGCCAGCAGCTCTTTGAGCGCGACCACTATCTCGCCCGACACAACGTCCTCCGGCTGGAAGCGGCGGCGCCCGGAGAGCCGCTCCTGAGCGGTCAGCTCGTGATGAGCGAAGAGCTGATCGATCTTTTGACCCGCGGCGAGCCGCGCAAGCCAGACTTCAGCCGCGACTTCCCGGCCCGGCTCCTTGAGACCGAGATGGAATGGGACGATGTCGTGCTCTCCTCGAAGACCCTGGAGCAGATCCACGAGCTCGAAGCCTGGATCCGCCACGAGTCGACGCTCATGAACGACTGGGGGCTCGGCCGGCGGCTGCGGCCGGGCTACCGATGCCTTTTCTACGGTCCTCCGGGCACCGGCAAGACGCTGACGGCCGCCCTGCTCGGCAAACGGGTCGGGCGCGACGTCTACCGCGTCGCCCTGTCGGTGGTGGTCTCCAAGTACATCGGCGAGACGGAAAAGAACCTGGAGCGCATCTTCGCCCGGGCCGAGAACCTCGACTGCCTGCTTTTTTTCGACGAGGCCGACGCGCTCTTTGGCAAGCGCACGGGCGTCAGCGACGCCCACGACCGCTACGCCAACCAGGAGGTGTCCTACCTCTTGCAGCGCATCGAGGACTTCTCAGGGGTGGTGGTGCTCGCCTCGAACTACAGCAGCAACATCGACGAGGCCTTCACGCGCCGCTTTCAGGCGGTGGTCCACTTCCCGATGCCGAGCGCCTCCGAGCGCCACCGCCTCTGGTCGGCTTCGTTCTCTGAGCGCTCGACCCTCGACGAGGAGGTAGCCTTGGATGAAGTCTCCGAACGCTACGAGCTCTCCGGCGGCGCGATCATGAACGTCGTCCGCTACGCGTCGCTCATGGCGCTTGACACAGGCTCCGACACGATCCGCCACGCCGATTTGATCGGCGGCATCCGCAGGGAGATGCACAAGAATGGCAAGACCCTCTGAGGCGAGATAGGCGGGACCGTGAGCACGCCCTCCCCGACCGCCGCCGCCGAACACGCGTCGAGCACGTCCCGGGCCGCCGCGAGCCAGGTCCAGACGAAGCTCTCCGTGGGCCGTAGCCACGACGGCTACGAACAGGAGGCGGACCGGGTGGCGGACGCCGTCGTGGGCCAAGGGGCGAAGCCCACGGCCCGCGAAGGAGCCGCCGCTCACCCGGTGCAAGGCCGGAGCGTCCCCACCATCTCACGACTGAAAGACCAGGCGGGGCGACGCAAGCTCCAACGTCAGGAGGAAGAACCGCAGGCGAAAGTCCAACGCCAAGAGGAAGAGCCGCAGTCAAAGCTTCAGCGCCAGGAGGAAGAGCCGCAGTCCAAGCTCCAACGCCAGGAGGAAGAGCCTCAGTCAAAGCTCCAGCGTCAAGAGGAAGAGCCTCAGTCGAAGCTCCAGCGCCAGGAGGAAGAGCCTCAGTCAAAGCTCCAGCGCCAGGAGGAAGAGCCGCAGTCCAAGCTCCAGCGCCAGGAGGAAGAGCCGCAGTCCAAGCTCCAGCGGAAAGAGGCCCGGGCCAGCGTCCGCGACAAGCGGCAGTATCCGGTGCTCGACCGGGTCGAGGACAAGTTGTTCGAGAACAAGGGGAAGGGCGAGCCCCTCGCCGACGAGACCCGCGTTGACATGGAGACCAGCTTCCGCGCCGACTTCAGCGGCGTGCGTGTCCACACCGGATCCGCAGCGGAGGGCATGAGCCGCGAGCTCAGCGCCCAAGCCTTCACCCACGGCAAGGACGTCTTCTTCAACGCCGGCAAGTACGAACCCGATTCTGCGCGGGGCAAGACGCTTCTGGCGCACGAGCTGACCCACGTCGTACAGCAGGGCGCGGCGGAGCAAAAGGTCTTGGAAGAGACGATCGACAAGAACAACGCCAAGCGAAACCAGCCGCCGCCCGAGCCCGCCGACAAGAAGGTCGCCGAAACCGAGACCGCGTCCGAGAAGCGTCTCGAGAAAAGCGAGCCTGTGCTCGGCGAGAAGGGCGCCGAGGCGGCCGGCGGACCGGCGGCCGGCGGACCGGCGGCCGGCGAGGAAAAGGCGCCGGAGGAAGGCGAGAAGGCGGCGGCCGGCGAGGCCGAACAAGAGGCCAAGAAAACCCCCAAGGCGAAGAAGGCCAAGGGCGCCGGCAAGAAAGCGGCAAGAAAGGCCAAAGCGGCCAAGGGAGGTTCCGTCGGAGACTTCCTCCGCAAGTCCACGAAAGCCGTCTTCGAGGCCAAGAAAAGCGGTGTCGCAAAGCTCGCGGCCAACGAGAAGAAAAAAGAGCCCGCCGAGGCAAAGCTCGCCCAGACCGAAAAGGCCGTCGTGCCGCCCGCCGCTGAAGGCGCTTCCCGCTCCAAGGCCAACCAGGTGGAGACGGTCGAGCAGAGCCCCGAGCCCGAGCCCGACGAGGCCAAGGCCAAGGAGGAATTCAACGCCGCGCTCGAGAACGCCGTCCCCAAGACCCTCGAGCAGGTCGACAAGTTCAAGGAGGAGGGCAAGGGCCGGGTCGTCGGACAGGTGGCCAAGGAGGTCGTCACCGCCGACGCGCAGCAGGTCAAGGGCACCTACCAGGAGATCGAGAACCCACCGGAGCCCGAGCCGCCGGCCCAGGAGCCGGAGGAGCTTCCCGAGGTCGAGGCGGCGCCCGAGACCGCGTTGCTCGACCCGGGCGCAGGAGTGGTCGGCGAGGTCCAGAGCGAGCATACCGACTTGAGCGACCTCGACAAGGAGTCCGACTCGCTGCTAGAGCAAGAAGAGATCAAGGAAGAGCACCTCGAGATGGTCGACGAGGGCGATCTGGCCGAGGCCAACAAGGAGCGAAAGACCCTCAAGACGACGGTCAAGGAAGGTCCGAAGGAGGTCAAGCAGCTCGAGCAGCAGGAGAAGCAAAAGGTCCAGAAAGACCTGCAGAAGGAGGAGCAGGAGGGCCGGACGAAGATGCGCGAGGAGCGCCAGCAGGAGCTCCAGGGCGCCCGCGGCGAGCAGCAGAAGACCAAGAGCAAGATCGAGCTCAAGCGCCAGGCGGTCACCGACCACATCAACGGCATCTACGAGACGGCCAACACCACCGTCAAGCAGAAGCTCGAAGATCTTGAGAAGACCTCCTTGAAGGCCTTCGACGACGGCGAGAAAAAAGCCACCAAGGCTTTCGAGGACAACGTCAAGCGACGCATCAACGCGTTCAAGAAACGGCGCTACGACCGCTTCGGCGGCAGCCTCCTGTGGGCCAAGGACAAGCTCTTCGGCATGGACGACCTGCCGGAGGTGAAGGAGATCTTCGACAGCGAAAAAAGCCTCTTCATCACCGCGCTCGACGAGCTCATCAAGAAGATCACAGCCGACAGCAAGCGCGTCGTCCAGGAGTGCAAGGACGTCGTCGCGAACGCCCGGAAAGAGATCGAGACGTTCGTCGCCGGCCTGGGGCCCGAGCTCCGGAAGACCGGCCAGGACGCCTTGACGGAGATGAAGGGCAAGCTCGACGCCCTCGACAAGAAAATCAACGACAAGGAAAAGGAGCTACAAAATAAGCTCGCCGCGAAGCGCGAGGCGGCGATCAAGGCGATTGAGGAGAAGATCGAGAAGATGAAAGAGGAGATGTCGGGCCTCGTCTCGAAGCTCGGCAACCTGCTTCTAAACGCCATGATGAAGTTCTTCAAGTGGGCGCTCAAGAAAGCCGGCTACTCTCCCGACCAGCTGATGGGCATCATCGAGAAGGGCAAGGCGGTCATCAAAAAGATCGTCACCGACCCGATCGGCTTCATCATGAACCTCGTCAACGCTGTCAAGGGCGGCATCGACCTCTTTCAGAAAAACATCAAGAAACACCTCATTTCCGGGCTCATCGGCTGGCTCACAGGAGCGATGGCCGACGTCCCCATTACGCTGCCTGATAAGTGGGACCTCAAGGGGATCCTCCACCTGGTGCTCCAGATCCTCGGCCTCACCTGGGAGCGCATCCGGAAAAAGCTCGTCAAGCGTCTCGGCGAGAAGGTGGTCAAGATCGCCGAGACCTCGGTCGACATCCTGAGTCGCCTCATCAAAGAGGGTCCGATCGCGCTCTGGGAGATGATCAAGGAGAAGGCGGCGGACATCAAGCAGCAGGTCATGGAGGGCATCCGCAACTGGGTCATCACCCAGGTGGTGAAGCAGGCGGTCATCAAGCTGGTGAGCTTCTTGAACCCGGCGGGCGCGATCCTCCAGGCGATTCTCGCGATCTACAACACGATCATGTTCTTCGTCGAGAACTGGCAGCGGATCGTCGACTTCGTCAAGACCGTCTTCAACTCGGTCGCCGACATCGCCATGGGGAAGCTGTCGAAAGCGTCGCAGGCGGTCGAACGCGCCATGGCGATGACGATCCCCATCATCTTGAACTTCCTGGCCCGGCTCATCGGCCTCTCCGGTATCGGGAAGGCGGTCAGCGGCATCATCAAGAAGATCCGCAAGCCGATCGACAAGGTCGTCGACAAGGTGATCGCGAGCGTAGCGAAGCTGGCCCGCAAGCTCTTGAAGAAAGGGAAGGCCCTGGCGAAAAAGGGAGTCCAGAAGGTCAAGGATTTCGTCTTCCGAAAGCAACCGTTCGTCGCCGACGGCAAGACACAGACCTTGATGGTCGAGAAGAAGGGAAAAAGAGGTGAGTTGGTCATTGCGAGCAGTCCGGGCACGCCGGCTCAGGAGTACGTCTGGAACCTCCGAAAGAAAATCGACGACATCACAGATACGAAGAAGAAAGGGCAAGCAGAAGCCGAATACAAGTTGGCGAAAGATTTCGCGAAGAAGTCGGCCAAGTCTTTGAGCGACGTGTTCATCCCCAAGAAGAAGGGGACGACGGCCGCCGAGAAGGACGTCCACAAGAATTCGAAAGCTTTGATTAAGTCGATCAAGAAGATATGGACGCTGATCGGCGTCAAGGACGACCTATTACCCGGAGAGGCTGCCGTGGGCACCTACGCCAAGCTCAAGGGCAAGCCGAACATGACGCCGCATCACATGCCGCAGAACGCAATCCTGGAACGGTTGCGGAGGTGGTTGACCACCTATTTGGAGAGGCCTACGATCCCCGGTTTCCGCAAACAGATGACCCAGCGACTTGCCGGCCTGAACGTCAAATACAAAAACGTGATGACCTACAAGACCCCGGTCGGCATCTGCTTTCAGATGGAACGTAAGCGGCACGGCCAGACGCGTACGTATGGCAGGCTACCCGAGGATCTCGATATTGCACAGGGAGAATGGAGCACCAAGGGAAAGCATGCGGGCGACGAGAAAATCAAGAGATTTGTCGATCTGGTCAGGGAGGAGGCTCGCAATGACAGCACCGACGTCCGGACGATCTACGCAGGCGACAAAGGTCTCCCGAAAGTGAAAGACCTCACCAAGGTCCACTCGGGGATTGGCGAGGTCGAGAAGCAAAATGCGACAGCGTGGGGGGGTTTCCTCCGTTAATGATGGATCAAGGTTCCAAGACGTAACGGCTCCTCCGGATTCCGTGCTTCTTGAGGAGCTTGCCCAGCGAACGCCGCTCCTTACCGGCCCGCCGGGCGGCCAAGGAGACGTTCCCCCCGGCCTCCCTCATGAGCCAGCTCAGGTAGTCTCTCTCGAAGCGCTCAACGATCCGCGCCTTCGCCTCCTGAAAGCTCTCGGCGAACGGCGGCTCCCCTTCGCCACGCTCCGGGCCGGCGCCGTCGGACCCCAGGATATGGCCGAGCTCGATCGTCCGGCCCTCCGAGACCACGAACGCACGGTGTAGAAGGTTCTCGAGCTCGCGGACGTTCCCTGGCCAGCGATAGGCGTCCATCCAGGCCAGCGCCTGCGGATGGATCCCTTTCACCGGCTGACGGTAACGGCGGCTGTACTGGCGTAGGAAGTGGTGCGCCAAGAGCTCGATGTCCCCGGTGCGCGCCGCAAGCGGCGGGAGCTTCAGTTGCAGGACGTTTAGCCGGAACATGAGGTCCTGGCGGAATTCGCCCCGCTCGGCCAGCTCCTGGAGGTCGAGGTGGGAAGCGGCGAGAACCCGCACGTCGACCTTGCGCAGGCGCAGGCCGCCGAGGGGACGGTACTCGTGGTCCTCGAGGAAGCGCAGCAGGGCGACCTGGGCCCTCAAAGAGAGGCTGTCCACCTCGTCGAGGAAGAGGGTCCCGCCGTCGGCCTGGGCGACCAGGCCCGGCTGCGTGCCCTTGGCGTCCGTGAAGGCTCCCCGCTCGTGCCCGAAAAGCTCGTTCTCCACCAGGCTGTCGGGAATGGCGCCGCAGTTGACCGGGACGAAAGGCTGCTCATGGCGCAGCCCCAGGTAGTGGACCGCCCGCGCCGCCAGCTCCTTGCCCGTTCCCGTCTCTCCCAGGACCAGCACCGGCGCGTCGGTCCGGCCGAGCTTGCGGATCAGCTCGAGGACCCGAACGAACTCGGGAGAGCTTCCCAGGAGGTTCAGTCGTGCGAAGGTCTCAAGGAGCGTCCTCCGGTCCTCCCGACGCTCCGCCGACGGCGGCGGCGCGACCCCCGCCCGGCGCAGCCGCAGCGCGAGCTCCTCGCGGTGCGACGGCCAGGCCAGGAAGTCCGTGCACCGGTTGAGGACCGTGGAGTGAGACGCGAAGCTCCCCCGCTCGAAGACGCCGAGCTTGGGCGTCGAGCCCATCGTGGCCAGGAACGAGCAGATGCGCTCGCACGGATAGTCGCTTCGGCCGAGGGATAGGACGATCGGCCACCGCCGCGGCGTCTCCCAGTCGTGTCGTCCAAGCACCTCCGCCGCATAGCCGAGCCCCGAGAGTGCCTGGCGCACCTCGTCCGTCAAGGACTGGGAGGCCAAAGAGAGGAGGTCGAGCCTTCCCGACAACGCGGGCTCGAGACCTTGCACAATACTCTCCCCGGAGCCCCCCTCTGATGGGCTCACGACGACGACCGGATTTCGACACCCTCCGAGCGGTGATCGACGAAAGAGCATAGCACAGTTCGGGGCCAACGGAGGCGCCTCAAGGTAGGGAATTTGATTTTTTTCGGCAGGCGAGCGCCGTCGCGCGATCCAAGGGATCCCGGCTCGGGTAGAGGGCCGAAGCCTAAGGTCGCTCGAACGCGAGCGCGGGCGGTTTTCAGAAGGGAGGCAGGCTCGCCGCCGACTCCTGGAGGTGCTCCAGGGTCTCGGGGGTGATCTTCTCGGTGAAGGCCAGGCCCACGACCGCGCGTACGGAGCCGTCGGCGGCGGTGACCGGCAGCGCCACGGCGTCGCGGGCACCGGGCTGGAGGTGGGCCTCGCCGTCCAGGTCGTCGGGGCGCACCGGCGCCTTACGTTCCAGGGCGAGCCCGGCCATGCCGGCCCCGGGCCGGACCTTGGCCACGTCCTTGCGCATCTGGAGCGGGATGTCGAGCGCTGCCCCGAGCTCCAAACGGCCGCGCAGGAAAAGGTGGACCGTCCCCGAGAGGGCGTCGTTCGCCTCGACGTAGCTCTTCAACCAGGTCTGAAACTTCGGAGCAAAAATTTTCATCTTCGTCGAACCTCGATCGCTCCCGAATACTCTGTCACGGTCCCCGGCCACCTTCCTAGTTGAACACGGCCTAGTTGAACACGGCCTGGCTCAACACGGCCTAGTCGAGAGCGATCAGCTGCAAACGGACCTCGCGGGTCGCCCGGTCGCGCAGGATGGTCAGCTCCACGTTCGCGCCGACTCCGGCTTCCTCGAAGACCAGACCGAGCTCGTCGCCGTTTTTCACCCGTTCTCCGTCGACCGCGATGATGACGTCGCCCAGGAGCGGCCTGCGGCGCCGGTCGTAGGAGAGACCTTGGATTCCGGCCCGAGAGGCCGGGCCGCCGCGCAGCGACTCGGCGACGATCACCCCTTCGATGCCGGTACGCCGGGCGATCCGGTCGTCGACCAGGCGCACGCCGATGCCGGGCTGGACCGGCTTGCCGTATTCGATCAGCTGCGGTATCAGGGCCGCGACCGTGTCGACGGGGACCGCGAAGCCGATCCCGACCGAGGCGCCGCTGGGGCTGTAGATGGCCGTGTTGACCCCCACCAGCCGTCCGGACGAGTCGAGCAGCGGTCCCCCGGAGTTGCCCGGGTTGATGGCGGCGTCGGTCTGGATGACGTCGCGGATGGGCCGTCCGGTCGGGGCGTCGAGCTCGCGGCCGAGGGCCGAGACCACGCCGACGGTGAGCGTATGGTCGAGCCCGAAGGGGTTGCCGATGGCGAGCACCTTCTGGCCCACCAAGAGGTCCTCGGAGGAGCCGACGCCGATCGGCCGCAGGGTGCCGCGGGGCGCGTCGATTTTGAGCACCGCCAGATCCTTGTGGGGCGCCACCCCCACGAGCTTGGCCTCCCATTCGCTCTGGCCGCCGAGTACCACCACGAAGACGTCGCCCCCCTGGATGACGTGAAAATTGGTCACGACGTGGCCCTGGTCGTCCCACACGAAGCCGCTTCCCGTGCCCTGAGGGATTTCCATGACGTTGAGCGAGAAGAGGCTGCGCCGCAGCGCGATGTTGGAGATGAAGACGACCGAGGGGGAGGCCTCACGGAAGACCGCGATGTTGCGCTCCTCCGGATCGGAGAGGGCGGCCATGGCGAGCGCCGGTACGCCGGCCGCCGGTACGCCGGCCGCCTCCGCCGAGCCCCCTGGCAGAGCGAGGCGCCGGCCGACGAGAAGGCCGGCGAGGCTGCCGAAGGTGAAGATCAGGATCAGGGCCGGGATCACGGTGCGGGCACGCATGGCGGGCTCCTCAGGAGGTCCAAAAAGGGTTCAAACAGGGAGCTTCGCCAGAACGCTGGCGAGCTCGTCGGCACTCTGGTAGCGCTCTTCGGGCTTTTTGGCGAGGAGCTTCGAGAGCATGTCGACCCAGGCGTTGGGGAGGTTGTCGCGCTCCTCGCGGATGTCGGGCGGCGACTCGTGCAGGTGCTTGAATACCACCGCCGTCGCGGTGTCCGCCTGAAACGGCTCCTTGCCCGAGAGGAGCGCGTAGGCGAGGACCCCCAGGGCGTAGAGGTCGCAGGTGTCGCCGACCGGCAGGCCCTGGATCTGCTCGGGCGCCATGTAGAGGGGCGAGCCCACGACCTCGCCGATGCGGGTGAGCTGTTTCGAGGATTCGTCGTTCAGATGAGCGATGCCGAAGTCCATTACCTTGACGCGGTCGTCGACCAGGATCACGTTGGCGGGCTTCAAGTCCCGGTGGACGACTTTCAAGCGGTGCGCTTCGCTGAGCGCCGCGGCGATCTCGACGAGGATCGTCCGCGTCCGCGTCAGGGGGAGTGGCGCGTCGTTTTCGATGACCTCGTCGAGCCCGGGACCGTCTAGAAGCTCCATGATGATGAAAACCCCGCCGGGAAACTCGCCGAAGTCGTGGACCCGCACCACGTTCGGGTGGGAGATCTTGCGGCAGATCTGCACCTCTCGGAAGAGGCGGTCGCGTTCCTCCGAGGAATCGGCGGCGAGGTTGATCATCGTCTTGATCGCCACCTCCTCGGCGAACTGGCGGTCACGGGCGCGGTAGACCCGGCTCATGCCACCGCGGCCCAGCTCGTCTTCGATCTCATAGCGGTCGGCCAGGATCTGCCCGGGCAAGAAACCTACCGAGGTGAGGCCCTTGTGCAGGTCGTCGGCGCTCGGGCGCTTCATCGGGTCGTTTCTAAGGCAGGCGAGAAGTAGCCTACGAACCTTCGCCGGGACCGCCTCCTCGGTCTCCGGCGGCCAACCCACGGCGTCGGGGTCGAGGTTCGAGGGATTCCACTCCGCCGGCATGAAGGCCTGGAGGAGCTCGACGCCGAGCAGGCCCAGGGAGAAAACGTCGCTCGCCGGGCTCCCTTCCTTGCCGTCGGCGGTCTCGGGGCTGAGATAAGCGCGGCTCGTGTGGTCGTGCTTGGCGAGCACGTCGCGCAGCCCCAGGCCCACGAGCTTCACCCGCTGGTTCTCGTCGACCAGGATGGTGCGCGGTGAGAGCCATTGGTGGGTGATCGAGACCTTCTGGCCCTCTTTGAGCGCGTAGCAGATCTGCAGCAAGACGTTGAGAGCTTCGAGTGGCTTGAGCGGACCCTCGGCCAGCACCCGGCCGAGAGGTTGGCCGCGGAACGGCTCATAGAGCAGGAGGACGTGCTCATGGGCGAGGACCAGCTCGTGGAGCATGAGCACCGCCCCGAGGCCGAAGCCCGTGTACTTGCCCATGGTGTGCCGGAGGCTCTCGGGTCCGTCGGGGACGAAGATCTTCGGAAAAGCGACGAGCAGCACTTCGGCCTTGCGCCGGCGGTCGACGGCTTCGGAGACCCCGACCCCGTTCCACCACGGCTCCAGCTCCTGCTTGATGACGAAGGGCAGGCCGGTCAGGTCGGGCTGGCCGGATGGCACCGATCCCTGCAGGGTGGCGTCGAGCGAGACGGGTCCCGTGGGGACCGTCGCTTCGGCCGACGCCTCCCGGGCCGGCAGGGGCTCGGCGAGCGGCGCCGCAGGTCCGCTCAGCTTCGAACGTAGAGCCTCGAGGCGTTCGGCGGCGTCCGCGAAGTTGCGTTTCTCGGCCAGCACCTTCTGATACGAGACCTCGGCGTCGCGAAAATGGTGCTTGGCCTCCTCGATCCGGCCCTGCCAGTACCATTTCTTGTAGCCCGGGAACCAGCGGCCCTCCCGGGGGTCGTTGAGCAGGGCTTCGAAGCGGTGCTCGGCGCCCTCGATCAGCTCCTGGTCGAGCAGCAGCGGGATCAGGAAGAGCGAGGCCATGCCGTATTCCTGGTCGTCGGAGGGGATCTCCTGAAGGATGCCGAAGGCGCGATCGGTGTCGCCGATGGTCAGGAAGGCGTTGCCGGCCTCGTAGCGGCGCCCGGCCCGGAGATAGGCCTCACCGGCCTCGGCATAGTGGGCGGCTTTCGACCAGGAGGCCGCAGCTTCGGCGTATTTCCGGTCCGCCTCGTAGCAGCGGGCGGCGTCGGCGAAGCGTTCGACCCGAAGGAAAAGCTCGGCGGCACGGTCGGGGTGGCCGATCCTCTCCCACAGCTCGGCGGCTTTCGACCAGGCGGCTCCCTGCTCATAGGCGGCCGCGGCCTCCTCCAGGCGTTCGAGGCGCTCGAAGATCTCGCCGGCTTCGGTCAGCTTGTCGGCCCGCAGGTAGATCTCGGCACGCAGCTCGTCGTCGGCGTCGTCGGCCTGCTCGATCGCTTCGAGGGCCTGGATCGGCCGTCCCGCCTCGTGATAGGCGGTGGCCGCCTCGCCGTAGCGCTTGCCGCGCAGGAACAAGCTTGCGGCGCGGGCCAGCGTCCCGTGACGGGCGAGGATCTCCGCCGCTTCGCCATAGCGGTGGAGGCTTTCGAGGACCTCGGAGCGCAGGATCTCGATCTCGCGGATCTCGAGCTTGACCGCCGGGCTCGTCTCGTCCTCGCTTCCCTTCAGGCGCGCGATCTCCCGTTCCCAGGAGCCGAGGGCGCGTTCGTGCTCGCCGGCCGCGGCGAAGCTCTCCGCCGCCTTGCGAAACATCTCGGCCAGCTCGAAGAAGCGTCCGGCCCGCAGGTGGTTGCGCGTCTTCAAGGCGGCCTGGCCGGCCTGGCGAAAAGCGCCGGCTTTTTCGTAGTAGGTGATCGCGTCGCGGTACTCGCCGAGGCTGTCGAGCAGCTCCGCCGCCTTGATGGTCTGACCGGCCGCGACGAAGCACTCGACCGCCTTGTCTTTCTCGCCGAGCTCGGCGTAGACCTCAGCCGCCTGCTCCGGACGCTCCGCCTTCATGTAGAGCTCCGCGGATTTTTGCAGCTCCCCCTTGTTGTAGAGCTCGTCCGCCTTGGCGGCGTGGTCGCGCTGGAAAAGGGGTCCGAGGAGGGGCATGAGACGATGATCCCGTATCGGCGGCCTGAGGTGGGGGGTGTCCTGAGGGTCTTGACGGGACGGCACGAGGTTCTCTTCTCTCACCGCCCCGCCGGTCCGGCTCTCACCAAGAGAGACGACCGACCGCATTCTAGCGCAATCCGGAGCGACGAAGCATCTCTTCTCCGTCTCTTCCCCGAGAATCTTTCACCCCTGCCGCGGGATCGAAGACCCTTGGGCCGCGGCTCCGGCCCAGCGCGGCGCGATCGGTCGGCGCGGGTCGGCCCGCGAGATATAGTGACGGCGATGGAACGAGCAACCCGGGCGGCGCTTCCGGCCGCGACGATCCTGGCGGTGGCCGCGCTCGCGGCGGTGGCCGCCGGCTGCCGGGGAGAACCCACCGCCGCCGCGCCGCGCCTGGTCGTGCTCTACGCCACCTGCACCTTGAACAAGGCTTACCTCTCGCCCTACGCGCCGGCGGTCGCCGTCACCCCCGAGCTCGGGCGCTTCCAGCGTGAGGCGGTGACCTTTCGCCGTCATCAGACCGAGTCGGGGCAGTCGGGCACCTCCTACGCGTCGGTCTTCACCGGCTCGCAGGCCGACCACCACGGCATCTTTCGCCATCCGACGCCCCTCGCCGAACGCGTCGAGGTGATCGGCGAAGCCTTTCGCCGCGGCGGCTACGAGGTCTCCGCGTGGCTCGAGCACCCTATGGCCTCGGGGGAGCTCGCCTATGCCCAGGGAGCGGAGCCGGAGCGGATCTACGACCGAAAGCTCGCCGCCGGTGAGGCGCCCCTGGCGAAGGTCCTCGAACGGCTGCGGCGCGATCCGCGGGCGAAAGCGTTTCTCCTGACGAGCTTCACCGTGACCCACGGTCCTTACCAGGAGGTGACCCTCGAAGCGTTCTGCCGCCGATATCCCGGCGAGTGCCGGCTCCGCGACGAGCTCGAAGGATTCGAGCGCTACGTCGACTTCTACCGCCGCGGCCACGCCTTCCTCTCCTACGACTTCCCGGCCACCCGCGAGCGCACCGGCATGGACGCCGAGCACCTGGGGCACCTCGTCGACGTCGTCGACCTGCTCTACCGGGCCAACGTCGCCTACCTCGACCACCTCTTCGGCGCGCTCCTCGCGGAGATCCGTACCGCCGGGCTCTGGGACGAGACGCTCTTCGCCTTCACCGCCGACCACGGCGAGACGCTCTTTCGCGAAGGGACGTACTTCAAGTGGACGCACGGCCACCAGCTGGCGCCCGAGGTGATCGAGGTGCCACTGCTGATCCATGCGCCGGGGATCGCGCCGGGCGACTACGAGGGCGTGACGCGCTCGATCGACGTCTTGCCGACGCTGCTCGGCCTCGCCGGTCTGCCGGTGCCGCCGCCGGCTGAGGGCCGCGGCGTCGATCTCTCCGCCGCGCTCCGCGGCGAGGAGCCGCCGCGGCTGCGCGCCTGGAGCCATACGGTGACGATCCCGCCTCCGGTGCTCGAAGCCTCCGAGAAGTGGGGCCTTTTTCGGCAGCTCAACCCCCGGGTCGACCCGGAGCTCATGTGGGTCCAGGTTCGCGACGGCGACCGGGTCTACCAGCTGCGGCGCGACCTCGCCGGGGAGGTCGTGCCGGCGGTCTTCGACCTCGCGAGCGATGCCGGCGAGCTGCAAGACCTCTTCACCGGCGACGGCGACGAGTGCCGCGTCTTCGCCGAGCTCGGCCGGTACCGGGAACGCCTCGTCCGTGCCTACCACGAGCACGTTGCAAGCGGGGAGGAGATCGACCCGGAGCGGGCGAGGGAGCTCTTGAGGAGCCTGGGCTACATCGACGGCTAGCCGATTCCGGCGTACCCTCAAACGGACGGCACGGCCAGGAGCGGACATTGTGTGCCCCCGAGCACCCTTTCGGTGGTCGATCCCCGCAGGGCGTCGAGGAAACCGTCGTGCCCCTCAGTGACCATGACGACGAGATCGTACTCGCTCTCCTCTTCCTCCGCGAAGATCTGCTCCAGCACGTCGCCACCGCGCCTCTTCGAGTGCCACGAGAGCCCGCTTCTCTCAGGCAGGCTCAGGGCCGGGAAGTCCTCGTCCGCCTCGCCGACGTGGAGCAGGGTCACCTCGGTTTCCTCGCATTTCAAGGTCTCGCAAAGCGTCGCCGCCGCGTCGACGGCCGCCTGTGCGTTGGGGAGCCAGTCGATCGGTAGCAGGATCCGCCGCAGCGTCACGGTCCCCAGCGTGGGGGAGACGAACCCCTCGTCGCCGAAGGGGACGAAAAGCGTCGACACCGCGCGGCTCCGGGCCAGCTTCTGGGCGATCTCCTTGTGCAGCCAGCGGTCGAACCCCCGGCGGCGATGGGTCGCCATCACCATGAGATCCGGCAAGCTCTCGTCGATGTAGGCCAGCAGCGGATGGACGGGCTCCTTGCCGTAGGGGGTGAATCGCCGAACGTGGTCGAGCTCCTTTTCGTCGCCCAGGGGCTCGGCCGAAAGGCCCCAGGATTCGAGCGTACGGCTGATCTTGGGAAACTCCTCCCAGCGCTGGTTGAAAGGCACCTCGTCGACGTGCAGGATATCGAGCCGCGAGGAGGCGGCCACCGCCAGGCGGAGGGCGTGGTAGAACGCAAAAAGGCTCTCCTCGGAAAGGTCGGTCGGGTGGGCGATCCGGGCTAACAGGGCTTGCATTTCTGCCTCCTTCGGGTCGTTGGATCACTTCTCTACCTACGTCCTCGAGTGTGCATGACGGCCCGCGAGAAAGCACCACCGTTAGGGGTAGGCTGAACCCATCTGGACAGGTAGCGGCCGCGAACCGGCCAGGGGCGCGGTGTGCAAACGGTCGTCCCCGGGCGGCCGCGGCGGTTATAATCCTCCAGGTCCGGGCTTACCCGACCCATGGAGAGCCTCATTGAACGTCGCACGAGCTTCCTTTGACATCCTCCTGGCCCTGGCGCTGGCCACCGTGCTCCCCTCGACGCTCGTGGCACAGAGGGCCTCGCCGCCGCCGGCCGGACAAAAGCCGCCGGGGCTCGCTCCCGACCTCGACTTGCACCAGCTCGTGGTCTCGACGTTCTCGGACGACGAGCTACCCATCCGAACGCTGATGAACGTCCTGCGGACCCGGGACGGATATCTCTGGATCGCCTCGTTCGCCGGCCTCTTCCGCTACGACAGCGTCACTTTCGAGCTTTACGACAAGGAAAAGGTCACTTCGCTTGCCGCTCCGGGCGAGACCCTGGAGCTTCAGGGCAGCGGCGTCTACGAGCTCGTCGAGGACGATCGGGGGACGCTCTGGATCGGCAGCCAGGCGAGCGGCCTCCTAAGCTACGAGGGCGGCCGCTTCCGCAGCCACGGCCTGCAGGGGAGCGTTCGCAGCATTCTGATCGACCGCGAAGGCCGTCCCTGGGTCGGTCTGACGAACGGCGGCGTCTTTCGTCAGGACGGAACGCGGTTCGTCGCCGTCGAGGGTGAGGCTCTGGGTGCCGTCACGGTTCGCAGCCTCCTCGAGGACGAGGACGGCACCATCTGGATCGCCACCGAGGGCCAGGGCCTGGTGCGCCTCCTCGGCGGGGCGGGAGGCGACGTGAGTTTTTTTCGAGCCGACTCGGGGCTCCGGAGCGACACCGTGACGAACCTCGTGCGCTGCCGGGACGGCGATTTGTGGATCGGCACCGAAGCCGGCTTGAGCCGGTTCGGGAGCGACGGCCTCGTCGCCGACGCCGGCCTTTCCGGGATCGAGGTCTACCGCCTCTACGAGGACGGCTACGGCAACCTCTGGATAGCCTCCGAGCAGGGCCTTTTCCGGCGCAACGCGACGTCGCGCTTCGAGCGCCTCTCCGAGCACCGCGGCCGGCCGCTGCGCAGCGTCTCCGCCGTCGCCTTTGGCCGCGAGGGGGAGGTGTGGGTCACGACCTACGCCCACGGCCTGTATCAGCTCCGGCAGGGCAAGGCCGCCTCGCTGACGACCTGGGAGGGGCTCGCCACCAAACGGGTCAACGCCCTGGCCGAGACGCGCCGGGGCGAGGTCCTGGTGGGCTCCGACGACGGCCGGATCCAGGTCGTCGACGGCCACGAGGTGAAGGACTCCGAGCTTCCAGTCACCCTCCCCGACGTCCGCGTCCGCGGCCTCCTGGAGGACCGCCGGGGCGATCTCTGGATCGCCTCCTACGCAGGGCTCCTACGGATCTCGGGGAGCACGGCAGAATGGTGGACGACGGAAAACGGCCTGCCGTCCAACCAGGTACGCGTCGTCTACGAGGCTGGCGACGGCGGCATCTGGGCGGGGACCCGCACCGGCGGGCTCGTCAAGCTCGGGGAAGACGAGAGAATCGAGGTCTACGATGCCTCGCGGGGGCTCGCGTCGGACTTCGTCCTCGGGATCGACGAGGATGCGGCGGGCAACCTCCTCGTCGCGACCCAGGGTGGGTTCTCCTTGCTCCGCGGCGATGGCCGGATCCGGACCTACACCCGCGAGAACGGCCTCGTGGGAACCATCGTCTTCAACGCCCACGCCGACGAATCGGGCGACGTTTACCTTGCCACCAACGGCGGCCTGGCGCGGCTCTCGAAAGGCCGGATCGCGACCCTCACCCCCGCGGACGGCCTCGGGACCGAGGCGATCTTCGACTATGTCGACGACGGCCACGGCACGGTCTATCTGAGCTCGGCGGACGGCATCCTGCGCATCGACCGCAGCGAGCTCGTGGCCCACATGAACGGCGAGCGCCAGGGGGTGACGATCGAGGTCGTCGACGACCTCGACGGCCTGCCCTCGCGCGAGTGCACCGCCGCCACCCGGATCCTCCGGACCAGCGACGGCCGGCTGTGGGTGCCGACGATCGAAGGCGTCGCGATCCTCGATCCCGGACGCTTTCCGATCAACCGGGTCCCGCCGCCGGTGGCGCTCGAAGGCTTCACCGTCGACGGCGTGGCCCAGGAGCTTGCCGGCGGCGCGATCGAGATCGGACCCGGCCACAAACGCTTCCTCTTCGACTTCGCCGCCCTCTCGCTTCTCATCCCTTCGGCGGTTACGGTCCGCTACCGTCTCGAGGGCTTCGACGACGAGTGGAACAACGCCGGGGAGGGGCGCCAGGCCCTCTATACCAGCCTCCCTCACGGTGAGCACACCTTTCGAGTGATCGCGGCGAACGACGACGGGGTGTGGAACGAGGCGGGCGCGAGCATTTCTTTTCGGGTCGAGCCGCGCTTCCAGGAAACCGGGACGTTTTTCTTCGCCGTCGCTTTGTTGGCGTCCGCGTTCTTCGCCGCGATCTTCAGCTGGCGCATCGGAGCGGTGCGCCGTCGAGCCGACCGGCTGGAGCAGGCCCTCGCCGAGCAACGGAAAGCCGAGGAGGCGCTACGTAGCAGCGAGGAGCGCTACCGGGTCCTCTTCTCGGAGGCCAACGACTCCATCCTGATTCTCGACGACGCCGAGATCGTCGACTGCAACGCCCGCGCTTTGAAGATGTTCGGCTACTCGCGCGAGGAGCTCCTCGGCAAGCAAGTCCAAGACCTCGCTCCAGAATTCCAATCGGGCGACGAGGCCGCATTCGACGCCAAACCCGTCTCCCAGTCGACCGTCCGCGATTTTCAGTTCAAGCAAAAGAGAAAGAACGGCTCGCTCTTTGACGCCGAGATCAGCCTCGGGACGTTTCGCCTCGGCGAGAAGATCTTGCTCATGGCGATCATCCGCGACATCTCGGAACGGACCCGGGTGGAGCGGGAACGAAAGAAGCTGATCGCCGAGCTGGAAGCGAAAAACGAGGAGATGAAGCGCTTCACCCACACCGTCTCCCATGACCTCAAGTCCCCGCTCTTTACCGTCAAGGGATATCTCGGCTTCCTCATGAAGGACGTCGAAGCGGGCGAGCTCGAGCGCGCGAAAAGCGACGCTGGACGGATTCAGGAAGCCGTCGACAAGATGGCGGCGCTCATCGAGGACCTCCTGGAGCTCTCCCGCGCCGGACGGGCGATCCACGAGCCGCAGAAGGTGCCACTAGGCGCGCTGGCAAAAGAGGTGGTGGATCACCTCGCCGGACGGATCGAGGAAAAGCAAGCCGCGGTCGAGATCGCCGAAGACCTCCCGGTCGTCCTCGGTGACCGGTCGCGCCTCGCGGAAGTGCTTCAAAACCTGATCGAAAACGCTGTCAAGTTCTCGGGCGAGGACGAGCCGCACGTCGAGGTGGGATCGCGGAGCGACCGCGGCAAGACCGTCGTCTACGTACGTGACAACGGGGTCGGCATCGAGCCCGGTTTCCACGATCGGGTCTTCGGTCTGTTCGAACGCCTCGATCCGAACGTCGAGGGCACGGGCATCGGGCTCGCCATCGTCAAGCGGGTCGTCGAGGTCCACGGCGGGCACATCTGGGTCGAGTCGAAGGGCAAGGGTGATGGGGCGACTTTTTGTTTTACTTTGCCGGAGGCTTGGCCACCCAGAGCAGAGTGATGACCCTACTCGCCGCCGTCAAGCTCCTTCAAAAGCTCCTCCACGGCACGCTCCAGCTGCTGATCCCGCCCCGCCGCGACCGGCTCGTACTCGTTCTCGACCCGGACGTCGGGCTCCAGTTGCCAGTTCTCCAGCGGCCGTCCTTCTTTTGAGGTGACGGCCATGTTGGGGATGCCGAAGACGATCTGCCGGTCGTGGAGCTGCTCCCACCAGACGAAGGTACAGGTCCCCGCCACGGGCATGCCGACGACCTTGCCGATGCCGAGCGTCTGGTAGGCCCACGGAAAGCAATGCGCGTCAGAGTAGTTGCCTTCGTTCGCGACGACGATCGAGGGACGGGTCCACCGCCCCCCGGGCTCGACGCCGACCACACCACCCTGGGGCGGGACGAAGTCCATGTACTTCTCGCCCGAGAGGAAAATCGACAGGTCGTCGACCAGGTCGCCGCCGCCGTTGAACCGCGTGTCGACGACGAGCGCCTCCTTGGTGGCGTGGCGTCCCATGACCTCTTCGTAGACCGTGCGGTAGCTACCGTCGCTCATGCTGCGGACGTGGACGTAGCCGATCCGACCCCCGGAGAGCTCCTCGGTCACCCGCCGCCTCCCCTCGACCCAGCGCTCGTAGAGGAGCTGGCGCTCCGCGCCGAGGCTGACGGGTTTGACTACCTCTTCCCAGCGTTCGCCGCTCGCCTCGTCGAAAAGGCTCAAGAGGACGTTCTGGCCCGCCTTGCGGCTTAAGAGCGGAAAGTAATTCATCCCGGCCTCGATCGAGACGCCGTCGATCCGCTCGACGATGACGCCGGGCCGGATCTTGCTCTCGTCCTTGACCACGGGACCCTTGGCCAGGACCTCGACGACCTTGAGGCCCGCTCCGGCGTGCGAAGGATCGAAGAAAAGGCCGAGCGAGGCCGTCGCGTCGCCTTCCTCGCCCCGTCCCCGATAGCTGGCGCCGGTGTGCGAGGCGTTGAGCTCGCCGAGCATCTCGGAAAGCATCTCGGCGAAGTCGTAGCCGTTGTCGACATGGGGCAGGAAGCGGGCGTAGGCCGTCTTGTAGAGGTCCCAATCGACGCCCTGGAGCTCGGGGTCGTAGAACTTACGCTTCACCTGGCGCCAGGCGTGCTCGAAGAAGTAGGCAAATTCTCCCGCCCGGTCGACCCACATCTCGCCCTTCAGCTTGACGGGTTTCTTCTTCCCCGAATCGACTTCGACCCTGGTGATCTTGCCGTCGGCAAGGAAGAAGGCGTTCTCGCCCAACTCGTCGAGGACCAGCCCTCCCGCAAAGCGGCTGCCGAGCTTGGTGAGGATCTTGGTCTCGCGGGTCCGGAGGTCGGTCGACCACAGGTCGAATCCCTTTTCGAAACGCGTGAGGTAGAGGAGCTTATCGCCCTTGGGCGTGACCACGGCGCCGGTGAGCCGCGACGAGTGGATGGTGAGCCGTACCCGGCGGTCACGAAGGCCCTCGAGCTCGATCTTGAGCGGCTCCATCTCCTCTTCC
>CBDUYN010000072.1:0-44213 GCA_965371445.1 uncultured bacterium | reverse complement strand
CATCACCCGCCGGGCGTGTCCGCCCTGCTCGACGTCCTCGTCGAGGATGGCTACCTCGCCCCGCTGGCGGACGTCGCCGTCGAGCGCTTCGGTGAGGTAGTTGCCGAGCAGCGTCAGCGCCAGGGCGTGTCCGCCGAATTCGTCGGACGCCTTTCTCAGCTCTTTGTCCGTGCCCCGGACGTCGAGCTGCTTCAAAAGCGCGGCCCCGGCCTCGGACGGCAAGTCCTCCAGATTCCGCTCGACGGTCCCGGCCCGTCCGGCGACGTCGGCGACGGCAAGGCGCGTCGTGACGACGCAGAGGCCGTTGTTCTGGATCGCCAGCTCGCGCAGGAGCGCTTGGACGGCGGGGTCCTTCAAGCGTCCGGTCTGGGTGCCGGGCGGGTGCTGGAGGGGCTCCAGGCCATCCAGGATGAGAAGCGTCCGCCGTTGGCGTAGGAGCCGCGCCAGGAGGACGCCTCGTTCCCACGGCGATCCGGGGACCTCTTCTTCGTTTCCAAGCCAGCGGAGTGCGAAGTCGACGAAGGCGTCGGCAGACGCGGCGGTAGCGTCGGTGCCCTGGCTGTAAAAGGACCATCCGAGGACGCGTTCGGCGTCGCGCCAGTCGTCCTCGGCGAGGGCCTCGACCCACTTGTAGACCAAAGCGGACTTGCCGACGCCGCCGAAGGCGGTGAGGACGAAGACGCAGGTGTCGTCGTCCCAGGCCTGGTCGAGGCGTTCGAGCTCAGCATCGCGTCCAATGAAGTGCGGGCCGGGGACGGGGAGGCGAGAGATATTAACCGATGTTCTGGAAATGTCCCCGGACGGAGGAGGAGTCCTTTCCGTTTTTCCCGACACGACTACGACATCCCGCCCGGCCTGAACGCTCGTCAGCTGAGTAAGAGTAGCCCTGGCTACCCGAACACGAACTGCAGGATCATCGAGAACTTCGCATGTAATCCCCGAACCGTCGTTCCTCTCCAGAAATCTTCTAAAGACTGAGAATCCACGGCTGATGCCTTCAAAGCCGCGGAGTCTTATTGCATAAAGAGCTATCGCTTTGTCGCTCGGATAAGAACGGGGCCGCTCAATCAAGTCACCCCATGAAAGATTCCCAGGGAACCGACCGGGACTACGCACCTCAACGAAGTCGCTCGTGACATGCACTTGAACAGTACCATCAGAATCGTAGTCACGATGAATTACGGCATTGGAGATCAACTCCCGAATTACAGTCTGAGGCACCTCTTCATCTTCTCGGCGCAATCCATCCGAACCGCTGGAAGAGATTCTATCAAGACTTTCCAAAGCTAGTTTCACCAGTTGCGATATCTGGCGCGTCAACGGCCCGGTTACCCACGAAGGACTCATGTATTTGACCCCCCCTATGTCCCCCCGCACAAACGCCGCACGCGCCTGAGGAAAGAAGCGATCCGGGTGCTTGCAAAAGCACAACACAGCCGCCCTGTGCAAATACTCAACCTCACCTACCAGTATGGGTGAGAATAACTGAAGCTTGCGAGCAATTCGCGCGCGATCTTCGCCCTGAAACAGGTCTGGATCTGCCACTTTGCCATACTGCTCAACGAGGCCCCAATCAAGCTCCTGTAGCGTAGCGCCGTCACAAGGATGCCTCCAAGTAGCTGTCCTCTCGTAGGCAAAGCGAAGCTCTTCAACAGAAGTTATCTGCAAGTCCGCCGATGAGCGCTCTTCAATCTGCTCTGAGCGAGTTCTATTATGCGCCACCCAGATCCTCCGCTCTCCCCGATCTACTCCATAGACAGAGTTTTGCGGATAGCGCGAGTATTTCTCATCATGAAGTATCTGACCATTCACAAACGCGACTACATCCTCTACTGCTATCTTGTCATCGCTTGTGACGGTGTTATTCAGGCCGGTCGTGATGGCCTGACAAAAAAGTTCCGTGAATACGCTCTGCGGCCTTTCGCCCTCCCCCAACTCGCGCTTTTCGTAGCTTTGCTCATTCTCCCTAGATGAAGTAATGATGGCCACGCCTCTCGGAATCTCCTGCTCCAACTCCGGGCGAAACGGCGCCACGTCACTCTTTCGCCCCTCGTCCAAGGCGAGCCCACTATAGCACGAATCAAGAATCAGAATTGCCCGCGTCACCCCATTTGACTGCAGCTCGAGTAGAAGAGAACCGAATGGGTAATATGTCAACTCCTTGTCGCCAAAAACCAAACTGTATCGCCCATTCCTATCCTTCCCATGTCCCGAGAAATACAGGATCAGCTGATCCTTTGACTGCCAATCTCCAAGAAGATCGGACAAGCTGTCTTCAAAGTCCCGACGCCTCGGACAGTCCCTCAACAACACAGCAGACCCAGGATCGCAATCTCCCAGACTTCCGTCAACAAGAACCCCGAAAATCCGAGCTGAATCATCAGCCCCCGCGCTAAGCTCGTCCCCGGTCAGCGCGTTCACTACGAGAGCAATACGCCTTGGCATTAGTCACCTTTCAATACGCGCACTTCAACATCTTCCGAACCCTGCACCTGCTTCAGCTTCTCTATAGCCTCTAGGAACTCGCCCGGCGAGAGGTTGTTCAAGCCGTAAGTAACACTACCACGGCTTATGGATATTGAATAGTTGCGTTTCGATCCCCATGTCGAAACAACGGTCGCGACCGTACCAATTAGAGACACCGCCAGGCCCGCCAGGGTAAGGCAAGTAATCACGTCGCCTTTTTCTCCATGTTCGGGCGGAGCTCGCTCCTCATCAGCAATGAGGTCCACTTTTCTATAGGCACTAGCCAGTTTCCCCAATGCATGAGACTCTGTTGCGGAAATCTCTTCCGTGAATCGAATGTTTACGTCCATCGACTATCTCCCAAGGGTTTTAAAGCTCCAACCGCTAGAACCATCCTACCGTTAACACCCGCTTGGCGCCGGCGCTTGTCGGTAGTCGACCTCTACTTCTCCATCCCCACGAATCACGATTTCAACACCATCGTCACCACGTGGGTATTCACAGTCCTCTACCCGATCGGGGTCACGCCATTCAAAACCCCCCTCATCGTCGCCTCGATCCGTCCGAAGAATATCAACCGCCGCATTGTGTGCGATGTACCGGCCCACAACACCACGGGACGGATGGCCATGGTCGTGCCCTGCCGAGAAGATGACGGCATCTGGATCCACTCGCTCAACAAAACAGGTAGACGAGCCGTTGTTTCCGCTGTGGTGAGGCGCGATGATGGCATCGGCCTTGAGCGAGATTTCCTCAGCATCGTGGCGGTCGGCCATGAAACTCTCCGCGTCCTTGCATGCGTCGTCATCGTCAACCAATCGTCGGCCGATCGTGTCACCGGCGAAAAGAACTGACCCTCCCTCGTAGTCAAGACGCAGGACGATCGAGATGACGATTCGGCGCTCTGCGTCGCTGGGTCCTGATTCAGTCCAGTCTCCCCACCCGACGAAGAACGTCACTGTTGCGTCACCGGGAGGCATCGTTCTGCCAGGGACCAGCTCGAAGCTCTGAAGGTTTGCCACTGTGGCACCGAACCGAGCCTCCTCGCCCACGGCATCGTTGAAGGCCCGCCACGTGGCCTTGTCAAAACGCGGGAACCCTGTTCGGCGGATGAGCCGCACATCAAACGCCGCCAGAATCTCATCGGCATCCCCGAGATTATCGGCATCTGGAGGGCTGACGACAAGGATGTCGACCTCCTGCCCAGGACTCAGCTTCCGTGCCGCCTTGATGCAGTGAGAACCCGTCCAGTGGCCGCCGTCGTACACCATGACGCCGTCTCCGGGGGCCAGGACTATATCGCAGAGCCATGAACCGGTGTCCACGACCCGGACGTAGACATCGTCAGGGCGATGGGTGAGGTCCGCAAACGCAGGAAGGGATAGGGTAGCTGCCGCAAAAGCAATTACGAGGATTCTCATCATTCGCTCCTCAGTGTTGGTTGGGCAAGTATAACACACCACCACGTGAGGTTCCACCCACTTCGAAAGTCTTTTGTTTTCAGTAGTTTACGAGGGGCCTAGCGTGCGAAGTTTGGTCCTGAGATCGCGTCGGACGGCGCTCGAGGGGCCGTCAGAGGATGAAAATGACGATATAGCACGAAACGGGGCACAACTCTGCCGGGCCGAGACCGTAGAACCTCTCAGCCAGCCGACCGCTGACGATGCTGTTCAGAGATTGGCGATCACGGAGGGTCTCGCGCCGGATCCCTGCTTCCGGGCCGGACCACCTTGCCGCCGTTGAAGTTGGTGGGTTCGATCGTCGTGTCGTCCTGAATCTCAGCGGCGCCACGGCGAGGAACGCGAACCGTCGGGACCTCTCCTCGCCAGACGATCTTCCACTTGTCGCCGATCTTGTGGACGACCAGAGAACGATTCGGCGGCGGTGGCGGCGCGGGGGGCAACTGGCCGCCGACGAACGGCCACGGCCTGGGAAAGCACCTCGGGGGGAACGCCGCCTCGGGGTTGAAGCCTCCCGACGCCTTGAGGATCGACTCGATCAAGAGGACGTCTCGTACCGCGTCATCCCTTACCCGATCCCAGGCGTCGGGTGGGAGTTGCCCTTCACCCTGCGGTGGCTCGACACCGCGAACCAGGACGTCTGGCACAACCTGGCGCTGACTTCGATCGGCGGCAAGTAGGCCCATTCGGCTGTTCCGGTCGCGCCAGTCGGCAGGGTCGGCCTAGGAGGCGACATGATGAAAATCCAAGCTCAGCTCCTCGGCCCGAACATCCTCCTTCCCCAAAGCGACCGGGAACGGCTCCTCGGCCTTGCACGGCTCAGCGACGAAGTCGAGGTCTGCCAGGACTTGCGAAGAGGGTGGCACCTTGAGTGGGGCAGAGTGGGGCCCCCTGACGAAGGGGACGGAGCTTCGGCGCCGTCCCTTTTTTCGTGTTTTTTCGTCCCCCCCCCTATATTTTTCCGGCCCCACGACACCCTACTTCTATGGATAAGGCCAATTTGTCACCGCGGGCGCCGAGCTGGCTCGTGCGCTCCGAAACCCATCCTAGGGACAGGAGAAAGAGCAATGAGTCGAGTCATCCGATGTCTGTGGATTCTGGTCGCCCTGCTGGGCGTCACAGGAACCCTCTACGCCCAGGACGCGCCCGAGCGGTCCGCGGCGGTCGCCGCCAAGGCATTCCGGCACGCCGATTTCTCAGGCGAAGAAATTTTCCAGACGGTCGACCGGCTGCCGACCAAGGCCGCCGTCGCGCTCCAGCGGCGCCTCGTCGACCTGGGAGTCGAAGAGGCGACGGCGCGGCTCGACGCGCGCACCGGCCGCTTCGCGACCCTCATGCCCACCACGCCCCTGATTCCGGGCAACGGCGTCGGCAACTATCTGGTGTGGACCAAGAGCGGCACCGATCAGGAAGAGGCCGCCTGGGAAGCGTTCTACGCCTACCTCGAGGCCAACCAGGACGCACTCGGCGTCGATCCCGCCGAGCTCGCCGCGCCGCGTCTGGCCTCGCACGGCAGCGACATGATCCAGATCCACGCCCCCCGGCAGATCGACGGCATCCTGGTCCGCGACAGCCACGTTTCCGCGACGATCAAGAAAGGCAACCTGATCCTCTTCGGCGCCCAGAAATGGAGCGATCGCGGCGCCTCCTCGAACCGTCCCCAGCTGACTCGCGAAGAGGCAGCGGAAGCGGCCCTGAACTACCTCTCTCCCCTCGAGGTGAGCGGCTCCTGGGGCGCGGACGAGCAGGTCTACCTGACCTTGTTGAACGCCGCGGGCTCTGGCCAGGGCTATCGCTATCAGCTGGCCTGGTCGATCAAGGTGAACGTCGCCGGTGACGGCGGCAGCTGGGAGGCCCTGGTCAACGCCCACACTGGCGAAGTGCTGGCCTTCGAGGACCAGAACCACTACGCCGAGGCCAAGGGCGGCGTCTACCCGACGAGCAACGACGGCATCAGCCCCGACGGCGTCGAGGTGGCCGGCGAGCCCATGCCGTTCATGTTCGTCGGCTCGGCCACGACCGACACCGGCGGCAACTACAGCCTGACCGGCAGCCAGACGGCGACCTTCAACGGCCCGTACGTCAACATGGCCGACAACTGCGGTACGGACAGCCTGACGCAGTCGGGCGGCATCGACTGGGGCACCTCGGGCGGCGACGACTGCACGACCCCGGGCTTCGGCGGCGCCGGCAACACCCACTCCTCGCGCACCGGCTTCTACGAACTCAACAAGCTCAAGGAGATGGCCCGCGGCCAGCTGCCGTCGAACACGTGGCTGCAGAACCGGCTGACCGCCAACATGAACATCAACAACACCTGCAACGCCTTCTGGAACGGCTCGACGGTGAACTTCTACCGCTCCGGCAACGGTTGCGCCAACACCGGTGAGATCGCCGGCGTGTTCGACCACGAGTGGGCTCACGGCATGGACGCCAACGACGTCAACGGCGGCATCGCCAGCCCCTCCGGCGAAGGCATCGCCGACATCTACATGGCGCTGCGCCTCAACACCTCCTGCATCGGCCGCGGCTTCAGGCCGGGCGTCAATTGCAGCGGTAACGGCGATCCCTGCCTCGACTGCACCGGCGTGCGCGACATCGACTACTTGAAGAAGGCGTCGGGCCAGCCCCACGACTACAGCTGGTCGAACTCCACCTGCGGCGGCCAGGTCCACTGCGTGGGCCACGTCTACTCCGAAGCGGTGTGGTCGCTGTGGAAGCGCAATCTACAATCGGCGCCCTACAACTTCGACAACAACACCGCCCAGGAGATTGTGACCCGGCTGACCTTCATCGCCGCCGGCAACACCAGCACCTGGTTCTCGGGCGGCCCGCCCAACGGCGGTTGCTCGGGCTCGAGCGGCTACAACAACTTCCTGGCCGCCGACGACGACAACGGCAGCTTGACCGACGGCACGCCGCACATGACGGCGATCTACAACGCCTTCAACGACCAGGAGATCGCCTGCCAGAGCCCGACACCGCAGGATTCGGGTTGCTCCGGCGCCCCGACTTCGGCCCCCAACGTCACCGCCACCGGCGGCAATAACTCGGTGGACCTCTCCTGGGGTTCGGTCTCGGGTGCCACCAAGTACCAGGTCTTCCGCACCGAGGGTGTCTTCGCCTGCGATTTCGGCAAGGTGAAGCTCGGCGAGACCACCGGCACGTCGTGGGGCGACAGCGACCTCCAGAACGGCCGCGACTACTCCTACGTCGTGATCCCGATCGGCGGCGACGACACCTGCATGGGCCCCGCTTCGGCCTGTGACACCGTGGCCCCCGTGAGTGGGCCGGAATGCGTCGTCGACGCGGACTGCGACGACGGCCTCTTCTGCAACGGTGCCGAGACCTGCAACGCAGGTGCCTGCCTGGCGGGCAGCGATCCCTGCGGCGGCGCCGCCTGCGACGAGGTCAACGACGTCTGCCTGGTCTGCTCGCCCAAGGGTACGAGCTGCACCCAGGACTCCGACTGCTGCAGCAACAAGTGCAAAGGCAAGCCAGGCTCCCAGACCTGTAAATAAGGTCGTTCAAATAGCGGGAGCGGTCCTCCTCCGGGACCGCCGGCCACCGCAAAAGCAGAAGGCTGGACTCCGACGAGTCCAGCCCTTTTTTTCCTCCCAAGCTTCCCCAGCCGCTGCCGCGCCTGTGGAAATTCTGGGATCGCGTCAGGAGTCGGACGCGTCGTCGAAGCGGGCGCGCAGACGAGCCAGCTCGACCTCGGCGGCGTTGGCGCGCTCCTCGGCCTGCTCGGCGCGCCGGCGTTCCTGCTCGACGCGTTCGACGTTCGTCGCCACCAAGCGCCCGTCCGGATAGAAGAGGCGGAGCCAATCGGCCGTTTGGCCGTCGTACTCGCCGTGCCACACCCCGATCTCCACCTCGAGCTCCCGGCTCCACAGACGACGCTCGGCGGAGCGGGGGATCCGCTGGTAGGCGTTGTCGAGCCGGCGGAAGCCGTCCACTGACTCGCTGTCCGGGGTGTAGAGGAAGTACTCCGAGGTCTTGAAGACGTCCTGGTAGATCGCCTTCTTCTTGCCGTAGTCGTCGTCGGCGGTCGACGGCGAGAGCAGCTCGAGGATCAAGTCGGGGTAGCGGCCGTCCTCCTCCCACACCTTCCACACGTCGCGCTTGTGGGTGCCGACGCCCTTGACGAGGAAGGCGTCGGGACCGCGGTAGGCGGTCTTTTTCGGCTGGTCGGGCCAGAGGCCTTGCTCGAAGAGGGCGAGCTGGCGCTCCTCCTCGGCCACCGCCCGCGCCTGCTCGGGCGAGTAGTAGATGAACATGTCACCGTTGAGGAAAAAGTCGCGGTGTCCGAGCTCAAGCATTCGGTTCCGGGCGAGCTCGAGGAAAAGCACCATCTGTAAGCGGTGATACCATGTCTCCAAGGGGACTCCGTCTTCCAAGACCACCTCGAAGTCAAGATCTGCAAGGGCGGCTTTTGTCATGAGGGCCTCCTGCGGCTTCCAGGCCGCCTGCCCACGATAGCACAGACCACCTCGAAGTCGCATTCGCGCGAGACCTGCTCGTTGAACGACGATCAGGGCTCTTGGTGGGCTCGCGGACATGACGCAGGGACTCTATCCTGCCCCTCGTGGATTTCAATGCTTTCGCTGCGGTTCGGCTAGACTGCGCGGATCATGACCGAAGCTCAGAAAAGTGCCGAGAAACCGGTGCGCCTCGTCTCCGTCGACGTCTTCCGGGGAATGACGATCCTGCTCATGATCCTCGTCAACAACCCCGGCAGCTGGCACACGGTCTACTGGCCGTTGCTCCACGCCGAGTGGCACGGCTGGACGCCGACCGACCTCGTCTTCCCGTTCTTCCTCTTCATCGCCGGCGTGGCGATCGTGCTTGCCATGAAGCGCCGTGTCGACGAAGGGGCCCCCAGGAGAGCGATGGTCGCGAAGCTCTTCCGGCGCGCCGCGATCCTCTTCGGCCTCGGGCTTTTCCTCTCGGGCTACCCGTTCGGCCTCTTCGGCCCGCGGACGTTCACGGCGTTGCTCGAGACGTGGCGCATTCCCGGCGTCCTGCAACGGATCGCCCTCTGCTACCTCGTGGCCTCGCTGCTTTTCCTCTACTGCCGCGAGCGGATCCTGAAGGCCGTCACTCTCGCGAGCCTTTTTGGCTACTGGGCGCTCATGACCCTCGTGCCGGTGCCGGGCCAGGGAGCGCCGGACCTCGACTCGAAAGGCGGTCACCTCGCCGGATGGCTCGACCGGACCGTCCTCGGCGACCACCTCTGGGTGAGCGCCAAGGTCTACGACCCCGAGGGGATCCTGTCGACGATCCCGGCGGTCGCGACGACGCTTCTCGGGGTCTTCGCGGGCCTCGTCCTGGTGGCGAAGATCGATCCGGCCGAGCGTGTCGCAAGGCTTCTCGTGCGCGGCTCGCTCCTCGTTGCGACCGGCTACGTCTGGGGGTGGTTCTTGCCGATCAACAAGGCCCTCTGGACGAGCTCCTACGCTGGCTGCCGCCCTACGTCGCGTCGCTCTCCTTTGCGATCCTCTGGGTGGTCGCCTGGTTTGCCGTCCTGGTGTGGATGTATCGTCGGGGTTTGGTGCTCAAGGTTTGAGAATCCGGCAGACTTCGTCTGCCGAAAATCCCCCTAACCCCCTTTCCTAAAGGGGGGACAAGACTCCGGATTTCTTTCTGAACCCCCCTTTAGGAAAGGGGGGCAGGGGGGATTTGGACGACGACGGCGCACGGGCCGATCGTCCGCGCGTCCTCGGGCGCCGGGTCCTCGCTCACCTCGAGGCTCGTCCTGGCGAGCGCTTCGAGCTCCGCGCGGCCTGCCGCGAGGAGCTTGCCGGCTGCGTCGTCGTCCGTCAGGACCCGGACGCTCGATCCACGGTGACGGCCGAGCTCCGCGACGAGGTCGACGATCCACGCCAAGGCCTCCCCCGCTTCGCCGCCGTTGACGGCCGCGGCCCGGGCCGCGGTGCGCTCGACAAGCTTGTCGAGCAGGTACGGGCAGACGGGGCTAAAACCGTCGGCGAGGCGCCGGACGACCGCCGCCACCGTCGAGGCCACCTCGCCGAGGGCGACGCCGCGGCGCTGGGCCGCCACCGCGGCGTAGCGGCCGAAGTCGTCGACCGCTTCGAGGAAGAGGTGGGCCACCCGGTGGAGCCGGTACCCGCGGTAACCGGCGTGGGCCTCGTCGACGAGCCGCTCGGTCTTGGCGCGGATCCAGGCGTTGACGGCGCGGCCAGCCGCCGCGTCCGGGCCCTCGGCCGCGGCGTCGGCCTCACCATGGCTGGCAAGCCGGGAGAGGAGCTGGTCGAGGCCCGAGACCTTGGCGTTCAGGCGCCGGACGGCACGCCGGCCCTGGCGGAGCGTCGACTCGGCCCAGGTCGCCACCTGCGGCGCACCCGGGTTCTGGGCCAGGAGATATCCCAGACGCAGGGCGTCGGCTCCGAATCGCCGGATGAGCGTCGCCGGCTCGACGACGTTGCCCAGCTGACGGCGCATGCGGCGCCGCTTGTGCCGAACGACGAAGCGTTCCTCGTCGGGATCGGAGGGCTGCGCGCCCTCGCGCTCCTCCAGGACGCGCTCCGGCACGTAGAGGTCACCGTGCACCTCGACGCGGCTGAAGGCCGGGCGTCCCGTCAGCTCAAGCGACGCCACCTGCGAAGGGATCACCCAGCGCATCAGCAGATCCGGGCCTACGTGGACCTCGGCGATCGGCTCGGGACTGGCCTGGCGCGGCCAGCCCATGGCCTGAAGCGACCAGGCGACGAGCGCGAACCACACCGACAGCACGTGCTCGTCGGCCGTCCCCGGGGGGTCGAGCGTCGAGGACGGCAGCGGATGTCCCCACCACTGGCGGCGCGAGATGGCCCAGGGCTCCGGGTCGCTGATCGCCTTCTCGACGCGTTGGCGAAACCGTTCGGCCGAAAAGACGACGGCCCCCGACGCGATCGCCCGCTGCAGGGTCCGGGCGCCCTCGTCGAGGCGGACGAAGAGGTGATCGCTCACCCCGCGGTCCTCGAACGCCGCGGTGGACTGGCCGCGCAAGCGCTCGACCGGCGACTGGTCGGGAGCGATCAGCAGCCGTTGATGCATCGGGTCGAAGTAGCTGCGGCGGCGCTCCCGGAAGAGGAGGCCGGCGTCCTTCAAGGCCAGGTAGAGGTGCCGGGTGGCCTCGTTGCCGGCCGGGCTCATCGAATCGAGCCACGACGGCGAGTCGAAGCCGACGCCCAGTTGGTGGAGCTGCGCGCGGATGGCGGCGTCGTGACGGCGGGCGACGTCCTGGCAGAGCTCGACGAAGCGGCCTCGGCCCACCTCGTGGCGCTCGTAGGAGAGCGAACGCTCGACGCCCAGCTGCAGAGCCAGGCCCCCGTGGTCGGAGCCCGCCGCACGCCGCGGACGCTCGCCCCCCAGGAGCTCGACGGCACGGGCGCGGACGTCCATCATCACCGCCGGCAGGAACGACGAGAGCTCCGGACGTCCGGCGGCCGAGATCGGCGCCGCGGCAAGGGCCGGACCCATGCCCCGAAACCGCTTTTCGCGGTCCCAGCGGACCCGGATCGGCGGCTCGTCGCGGCCGGGTTCGAAAAGCGGCCCCGGGAGACGCCGGCGCGGTGGACGCGAACGGGTTCCGGCCCAGTCGGTGGCGATCAGCTGGTCGATCAGCCGGCGACCGCGGTGGCCGATCATCGGATGGAGCTCGGCGGCGGCGATGTCGGCCAACTGGTCGGCGGCCTGGACCGTCGTCATCCGGTAGCGCTGGGCGTGGCGCAAAACCCGCAGCGTGTCGGGGTAGACGTGCTCCGCGGCGAGCGCCACGTCGCCCGGCAGGTAGCCGAAGCTCTCGTCGCAGCAGTTCGTGACGCCCATGCGGTTGCACAGGTAGTCGGGGACGAAGGTGATGCCACGTTCGCGCAGCCGTTCGGCGTCGGCCAGAGGTTCCGCCAGGATGTTGTTCGCGGCGCCGCAGACGAGCTCCACCTCGAGGCGCGGGATCGTGTGCTGGTTGACCACCGCGCCGACCGCGCAAGGCGCCAGGACGTCGACGTCGAGGTCGTAGATCGAGTCGGGGTCCTCGACGACCTCGATGCGCGGACGCTCCGCCTGGAGCCGGGCGAGGGCCTCGCGGTCGATGTCCGTGACCCAGACCTGGGCGCGGGCATCGTCCAAGGACTCGACGAGCGCCCTGCCGACGTGGCCGACGCCCTGGACGGCGACCTTGACCCCCTGGAGGTCGTCGGTGCCGTGCAGGTACTGCCACGCGGCCTGCATACCGCGAAAGACGCCGCGGGCGGTGGCCGGCGACGGGTTGCCGCTGCCGCCGTGGTCGGTGCCGACGCAGGTCGTGAAGCGGTTCGCCCCGAGCAGCGCGTTCATGTCGGAGGTCTTCGTGCCGACGTCCTCGGCCGTGTAGTAAAAACCCCCGAGGCTCGCCACGAAGCGGCCGTAGGCCTCAAAGAGCGCCACTCGCTCCGGGGTCGACTCGGTACGGTAGGCGGGGGTCGCGATCGCCGGGGTGATCGGCACGATTCCCTTGCCGCCGCCCCACCAGAGGCCGGCGAGCGCGTTCTTGCGGGTCATTCCCTGGGCGAGGCGCAGGCCGTCGACCAGGACCGCGGCGATCGTCTCGTAGGGCTTGAAGCGCAGCCCGCCCTGGGCGAGGCCGCGGCGGGTGTCGTGGACCGCGGCCAGAAAAATCGTCGGGATCCCTTCTTCGCGTCCGAGGAAGATCCCTTCGTGGCCGCCGAAGTCCTGCGAGAGCTCGAAAAAGGCCTGGACGCCCTCGAGCAGCTTCGGATGGGAGACGACGAGCTCGCCGTTCTCCCACACGACGTAGGCCCGGGTCACCCCGGCTTCGGCGAGGCGGTCGTGAAAGGCCTCGACGCTCGTCCGGCGGATCGCCCGGGCCAGCTCGCGGCGTTGTTTGTCGATCTTGGTGCTCACGGAAGGCTCCTGTGAAGAGATTCGGGGCAGCGTTGCCTGGAGGAACGCCGATTCTAGTCGATGATGTTACCCTACCGGTCCATGAGAGCCGAGAGACCCCGTTCGCTGGCCTCGTTCGCCGTCGTCCTTTCTCTCGCCGCGGCCGTCGCGGCCTCGGCGCAGGACGCCGTCGAGCTCGAGATCGACCCGAGCCCCAAGCTCTTCGTCACCGACTTCACCTGGTACCACCCCAACGAAAAGCTCGACGGCCGCGTCGAGGAGCGCAGCCTCGCCTGCACCCGCGCCGCGCCGCGCCGTGCCTTCGGCGAGATCACGGCCACCGACTACCTCTCCTCGGCGGGCTACTACGGCGAGAAGTACGAGCGCTTCCGCCGCCGTGGCGTCGACGGCATCGCCTTTCTCGTGACCGACCGCGTCCCCGACTCGTTCGACGGCTCGAACCTCGTCCTGGCGGCGCAGCTCGCGAAGCAGGCCGGGCTTCAGTTTTTTGTCTACTACGACATGTTCGTCCGCACGGCCAAGGAGTCGCAGATGATCCTCTGCCTGCCGGGGAGCCAGTGCCGGCTGCCGAAGGGCGTCGAGCGTGTCCCGTCGTACAACCTGGCCGCGCGTCCGCGCCTCTACGAGCAGCTGCGCGACGACCTGACGAGCCTGGCCGAGCACGTCATCCAGCCCCACATGGACGACTCGGAAGGCGGCTACCTCATGCTCGAAGACGCCGCCGGACGGCGCGTCCTCGACGAGGAAGGGCTGCCGCGTCCGATCGTCGCGCTCTACATCGCCCGCGAATTCTCCGACAAGCCGGCGAGCCTCGCCCGCCTCGGCGAGCTGATGGACGAAGTCACCGAGATCTACCGCGGCCTCGGACTGGGGCGTCCCGCCATGGTGCTCGACGTCCTGTTTTGGGCGACGCGGACCGCGGACGACGTCGAGGTGACCTACGACCCGGAGATCGTCGAGGCTTTTGGCGACAGCGCCGTCGCCATCACCTGGTACAGCTTTTTCGATCCCTATCGCGGCGGTTTGAAAAACATTACGAACGACGGGAAGCGTCCACCGATTTCGGTGTGGGGAAAGCTTTTGAACCAGCGATATCACCAGGCGCGCGAGGAGATGGCCGCGAACGCCCAGGAGCTGATGCTCTGGCCGGGCGTCCAGACGCAGATCGACACGCGGGTGGCACAGCGGGACGGCTGCTTGCAGCGCAACGTCGAGGTGGTCTTTCACCTGCGCGACCGCGAGGACTGGCGGACGATGCTCGTGCGCGGTTATTGGAACGCGGCGCGTCCCGCGTCGCCGGGGACGCCGCTTCAGACGGTCGTCGTCGTCGCCAACGCGGGCGAATGGTTCGAGATCGGCGCTCTGGACTACACCCAGCGGGATCGTTCGGGGGAGTGCGGCTTTCCTTATAACTGGTGCGAGGCGCTACTCGACGTGATCGACGAGGAAGATCGGCATCCGTGAGCGCGATCGGCATCGAGACCATATGACCGCGGTCATGGGCGCCGCCGAACAGGCTTCGCTAGAAACGCGGCATGACCAGCGAGCAACAAGAACCGACCCCGGCGCCTCTGGGCGAATACCGCTCCATCCTGGTGGCCGTCGACGCCTCCGACCTCTCGAACCGCGGCGTCGTCGAAGCCGCCGCCCTCGGACGGTTATGGGGCTCGACTGTGACGGGCGCCCATGTCTACGCCGCCAAGATGCACGACGTACGCTTCCGCCAGATGGAGGGCGGGCTCCCCGAGAGATACCGCGAGGAGGAGGAGCTGGAACGTCAGCGCGACGTCCACGACGACCTCATCACGAAGGGCCTCGGGGTGATCACCGACTCCTACCTCGACCAGGCCGAGGAAACCTGCCGCCGGGCGGAGCTGAGCTACCGGCGGTGCTCCCTGGAGGGCAAGAACTACCGCGAGATGGCGCGCGAGGCCAACTCGGAGCAGTACGACCTCCTGGTGCTGGGGGCACAGGGCCTGGGGGCGGTGCCCGGCGCACGGCTCGGTACGGTCTGCCGGCGGGTCGTGCGCCGCTCTGACATCGACACGCTGGTGATCAAGGACGCCGCGAAAGACCTGGCCAGGGGGCCCGTCGTCGTCGCCGTCGACGGCTCGGCGCGCGCCTACGGTGGGCTTTTAAGCGCCCTCGCCCTCACCCAGGAATGGGGCGTCGCGGTCCACGTGGTCTCGGCCTTCGATCCCTACTACCACTACGTCGCCTTCAACCGCATCGCGAAGGTCCTTTCGGCGGAGGCGGGCCGGGTCTTCCGTTTCGAGGAGCAGGAAAAGCTCCACGAGGACGTCATCGACGCCGGGCTGGCGAAAATCTACCAGGGCCACCTCGACGTCTCACGCTCGCTCGCCGCCGACTACGGCGTCGAGGTCGTGACCGAGCTCCTTGACGGCACCGGGGCGCTGCCCGTTCCACCCGGCGGCCGACGCCGGCTCTCGCTGAACGGGACGCCCGCGACAAGCCCGACTACAGGCGCGCGGCGCGTGCCGCCCGACGAGCCACCACTCACCCGCCGCCGCCACCGCGATCCCAAGGAGCGCCAGCAGATACACGCTAGCCCGCGTCGGCGGCTTCAGGTACACGTAGTGCCAGGTCGACATCGACATCAGCAAGCCGTGCTCGCCGTTCGAGCCCTCCCAGGCCTGAAGCGCCACCGGAATGAGGATCGCGATCACTCGTGGCGCAGAGAGAGGGTCGGGTCGACCGTTGCCGCGCGGCGGGCCGGCAGGTAGGCCGCCGACAGCGCGGCTAGCACGAGCACACCCGCTCCGGCTGCCAAGGTGACCGGGTCGGTCGGCTCGACGCCGAAGAGCAGGCTTCGCACCAGCCCCGTCAACGCAGAGGAAACCGTCAGGCCCAGGGCGAGCCCGAGCCCCACCGAGACGAGCGCCCGAGAGAGGATCAAACGGGTGATGTCGCCGCGCTCGGCACCGACGGCCACGCGGACGGCGATCTCCCGCGTCCTCCGGCTGACCGACAGGTTCACGACGCTCCAGATCCCGACCGCGGAGAGCGCCAGGCCGAGAAACGCCACGATCGAGAACATCTCGGCGTTCATGCGATGGGTGTAAAGAAAGCCCCGCACGACATCTCTGTAGGTCACGACGTTAATGATGGCGAGATGCGGCTCGAAGTCGCGTAACCAACGATACAATTGCGGTACCGAGACTTGCGGATCGCCGGCCGCCCTGACGATGAGCGCGCTGCCCGTGGGGTAGTTGTGCTGAGGATAGGAAAAGTAAACCGTGGGCGGAGGCTCGGCAAAAAAGTCCTGGGTCTTGGTGTCGCGCACGACCCCGACGATCTCGAACATACGTTCCGCCCCGCCGTCCGCGTCGGGCCACCTGAGACGACGGCCGACTGGTTTCTCCCCCGCGAAGCAGCGACGCGCCAATTCCTCGTTCACCACGGCAACGTCGAGGGAGCCGGCGGTGTCCGTTTCCACGAAGGCGCGCCCCTGCCGGAGCTCGATTCCAAGGGCCTCAAAAAATCCTGGAATGACTCTTGAGTAGACCAGCGATACAGGCTCGCTTTCTCCGTCGGGAACGAGCTCGGCCGAAGCGTGCGGCGAGAGGAGGGGGTAATCCGCCACGGTGGCCGAGCGCACCCACGGCTCGTCGGTGAGCCGCGCCGCGAGCTCGCGGAAGAACCGGTCGCGCTCGGTAGCCTCCAGGTCGGTGCTGCTCGTCGAGATGTGGGTCACCACGAGGGGATCGTAGGAGAACCCGGGATCGAGACCGCCGGCGGTGAGGAGGGTGCGAAGCACGAGGCCGGCGACCACGAGAAGCACGACACAGAGCGCCACCTGGGCCGAGACCAGCAGATCGCGTACCCCCGGAAGGCGCTGTCCCCAGACGCGGCTCGGAACGCCGAGGGAGGTGTCGGCGTCACTCCTGAGCGTCGTCACCAGGTCCCGGCGCCAGACTCGGACCGCCGGCAGGAGGCCCGCCACCACCCCGGTGACGACGGCCGCGACCAGCGCGAAGGCCACGACGCGGAGATCGACCGACGCCTCGCGGGCCACGTTCTCTCCCCACACGCTGGGCCGCGCGAAATACGCCCCCAGCCGCATACCCAACGGGCCGGCCAAGAGCAGCGCGACGACACCCGCGAGGGAGGAGAGCACGACGTTCTCCATCAGGACCCGCCTCACCAGTCGGCCCGGAGGCGCTCCCAGCGCCGCTCGCACGGCCGTCTCGCGCTGGCGCCTCACAGCCACCGACAAGAGCAGGTTCGCCACGTTGGCGCAGACCAGGAGCAGAAGCCCGCCGGCGGCCGCCGTCATCACCCGGACGGTCGACCATTCGTCGAGCCGGGAGCGCGGATCGATCCAGGTCGAGGCGTCGAGGTTGAGCCGCCGCGACCCGCTTTGCCTTGGATACGAGTCATCGAGCCCCGAAGCCGTCGCCGCGAGCTCGGCGGACCCCTGCTCCTGTCGGACGCCGGAGCGCAGCCGTGCGTAGACGCGGACGAGCGGTACGTCACGGTCCTCGGAGAGCGCCGCCCATCGGGTGTATCGGTCCTTGAACGGCGCGATCGGCATCCAGACGTCCGGCCGGAAGTCGGAAGCCGAGCCCAAGAACTCCGGCGACGCCACGCCCACCACGGTGAAGGGCCGGTAGTTGAGATAGATGGTGCGTCCGAGAACCGATTCGTCCCCGCCGAAGCTGCGCTGCCACCATTCGTGGGAGATCACAGCCGCGGGATCGGCCCCGGGACGATCGTCCTGGACCGTCAGGCCTCGGCCGATCCTCGTCCGGATGCCGAGCACGGAGAAGTACTCGCCCGAGACCGCCTCGAGGAAGGCGACCTCGGTCATGGCCTCCAGGCGCACGCTGGCGGCGTAGTAGGGTTGCACCGCGGCGAGGCCCTCAAACGACCCGGAAGCGGCGGCGTAGTCGAGAAAGTCCAGGTAGGGGACGTCCTGGTAGGTGTCTTCGCTCTCGGCTCCGAAGATGCGGACCAGCCGATCGGCGTCGACTCCCGGGAACGGTTGGAAGAAGGCGTTGACATAGGTGACGACGGCCATGCTGGCGGAAAAGCCGAGCGCCAAGATGGCGACCGCCACGATCGGGTAGGTCGGCCGGCGCAGGAGGCTGCGGATCGATGCTCGCAGGTCGTGTGCCATCTCAAACATAGGCTGCTCTTTCTCTAGGTACCGCGGAGATTGCGGACAGGTTCAGCCTACCACCCAGGCGTGAATGCCGTTGATGAATGTCGCCTGAAGTGATTCGATGGCGATCGATACGAGAACCCACGGAGCCCCCCGCCTCGCGGCCGGAAGATCACTTCTTCTACCCTCTTGCCACGCTCAACCGCAAGGCGGGTCAGGACGTGATCGTGATCGATGACGTCACCGACCTCCGGCACACCGGCCTCACCCTCGCGGGGAAAGTAGATCGGGCCGGCGGCCGCATCACCGGCGACCTCGTGGTTGACAAAGAACTGAGCTTCGGTGCCCAGACGCGTCAGATGGTCAATCTGTGGGGTACGCGTTACGGCATCGGTGTTCAAGGGTCGACGCAATATTTTCGTACCCGGAGACTACGCGGAGTACTTCGAATCCTCGGGTGGTCAGGAGATTTCCGCAGGTATTTCTGTCGTGTTGGAAAAGGGTGAAATCAGAACGTATGTGATACAACAGCAGGAAGATCTTGCATTCGCCCCGCTTCCGCGACTGGGAGATCCCGCACTCGGAGATTATCTAGCGGATCAAGTGACGCACTCTCCAGCAATGCGGGTAAATCGAAAGGGCGAAGCACGCGAGCCGCTTACCGCCGGAGATAGATTGATGGAGACAGAAGCGACATTTTACCAACTAGACCAGATTCTGAAGCGCCATCATTCAACGGAGCTATGGGCCGAGACAAGGCACGGCGACAGGCCCTGGAAGGCGTGGATGGGCGGAGTGAAGAGCGTCCAGAAGTATCGCAACATTTATTCTATCTACAGAGAATCTTCCGCGCCCGCAAGAAAGCAGATCGTCGAGGAAGTCGGCCAGAGGATGACCGCCTTCCAGGTAGTCGAGAAGAGCCTGAGCGGGAACTCGCGTCCCGGCAAAGACCGGAGTACCGCCTAGAATTTCCGGGTCGCTGATGATGACAGGGTGTTCAGACATGACAGCCTCCACCTCAAGGGTAGCACTCTTTCCAAGAGGCGTCCACTGCCGCCACCGGCAGGCTTAGCCCTCCGAGTCCGACTCTTCCTGCGCAGGACGTGAGGCCTGGTCGGGATGAACGGCTTCGGGCATAGCCGACAAGACAGAATGGTAGATTTCCTCCGCAGCCGCGAGAGCCAGACCAAATTCCTCACGCTCGGGTTCAAGATCCTCATCTGGATAGCGATATGCTGTCGCGTAAGGTGTCAAGCGTTCAGCTTGCTCCGACAAATCTGAGAGACTATCGTCGAAGGCTGTAGCCTGGGTGATCAGAAATCGCACGTCGTAGGTTTTTACCACCCGTTGGTCATGGAGAACAAGGAAACCCTTGATGGATTTTTCAGCGGCCTGTTGGGTGTGATAGATGGCCGTATCCAGATAGGGATCCGGATCCGCAGCCAGCTTCCGGGCCGTGGCAAGATCATGCTGCGCCTTGACCAACCAGCCCGCGACGAGCTTCCGTTTGGCCTCATCCATAGAGGACTCTTCCACGCTCCAAGACCTCGCTGATCAACGATGCGCGGACCCGCTTGGCGCGCTCGACCTCGGCCCGGGTCTTCACCAGTACGTCCACCGGAAAGGGTACGTTCCGCAGACAGCGATAGGCGCGCGTGGACCGCTGAGCCGACGGGTCGTCGCTGTGCGGCACGATCACGAGCAGGTCGATGTCACTGTCCTCGTTGGGCACGCCCCAGGCGTGAGAGCCAAAGAGGATGATCCGGTCCGGTTGCAACTCGGCGGCCAGTCGTCGGGTGAGCTCCGCCAACACTTCGGGGCCGACCTTTTCAGTGCTCTGTATCTTGGGCAGACGCTGCATCTCAGCCCTCCAGGGAGCGGTTCAACCGTGGCGGACCCAAGATAGCACATGGAAGTCCACAGCGTGCGTCTTCACGGGACGAAGAGCCGGCATCCTCCAGCCCTGGGCTTCCACCAGGAATCTCCGGCCGACCCTCACGACGCCAGGACAGGCAAGCCCGGACCTCCACGAGGACTCCCCGGCCCCTGGGAACCGATGGCCGGCGCTCCGTAGGCCCGTCCACGGCCGCTGGGGACGTCCGCCGGAGAGCCCGGGAGCCCGTCCACGGCCCCCGGGGACGTCCGCCGGCGTCTCCAGGAGCCGCTTCCGGCGCCGTAGAAAAGCGTCTCGCTACAGCAAGCTACGGCAAGCTCCGTGCCAACAGCGCCGAAACCCGGGCTTTTTCTTCGAAGACGACGCGCTTTTCTTCCCGTAGGGTCTCTCAAAAGCGCCGGCGAGCCGCGGACGACGGGCTTTTCCCTCGCTAAGCCAATGGCGTAGTATAGCCCGATGAGGCGCGAGGTACCTGCAACGATCGTCGAGACCCCGAGCTTCCTCGTCGCCGCGGCACGATGTCTGAGCGACGAAGAACGCGAAGATTTGATCAGCTTCCTCTCCCGCCAGCCTGAACGGGGTGATCTCATCCCAGGGGGCAAATCTGAGCATGGCTGAAAGAAACACCATGAAGCAGGTCGTCAGTGAGCTGGTCAAGAGCTACGGCCGACAAGGATGAACGACATGAGCAAGATCGGACAAGAAGTCATCCAGGGGTTGCAAGAGGCCCTTCAGTACTCCAAAGGGAAGACCGAGGGTCATCTCGCGTAACACCTTCGATCGAGTCAAGCACTACGTCAGCGTCCGCCTGCAGCAGGGAGTCCCCATCGTCGACTCCGACTGGAACGAGCTCCAGGACATCCGCAAGGACGAGCTCGAGACGTTCTTAAAGTGGTTCGTCGGCGACGGGGTGCCGGCGGGCAACGACGGCTTCGCCATCGGCACCGTCGAGGGCGCCACCAACGACTTCTCGATCGGCGCCGGTCACTGTCTGGTAAATGGTTGGACGGTCATCAATGAAAGCGTCCTCAGCTACAGCAAGCAGAAGGCGGAGGTGCCGGCCCTGACCACGCCGTCGAGCGACCGTACCGACACGGTCTACCTCGACCTCTGGGAGCGGGAGGTGAACGCCGAGGAGGACCCGGAGATCGTCAACCCCGGCATCGGCATCGAGACCTGCGTGCGGACGAAGCGGGAGTGGGTGGTGCGGGTTCGCGTCGATCTTGTGCTTGCGGACCAGCTCCCAGAAGGTCCGGCGGTCTTTGTTGGCGGCGCGGCTGATGTTGCCGTCATGGACGAGCAGCATGTCCTCGACGTAGCTGCGTTCGAACCGCGCCACCACCCGCGCCTTGGCCTCCCGCTCAGCGAGCACTTCCTGCCCCAGGCACAAACCGTTTCCCTGCTCTGTTACCGCCCTCGCCGCCGTTTCCCGGGGATGAATCCCCGGGTAAGGGCTCGAGGACCCCGGGAGAGGGCCGCGGCGGGGGCTCACCGAGCTCCTCGGCGGCGGCGGCGAGGAAGTGCAACGGCTACGTCCGGGGCCGAGTGTCATCGTCCCGGTCCTCCCCTCCTCCGATCCCCCCGGCTTGACGAAGGAAGTGGACCAGGGCTAAGATGTTGAGGTTGAGGCCCTAGGAGCGAGAAGATGAGCACCGCCGCCGCACACAAGCTGACCCCCGAAGACCTCCTGAGCGCCGTCGATCGCATGGAGACACCCCAGCTGAGGCATTTCGTCAGCCAGGTGCTGGCGAGGACGGCACGCCGGCTGGCACCTCAATTGGATCGCCAGGAGAGTGAGTTGCTGGAGAAGATCAACGAGGGCTTGCCGGCCGAGTTGGAAGAACGATACCGTGGGCTCATCGCGGCACGACAGGCCGAGACGCTGGCGCCGGCCGAGATGGAAGAGCTCCAGGCCATTACCGAGCAGGCCGAAGCTCTGCAGGCGGAGCGAATGAAACATCTCGTGGCCCTGGCGCAGCTTCGAGGGGTTCCTTTGACGGATCTGATGACGGAGCTCGGCATCGAGCCTCGGCCGGTTGAATGAAGCGTCCTAGGGTCACCAGCGAGCAGAGGCGCGCTGTCCGAGAACGGGCTCGGGGACTGTGCGAATATTGTCGCAGCCAGATGCGCTTCTCCACGCATGAATTCTCCGTGGAACATATCTTGCCGGTTCAACGTGGCGGAGAGAGCACGCTCGACAACCTGGCACTAGCATGCCAAGGCTGTAACAATTTCAAGTTCACCAAGACAGAAGCAGAAGACCCGTTGACCAAGAATCAAGCTCCGCTCTACCATCCTCGCCGGCAGAGATGGAGTGACCATTTCTCGTGGAGCTATGACGGGACCCGCATCGTGGGTCGCTCGCCCACCGGGCGGGCCACGGTCGCGGTGCTTCAATTGAATCGGGAATGCCTGGTCAACTTCCGCGAAGTGTTGTACGCGGTGGGCAAGCACCCTCCCTCGGAGGTCGACTGATCTCCTCCTACGACGCTTCCGGCCGGAACCGTGCCGTGTCGATCCTGTGCTTGCGGATCAGCTCCCAGAAGGCCCGGCGGTCTTTGCTCAGCGAGCGCTTCCCGAGGCTCCGCGCCTCGCGCGCGCCGTCACTCGGAGCGCAGCGCGACCAGGGGATCCACCTGGGCCGCCCGGCAAGCCGGCACGTAGCTCGCGACGAGAGCCACCCCGGTCAGACCCACGGCCACCGTCAGGAAGGTCACCGGATCCACCGGGCTCACCCCGAAGAGCAGCCCCGCCATAAGGCGGGTCAGACCGAGCGCCAGGCCCAGGCCGACGGTCATCCCGATTCCCGCAAGGAGCAGGGCCTGACGCAGCACCATCCCCTTGACGTCCTCGGCCCGCGCGCCCAAGGCCATCCGCAGCGCCAGCTCCCGAGTCCTCTGGCTCACGGCGTAGGAGACGACGGCGTAGACGCCGATCGACCCGAGCAGAAGCGCCACCCCTGCGGCGACGCCCAGCAGGACCAGGGTGAAAGACGTCCGGGCCACGGAGCGGGCCATCAGCTCCGAGAGGGGGCTTACGTTCCGCAGTGGGAGGCTCGCCCTGACCGACCAGACCGCTTCATGGACCTCCCGGAGGAAGCCGGGAGTGCCGACGCGGGAGCTGCGAACGACATAGCTCATGAAACGCCAGGCATAGACGTCGTCTTCCGTTTCGCCTTCCCAGAGCGCCAGCGTCACCTGGGGCCAATAGACCTCGGCGATGCCGTCCCGGTTGAGCCCGTCGTCCCGGACGCTACCTACGACCCCGATCACTTCGTGCCAGCGGACGGGCGAGGGCCGGAGAGCAACCCTCTTGCCCAGAGCCGCTTCCGGAGTCCCCCAGTACTCCTGGGCCAGCCTTTCCGAGACCAGCACCGCCGGAATCCGGTTGTGGACGTCGTCCCAGGTGAAGGTTCGGCCGGCCAGGAGAGGGATCTGCAGGGTCTCGACGTAGCCCTCGCCGATCCAACTGTGCCGGCGGCTGATCGGTTTTTCGGCTCCGCCGCCCTCAGTGTAGAGGGTGTTTGAGTTCGAGGCGCCGTTCATGGGGATGTCCGTGGCCATTCCCACGGAGGTGACGCCGGGAATCTCCGCCAACCGGCGGGCGATGGCCTCCTGGGTCTGGGCGACCGCGGCCAGCTCGTCGATCTCCCCCGGGGAGATGTTGAGGTTCAGGGTCAGGACCTCTGCCGCTTTTCCGAAGCCGGGATCCACGTTGCCGAGGGCCTGAAAGCTCCGACCCATGAGGACCGCGGCCACCAGGAGGAGGAGGGCGAGGGCCATCTGGCTGACGGCCAGGGCATTCTGAGCCCGGTGTCGCCGCCTGCCGCTCATTCCGCGGCAGGCTCCCGGCTTCAGGGCGTCCGCCAGCCCCCTGCTGCGGTGCTTCAGAACCGGAAGCATGCCAAAGAGGAACCCCGCACCGAGAGAGATGCCCAGGGTGAAGAGAAACACCTTGGGGTTGAGCGACACCTCCTCCAGCCTGGGAAGCCGCGAGGAGCCTATGGCCACCAGGCCCCGGAGTCCGGCGTGGGCCAGGGCAAGGCCCCCCGCGCCGCCCAGGACCCCGAGCAGCAGGCTCTCTTTGAGGTACTCCCATCCGACGAGAGACGGGCTCGCACCCATCGCGGTCCGCACGGCCATCTCCGATTCCTTCCCTTCGGAACGGACCAGGAAGAGGTTCGCCACGTTGGCGCAGGCGATGAGAAACAAGACACCCACCCCGGCCATGAGGATCCAGAGGAGACGGGCCACGGATCCGACGAGATCGTCTTTCAGGGACCGAAGGTTCGGAGCGAAGTCAGCCGCCCTCATCGCCTCGGCGGCAGGGCCGCCGGGAAACTTCTCGAAGGCCAGAGGCAGCATTCGGGCGATGTCGGCGGAGGCCTCTTCCAGGGTGACGCCGTCCTTCAGGCGGGCCAGTCCACCGAGGCCGTAATTACCCACGAAGAGGCTCGGCCGGCGGAAGCGGAGAGGTACGAAGAGGGCCGGGTCCGGCCAGAGGCTTCGGAGGCTCGGAGGCATGACGCCGACGATCTCCGAGGTCTGCCCGTTGATTTGCACGGTCTGCCCCACGATCCCCGGGTCGCCTCCGAAGCGTTTCTGCCAGTAGGCGTGGCTCAGGAGCAGGGTGGCCGGGGCTTCGAGATCCTCATCTTCCAGGGTGAAGCTTCGGCCCAGGACCGGACGGAGGCGCAAGGCACGAAAGACCCCGCTCGTCACCCCCAAGGCCGGGACCGCTTCCGGCGCTCCGGCGCCGGTGACGGCCACCGACCCGTCGGCGTACATCCCCAGATCTTCGAAGGCTCTGTTCTCCTGTTCGTAGGTGAAGTGCCATGCCGCACACTGGCCTGCGTCCGCGATCCCCGCTCCCGGTGCCGTGTGGCTCACCGCCACGAGACGATCGGCGTCGTCGAACGGGAGGGGGGAGAGGATGACGGCGTCGAGCAACGTGAAGATGGCGGTGCTCGATCCGATCCCCAGGGCCAGGACCAAGACTACGGCTCCGCTGAAGAGAGGACGCCTGGCCAGAGCCCGGAGGGCGAGGCGGAGGTCCCGGACCAGGTCGCCCAGCTGGCGCCAATGGCCGCCCTGGCTTCGCAGGCCTTCCTCTCGTCCTTCGATCCAACGATTCGTCTGGGCCCGGAGGTGGGCGGGCTCGCAGCGCGTCAGCTCCGAGGCTGCCAGGTCGGCGTCGCCGAGCCCGGCCTCGACGTGGGCCTCGGCCTCTGCCTCGCCGGCTCCCCGGGACAGGGCCTCCCGGTAGAGGTCCTCCGCATGGTCGGCAAGCTCGGAGATCATCCGCTCTTCCCGGTGGCCCTCCATCTCTGGGAGGGCGAGGCGCTGTCTGAAAAAGCTCTTCCAATCACGCATGGCCAACTCCCACGACCTGGTTCACCATGGCGGAAAAAGCCGCCCACTCGCGACGCTGCCGAGCCAAGACCTCATGGCCTTCCGGGGTCAGGGTGTAGTGACAGCGCCTTCGTTCCCCCTTCCTCTCTACCCAACGTCCCTTGATCCACCCCCGATCCTCCATCCGGTAGAGGGCCGAGTAAAGGGTGGAGACGCGGAACTCGAGCTGCCCCCCGGAGCGCTGCTCCAGGAGCTTCCCGATCTCGTATCCGTGGCGTCGGCGGTCCTCAAGGGCGGAAAGGATCATGAGCTCCAGGCTCCCCCGCTTCAAATCGGCGCGAAACATGTGGCTCCTCCGTAATTGAGTGTGTCAGGGGTGCGGTGCCAGCTGCATCGTGAGGCCGGGCAGGCCTGAAGTTATCATACTTCGCCTGGTGAAGTATACGTATTCTTGCCTGGGGAGTTTCGCTTGAGGCCATACAGACGGCCTCGCCTCCTATCCTGCTGTGCGTCGATCCCCCTCATCTCGGCGGCGGTCGTGGTGGCGCGGGTCGCCTCGGGGATGCAACCGTCACCGCTCCGGGCCGTAGGTAGGAGCAAGGAGGATGACCATGCAACGACCTGATCCGAGTGAGCACGACCCCTATTACGGCCTCTACGTCAACCAGGTGGACGACGGCGACATCCTCGAGACCCTGGTGAAGAGTGTCGCGGAGACCGTCACGCTCCTGCGCGACGTGCCGCCGGACTGGGTGCGCTACCGCTACGCACCGGACAAATGGACTCTGGGCGAGGTCCTCGGCCACGTGATCGACGCCGAGCGGGTGTTCGCGTACCGCGCGTTGTCGATCGCCCGCGGCGAGACGGCGGAGCTGCCGTCGATGGACCAGGACGAGTACGCCGCGGCCTCGAACGCCGGTGAGCGGGAGATGGGTTCGTTGCTCGACGAGCTCAAGGCCGTGCGCGGGGCGACCCTGGCGCTTTTTGCCAACCTCGACCCGGCTGTCCACACCCGGGCGGGACGAGCTAGCGGCTGTCCCTTTACGGTCCGCACCTTTCCGTGGCTCCTCGCCGGTCATGAGATCCACCACCGGAAGGTGATCGTGGACCGCTACCTCGAGCCGCTACGTGCTGGCGAGTCTTGACAAGACAAAGCCCTCGCCGAGGAGATGCCCGAGGAGTAAACCTACGGGGGCTACCCCCTCCACCTCATCGACCCGATGCGCTTGGCGGTCCGTTCGTATTCCTTGGAAGTCCGCGGGCGGTGGCCTAAGATGCGGCGTATGGACGACGCGCATCAAATCCCTGGTCCCAGGGAGGAGAGAGGCGCAGCCGCGGAATACATCGGCGTCTACAGGCTCCGGAGCCGGCTCGGCCGCGGCGGGATGGGCGAGGTCTTCCTCGCCCACGACGACCGCCTTGAACGCCCGGTGGCGATCAAGCGCATCCGCAGCCGGGCGGAGGCGTCGCAGGTGGATCGCGAGCGCTTCCGGCGCGAGGCGCGGGCCGTGGCGAAGCTCAACCACCCGGCGATCACCCAGGTCTACGACGTGGTCTATGACGAGGCCGGCGATGCGATCGTCATGGAGTACGTCCGCGGCCGCACCTTGGCGGAGCTCATCCCGGCGGGCGATCTCGACGCAGAAGGGGCGTCGAGCGTCGCGGTGCAGGTGGCCGAGGGCCTCGCCGAGGCCCACGCCAAAGGCTTCGTCCACCGCGACTTGAAGGCCGAGAACGTCATGGTGACGCCTGAGGGGCAGGCGAAGATCCTCGATTTCGGCCTCGCGAAGCCCCTGGCCTCCGACGAGAGCCAACCGACGCTGACCGAGACCGGGGCCGTCGTCGGCACCTTCTCGACCCTGTCGCCCGAGCAGGCGGCGGGCGAGCCGGTCGACGCCCGCTCCGACCTCTTCTCCTTCGGCGTCCTGCTCTACGAGATGTTTACCGGCCATTCGCCCTTTCGGCGCCGCAACCGGATGCTCAGCCTCCAAAGCGTCCTCGCCGACCGTCCACCGCCGCCCCGGGCGCTTCGGCCGGAGCTCCCGGCGGCGCTTTCGGATCTCATCGAAGAGCTCCTCGCGAAGAATCCGGAGCAGCGGCCGGCGAGCGCCGCGGAGGTGGGATCGCGGCTGCGGGAAAGCTCGGGCGATCTCGCAGGGATCGGGGCTCCGCAAGCCGCGGGCTCCGCCGATCACGCCGCGGTCAGGAGCGACGCGGCAACGCGCTCGGAGGCGGTGGGCGTGCCGCAGCGACACGCCCGGAGCCGCGCCCGTGCCGAAGGAGACGGTGCTAGCCTCCCGTTTGTCCCCCTCCGGGGTACCCCGCCGCGTCGCCGAATCTGGCGCCTCCTGGCCACGCTCTTCGGCCTGGCGGTCCTCGGCGTCATCGGCTCCCGGTTTCTCCTCCGGGAAAAACCGCTTTACGTCCTCCTGGCCCCTCCTGACGTCGTGAGCGCGGAGGTCTCCGAGCTGGTCGTCGTGGGGGTTGTGGATGCCGTCTTCGGCTACCTCAACTCCCTCGAAGGCGTCGTGCCCATCGACCACTCCGGAGCCGACGCGGAGGCGATCGAGGATCTGGTGCGCGAAGAAGCGGCGGACGAGGTCTTGCGAACCCGCATCGACTGCCCGGGCCCGGGGACGCGTTGCGAGATCTCCTTCAGCCGGTGGCGGGGAAATCGCCGGTTGGGGGGCGTCGAACGTATCGAGATCATAGACCCGGAGGATTACCGGACCTTCGCCGGCAACGTGAAAATCCGGCTGAGAGAGGCCTATCCTGGCCGCGGGGCGCGTTCCGGGACGCCCGCCCTCAAGGTCGGGGACGGCGACTACCGGATCTACCTCGGTCTCCGGCGCCAGACCGCGGCCGGCAAGAACCTGGACGACGCGGGCTTCGAAGAGCTCCTCGGCGTGGCGCGGCGCTCGCCGAGATTCCTCGCAGGTGTGCTCCTGGCGGCCAACATCGCTCGCACCCGCGAGGATTGGGATCGCGCCCTGGAGCTCGTCCGCGAGGCGAGGCGACTGGCCCCTGCGGATCCCAGACCGCTGGCGCATCTGGTCCACGTCGAGCTCGGCCGGGGCGAGATCGAGGCCGCGGAACGTGCTTTGGAAGAGCTCGGCGACCTCGACCCCGGCAGCGAGCTGACGCTGCGCTCCCGCATCCGTCTTCTGCAGGCGACGGGGAGGCGCGAGGAGGCCGCCGACGCTGCCCGCCAGCTCGTCCGGGGACGTGCGTCGTGGCTCAACCTCTGGTATCTGGCGGACGCGGAGAGGGCGCTCGGCCGAAGCGCCGCCGCCCGCGCCGCCCTTGAGAATCTGCTCGAGATCTCACCGCACAACCAGCCCGGGCTACAGATGCTCGCGGAGCTCGAGACGACCTTCGGCGAACCGGCACGGGCGGAGAAGCTTTGGCGTCAGCTCCTGGACACGAATCCTCGGGGAATCTACTACTCGAACCTCGGCTGGGTCCTCTATCTCCAGGGGCGTTACGGAGAAGCGGCCGAGACGCACCAGAAGGCCGTCGCCCAGGATCCTCGGAGCCCGCACCGGCTCTTGAACCTGGCGCTCGCCGAGGAGGCCTCGGGGCGCCGCGCAGCGGCACAGGAGATCTACCACCGGCTGCGCGACCAGCTGGACGACGACCACATCGGGAAGGCCCAATGTCTGGTGCGGCTCGGTCGTGCCTCGGAGGCCGTCAAAGTTGCGGCCCGAGTTCTCGAGAGCCAGCACGGCTCCTTGAACGTTCGCTACCAGGCGGCCCAGGTCTTCGCCCTGGCCGGGGAGCGCCACAGCGCCCGGGCGCAGGTAGAGATCCTGCTGGAGCACGGCTACGCGTCCGGCTGGTTTCGGATCCCCGCCTTCGAGTCCCTGGCGGGAGACGCGGCCTTCGAAGACTTGCTGCGCCGTTTCGGCTCGAGCTGACCGAGGGCGAGTCCTCGGTCAGGCCGAGCCTCCTCGCGCGGGGGGACCGCCGACCTCGACACCGGCGCCTTCCTGGCCCTCGAACCAGGACTGGCGATCGCACTCGAGCCGGATGACCTCCTCCTTGCTCGTCCTTCGATCGGGAACGAGAGAGACCTTGTACCAATAGTGTCCTTTCGGCCCCGTGGCCCGCGCGCCGGTCACGATCGACGAGCCCAGCGTCAGCTCTTGGAACGGCGGCTCGAAGGACTCGCTGAGCTTGCCGCCGTCGGGCCGGAAGCTCACGAAGTCGACGTAGGGCTTGTAGCCAGGCGGCACCTCGAGGAAAGACCAGATCATCGGCCTGCCCACAGTCACTCTCACGAGCTTTGGAACGATGCCTACCTGGCGCTGATCGAGATCGACGGTGACGGAGGCGAAGGGCGCGGTCACGGTCCCTAGCGAACCCAGGGCCTTCTGCAGATCGCTCAAGGCCGGCGGCCCTGTGGCGCTGCCTCCGGTGAACTCCGCGTGGACCAGCCACAGATACTCCGTGTGGCCGTTGCGCGTCCCAAGCTCACGAAGCTCATGCCGAGTCCCGAGGGCGTTCCGTCGCAGGATCTTGATCTGTGGGAAGACCTCCTTCGACAGGGTGCTCTCGAACTGTCCTTTGCTGAGGTCGGTGACGAGATAAGGAAATACGTGGGTCATGGCATCTTCTCCTGGCTCTGGTCGCCGGGGCGACGTTCCGGTCGGGCTTGGCGCGACCTTGGGCTTCGGCTCTCGACGAACGATAAGCACATCCTATGCCAGCCGCGGTCGGTTCCTCTATACTCGCGTCCCATGAGCCCGAGACTGGTCGCCGTCACCGGCCCCCTGGAGGGCCAGAGCATCGAGATCGGCGAGTCGCCGTTTTCCATCGGCCGCCTGTCGTCGAACCACCTGCAGCTCCGCGAGGCCGCCGTCTCGCGCCGTCACTGCGCCGTCGAGCGTAGCGGGGACCGCTTCCAGCTCCGCGACCTCGGCAGCCATCTGGGGACTTTTCTGAACGGCCTGCCGGTCAAGGAGCGGCGGCTCGAGCACGGGGACTTCATCAAGGTGGCGGGCTCGCTCTTCCTCTTTCTCGAGCGTCCGGGCGAGGGAGACGGCGAGGCCTCGGCTCCCGTGCGCCTGGCGGACGGCGACTGGACGGCCGAATCGACGATCCGGATCTCCGCCGTCGATGCCCTCGAGCGACACCGGACCAAGCTCCTGGCCTCCCTCGATCCGGGGAGAGGGACGGCGAAGCAGCTCGAGGCGTTCTTCGAAACCGCCGCCGCCGTCGCCTCGGCCCGCGGGGTCGAGGCGTTGGCCGGGCGGATCCTGGAGCTGGTCCTGGAGGTTGTGCCGGCGGAGCGTGCCGCGGTGCTTCTGACCGACCGCGGCGAGGGCGAGTGGGGGGCGGGCTTCGCCGGCAGCGGGCGCGAGGACGACGAGCGGCCGGTCATGAGCCGCTCCATCGCCCGCCAGGTCATGACGAGGGGGAGGCGATTCTGTCGAACGAGGTGGCACAGGACGAGGCTCTGGGCGCCGCTGAGAGCGTGCGTGCGGCCCGAGTCTCGTCGCTCCTCTGCGTGCCGCTACTCGGCGCCGAGCGCCCTTTGGGCGTCTTCTATGCCGAGGCCCGGGGAGCCCGCTTCACCGAGAAGCACCTCCGCTGGCTCGCGGCGGTGGCAGCGCTGGCCGCACCGGCCTTCGAACGAGCTCTCCACCTGGAGTGGCTCGAAGGCGAGAATCGGCGCCTCAAAGCGGTGGAGCTTGAGCACGACATGGTGGGCGAAAGCGCGCCCATGGAGAAGGTGCTGCGCTTCATCTCGCGGGTCGCCCCCACCGACGCGACGGTCCTGATCCGCGGTGAGTCCGGCACCGGCAAGGAGCTTGTGGCACGGGCGATCCACGCCAACAGCCCCCGCGCCGAGAAGCCCTTCCTCGCCATCAACTGCGCCACGCTCTCGGAGACCCTCCTCGAGTCGGAGCTCTTCGGCCACGAGCGGGGGGCCTTCACCGGTGCTGTGACACGCCAGGTGGGCAAGCTCGAGACGGCCCACGGCGGTACCGTCTTCCTCGACGAGGTGGGGGAGATCCCGGTGACGCTCCAGGGCAAGCTCCTGCGGGTGCTCGAAGAGCGCTCCTTCGAGCGCGTCGGCGGAAGCCGGGAGATTGAGGTCGATCTGCGTGTCGTCGCCGCCACCAACCGCGATCTCGAGGCGGAGATCGCCGGCGGCACCTTCCGCGAGGACCTCTTCTACCGCCTGAACGTCATCCCCCTCGAGCTTCCGCCCCTGCGCGAACGGCGGGACGACATTCCGCTTCTGGCGAGCCACTTCGCGGCCCGGAGCAGTCGCCGCCTCGCCCGGCCGGTGGCCGGCGTCTCGCCCGCGGCGCGGGAGTGCCTCCTGGCCTACGACTGGCCCGGCAACGTGCGGGAGCTCCGCAACGCCATCGAGCGCGCGGTGGTCCTCGGCGAGGACGAGCTGATCCGCCCCGAAGACCTGCCCGAGACGGTCCTCGAGAGCCGCTCCCCCGGCGGCGCGCCCACCACGTACCACGAGGCCGTCAACGAGACCAAGGGGCGGGTCATCCTGGACGCCCTCGACGCCTCGGGCGGCAGCTTCGCCGCCGCCGCCCGACGTCTCGGGTTGCAGCGTAACTACCTCCACCGGCTGGTGCGCAACCTCGGGATCAAGCCCGAGATCGGAAAGTAGCGCTCGGTCGGCGCGATCAGAAGCTATCTGAATGGATAGCCTGGCTATCGCTTCGCATTGCATCTGTCTCGACGCAGCGACAGTAGGAGGCGAAGTTGCCGACGGCCGGGAAGCGGCTGATCTCGCCCACCTCATAGAGGATGGTCAACGCCAGGGCATCCCCGATGCCACGCACGTCGTGCAGGAGTTGGAAGGGCTCGCGCCGCCTGGCGCGCGGGAGCACGTAGCTCTCGACGCGGCGAATCTGCTCGGTGAGAGTCGAGATCACCTCGAGGCAAGTGGCGATCGAGAGTCCGGTGCATTCGTCCTCGAAGGCCTCCAGGGCGTCGGTGGGGCTCCACCGCGGCCAGATGGGTGTCCATGACGAGCGGTCCGGTCACGTCGTGAGCCGCCATGAGGCTGCGCAGGATCGACCCATGCTCTTCACCGGGGACGAGGATCTCCACACAGGGTTGCTCCAGCCATTTGGTCATGATCTCTTCCGCTCTTCCGCTTCCTCCCGCAGAAGCGGGGAAGGCCTTCTTGTGTGTGGTAATGCGAGAAACGCCAGGAGGACGACCCAGCAAGTACCTACGCCCTCGGATCCGGACAGCGTCTCCTCGAGCCACCGTTTGGCGGCTTCGTGCTGAGGGAAATCGACGTTGTAGGCGTAGATCAACAGATTGGCGTCGATCAGGATCATCAATGGCGGAGACCTTCGATACGTTCCAGGACTTCACCGACGTTGTCGAAGTCGAGATCTGCCGGCGGCACCACGAGGAAGCCCAGCGCCTCGACGAGTTGGAGCGTCCACCTGTGGGCCGGCCCCTTTGCCCACACCCCAAACTCGGTTAGCATGGTCCTCGACGAAGGAGGACTGCCATGACCGATCGAGTCCGCTGGGGGATCTTGAGCACCGCCAAGATCGGTACCCAGAAAGTCATCCCCGCCATGCAGCTGGGCGAGCATTCCGCGATCCAGGCGATCGCCTCCCGCGACCTTGCCAAGGCCCACGAAGCGGCCCTGGAGCTCGGGATCCCCACCGCCTACGGCTCCTACGAGGATCTGCTCGCCGACTCCGAGGTCGACGCGGTCTACGTCCCGCTCCCCAACCACCTGCACGTCGAGTGGTCGATCCGAGCGCTCGAAGCCGGCAAGCACGTCCTGTGCGAGAAGCCCTTAGGCCTCGACGTCGCCGATGCCGAGAAGCTCCTCGCGGCGTCTAGCGAGCACCCCGAGCTGAAGGTGATGGAAGCTTTCATGTACCGCCATCATCCGCAGTGGCAGCGGGCAAAAAAGAAAGTCGACGCCGGCATGATCGGAGAGTTGCGTACGATTCAGTCGTTTTTTTCCTATGACAACGACGACCCCGAAGACATCCGCAACCAGCCGGAGACCGGCGGCGGCAGTTTGATGGACATCGGTTGTTGTTGCATTTCGCTGTCGCGTTTTCTCTTCGACGCCGAGCCGTCCGCGGTCCTGGCCCATGTCGAATACGACCGCAAGCTCAAAGTCGATCGCCTGGCTTCCGGGATTCTCGAGTTCGACGGCGGACATTCGTCGTTCACCTGCTCGACGCAGCTTGCGCCCTACCAGCGCGTCCACGTCTTAGGGACCGCGGGACGGATCGAGATCGAGATTCCCTTCAACGCTCCACCTGAGCATCCGTGCCGGCTATGGTGGCAGGCGGGCGAGGCCAGCGAGGAGATCGTCTTTGCCGTCTGCGACCAGTACAGGATTCAGGGGGAGCTTTTCTCGCGGGCAATCTTGGAGGACCGCGACGTGCCGACGCCGCTCGAGGACGCGGTAGCCAACATGAGGGTGATCGAAGCCGTCTTTGCGAGCGGCGAGCGCGGCGAGCGTGTCTCGGTGCGCTCGTCCTGATCGGGGAGCAAGACATGGCGAAAAAGGACACCTTGGACGACTCCTTGCAGCAGATGATCGCGAAGCTCGATCAGGATCGGCGGAAAAGAGAGAACCATCGACGCGAATCGGTCTCGACCGTCACGTCGCGCGACGCCCGCGCCACGGTCTCGATCAACGCGATGGGCGAGATGGTCGGCGTCGGGTTTCCTGGCGGTGTCGACCCCGACGCGCTCGGAGAGCTGGAGCAGGCCCTCCTGGACGCATACGAGGGTGCCTACCTTGCCGCCTTTTTCGAGTACGAGGACGCCAACGCTCACCACTTCCGGACCTGGAACCTGCCGAGAAGACCACCCTGGGAATCGCTTCTCAGCTACGATCGCTTCCTGACCGAAGAAGAGCGTCTCGACCTCTCGGCGGGCGTGTGGCTCCACTGGCGCAAGCGACCATGGAGCCTGGCCGAGATGTCCCGAAGAGTCGCGCTCCCCCAGCAGGTGGTTCTCGACCTCGTCGTCCTGCTGGAGAAGCCGTCGGAGTCAAAAGAGCGCCTGGAAGGCCTCTTCACAGCCGCCGTAAGACGCTTCGCCGCACTCTTCGCCACCTCGCCCCAAGCGTTGCTCAGGACCGGCAGGACACAACTCCACGGGTGGCGTCTGTGCCGAGCCGCAAGAGAGCTTCAAAAACGGCGGGAGACGCCCGACATGATTTCCCCGAGCCCGGAGAGAGACGAGTACGACCGGGAGCTGCGGCGGCTCATGAAGAAGCACGACATGGACGAGCCGGCGCAAGCGCTGGCGGCGGAGGAGAGCACCGGGGCCTTCGAGATCGACCCGTCGCCGGCGTCGTACCCGCGGGATCCCGCCCTGGCGTTGCCTGACGGCACCCATCCGCTCGACTACCACGACCCGGTGGGGGCGGCCGTCTACCACGAGAGGGCGCGGCAGTTGGGCAGGACGCTCGTCGAGGTCCTCGAGGTCTGCCGCGTCCCGCCGCCGGCCTTTTGCGCCTATCTCAAGGACGGCACGGTCTATGCGGACCCTGAGGACGTCCACCGTCACCGGCAAAGGATCAACGAACACCTCGGCTGGGAGGACTGGAGGGGATATGACGACCTCGCGGACGAGGTGGCGCCGAGGTGCCTGCCCGACTGGCTCGCGGCGCGGTTTCTCGAGGAACGGCCTGGTTATGAGATCCCGCCGTCCCTCGAGCGGTTGCAGTCCTGGGCCGCCGTGAAGCGTTGGCGAAAGGCGCGGCCAAGGGTAGGCGGCCACTCCGAAACGATGGCCGCAGGAGCGTTGGAGGCGCACTGGAGCTCTTCGCGGCTGACGGCGGACGAGGTCGCGCACCGGGCCGGTCTCGACGTCTGGCTGATCCAGAAGCTGCTCCGCGGGTACGACCACTTTCCCCGCTCCCTGGCCGCTCGCCTGGCGTCCGTCTTCGGGGTCGACGAGGAGGAATTTGTGAGGAGCGGCTACGCGGCCTACGAGCGGGCTCTGTTCAAAACCATGGACAGCGCTCGTGCGGATCCCGGACGTGCAGGGCTCCTGGAGAGCTTGTACACCGTCACGGGGAATCCGGCAAATCACCTGGCGTATCGGCGCTACACCAAGTTGCGGGCCAGGCTCGGCGAGCAGGCGCCCCTGGAGCGCCTCTTCGAGGCCGCCGCGGAGACGGTCGGCGAGGTTTCGGTCGACGAGATCTACGCCGAACCCTCCATCCCCGGCGACGATTCCGTCGAGGACGGCATCGACCAGCTTCTACCCTAGTCGACAGGCCCCGGTCCTCGGGTCAGGGCGGCCAGTGCGAGGTCCGCCTCGGCGATGACGTCGGCGTCGGAAGGACCGGCTACAGATGATCTGGATGGGGCTGATATCCTCCCGCCGACCATGGACGTCGCCGTCACCGGAGCCTCCGGCCACATCGGATCGAACCTCGTCCGCCAGCTGCTCGAACGCGGCGACCGGGTGCGGACCCTGGCTGCCGCCGAACGCGGACGCACCGGTGCGAGCTACCTCGTCGGCGGGCATTACCGGCCGCTCGAAGAGCTTGCCGAAGTCGCTGCCGAGGTGACCGGCGTCCCGGCACCGCGGCTCGTGTCGCCGATGTGGCTGGCACGCTTCGGCGCTCCCTTCGCTACCCTCTGGGGACGGCTCCGCGGTACGGAGCCGCTTTTCACCGCCGAGTCGCTGCGGGCCGTCCGCCTGAGCACCCGCATCGACGACTCACGCGCGCGCCGCGAGCTCGGCCACGCGCCGCGTCTGCTCGCCGATACGGTGCGCGACGTCTATGACTGGTTCGAACGCGCCGGCGTCCTCTAGCGCACCGACGAGAGCTCCGCGAGGTACTCCCCGAGCCTCTTCTCGCCTCCGCCGTCGAAGGCCGTGAAGCGGACGCCGAAGTAGCCTTCCTCCTCCTGGCGCACAAGCTCGGCCGTACCGCTGAGCGCCTCCTCGGGCAGGACGAGGGTGAAGTGGATCTCTCGTCCGGCTGCTAGCGGCACGCCGGTGGCGAGCAGCGCTCCGCTGCGGCTCAGGTTGAGCACCATCCCCGAGCCGCCGAGGCTCTCCCCGGTCACCGCGAAACGCATCGGCAGACGCGAGCGCAACCGCTCGGAGCGCGGATCGAGAGGCAACGAGAAGTAAAACGTCGACCCTTCGCCCGGCGCGCTCCAGACCCCGATCGTGCCGCCGTGGGCCTCGATCACCCGCTTGGCGATCGCGAGCCCCAGCCCGGTCGAGGGCTCGCCGCCCGTCGTCTTGACGCTGGCGCGGGTGAACTCCTGGAAGATCTGCTCCACCTCTTCGGGGGGGATCCCCTGCCCGTGGTCGCGCACCGTCACCAGGACCTCGTCGTCGCTGTGCGTCAGGCGGACCGCGATCCGGCTCTCGGCAAAGGAGTACTTGACGGCGTTCGAGACCAGGTTGTTCAGGACCTGGTCGACCTTGGTCGGATCCAGCGGTACCGCCGGGACGTCGTCCTCGACTTCGAGCTCGATCTGCATGTCCTTGCGCGAGGCGAGGATTCGGTTCAGGTTGACGTTTTTCTCGACCAGCTCGACGAGGTTCGTCTTCTCGGCCTTGAGCTCGAGGTAGCCCGCCTCGATGCGGGAGACGTCGAGAAGGTCGTTCAGGAGGCGGACCATGAAGCCGCTGGAGGCCTCGATCTGCGCCAGGAGGGCGTGGACGTCCTCCGGCAGCTCCTCGCGGACGAGGAGCGTGCTGTAGCCACGGATGACGCTGATCGGGTTCCGCAGGTCGTGGGCCGCCATGCCGAGGAGGCGGTTCTTCTCGGCGTTGGTCTCTTCGAGCCGCTCGACGCGTTCGGCGAGCTCGCGGTTTTCGGCGCGGCTCGCCGCGAGCCGCGCGAAGAGCGCGACGCAGGCCGCCGCCAAGGCCGCGACGGCGAAGACCGCCGTGTAGAGCAGTAGGTTCTCAGGCATGGGCTGAGCCTACCGCAGGGCGTCACCCGTCGGCTAGTCCAAGTCCCTCCTCCCGACACCACGCCGTCCGTCGGGAAGATCCGGCAAGTTTTCGTCCACCCAAGTATATTTTTCGCGTCACTGAACCACCCTATGGTAAGGAAGGACTCTAGCTGAGGGAGGGCAACTCCGCACGAGCTCGGATGAAATGGCCTTTCGAGCCCTCGTAACTACTGAACCCGGGGCACCACCGGGTGGTCCCCGACAACATGAAGGAGAGTGTCCGTGAAGAAGCTACTTATCTGTCTCACTGTATGCGTGACGGTGTTGTGCGTCGCCGCGAGCGTCGAGGCCCGGCGCGGGACGCCGCCCCTCACCCTGCTCGGCGGTGCGCCGGACTTCGACGCCATGCACCACCTGGTCCTCCCGGCGCCGGACCTCGACAAGGTCTTCGAAAAAGACCGCGCCACGGTCGGCCGCGTCCGGGTCGCCGAGACGATCTCCGTGGGCCGCGCCATGGACGAGATCGGCACCTGGGAAGAGCTCGACGACGGCTCGCTTCGGTGGCGGCTGCGAGTGAGCTCCCCGGGAGCCTACTTCCTGAGCTTCCAGCTCTCGGATTTCCGCCTTCCCGCCGGCAGTGAGATGCACTTCGTCTCGGTCGAGCGCAACTACTTTGACGGCCCCTACGGGGCGCGTAACAACAACCGCGCGGGTGTTTTCGCGAGCCCGATGGTGCCCGACGACTCCGCCCTGATCGAGGTCTGGGTCCCCGCCGGCGCCAAGTCGACGCCCAACTTCCGGCTCGACGCCGTGTCCTGGGGCTACAAGAACTTCCGCAACATCCTCTCCGTGCCCTACCGCGACGGCCGCGAGGTGAGGATCCCGGAGAAAGTCCGTCCCTTCCGCTACAAGGCGGCCTGCATCGACTTCCGCTGCTCCCCTGACGGCTCGTGGGAAGCGCAGCACCGGTCGGTGGCCGAGGGCTTCGACGGCAACTTCATCTGCTCGGGTTCCCTCTTGAGCTCGACGGACAACAACTGCAACGACTACCACTACCTGACGGCCAACCACTGCTTCTCGAGGGGCAAGGCCAAGAACCTGGTCTTCTTCTGGAACTACGAGAACTCTTCCTGTGGGTCGAACGACGCCTCGATCGACGATACGACCACGGGCTCGACCCACCTCGCCAGCGGCAACGCGTCGGACTTTTTCCTCGTGAAGCTGACCGACATTCCGCCCGCGAGCTATGCCGTCAGCCAGAGCGGCTTCGACGCCACGGGTGCGACCCCGCAGAGCGGCGTCACCATGGGCTTTCCCCAAGACGTCCCGATGACGATCGCGATCACCAACAGCCCGCTGAGGGACGGTCAACGCGACGGCTGGGGCAACGATCACTGGCGTGTCGACGTCTGGGACGTCGGCGGGACCGACAGCGGCTCCTCCGGCGGCGCGCTCTGGGACGAGAACCACCGCGTCGTCGGTCAGCTTCACGGTGGGATCGGCGCCTGTGACGACGGCTGGGACGAGTACGGCAAGCTCTCCCACTCCTGGGGAGCCGGGGCGGCGGAGCACCTGGATCCCGGAAACACCGGTCAGCTCCGGACGGACCTGATCGACTGCTTCACTGGCCCGCCGCCACCGCCGCCGCCGCCCTGCGAAGACGGACAGAGAGGGGACCTCTGCACCGTCGACGAAGACTGCTGCTCACTCCACTGCAAGAAGAAGGGGAAGTGGGCCAACACCTGTGGCTGATCCCTTCTGAGCTATCCTTGAAAGCCTGCTGCGCCAAGCGCAGCGGGCTTTTTGCGTGAGACCCTTAGCAGGTACCCATCTAGAAGACGACGCGCCCGACGCGGGTGCGCCAGTCGCACCCCAGCCGGCCGACGTTGCCGGTGTACTCGCCCGCGATCCAGAAGCCCAGGTTGTCGGCGGGATCCGTCTGGACCCCGACGTAGTCGCCCGTACGGTTGCGGAAGCCGTCGAAGTTGTCGAGGCCGCAGCGGCCGTTGACGAGCTTTCCGGCTTCGAAAGCGGAGCCCGCCTCGCGGCCGGCAAAGCCCACGCCGACCGACATCGAGGCGTGGGAACGCTGGTAGACGACCATCAGGTCGCCCCTTTGGTTGACCGCGATACCCGGCATCCAGAAGTACCAGCCGTCGCCACCGCCGATCGTCTCCTCGAAAGAGACCTGGCCGCCGTCGTTCGTCGGCGTGATGCCGACCACCTTGACGCAGCTCTCCCCGGGAAGGCTTCCGAAGTTACAGCTCGTGGCGTGGGCGGTCCACACCTCGCCGTTGCGGTAGGCGACCTGGAGCACCGACTGCTCGCCGGTGTTCAAATCGATGCCGCCGCTTTGCGGCGCGTCGGGCGGAATGCTGTAGGGCTCCTCACCGTTGAGTCCGTCGCGCCCTAGGCGCGGTTTGGCGCCGCCCGCCGGGTCGTCGATCAAACGCCACAAGGTGTAGTTGGTCGAGCTTCTATTGCTGGATTCGTTGGAAACGAAAAAGAGAGGTGTGCCGGTGAGGTTGTTGGTCGAGTAGTGCTGGGCGGGCTGCACGGTAAAAGCGATCCGGCCGTGGCCGTCCTGGCTGGCCTTGTAGCGATAGAAATCGATCGACGGACAGCTCGCGCCGTTTTGAACCAGACGCGTCTTGTCGAGGGCGTAAAGGAAGACACCGCGAAACGAGCCGCTGAAGTTGAAGTTGTTCACACCGATTCCTACCCATTTCTCGTTCATTCCCAGACCCGGAAAGTCAGCCCACGAAGCCCCGACTTTTGCCGAGATCCTGTAGGTGCAGAAATCGCGCGGTACGGCGAGGCCCGAGGGATTGGCGCTCCGCGAGACGGAAAGGTAGATGAACGCCTGCTGGGCACCGAAATCGACCGAGATCGCCAGAGCAAAAAGACGGTTCGACAGGCGATCGTAGTAGACCTTGGGATCGAAGAGGATCGGTGGATAGTCGACGGCGAAGAAGTTGTTGAGGCTGCGCCGAACGATCTGGGCACCGTTGCGCTGCGAAAGGCGCAGGGCGACGTTCGAGGCCTCGAGGACCCGTCCGGTGCTCGCGGCGACGACGGTGTCGGGCGGAAAGCCGATGACCCCCTGGTGGCCCGCCTGGATCGAGCTCATGCCGTCGAAGGAGGTCCGTACCACCGGCGCCTTGGGACGCAGGATCCTCTCGCCCTCCGCGGTGGGCTCGTGAAGGGCGGTCGCAGAGGGCGCGTCGCGGTCGAAAAGCGCCTCCGCCTTCCACCGTTCGAGCGTCTCGGGCGGCAGGTACGAGTGGTTGGGCATGGAGCGCCGGTCGAGGATCGCCCGGTTGCGGGGATCGGCGTCGACCGCATTGCCGCAGCAGGGCTCAAGACGGCCCACGAGGTCCGGCTCGGCGAGCTTCGCCGGTTCAAAAGACGCCAGGGCGGGGAGGACCGCACCCAGGAAAGAGAAGAGGGAGACGACGACGGTGGTTCGGCGCATGGTGTAGCTCCTCGCGGACGATCGTTCAGACCCAATCGGCGCCGCGGCTCCGAAACGCGGCCTGCGGCAGCTTGACGGGGGGTCCATCTCAACCTTTGATTGTCCACCACGTATGGGGAAGTGTCAAGGCACCGCGGCGGTGCTACAGTGACCATGCCATGAAGATCCGCACCCAGCTGATCCTCGCTTTCCTGCTGCTCGCCATCCTGCCGCTGACGGGCATCGTCCTCTATTCCTACCGGAGCTCGCGGGCGGCGGTGACCCGTGCTACGGAGGCGGAGTCGCAGGCCCTGAACGCCCGCATGGCGGAGCGCCTCGACGAGATCAAGGAGGATTTGAGGAGCGGCTTCCAGAATCTCCGGGACTTCCCTTTCGACACCCTCCTGGGGGAGTCCGAAGAGGTCTCCGTGGAGGATCGGCGTCGCCTTTACGGTCGCATCGTGCGCGAGATGGGCGAGGTTGGGACCTTGGTCGACGCCTTGATCTTCAAGCCGCTGCCGCCTCTGGCCCCCAGGGCCCCGGAGGCGCCGGAGGAATCCGTCCTCCTGGCGCCGCGAAGCTTCCCAGGCCTGCCGGAGATCCCTTCCGGCGAGGAAGGCTTCGGCCTCGAGCGGTTCTGGCAAAGGGACCTCTCCCTAGAGGTCGACCCCGAGAACGAGGGGCTGATCATCGACTACGGCTCGATCTTGAAGAGCCTCGAGGCCGACGAGATGGTCCTCCTCGAGGAGGAGGTCGTCGAAACGCCGGTTCTCTCGGGAGTCTTCGTCGGCCTGGAAGCCGCGGTCCAGGCCCTGGAGAAGGAGATGGAGCGGGCCGAGCAAGCCGGCGACGTCGAACGCCAGCATGAAATCGCCAGGAGCCGAAGGGAGATCGAGCGAAAGATCGACCACCTCAAGCGGGACCTCAGGAACCGCAAGCTCCGGGAAAAGCGGCGGCGCAGGCGCCAGGAGATCGAGGCGAAGCGCCGCGAGGGCGAGCGGCTCCTGGGTCATGACTTCGGGGTCCGAATCGTTTCCAAGGGGCAGACGATCGGCCAGGTGGAGGCGAACATCAGCGTCGAGGAGCTGGTTAGGCGGGTCCTCGGGGCGACGCCCCGCGACCGGGGTGAGCTGCCCTTCGCCGTCGCTGGCGACGGCGAGCTCTACGTCGCCGAGGAAGCCGACCGGGAGGTCCTCCTCGGTCTTCGGCTCGGCCGCGACGCGTCGACGGGCACGGTCGACTCCGCGGCCGACGACCCGAGTTGGGTCGTCACCTCGCATCCCGACCCCGAGCGCGCCCTGACCTTTGGCATCGCCCGTCCGATCGGCGACACCCTGGCCGAGATCGACCGTACGGCGATGACCAACCTGGCCGCGGGCCTGGGGCTGATCGGCCTGGCGCTGCTCGGCATCCTGCCGCTCACCCGACGGATCACCCGCGGTCTGGAAACGGTCACCGTCGGTGCCGAGCGGATCGCCCAGGGTGATCTTTCGACCCGGGTGCCGATCTCCTCGCGCAACGAGATCGGCCAGCTGGCCATGGCCTTCAACCGCATGGCCCGGGACTTGTCCGAGCACCAGGAGCGGCTCCTTCAGGAGGAGGGGCGGCGCAAGGAGCAGGACCTGGAGCGCCGGCTGCTGGAGGCCGAGTACGCGCGCACGAGCCGAGAGCTCGACGACGCCCGCGAGTTCCAGCTCTCGCTGCTGCCCAAGCGGGTCCCGGAGCACGACTTGTTCGAGGTCGCGGTCGACATGCGGACCGCGACCGAGGTGGGTGGCGACTACTACGACTTCCATCTCGACGACGGTGTCCTGACGATCGCCATCGGCGACGCCACGGGCCACGGCGCCAAGGCGGGGACGATGGTGGCGGTCATCAAGAGTCTTTTTTCGGCCGTTTCCTCGACTGCGGTCTCGCCGAGCGAGTTCCTCGCCCAGGCGGCGGGTGCGGTCAAGCGCATGGACCTGGAGCGCATGGCGATGGCGCTAGCGATCGCCCGCCTCGACGGCCGTACGCTGACCTTCTCGTCGGCCGGCATGCCGCCGATCCTCCTCCACCGTGCCGCAAGCGGCGAGGTCGAGGAGCTGGCGCTCGCCGGCATGCCGCTCGGCGGGCTCGCCTTCGACTACCAGGAACGCGTCGTGGAGCTTTTCCCCGGCGACACCCTGCTGCTTTTCTCCGACGGCTTTCCGGAGCTCCTGAACAGTGAGGGCGAGCCCCTGGGCTACGCCCGGGTGCACGAGAGCTTCGTCGCTGCCGTCGGCGGAGCGCCGGGCGACGTCATCGCCGACCTCGACGCCGCCGCCCAGTTCTGGAGCGGCCTGGGCACGCCCCAGGACGACATGACCTTCGTCGTCGTCAGGATCCGCTAGGCCCGGCTTTGCCGCATGAGGGACATCGCAGGTGCGAAACCCCAAGCCCTCCGGGGGCTTTCCTGGCTCTCATCCGACTGTGGCCGTGCTATGATTCCTCCATGCCTCTCGCTGGTTTCCAACCCGAGCCCGAATTCGAGGACCTTGCCGGCGACGAGCCGCAAGGCTGCGTGTTGCGGGTGGTCGAGCTCCCGGACGGCCGCGTCGAAGAGCGCCATCTCCCGCTGACCATGGAGCGCCTGCTCCATCCCGAGGAGGGCGACAGGGTGACCCAGACCGACTTTCACGTCACTCTCCTCCTGTCGGTGCTCGATCGGCTTCGGCGCTTCCTCGAGCGCTCTCCCGGCGTCGGCGTGTTCGGCGACCTGCTCTTCGACTGGAATCGCCGGGGGCTGAAGAATTCCGGCCCTGACGTCGCGGTGGTACGGGGTCTTCCGGCGCCGCGGGCAGAGCTCTCGGAGCAGATCGGGGGCACCTTCGACACCGCGGCCTGGGGCGTGCGTCCACACCTGGTGATCGAGATCGTCTCGCCGGAGCACGGCCGGCTGCGCTCCAAGGACCTGAAGGAGAACGTGGACCTCTACGCCCGGGCGGGGGTCGTGGAGTACCTGATCTTCAACCCGGTACGGATCGGCTCGAAAGAGCCGTTGCAGCTACTCGGCTACCGCCTGGCCGGCGGCCTGAGCTACACGGAGATCCAGCCCGATCCGCAAGACCGGATCCTCTCCCAGACGACGGGGCTTTGCTTCTGGTCGGATCCCGCCCGGCGGTGGATCGAGATCTTCGACCCGGCGACGGGGAAGCGTCTTTTGACGTCCGAAGAGGAAGCGGCTCGGGCGGATGCCGAGGCCGCGGCGCGCGAGGCCGAGGCCGCGGCCCGTGAGGCCGAAGCCGCGGCTCGCCAGGCCGCCGAGGCGCAGTTGGAAGAGAAGACCGCCGCCCTTCAGGCAGCCGAAGAAGAGCTCGCTCGGCTCAAGGCGCTCTACGAGCGTCAGGGTTTCATCCGTCAAGACTCTTGAAGGTGACGAGACCATCCTGCGTCAGCCGCCCGACGCCAGGACGGTACCATGGATCGATTGAACCGCTGATCGTTGTCGGCTTCCGGCGCCGAAGACCCCGAGGATGAGCTCGGTGCCGACCCCGCGCCCGCAACCGACCTCGAGGGCACGCCCGCCGCTCATGGCGCCGCCCATGCGGAGCAGCTATCGCATGACGCCCTCCCTCGTCGAGGTGTTCCGTCGAGGTGCCATCCAAGTCGCAAGCCCTTTGTTATCAACGACT
>CBDUYN010000071.1:0-44992 GCA_965371445.1 uncultured bacterium | reverse complement strand
AGAATGAGGTAGACTCAAATCACTCACCGTCCACCGAACCGGGGCAGGTCCAACGGGACCCGTACCGGGCGGCCACAGCGGCTCAGATCGAACGCATGCGGGAGATCGCGCGACGCGAAGTGGCGGGCGGTGCACTGGGCATCGGTTTCGGTATCCAGAACACGCCCGGCGCGTCGGAAGACGAAGTGCGCGAGCTGTTCCGGGTTGCAGCCGAGCTCGGCGTGGGGTGCCACGTGCATATGCGCTATCTCGGCCCCAAGCCGCCGGACAACGACATCCGGGGCGTGCAAGAAGTGATCGGCCATGCGGCGGCCTCCGGTGCGCGGCTGCACATCCTGCACATCAACTCGATGGCCGGCCATTCGATGGACACGGCGCTCGGGCTGGTGGAGGATGCGCGACAACGGGGGATCGACGTCATGGCGGATGCCTACCCGTGGCACGCCGGGCAGGGTCTGCTCGAATCCGCGATCTTCGACGATGGCTGGCGCGAGCAGATGAACGCGGACTACGACGATCTCGTTCATGTCGTGACCGGCGAGCGCCTGAGCGAGGCGACCTTCGTGGAGTACCGCAGGGACGGAAAACCGGACGAGGTCATCGCCCATATCGTCTCGCCCAAGGGAACGGCCCAGGCCCTGCGCCACCCTCTGGTCGCCGTGGCCAGCGACGGAGGCATCAAGAACGGTGTGGGGCATCCGCGGGGAGCGGGTACGTTCGCCAAGTTCCTGCGGCTTTGGCGCGAGCAGCAGTGGATGTCGTTGCCCGACGCGATCACGAAGATCAGCTTGATGCCGGCGCGGCGCATGCAGGTGCCGCGCCACGCTCTCGAGAACACCTACGCGCCGCGGATCGTGGTCGGTAAGGACGATCCCTCGGGGATCCACATGGCGTTTCCGGAAGCGGATCGACTGTCCTACGCCCTCGGCTGGTTCGTCTACGACCGGCACGGCACCCGGATGCTGGAACATGGCGGCGGCATCGACGGGTTCTCGTCGATCGTCGGCTTCATCCCCGGCAACGATGTCGGCTACGTCGTCTTGCAGAACCTGGACAATTCCGGGTCGCTGCTCAACCTGGCGATCCGCGAGCACGTGCTGGATTTGTTGACGGGCAGGCGGCCGAAGGACCGGTCCCTTCACACCATGCCGGTCCGCGCCGCCGCAGCCGACCTGCCCAAGGATCCTGCGCAGCGTTGACGTGGAGGTTTTGCGGGAAACGATGGCCTGCCGGTGGACCTGTGGGCGAACGACGACGCCGACAGCGGCCACGGCACTCCGCTGAGCCTACGCCTCGTCTTTCGGCGGAACGAAGCCGATCAGGTGTTTCTCGGTTGGCTCCGGCAGCTCGAGCAGGGCTTTGACGTGCTTGAAGAGCGTGGCGATTTCTCGGTCATGCTGCGCCACCTTCCGGGCCAACTCCTCATTGCTGGCCAGGACCTGGCGCAGGCGGACGAAGGCGCGCACGATCGCGATGTTGACCTGCACGGCACGTTGGCTTCGCAGGACGGAGGAGAGCATGGCCACACCCTGCTCCGTAAAAGCCCGTGGGGCGTAGCGCCGGCCACCCCAACTTGAGATCGCAAACTGCGACCTCAAGACTTCGAACTCCTGGGTACAGGCTCGCCGGGTGACACCGCAGGCTTCCAGGTCGAGTCTTCGATCCGCGCTGGCGTTCCCCCCAGCGAGGACGGCAGAAGACGAGATTCGCCCTGTCGAGAAGATACCCCGAGGCCGAACCGGCCGGGTCGAACGGCTGTATGACGCCAAGTGGCCGTCGCGGCCGACTCGGGGGTGAGCTCCGCACCCTGCCCTCCGAGCTCTTCGAGAAACGCTTCGGACGTCACGGCCGGGGCCTTTTCAACTACGCCCCACCCCCGGACGTCACGGCCGGGGCCTTTTCAACTACGCCCCACCCCTGGCCAAGGAGCTGGGTGCCTTGTACGACTGGGACGGGAAGCTGTGGAGCCGCCGCTACCGTCCGATGGTGGTCAGCGACGAGCCCGAGGCGCAGCTCGCCCGTCTCAAATACCTCGTTGCTCAGGCGCCTGGCGCAAGGAGAATCCGGAGGTCAAGCCAGACCTCGAGGGCGCCGACCTCGGGGGCGCCTACCCCGAGGTCGCCGACCTCAGGAGCGCCGACCTCAGGGACGCCGACCTCAGGGACGCCAAACTCCAGGGCGCCGACCTCAGGAGCGCCGACCTCAGGGACGCCGCCCCAGATAAGGTGCCAGCCACTTCTCAAGGCGCGCCGCCATCTGGCCTTCCCCGAGGCTGTCCCAGACGTCCCCGGACTCCGGAAAGGCCGTCGTGTTGATCCGGAAGGCCTCGACGGCACCGTTGGCGTCGCCGTCGTTCAAACGCTCGTACCCTAGCTCGTTGACCAGCCGCTCGACGAGCGCCGCGAGGCCGCTGTCGTCCTTGCCCTTCTCGCGATAGAGGCCGACGATTTTCTCGGGGCTTCCGTCCCGGTAGAAGGCCATCAGGCTCTCGAGCGCTACGGCGAGGGGCGCGTAACGCCCGGCGATCTCGTCGAGGCGTTCGTCGAGCTCGGAATGGGGCAGCCAACGTCCGCCGGCGAGCACGCCGGCGATCCGCGACGTGTTCGTCACGTCTTCGAGGGGGTTGGCGTCGACGAGGACGAGGTCGGCACGACGTCCTACGGCCACCGTCCCTGCTTCGTCGCCGGTGCCAAGCTCCCGCGCCGGTGCCAGCGTCGCCGCACGCAGGGCCTCGTAGGGCGTGAGGCCGCTTTCGACCAGGAGCGCCAGCTCGCGGTGGACGGCGAGGCCCGGGTAGACGAAGGTCAGGGGCGCGTCGGTGCCGACCATGAGCGGTACCCCGGCGTCGTGGAGACCTTTCGTGATGACTTTCTGGAGCTCGAGGCTTTGGCCGAGGACCTTGTCCATGAGCTCCAGCCGGTCCGACCAGCCGGCGCGGTAGCCGTTGAGCTCGGGTCCCCATTCGACGCGCCGCAGCGGGGAGATGAAGCGCAGCTCCGGCGCTTCGAGGAGCTTCGGATAGGCGGGGGTGGTCTGGCGGTGGATCGCCTCGAACGTCACGAGCGTCGGCGTGACGGCGAGGCCCGCCTTGCGCGCCTCGACGCCCAGCGACTTGACCGCCGGTACCATTCGCTTCTCAAGGCCTTCGAGCCCGGCCAAGGCGTCGTCGTCCGCGGCGTCGGCGGTGACGCGTCCGAACTGAACGTCGAGAAGCGGTCCGAGAGCCTCGACGATCGGCGCGTAGGTGTAGACGATCTCCTCCATGTGGTCGATCGAGTCCTGGCCCTCTTCGAGGACGACGGCGAACGGAAGGTTGCGCGGCGCGTGGCCTACCACCCGCAGACCCGCCGAGCGCGCCGCGGAGATCACCCGGGCGTAGGTCTCGCGCGTCATCGAGCGCGAGCCGTCGCCGTACATCTTGACGGCGTCGTAGCCCGCCGCTTTTTGCCCGGCGACGAACTGCTCCGCCTTCTTGGGCGAGTCGACCCGCCCGGTCGCAGTCGTCGGACCGGTGGTGAAGAGGCGCGGTCCCAGCAGCTCGCCTTTGGCGAGACGCCGGCGCACCTCCACGTGCCAAGGGCTGCCGTGCATGCTCTGCACGGTGGTGACGCCGTGGGCGAGGTAGAGCGTCAGGTGGTCTTCGAGGTCCTCCTCGTAGAGGTGGACGTGCATGTCGTGGAGCCCCGGCAGGAGGTACTTGCCACGGCTGTCGACGACGAGGGCGCCGTCGGGCACCTCGACCTCGTCGGCGGCACCGATCGCGACGATGCGTCCGTCATTGACGAGGACGGTGCGGTCCGCGACGACGACCTCGGCGTCCATGGGGACGACGTGGACGTGGGTGAAGGCGACCGGGTCCGCCGCGGCGCTGGCGGTCGACAGGAGGGCGAGGGCCGTGGCGACGGCCAGGGCTCTCCGACGGTTGGGGTTCTTCGCTGGCATGGATGGGTCCTCCTTGGTGAGCTCAGAGTCGGGTTGAGCATACGTCCACACCTCTGGGTGGCGCCAGGTGGCGAAAGGGTTGGGGCCGAGATACGGCCCTGCCTCTTAGTCCTTCTCGATGAGAACTACGTAGTGACCTTTGCCTGGTTTCAAAGCTCTCTTGCGTGGCCCCAACCCTTCGAACCGGACAATCCCCTTCGCTTTCAACTCAGCCAACCAATCCTTCAGGGTCTGGGTGCTCATCAAGGGGAAAAGCAGAGCCTCTTCCTCAAGAGAATCGAACTCCACGCGTCGCTTTTCGCGAAGAGTCGCCATGGATTGTGGCCGGTGCAACATATTTGAATCGGCCCGCAACCTTGAGCCTGCTGCCGTAGGTGCCAACAATGTTATCCTCTCGATGGAGTCCAGAAAGGCCAGCCCAGTGCTCGCGAAAATCCCGTTAATGGCCTGCACTTCGAAGTCCTGATCCTGGACCGCCCGAAGATTGTCGATCAACAGGGAACAAGCTCTGCGATCCTTCTCGATGAAGAGGCAGCGAATCTTGAGAGATGGCCTTCCCTTTTCCCTTAAAGCATCACGCGCCTCGCGTAACTCACGAATGGCGATAAACGGCGACGTATCCTTGAGTTCCTTAGATGCGTGTTGCCACGGCCCCGCAAAGCAGTCGACGTAGTTAAGAGTACCCCCTGACCACCCCAACTTGTAGGCCAGCTTCTGGAGGTAGTGCTCCAGGACGAAATGCTTGACGTAGGTCTGCTCGCGACCTTCGTACAAACTCGGATCGGGCAACTCAAGCCACCTTCTGCAGGAACGTTTCTGCCTGGAGAAGGCGTTCTTGACGCTCGGTTCGCGACGGCTGTGCACCATCGGGAATCCGCGGAAGCTCGTCGTACGTACGGCCGTCGAGCTCGCGACCGTTCACGCTCTTGCGGACGCCACCCCACTGCTTGAAGAAGAAGGGGATTCCAGCTTTCCGGCACTGCCGCCGAATCGAGACTACCCACGACCGCTTCATCGGCCGGGCGCCAGGACCGCTCTCGCCGCCCACGATGACCCAGTCAACCCCTTGGAGGTCGATTCCCCCGAGATCCTCGAGCAACGGCTCGACCGAGAGGAACCGGACGGCTGCCGGAGTCTTCCTGAGCTCCTCGATCCTGGGCAGGCCCTGCTTGCGATTCTCGACGCTGACGCCGAGCCATACATGCTCCTGCTTGGCGAGACCCCGGTGAGAGGCGTCGAGCAATCGGCGCATCCGTTCGGCCCGCTTGGTGAGGATCTGGTAGGTATGCCAGTCGGCAAGGCGCATCACGTCAAGGACCGCACCGACATAGGCGTCGCTGACGCCCTCGTGGAAGAGGTCGCTCATCGAGTTGACGAAGATCCGGCGTGGCCGATGCCACGTCAACGGATCGAGGAGCTTCTCCGGAACCAGCCGCAGGTCGAAGCCTTGTTCGTACGGGTGTCCGGCGATCCCCCGCCAACGCTCGGCGAAGGTCTTCGCATAGCAGTGGGCACAGCCCGCACTGATCTCCGTGCAGCCCCGAACCGGGTTCCAGGTCGCATTTGTCCACTCGATGGAGCTGTGTGCGCTCATAGGTGTCCACTCATGACTTACGCTCTGCTTACGCCATTGTCTCAACTCGATTCATCTCTGTCAACAACCGCCAAGCGGCCGTCAGCACCGGCAGGTCCAGGTCGGCCAACACGTCCCAGGCCTCGCGGTTGGCGGCGCTTTCCGGATCGTCGGGCTCGGTCGGCACGAGGAGCGGAAACTGCCGCGCTCCGGCTTTGTAGGACTCGTCCGGAAAGGGCGCGTCGTAGGCCGCGGCGACCTCTGGCGCCACCTCGGTGACACAGGTCACGATCTTGCCGGCGTCGAAATTGGGCGTCCTTTGCGAGTACTCGCGCCATTTGAGGAAGGCCTCCGACATGGGGCCCTCGCCGGTGGGCAGGAAGGTGTTGGCGAGCACCAGACGGCGGAAGCGCCCGGGCTCGGCCGCCACCAGCCGCAGGCCGAGCAGCCCGCCCCAGTCCTGGCCGACGAGCGTCATGCCGCGCAGGTCGTGGGCATGGACCCAGGCGGTCAGATAGTCGAGATGACGGCGATAGGTGTAGTCCCCGCGCTCGGCGGGCTTGTCGGAGCGTCCGAAGCCGACGAGGTCCGGCGCCACTGCCCGCGACGGCCGCGACGGCGTGAGGCTTGACATGAGGAGAGCTTCTGAGTAATGTAGATACAGCACTCGTTCTGAAGCCGGGTCGTTGACGTGCTGGGGACGGGCTGGGCTTGGAGCGAACCGTTGAGGAGCTGAGCATGGCAGTTTCCGAAGTCAGAACCCAAATCTACCTCAAGCAGAGCCAGCACGAGGCCCTCAAGCGCGTCGCCGCAAGGCGTTCTGTCAGCATGGCGCACGTCGTCCGCGAGGCGATCACGCGCTACCTCGGCGAGCCTGCCGGAAGGGACCGCGAGGCGACCCGGCGTCAGGATCCTGCGTGGTCGCTCCTCGAAACGGCGCGCGAGATCGGCGGCTCCGGCCGCACGGACGGCGCCGAGCGGCTCGAAGAGGAGCTCTACGGGCCGATCGAGTGCTGAAGCAGCCCTTCGTCTTCGTCGATACGTCCGCCTGGGTTGCCCTCCTCGACGTCAGCGATGGCTACCACGCTCGGGCGAGCGCGTTCTGGCGATCGGCGCTCGAGGACGGCCGGCGCTTTCTCACCAGCGATTTCATCCTCGACGAGACCTATACTCTGCTCCGCCGCCGGCGCCGCGGCTTGAAGATGGCCGTCGCTCTTCACGATCTCATCGACGCGAGCGAAATCATCGACGAGCCGGAAATCGACGCAGAGCTGCGCGCACTCGGATGGGAGATCTTCGTCGGCTACGAGGACAAGGTGCTCTCGTTCACCGACTGTACGTCGTTCGCGTTGATGCGCGAGCGCAAGTTGATCGAAGCCTTCACCTTCGACTCCGATTTCGAACGCGCCGGATTTATCGTCTTGCCGGGTTGAACGGTGTCCGAGCTCACCGGTGACGCGGGCATCAAACGTCGACCTCGGGAAACGTTCCTGGAGATCTACGAGGAACGCTTCTGGGAGGCCGAGCAGCATGCCGGGATCCTGGACTCGGGTGTGTCCTGCCGGACGGTAGGTGACTGGGACGAGTGGCTGCACCAGCGAAGGCGCCGGGACTGGACGGATCCCGAGCTCGGCGATCCGCGACCGCTTGACTACTCGTTCGAATTCGTCAAGACGGCCGCGACGGGCACAATCGAGTACCTGTACTACATCAATCCTTGGGTATGCGCAGCCAGCGGTGCGCCAAGGCATGGTGTGATCGCCATTGTCGACGACGTTCAGTAGTCCGCGTTCGGCTGGCGCAGAACCTGCGCGATCACACACCGCACAGGCGCGGCTCGGGCTTGCGACCCGCCCGAGGACAGCTTTGTTGTCCACCACACTATGCTACTCGGAACGATCTGGCATCAGTGCGTCAGCCTCGGCTATCGGTTGGCGGCGAACCGGTACGGTTCGACGTGGATCGCACGTAGTAAGGTGAGCGCAGGGTCTCGTTTCACGCCCATTCCGGACGGGACGCGGGGTCGAAGCCAGACCAGGGACCCAACTGCCGTGCTGTACCTGATCGACGCCATGAACTGGACCCATCGAGCCCTTCATGGTCCGGACGACTTCGCCCTGACCCTGCGGGGAATGCTGAAGGCCTTTTTCCAGCGCGCCGCTCCGAAGTATCTCGCCGCCGCCTGGGGCGGTAGCGGGCCGACGTTCCGGCACGAGCTCCTGGAAAGCTACAAGGCCGGGCACAGCCCGGCTCCCGAGGAACAAACCGCCGCGGCGCGCCGCGTCTTCCAGGAGGCCGGGATTCACTGCGTGGAGGCCATCCTGGGCGTCGAGGCGGACGACATGATCGCCACCCTGGCTGTCCAGGCGGTTCGGCACCGTGTCGTCATCCTGAGCACCAACCTGGACTTCCTTCAGGTCGTCGGTCCTGCGATCTTCCTGGGGGTGCGTCGTGGCGGCGAGGGGACGCTCTATACGCCGAGCAGGGTCGGGGAAAAGTACGGCGTCGAGCCTTCGCAGTGGCCGGACGTCCTGGCCCTCGCCGGGAAACCGAGTCACGGCATCCCCGGAGTCCCCGGCATCGGTCAAGCGGGGGCCTGCAAGCTGATCGCCCGGTTTGGCGACCTCGAGACGCTACTGAAGCGCTATCGGCAGGTGGAGCGCAAACAGTACAGGTTGGCGTTGGAGGGCCACGGCGACGACGCCCGGCTTTCGCTGCAGCTCGCTCGGCTGCGCACGGATCTGCCCATCGACTTCAACCTGGCGGACTTCCGCTTGACCCCGACCCCCGGAGCGGCATAGCCTGCGCGCCATGTCCACCCTCAGGAGACAACCCCACCTGACCGACTGACGGGGGGTTGTCGACCGCGCCCTCGAGCTCCTCGACAGCGCGGAAAACCTCGGACGCCCGAACCACGTATCTCTCCGGCGTAGCCTACATCTCCGAAACGGCGCCCCGGCCGGACATTCGGCCGGGGCGAAATCCCTGAATCAGGAGGAACCCATGAGCACACGTAAGAGCATTTCCCTCTTTCTCGCCGTCCTGCTTCTCGCCGCCGCTTTGCCCGCCTGGGGGGAGCGTGGCGACGACTCGGGCCGCAAGAGCAAGAACGGCAAGGCCGAAGGGACGATCGACGGCGTCGAGGTGACGCTGGAATACGGCCGTCCGAACGTCAAGGGCCGCGATGTCTGGGCCAGCAGCCTCGCCCCCCACGGCAAGGTCTGGCGGACCGGCGCCGACGAGGCGACGACCGTCACCTTCTCGAAGGCCGTCAAGGTCGAGGGACAGGACCTCGCCGCCGGGACCTATAGCCTCTTCACCATCCCGGGCGCGGACGAGTGGACGATCATCTTCAACTCGGTCGCCGAACAGTGGGGCGCCTTCAGCTACGACAAGTCGAAGGACGTCCTGCGGGTCACGGTGAAGCCGCAGGCCTCCGAGCACGTCGAGGAGATGGACTTCAAGGTCGGCGACGGTGCTGTCACCCTGCACTGGGAAAAAGTCGCGGTGCCGTTCAAGGTGGCGGCCGGGGGCTAGAGCGGCCGGCGGACTTTCTCCGGCTGCAAAGCCGCCTCGATCTCCGGCAGGTCGAGGAGCAGGGACCCGTCGGGACCGTTCGGCGTCGGGTCGAACTCGTAGTGGCCGATGACCCTGCGGAAGACCTCTTTCAAAGCGCGGGCGCCGAGCCGGTTCTCGTGTGCCGCCTCGGTGGCGATGCGGCGCACGGCGTCCGGCGAGAGGACGAGGTGCATGCCGCGGCTCTCGAAGTAGGAGCGGGCCTGCTGATAGCCCGAGTCCGGGATCTCGAGAAAGATCCGGATCAGCTCGTCGACCGTCAGGTCCGCGAGGAGCACCACGGCGTCAAAGCGCGACAGGAACTGTGGGCTCATGCCGTAGTCGAAGAGGTCCTCGCTCTTCAACCAGTCGCGCAGGTGGAAGACGAGCTTCTCCGTCACGAGGCCATCCTCGACCGTCGTCACGGGTTTGAGAGCGCCACGGTCCTTGCCCACCGTCACCCGGTCAAAAACCGAGTCGTAGAGTCCCTCGAAAGCACCGCCGCAAACGAAGAGGATGCCGCTCGAGTCGACGCTCAGCGTCTTACCGCCGGCCCACTGCGGCAGGTTGAAGGGGACGGCTTCGTTCTCGATCAGGGTGAGCAGCGCCTCCTGGGCGCGGATGCCGGTGGTGTTGGGCTCGCCCGAGATGTGGGAGCGGATCTTGTCGACCTCGTCGACGAAGACGATGCCGTTTCGGGCCTGGGCAAGGAGCGTCTCGACGTCCGTTTCGAGGCCTAGTTGCTCCCGCGCCCGGTCGAGCAGGCGAAGCAGGACGGCCTCGCCCGAATGCCCCTTCACCGCCTCCTCGCCGAGGACGTTGGCATGCATGCGCACCACCGTGGAGCGGAGCGCCAGGTGCGGACGCGCCGCGAGGTAGCCCTCGACGGCGCGCATCACGGTCGTCTTGCCGGTCCCCGAGGAGCCGATCATCAGGAGGTTGCCCACCGAGAGCCCGGCGAGTTTTTTCGACAGGGCGATCGACATCTCCTGGAGCGCTTCGCTCTGGCCGATGACGCGCTTCTTGAGCTCGTCGGCGATCTCCTTGGGGGAGGGGGTGTTGTTCTCGCTCACACCGGGATTCTAGCTCAGGACGGCGAATCGGTTGTGGTATCCTCAGCCTCGAGATGGCTTCCGCGATCACATTCGACACCCACGCCTACGTCAAGAAGCTCACCGGAGCCGGTTTCTCGGAGGAGCAGGCTAAGGTACAAGCCGAGACCCTGGTCGCTCTGATCGAGGATCGCATGGCGACCAAGCAGGATCTCAAAGAGCTCGAGATCAAGATCGAACGAGACCTCAAAGAGCTCGAAATGCGCTTGCTGATCCGGCTCGGGAGCCTGTTGGCGGTGGCGATCGCCGCGGTGGCCACCCTGGTGAAGATCCTCTGACCCGCACCCCTGTCCTTACTCCCCCCCACACGAGGATGGAGTGCTGGGTCCTCGCCGGCTTCGACCGTCGTGACAGCACCGAGCAAGCCGTCCTCGAGGAGCTTCGCACCGAGCTCTCCACAACCTGCCCTTCGTCTCCCTCGCCTCCTTTCCGGAAACCCCATAGCCCCGGATAAGCCCGTGGCGCATCCGGGGAGCCGGATGCCGGGGAGGCTGGTTTGCGCGAATCGGCTGGGACCTCACTCCCCGGACGCCAGGTACTCCGTGGTGATCCGGCCCACCTCCCGGGCCAGTAGGAGCAAGGCGAAGAGGTTCGGGATCGCCATCAGGCCGTTGCCGATGTCGCCGATCTTGACCACCACCTGGATCCCCTCCTCGCTCGGCAGCGAGCCCAGGAACATGAAGAGGATGAAGACGAACCGGTAGGGCTTCTCGATCCTCAGGCCGAAGAGGTACTCGGTACACTTCTCGCCGTAGTAGCACCACCCGAGTAGCGTCGAGATGCCGAAGAGAAGCGATCCCAGCATGACGATCACGCCGCCGTAGGGCAAGACCGAGTCGAAGGCGTAGGTGGTCATGTCGATCGAGTTGAGCGCCTTGTCCTCGTCGGCCACGTAGAGCGGACCCTTCTGGTAGGCGCCGGTCACCGTCAAGACGGTGGCGGTCAGCGAGCAGACGATGATCGTGTCGATGAACGTCCCCATCATGGCGATCTTGCCCTGGCGGACCGGGTTCTTGGTCTTCGCCGCGCCGTGGGCGATCGGGGCGCTGCCGAGCCCCGACTCGTTGGAGAGGATGCCGCGGGCGACGCCGTAGCGAATCGCCTGCTGGATGCCGATGCCGACCGCGCCGCCCAGCGCCGCTTGCGGCGAGATGGCGGACTTGACGATCAAGAGAAGCGCCGCGGGGACCGCGGTGATCTTCATGGCGATGATCGCGATCGCGCCCACGAAGTAGAGGAGGATCATCGTCGGGACGAGCTTTTCGGCCACCACCGCGATCCGGCGGATGCCGCCGAGGATCACGAGGCCCACCAGGATGGCGACCACGGCGCCTGTGATCCACTGCGGAATGTCGAACTGATCGTGGACCGCCACCGCCATCGAGTTGGTCTGGAACATGTTGCCGGTGCCGATCAGGCAGGCGATCGAACCACAGATGGCGAACATGACTCCCAGGGCCTTGCCGAAGCCGCCGCCGATCCCGTACTCGCAGTAGTACATCGGACCGCCGGCCATGGAGCCGTCCGCGGCCACCTTGCGGTACTTGACGCCGAGGACGGCCTCGGCGTACTTGGTGGCCATGCCGAAGATCGCCGTGATCCACATCCAGAACGCGGCGCCGGGGCCGCCGAGGGCGATGGCGCTGGCGACGCCGGCGATGTTGCCGTTGCCGACCGTGGCCGAAAGCGCCGTCATCAGCGCCTGGAACGGCGTGATGTCGCCCTCGGCCCCCTCCTCCTCTTCCTTCTTGCCGAACGCCCCCGCCAGGACGAGCTTCGAGGCCGAGACGAACCGGCGCAGCTGGATGAAGCCGGTCGTAAACGTCAAGACGATCCCGGTGCCGAGCAGCAGGATGACCATCAAGGGGATGCCGAACGCCGGGGCCCAACCCCACAGGGTGTCGGAGATGATCGGGATCCATTCCTTCAGCGTTTCCCAGAGTCCACTCATTTCTGCTTCCTTCTCGAAACGCGGCTTCTCTTGGACGCCGCTCGTGATTCGGCGATCCCCGGACGTCAGGGTCGCCGGGACTACGGTGCGCGGTGTGGCCCGATCCTAGGGAAGCGGGCCATACCTGTCAAACAGGAGCGTTTCTGGATCCCGTTCTCAATGGAGATCTCGTCTCAGGGGAAACCCGGACCTCCGGCGCCGCGAGGGACCTTCCGAGAGCCCGGACCAGGTCTTCCGGCGTCCCTACGTCGAGGTACGAGCCCTCGGGATGAGGGACGGCTTCGACGGCCCAGCCCTCGTCGACCGCCGCCTGGATCACGTCGCCCACGTGGATTTCGTCGCCGGCTGTGCTTCCCCCCCTCGATCCCCCCAAGGGGACGGCCTTGGCCTGCCGCGCCACGAAGTCGTGCAGGTAGCGGCTGAAGGCGGGGGTCCAGAGGGCGATCGACCAGGTGAATCGCAAGTCGGCATCCGGCTGTTTGATGATCAGACGCCGGACGCGTCCGTCGTCGTCAAGCTCTACCATGTCCGCCTTGTCGGGACGGTCGGCCGGAAAGAGCCCCAGGACGAGGTCGGCGCCGCTCTCCTCCTGGCGCTCGACGAGACTCCGAAAGGCATCGCGGGGCTCGAAGAGGATGTCGGGGAAGCCGAGGGCGACCCTGGCGCCGGTGACGAAAGGGTAGGCGGCATCCAGCGTCTCGGGGACGCTTGCCGTCGGATCGAGGGCGAGGTAGGCGAGACGGAGCTCGGCGTCCATGCTTCGGCGACCACGGCCGAGAAGCTGTGGGATGTCCCACTTGCCCTTCCTGAGGAGCACGAAAGCGCGCTCGACGCCGGCGTCGAGGTAAGCGTCGAGAAGGTGCTCGCAGACCGGACGGGTCCTACCGTCCGGTCCGATGCCGAGGGGGAAGATTTCCTTGCTGCAGGGCAGGGCCCCGAGCCGGGCGGCACCTCCGGCCGCCGGCACGAGGCCGATCACGTCCGTCGTCAAGGCTCTAGAAGAGCGTGTAGATGAAGGGGGCGACGGCGGAGCCCTGGGTCAGCACCAGAAGGAGGCCGAGGAAGAGCAGCATGCCGATGATCGGCCCAAGCCACCACTTCTTGCGCACCTTGAGGAATTCCCAGAACTGCTTGACGAACTCACCCATCGATTCTGACCTCCTGGAGTGGGGGCGCCGGATCCTTCTTGCAGGGCGCCCCGGGGCGGGGAGCCTCTTCTACCATAGCAGCGTGCAGGTGTCCATGGGTGCCCGATCCGTCGTAAGATCCGCCCCCGCCGATGATTTTTGCCAGCGCCATCTTCCTCTACTACTTCCTGCCCCTCTTCCTGGCACTCTACTACCTGAGCCCGGCCCGGTTCCGCACGCTGGTGATCGCGCTCGCGAGCTACGTCTTCTACGGCTGGTGGCGTCCCGACTTCGTGGTGCTCATGCTGATCTCGACGGTGGTCGACTACTCCTGCGGACGCGCCATCGTCCGCGACCGGGCCGCGGGCCGGCCTACACGGCGCTGGGTCGTGGTGTCGCTCGTCGTCAACCTCGGGCTTCTGGGTTACTTCAAGTACGTCAACTTCGGTGTCGACACCATGAACGCTCTGCTGGCGACGATCGACGTCAAGCCGCTCCGGTGGATGGAGGTGGTGCTGCCGGTCGGGATTTCCTTTTATACGTTCCAGACCCTGAGCTACACGATCGACGTCCACCGCGGGACGGCGCCGCCGGTCGAGAGCCTGCGCGACTTCATGTGCTACGTGGCGATGTTCCCGCAGCTGGTGGCGGGTCCGATCGTGCGCTACAACACGATCGCCGGCCAACTCCACGAACGCAGCCACACCCTCGACAAGTTCTACCGCGGGACGCTCGCCTTCCAGGCCGGGCTCGCCAAAAAAGTCCTGTTGGCGGACCCTCTCGGGTCGCTCGCCGACGAGGCCTTCAGCGGCGCGGTTCCGGCGACGCTCGACGCCTGGGCCGGCACGGCCGCCTACACCCTCCAGATCTACTTCGACTTCTCGGGCTATTCCGACATGGCGATCGGCCTCGGCCTGCTGATGGGCTTTCGGCTGCCGGTCAACTTCGAGGCGCCCTACCGATCCGCCTCGATCACCGAATTCTGGCGCCGCTGGCACATCTCGCTTTCGAGCTTCCTGCGCGACTACCTCTACCTGCCGCTCGGCGGCAACCGCAAGGGGCCGGTGCGGACCTACGTGAACCTGAGCCTGACGATGTTGATCGGCGGCCTCTGGCACGGCGCGGCGTGGACTTTCCTCGTCTGGGGCGCCTACCAGGGACTGTGGCTCGTCGTCGAACGGCTGGCCGGCAAGCGGCCCTTTTATCACCGCCTGCCGCGCCCGGTACGGATCGCGGCGACGATGCTCGTCGTGATGGTCGGCTGGGTTTTTTTCCGGGCGGAAAGCCTGGGGGCGGCGCTCGGCTACCTCGCCTCGCTCTTCGGGGGCGCGGCCGGTGGCGGGGCCGGCGGTGCGGTGCTCAGTGTCCGGCCGCTCCATCTCCTGGCCGGCACGGCGGGTGTCTTGATCCTCTACCTCGCGCCGACCACCCAGGCGCTCATCCGTAGACCGAGGGCCGGCTGGGTGCTCGCGCTCCAGCTCTTTTTTGTGCTGGCTCTGCTCCACCTCCACTACCAGGACCATGTACCCTTCCTCTACTTCCAATTCTGAGCCGACGCGGCCGGTCGCAGCGGTCGACGACACCCTGGTCGCCGTACCCGGCGACCTCGCCGAAGCGTCGCCGCGCCGCCGCGCCGCCGCGTGGACGGTGGTGGCCTTCTTCCTGGGGGCTTTCGCCGTGACCGGGCTCGTCGACTCCTTCCATCCCGCAGCCCGTCCCAAGCTTCGCGGTGCGGAGGAGGCTGCCGACGCCCGGCTGCGGCGCGAAGCCCACCTCCTCGACGGCTCTCTCGCCCGGCTCCTGGAGCACGACCTGCGCCTCACCTCTCGGGTGCGGCGCGACCTCGCCTCCTACTACACCCTGATCCTGTTCCGTCACCTGGACGAGGCCCAGGGACGTGCGGTCGTGGGCCGCGAGGGCTGGATTTTTCTGCGCGGCCGAACCGTGGTCCAAAACCGCGGCGACGCCGCTCATCTCGGCTGGACGACGGCTCTCCTCGCGGCCCTCGAGCGCCGCCTGGCGAGCCTCGGCGTCCGCCTGGTCGTCGCGCCCGTGCCTCGCAAGAGCGTCCTCTACGGCGAGTACCTGCCGCGCGGCGTCGAGACGCGCCCTGAGCTCGACGAGCGCTTCCCAAGGCGCCTCGCCACGCGAGGGGTCGCCGTGGTGGACCTCCTGAACGCCTTTCGCGGCGTCCAGGAGCGTTCTCCCGAGGACCTTCTGTATTTCCAGACCGACAGTCACTGGACCGAGACCGCGCAGCTCGTGGCGGCCGAGGCGATCGCCGAGCGCGCCGGCTTGCCGGCCCCGGGGGCGGCGCGCCGCACCCGCCTCGTCGAGGGCCACGCCGAGCAGGAACGCGACAACCTCGACTACATCGGGCTCGTCGACGTGCCGGCGAGCGCCCTCGCCTTCCTGGGCCTCGTGCCGGTCAAGACCTACGACGTCGTCTCCGAAGGCGAGGAGCCCGGTGAGGGCGAGCCGCCCGCGTCGCCCCGCCTGGCCGTGACCGGTACAAGCTTCACGGCGAAGCGCAAGCTCGTCGCCTATCTCCAGCACTTCGCGCGCGAGCCGGTACGAAACGCCGCGACGGTAGGCACCCATCCGCTGGAGTCGCTGGCGGCTCTTCTCGTCGAGCCCCGCGAGAGCCTTCCCGAAACCGTAGTCCTGGAGCTGCCGAGCCACAACGTCTTCGGGCACAGCCCACTGGCCCACGCCGCGGATCTCTTTGCCGTCACGGCACCGGAGGAGGCCGTCCCGGCGCTCACGCTCCGGCGCCTGACGCGGCAGCAGAAGCTGCGGCGCGAGATCGTCCTGGAAGGACGCCTCGAGCTGGGCCGTCTGCCGGCGGGTACTCTCCTCCACTCGGGCGACGGCGTCGTGGCGATTCGGATTCGCGGCCGTCTCGACGGCGACGCCGAGATCGTCGTCCAGCATGCGGGTCATGAGCTGCGCACGCCCTGGCCCGCCGGCCAGAAAGAAGTCTTCCTGCCTTTGGTGGCCGCGAGGGCGACGGGCGCCCGGGCCCGCCTCGAGGTCCAGGGCGCAGGCAAGCTGCGGCTCGAAGCCGTCGAGGCCGTGGCCTTCCTCGACGAGTCCGGCGCCGCCCTGGGACGGCACACCCGCCTGCGTCCGCGCGGCGGCGGCTGGTACCAGATCCTACGTTTTCGCGACGCACCCGAGGTGGAGCACCATGCAGCCCTCGTCCTGGAGCTCGCCGGAGGCAGGCTCCAAGATCCGCTGGAGGTCGTCCTCAAGACCGCCGAGACGCCGGACGAGCCGCTGCAGCTCACCCTGGGTCCGGTGGGCGAGAAGGGGATCGTCGTCCTGAGCCTGAGCCCGCTTCGCGGCCGCCATCTCACCGCCGTCGAAGCCCGGGGCACCGGACCCGCGCCCGCCGCGCTGATCCGGCGCGGGCGTCTTTTGGGCGTCTCCGTGCCCCCTCCATAGCTGGATCCTCGCCGTCAGGAGGGCGAAATCTCGCCGGAAACGGAAAAATTTGTCCCAGGGCTTTGCAATTGTGGGCCGGACCACGGTATGATGCGCTTCGCGTTCTACCCAACAGCCGACGGCGAGGGGCGAGCGCCGCTGATGCCGTCCGGGAAGGGCCTGCCCCTCTCGGGCATGGAGAGTCGCTGATGCGGGCCGCAGGGTAGCGGGTGGCTTCGGCCGGACCCAGTTCCCTTGACAGCCTGCAAGGAGAGCAGTAGGATCCACGTCATGGCAAAAGAGCAAGCTACGGAACAACTCTGGACTCGCGAGTCCATGCTGAAGGTCGAGGTGGACATCCTCCAGCAGATCATGTCCACCCGTACCCCCGAAGCCGTCGAGGCCGCAGTCAGCTTTGCAAGGTTTCTCAGGCTGTCGGGGCTCGATTCCGAAAACTACCCCCTCTTTCTCAAGATCCTGGAGTGTGAAAACCATTGGACGCAGGACGAGTTGACGGGTGACAAGGACCCCTTCTTGTTCTTTGCGACGATTCCGCCCAACCGGTTATTGGTTTCGAAGTGCTTCGAGCTGATGACGAGGTGGCGTCCTGCGGGGATCTATCCCAAGACGCTGGCGATCGTCCTGGGCGTCTTGCAGAACGCCTACAGCTCGCCGCGCGACGGGTACAAGATCTACCGGCTGTCGATCGCCGACGTCGACAACCTCGGCAAGCACTTGAAGAAGGAAGACGGGCAGAACGAGGCCCGCAACCGGTGCATCCTCGACATCCTGGAGAAGATCGCGTCGCTCGAGGGCATCCGGCTGGACGAGTCCATGGAGTCGGTCGCGAGGCAGGCACAGAGAATCCGGGCGAGTTTTTTCGACAACACCAAGGTGTTGGAGGACTGCATGCCGCAAGTCCTGTTGGTGAGAGGCGACTACCGCGATGACGAATTGCCGCCGAGCCGGGTGTTCGTCGACTAGACTTGGACCAAACAAAGAGATCAAGGTGGCAATCGTGTATACGACAAATCACGACGAATGGGATGACACTCGGATCACCGAGATCGAGACCTACCTCCTTCAGGGTGTCTTCGGATGCCGCACGACGGAGGCGGTCGAAGCGGCGATCACCTACGCGAAGTACCTCTCGACCGTCGGCATCTCGCCGGAGAACTGTCCGGTCTTCCTGCGGATGCTCGAGATCGAGAACCACTGGGTCATCGACTCGCTCATCGGCGAGCGCGATCCCTTCCTCCTCCTTTCCGCCGTTCAGCCCAACAAGTTCATCCTGAGCCGCGTTTTTTCCATGCTGACCCGCTGGCACAAGGGGTCGATCTACCCCAAGAGCCTGTCGGTCATCCTCGGGGTGCTTCAATCCGTCTACTCCTCTCCCAAGGACGGCTACCGCATCTATCCGCTGCGCATCGCCGACGTCAACTCCCTCGGCAAGCACCTGGAAAAGGGCCACGGCCAGGACGACCCGCTGAACCGGGTCATCCTCGACATCCTGGAGAAGATCTCCCACCTCGAGGATCCGGCGATCCCCGAGATGGAAGAGGTGGCTCTGCACGCCGCGAGCATTCGCAACGCCTTTTTTGACGACCGCAAGAAGATGGAAGAGGTCATCCCGCCGGTGCTGCTCGTCACGGTCGACGACCGCGTCGAGGTTCCGCCGCGCGAGATCTCCAAAGTGGACGACGAGAGCGGCGGCGCCAAGGCACCCATCGCCGCGAAGAAGACGGGCGCGAAGACCGCCAAGGCCAGGGCCGCCCGGAGATAGGCTCTTCGGGCTCGGTAGACCGGAAAGCCCCCGCTCGCCGCGGGGGTTTTTTGGGTCTCGGGTCGTCCGAGAAGCTGCGGCGGGGCTCTGAGGACCGCCGTTTCCAGGGGAGGCCCCGGCATGGCCCACGGCAAGTCGAAAAAGGACGAGACTCGCTCTTCCCCGACAGCAGGGGCCGCGTTGACCGAGGAGGAGGCCGAGCTCATCGTCCGCGTGCTCGAACGCCATCGCATCACCCTTCCGTCCTATCTCCTCTCCATGCAGAAGGAGATCGCGCTGATCGACAGCATCCTCTCCAAGCTCTCCTGAGGTAGAATCCGGTCGTGGACTCCTCAACCGCTTCCCCCGCGGCCGGGGAGCTGTCCCCGCCGGAAAGCGTGGGACGGCGCCGCGTCCTGCTCTTCGACACCGAAGGCGAGTTCGCCGAGACCCTGGCCAAGACGCTAGCCGAACACGGCTTCGAGGTCGAAGCCTTGCCTCTCGCGATGGAGCAGGTAGAGCGGCTGGAAGCGTTGGAGCCCGAGCTCATCTTCATTGCCGTCGAGCTTCCCAACCGCTTCGGCTACACCCTTTTCAACCGCGTCAAGACGAGCCTCGCCAAACGCGTCCCGGTCGTGATGATTACCGGGTCGCTCTTGGCGGGCGACCTGAACCTGCATTCGAAGCAGAAGCTGCACGCCGACGCCTACCTGCTCAAGAGCGAGCCCACCGCAAAGCTCCTCGACACCGTCGACAGGCTAGTCTCGCTCGAGTTGGAAGCCGAAGGCTCTTCCCACGGCGACACCGAGGTCGCGACGGAGCCTCCGGCGGAAACCATCGAGGAACCGGAGGCTTTGGCTCCCGCGGAGCCGGAGCCGGAAGCCCGGGCCGTGGAGCCGAAGCCGGCTCGGGAAAGAGACCGCAAGAGCCAGCAGAAGACCGACGAGGCTCTATTCTCCACCGGCCTGCCCGGCCGAGGGCCGCCGGCGGCCACCGTCCTGCCGGTGACCGACGAGGAGGAGGAAATCGGCGGCCTGGACGCCGAGGAGATCGAATCGGCCTCGCCCGAAGAGCTTTCCGAGGAGGTCCTCCGCCTGCGCCGCCTCCTGCGGATGGAACGGCGCCAGGCCCAAAGCTCGCCTTTTTCCCGCGATTTCCTGAAGCTCCGCGAGGCTTCGGAGGAGAAGGACCGGGAGCTCGGCGATTTGCGTGGCAAGCTCCGGGAAAGCCACCAGGAGCTGCTCGACGTCCAGCAGGAATTAGCGGAGCTCAACCGGCGCGTCAGGACCCTGAAGCAGGAGAAGGAGTCGAGCGAAGACCGGCGCGCGAGCCTTCAGGCCGGCCTCGAGCAAGCCCTCGCCTCCTCAAGCGCCGTCGAGGAGCGCCACCGCAAGGAAAAGGCAGAAGCCCTGGCCGTCGTCGAGGCAAGCCATCAAGAGACCCTGGAACAGCTGCGCGGGGAGCATCAACGTTCCCTCGCGAGGGAGTTGGAGAGCCTGCGCACGGAGCTTGTGAGCCAGGCCGAGAAGGAGGCCCGGCAGGTCGCCGAGCGTCTGGAACGGGAGAAGGAATCCCATCGCAACACCCGCGAGCGCTTCGAGTCGAAGGTCGCCGAGCTCAAGAGCCATCACCAGAGCCTCGAGCTGCTGCTGGAGAAGGAGAGGGATTCGACCCACCAGGCCATGCAGACGGTGGCCCGGGTCGAGGCCGACTCCCAGCGCACCGTCTCGGCTCTGCGCCGTGAGCAGACCAACGCCTTGACGGCGCTCAACGAGAAGCTCAGCCAGGAGCTGGCTCAGCTTGAAGAGGGCCACGCCCAGGCCCTCGCGGAGATGGAGCGCGGCCATAGCGACGAGCTCGAGACCGCCGTCGCCGAGGCGCACAAGGCTTTCGAATCGCAGCGCAAGGAGCTCCAGGAGAAGTCCGCGGCCCAGAACGCTCATCTCGTCAAGCTTGCCAAAATCGAGCGCGAGTCGGCCCTGGAGGCACTGCGAGAGGAGCTTGAAGAGGAGAAGGTCGAGGCCTTCGCCGCCGCGGAAGGGGCTCGTCAGGAACATGCTGCAGAGCTGGCGCGGCGCGACGGCGAGCACCGCGAGACCCTCGAGGAGATGGAACGTGGGCATCGCGAGACCCTGGATACCGTGCGCCAGGAGGAGGGACGGCTACGCCGTGAGCTGGAGGAGAGGACGACCGCCCAGATCGACCGCACGGCCGAGCAAGTGAGCCGCGAGCAGCAGGCGCATGAGCGGACCCGCAGGGAGCTCGAGGTCCGCGCCGCCAAGCTGGAGGCCGGGCTCGTGGCGGCTCGCGAAGAGCATCGAACGGCGATTGGCATCGCCGAAGACAAGCTCGCTCACGCCGAGAACGTCGCCGGTGAGGGCCGTCTGGCCATCGAGCGGCGTCACACCTCGGAGCTCGGCACCCTGCGCGAGGAGCACGCAGCGGCCGTCGCGGCGCTTCAGCGCAAGCACGAAGAAGCGCTAGCCCAGATCCAGAGCGAGCACCGGCGCTCCCAGGAGGAGGCCGCCGAAAGCCACCGCCAGGAGGTGGCCCGGCTGCGCGACGAAAAAGCAGCCGAATCGAGCGCCCGCCAGGCGGCCGTCGACGAGCTCGCCGAAACGCGCCAGGCTCACGAAAAGGCCCTGGGGACCGTCGAGCGGGACTATGCCGAGCAGCTTGCGGCTGTGGAGCAGAACACCCGCGAGCCGTGGGAGAGGCGCCTCGCGGAAGCTCAGGACCAGGCTCAGAAGCGGCTGGAGGCCGTTCAGGTTACCAACTTCGAAGACTTGCGCGTCCTGGAGGAGGAGCACGAGGAGCAGGTCGCGCAGCTGGCGAAAGCTGAGGCCCGGGCCGAAGAGGAAAACAGCCGACTCCGACGTGAGCTCGCCAAGGCCGAGGAGAATCACGCCGCCGCCATCGCCGAGCTTGAAGCGGGTTTTCGCGAGCAGCTGCAAGGAGAGAAGGAAGGCACCCTCGCCACCGCGGAGAAGACCTTTGGCGAGCAACTCGCCGCGCAGCGCGACGAGCATGCCGAGGAGCTGGAGGCGCTCCATGCCGAGCACAAGGAACGGACCGAGGCCCAGAGGTTCCAGATCTCCGAGCTACGCGACGCCGAACGCCAGCTGCTCGAGAAGCACGGCCGCGAGCTCCAGGAGCTTCGAGAAGAGACGCGCCGCACAGTCGAAGCCCTGCACCGGGAGCATGCGGAAGCGATCGCGCGCCTCCACGAGGAGATGGGCGAATCGGCCGCCGCGGCCGAGGTAGGCACCGCCGAGGAGGCGCGCAAGGAGGCGCTGGCCGAGGCGGAGCGCGAGCATCGCAAGGCGACGGAGGCGCTGGAGGCTCAACATCGTACGCTCATGGAGCAGCTCCAAGACGAGAAGAGCAGCGAGGTCGCCTCCCTCCAGCAGGAGTATGAGAGGCAGCTCGGCCGTCTCCAGCAGGAGCTCGACGCCGAGCAGGAAGCCCATCAGGCGGTCAGGAAACGCCTCGACGGCAAAAGCGGTGAGCTGGGGGAGGCGAGCGTCCGCCTGGAGGAGGTGCGGCGAAAGCACGACGCCGAGCTGAGGGCCCTGCGCGAGGCCCACCAGCTGAACCTCGACCGCCTCGCCTCGAAGCAAACCGAGCTCGACGCCCGCCGCGCCGCACATGCCGACGAGACCGGCGAGCATGCCGCGGCTCTTGGAGCGCTGGAAGAAAAGCGTCGAGAGGGCATCGAAAAGGCCCTCGCCAAGGCCGAGGCCGACGCGCAGGAGCGGATCGCGGCGCTCGGCCGAGAGCACAGTGCCGCTCTCGCCGCCGTGCGCCAGGAAAACGAAACCGAGGTCGAAAGGCTCGAGAAAGCCCTGCAGGAGAAGGCCCAACGTGACCAGCAAGCTGCCCAGAGGCGCTACGACGAGCAGCTGACCGACGCGCTCCGTGCGGCCGAGGAGGCCCGGCAGATCGCTCTCGCCGAAGCGGAGAAGACCCACCGCCAAGCCCTCGAGAGGATCGAAAAGCAGCACCAGAACGCCATGGAGCAGCGCGCGAGGGAGCAGGCGTCTCTTGCCGAAGCTCAGCAACAGCAGGGCGTCGCGAGCTCGGAAGAGCTCCGCAGGTTGCTTGCCGCGGAGCAGGAGGCCCATCAGGAGAACCGCTCTCGGCTCGAGGCCTCGGAAGGTGAGCTCAAAACGCAGGCCAACGCAGCGCGCAAGCTCGTCGACCGCCTACGAGAGGAGCTCAAGGAAACCGAGGAGCGGCTACGCCGCGACAGGGACCAGGCTCTGAAGGCGGCCGAAAATCGACACAAGGAGTCGATCGACCAGCTACGTCGCCAGAACGCCGAGGCGCTCGCCGCTTTGAACGAAAGACACCGGCAGGAGACGGAAGCCCTGGTGTCGGCGTACCAGGAGGAACGCAAGGCGAAGGACGGAAGCGAAAAGGCCGACAAAGTCCATGAAGCGGAGCTCTCGAGGCTTCGCCAGGAACATCGCAAGGCGATGCAGGACCTCGAAGAGAGCTACAACGCCAGGACCGCCCGGCTGGAAGCGGAAAAGGCCGCCGCGACCACCGGCGAACCGGTCTCGGCCGACGCGGCCCTGGGCAAAGAACGCGAGGCCCACAGCCTGACCCGCAAGGCCCTCGCCTCCAGGGAAACGGAGCTCCGATCGCAAATGGAGCTGGTCGAGATGGAGCGGACCTCGGTGCTCGAAGCCATGCATACCGTCGCCTCGGTCGAAGCCGAATCGCAAAAGAAGATCCAACAGGTCCGCAGCGCCGGCGAGGAGGAAAAGGCCCAGCTCCTCCAGGACCTCTTCACGAAAGCGGCGGCGATCAAGAAGACCTACGACGAAGCCCGCAAGAGCGGTAAAGGCCAGGAAGGGGTCTTCGAGCTGGGAAAGAAAATCGACGGGCTCCTAAGCTCGCTAAAATAGATTGTAGCTCTGCCTGCCGATGCAAGACAGCAGGCTGCGCGCCCCGGGTAGAGCCTGCCCTACGCCCGAGTCGCGGTGGCGGCGTAGCGCTCGTAGCGGCGGACCGCCTCGAATCCCAGCGACGCCAAGACCGCTTCAGGCACCTCACCGCCGGACAGCCGTGGAAGCCTTGTCTTCGCGCAGCGGCCGATCAACCAGCGTAACAAAAGACTCAGGTAGACCTCCGCCTGGTCGGCGTCGCGGCAGGCCGCCGCCAAGACGTCGGCCGTCTTTGCCTCGTCCGAGGTACGGTAGAGGAGGTGAGCGTCGATTCCCATGGGCGTCGCGATCGCCGCACCCACGAGGACGTGGCTTCGGGCTTCGAGCGCCCGCCGGCTTCGCTCCCAGGCGACGCCGTCGTCCGCGGCCAGGGCGTCGCTCGCGCGGAGGTCGTCGAGGGAAACCGGGATCACCAGCTCGTCCGGTACCGGTTCCAAGTCCCCGGTTCCCTGGCGCTCGTAGTCGGTGAACACCTTTTCCGGCGAGAAACCCGCCGCTCGAAAAAGCTCCGGGACCCCTTCCAGGTCGAGCGGCACCTCGGCGACGAGGCGCGGCGGACCCAGGACGGCGAGCTTCTGGCTGAGCGACGTCAAGAGATGCAGGGCATGCCCCTGACGCTGGTTCTCACGATCGACCCCGATCCGCAGGACGAGGATCTCGTTTTCGCGCTTTGTACCGATCAGGACGGCGATCGGATCCTCGCCCGAGAGCGCTACCATCGAGCTCGACGGCCAGACGTCGAGCTCCTTCATCTCGGTCCGGAAGCCTTCGTAGGTGAGCGGCTCGGCGCCGGGGAAGTGGACGTCGTAGCAGACGTTCGTCGCCGCGACGAGAAGCGGGATGTCGTCGGGGCGGCAGAAGCGATAGGAGGGCATGAAACGAGGTCTACCTGGAGCTGCCGAGCTCCCGGCGCTCCTTGTCGAGCTCCGACATGACGCTGACTTCGTTGAGCGGCTGCGGACCGGCGTTCTTCGCCGGCGCACCGGCCGGCGCACCGGCGGCGGCCGGCGAACCGGCACGCTCGTCATGCGCCACAGGGCACACCTCCGGGCCCTTGGCCGCCTCTTCCTGCGGTGCCTCTTTCGCACCGGCACCGAAGGAGCTCATCATCTCCTTCATCATCCGGAGCCCGAGCTCGATCCCCTCTTCGACGAGCTTGAGGTCGACCTCCTCCACGTCCCGCTCCGCGGCCAGCTCCTCGATCCGGCCCTGGGTCCGGTCGCGCATGAAACCTTTCGGTACTCGCAGGATCCGGGCCGCCGCCTTCTCGGTCCATGCGAAGCGCGACAGGACGGCCGTCCCTGACTTGTCGTGGGCGACGATCTGCATCGTCTCTTCGGGGTCGGACGTCTTCGTCTCTTCGTCCATGCCGTCGGCCTCCTGCTCCGCCGCGGCCTCGGCCGCCGCCGCTTCCGCATCCTCCATCTTCGAGGAGTCGACGGCCTTGTAGGTGACCCCGGCCTCCTCCTCGATGAAGCGCCGCGTGAGCTCCAGAGTGATCGTTTCCATGCGCTGACGCCGCGCCGCCTTTTCGATCCGTGCCTTCGCACGACGACGCTGGTAGGCGTCGGTCAGGACCTTCAAGGCCTTGCGGGCCTCGCGTGTCCAGCGAATCTTGCGACCGTCGTACGTCGTCTCCTCCTCCACGCCGCCCTCGGCCTCGGCGATCTCGGCGAGCGCCTCCTGGGTCACCTGCTCGAACTCCGTCGCCCCACACGACGTACACGTCACCGGATCCGAGATCATCGCCGTCGCGCCGCACTCCTTGCAGATCGAGACCGTCCCGGTCCGCGCCTTGTTGTAGGCCAGCGCTTCCGCCAGCTTGACGGTCCGCTCCTGGGCACGCTTGGGCATGTAGCGGTCCATGGCGTCGCTGACCAGGTCCGTGGTCACGACGCTGTGGCCCTTTTCGAGAGCGAGGCGCAGGATGGCCGTGCGCGCGATGCCGCGTACCATCTCCGGCGCGCGGGTCAACATGGCGTCGGCCTCCGCCGTCCAGTGGATCGACGCTTCGGCCCTGACGTCGAGCTCCGGCGTGTGCTCGCGGGTCGTCAGGAGGATGTCGCACGGGCACAACCGCAGCAGGTTGTCGGTGTTCGAGCCCAGCGGCTCCGTCTTCTCGTTGTGGATTCCTACCCGCCCGAGGATCAGGAGCCACGGCTCCGTCTTGCGGACGTGGTCGAGGACTTTCTGGAAGACCTTGCCGTCGAGAAGCGTCTTCGACATCTCGACGTCGCGCTCGCCAGCGATCTGCCCGGAGACGTTCAGGTGCGACTGGTAGATCTCGGCGAGGCCCGTGTCGATGATCTCCTCGTGGAGCTGGTTCTGCTCCTCGAAACGGAACACCTTCGACGCCTCGGCCGTCAGGACGCCCACGATCCCCTTGAAGACCGAGTAGTGGAGGTAGGGGTCGTAGACCGAGATGGCCTCGATCTTCTTGTCGAAGCGCTGGCCCAGCTCGATCGCCGTCAAGAGAGCACCGAAGGACTGCGGGCTGCCGTCGACGCCGACCAGGATCGTGTCGCGCTCCGCCGCGCCGTTCGTCGGGACGTGCTTGACGACCCAGACGTCGCGGTCCGTCTGCCGCGTCACCCGCTCGCACACCGAGCCCAGCTGGGCGTCGCGCGTCCGGCCGATCCCCAGCGCTCCAAGGACGACGAGGTCATAGTCCGACGCCTCGATGTCCTTTAAGAGCTCCGTCGTGTGCTTGCCGTCCATCATCTTTTTCTCGAACGGCAGGCCCGCCTCCTTGCATTGGCGGTCCATCTCGGTCAGGTAGCAGTCGGAGATCAGCTCCAGGCCCATGGTGATCAGGCTGTCGTGAATCTTGCGCTGGCGGGCGATCTCGCCCTCCTCGAGATACTCCTCGGGCAGGGTGAACTCCATCTGCCGGAAACGGTAGTCGTGCATCTTGGCCGAGTACACGTGGCTGCCGACCAGCTGGGAGCCGAAAGCCTGGCCCAGGCGGATCGACGTCGTGATCGCGCGGTTCGAATGGTCGGAGTTGTCGACCGGCACGTAGATGGACTTGTACATCGTTTGCTCTCTCCAGTGCGCCCCTACATCTACATTCTAGGGCCGGCGCGCCGCCTCGACCGCCGAACGAGGGCGATCAGCAGCACCTCGAGGACGAGGATCCCGCCAAAGGTTTTCGCGACCGGCATCTGCCAGGCCGGCTCCTCGCGGGGCTCCATGTAGACGTAACGCCAACCGGTCAGGGCCCGCTTGTTGCCGCGCTCGCGGTTGAAGCCGTCCCAGACCGAGAAGGCGATCGGTACGAAGCTCTCTTCCTCGAAGCTGATCGAGGAACGGCTCCGGCGTTGCCGCTTCATGATCACCGCCCACTCGCCTTCAACGTAGCGCACCCACGTCTCCGGGACGTCGCCTTCCGCGGGCGAGATGGCGGCGCTGCCGCGGCCGGTGTAGACCGCCGTCTGCGCCGCTCCCAGGTCGCGGAACCAGATGTCGACCGGGTTTTGCGCGTCGCCGAAGATGAAGTAGGGACGGCGGACCCCCGCCGGCATCGCCCGCGGGAATTGGAGGGCGACGGCGTCGTTGAACTCGAAGTCCGGGCCCGAGGGTGTGGCCGTGGGCGCAACGTCCTCACCTTCGCCCCAGAAGTCGTCTTCCGAGCCTTCTTCCTCAGCGGCGTCGCCCCAGATGTCACCTTCCTCCTCCGCGGCGTCGCCCCAGATGTCACCTTCCTCCTCGGTGGCGTCGCCCCAGATGTCGCCCTCGTCCTCGCCAGCGGCGTCCGTGTCCAGGCCCAGGGCAGCGAGCTCGTCGTCCCACAGCGGCGCGGTGAGGTCCGGGGCGTTGGTGCCGACCGTCTCGGCGCGCATGTCGTGCCAGGTCAGGAGGAAAGCGATCTCGTCGTCGTTATAGACCGCCTGGACGGAGACGGCGTAGACCGAGGGATGGAAGCTCCGGCCCGGCTCGATGATCTGGCCGAGGAGCGGGAACCTCGACTTCGGCGCGTCGGCAAAGAGCTCCTTGCCACGGGTCACGTCGAGCTCCTCGTCGGTTGAAACCGCGGTTATGAGGTTCTTGTAGGGCGCTTCCGGCGGCTTGTCGTCGGCCGACGGCACGAGATCCGCGAGGTAGTACATGTAGTCGACGATCGCCCACATGCGCTGGTCGCTTTCCGCCTGGGTCTCGGCCAGGTTGCCGTAGAAGCCCGGCATCGGGGTACCGAAAAAGCCGGTCGACATCGTGCGGTAGATGTCCTGGCGCGTACCGCCGGCGCGGAAGGTCCACGGCATCGTCAGGTCCGCGATCCGTACGTGGTCGCCCCAGTCGTCGACCAAGGTCGGCGCCGAGCTCCCGTCGCCGCGGCCGAGCTCGCCGTGGCAGCGGGCGCAGCCGGTATCCTCGTAGACCTGCTTGCCCTCGACCGCGGCCTTTTCGGCGTCGTAGGGCGGCGGCGTCGGAATGGTGATCGGCTTCGGGACGAGCTCCGGATCCTCGAAGTCCGCCGAGAAGGTCTTGACGTACTGGACGACCGCGTCGATCTCCGTCTCGTTCAGGTTCGTGAAGGCCGGCATCGCCGAGTAGTAGAGGCCGCGGCGGACAGCGTTTTTCAGGTCCTCGTCAGTCGGCAGCTCACCGGTGAGCGTGGAGCGCACCTTGTACTTGCCGGTGGTGAAGTCGCGCGGTTTCGGCTTGAGGCGCGACGCCGCGACGCCGTTGCCCGTACCGTCGAGGCCGTGACACTGCTCGCACCACTTGTCGTAGACCTTCTTGCCGAGGTCGTTCTCCTGCGCCGTCACCGCGGCGGCCGAAAATGCGATCACCAGGGCGCAAAGGACAGGGATGAAACGGCGCATCAATGCTCCTCCAGGGCCCGCGGCCGGTACCCTTCGTCGGGACCTGCCTGGTTGTAAAGGAAGAGGACGACCTTCCACATCTCGTCGGTGGTGAGGAAGCTCTCCCAGGCCGGCATCGCCGAATCCCATGGACCGGCCTCGTCCGGCAGACCGGGCGCGCCCTTGGCGATGCGCCAGAAGAAGAAGGACTCGGTGAAGTTCGGGAGCACGTTAATGTCTTGGAAATTGCTCGGAATCGGGTTCAGACCGTGAGCGAACAACCCGTCGGCGGCCAGGGTGTCGCCGTGGCAGTAGAAGCAGTTCTCGTAGTAGACCCTCTTGCCGTCGGCGACGTAGGCGGCAAAGGTCTCGGGGTCCTCCGTCTCGAGCTCGCGATAAGGATTGTCCTGGTGCACCAGGTCGATCTCCTCGTCGTGGACCGTGATCGAGGGCTCAGACGCGGGATGGACGGTGCGCGGAAAGTTCGGCGCGCTAGGCTCTTTCGTCAAGCCGGCGTAAGTCTGGTAGGCGAAAAACGCCGGGATGGCGAGCGCGGCGGCGACGAGCGCCACCAGGTGGCGCGGCTCGGTCATGAAGGAGACCAGCGGATCGACGACCTCCCGCAGGCGCCGGCGGTCGGCGAAGACGTAGGCCGCGAGCGAGCCCGAGGTGATCGCCATGTAGAGCTCGATCACCGACAACGGCACCGGGACGACAAAGCCGAAGCGCACGAAACAGAAGATCGCCAGCCACCAGGCGGCGAGCCAAACGAGCATGCTCGGCTTGAGCGCCCGCAGCGCGATCATCACCAGGACGATGATTCCGATGATTCCCCAGCTCATCCTTCGCCTCTCAACTCGGTCATGGCGGCCACCAGGGCCTTGATGTCGTCTTGGGTCACCTGGCCGATGGCGTCGCCCGAATGGTAGATCACCCCGGCGGCCAGCCGGTCGCGGTCAAGCCGCGTGCCGATGTCGGGCAAGGCCGCTCCCTTCGAGGTGTCGCCGTCCGCCGCCGCGGCGTGGCATTCGGTGCAACCGCGGCTCGCCAGCAAACCGCCCTCACCCGCCGCCGCCTCGCCCGCGCCGGCGTCGGCCACGGCTTCGCCCTCCCCGCCGCCGCCCGCGCTCGAGAGCGTGCCGCCGTTGTAGGCGTGCTTCGTGTCCATGGTGACCGAGGCCGAACCGCCCAACGTCTGGAGGTAGGTGATGACGGTCAGGATCTCGCCGTCGGTCAATCCGATCGGCGGTTTGTTGATCGCCGGCATGCCCTCGGCGAAGCCGTCGACGATGAAGACGTCGGGCTCGTAAAAAGTCTCCGCGAAATAGTCGAGGGCGCTGTAGCCGGGGATGCGCGTCGCGGCGCGGGTGGCGATCTCGTCGAGGTCGGGGTAGCGCAGGGCGCCCGACTTGCCGATCGTGTGGCAGGTGTTGCAGATCCCCTTGCCTTCGAAGATGCCCTTGCCGATCTCGGCCATCTCGGCGGGCGAGACGTCCTGGGCGATCTCGATGACCTCCGGCGGATGGACCTCCTTTTGGGGCACGGTCTGGCCGACCATGGTGTAGAACGCCGTCAGACCCAGGGTCAAGACGACGAGCTGCAGGGTGACCGGTACCTTGGCCATGCTCAAAGATCCTCCGTACCGCTGCGGTCCGCGTAGGCGACGGCACCCGCCGGCTCGGGCAGGGCGCCGCCTTCGCCGCCGCCCGCCGTCACCGCCTCCGACTCCTCACCGTGCGACTTCTTGCCCGTCAGGCCCGCCAGCCAGAAGACGAAGCCGATCAGGGCGAAAAAGATCAGCACCGTCACCGACACCACCTTCGTGGCGTAGCCCAGGGTCGGCGTAAAGGCGCCGGCGGAGGTGTCGCGGATGATGCCGTAGACGTGCCAGTGCTGGCGCAGGCCCGAACGGACGTAGCCCATGAGGCCCATCAGCCACGTGAACGACACCGCCAGACTGATCAACAGGTATTGCGACAGTGGGCTGATCTTGCCCCAGTCGGTCTCCGTTTTCTTCGCTCCCCACATCATGAAGATGTCGATGATGGTCACCAGGATCATGGCGGCGAGAACCGACAGCACCTGCGGGACCGAGAACTTGATCCGCACCTTGGCCTCGACGAAGTAGCCGTAGACGCCGTAGAAGATCACGGTCGAAGCCGCCGCCGCGAAAATCGCGAACTGGATCCGGTTGCCGATCTTGGCCCACGGCACGGTCGGCATGGCGCCGCTACGCCGGTAGAGCAGGAAGCTGATGAAGGTCGTCAGGATCAGGATGTTGACCGCGGTGTTCTTGGCCGACATCACGCCCAGGTAGCCGAGCATCGGATGCGACGAGCCGCCCATCGCCTGGACCTCCTCGACCGTCGACATGATCGAGCGCGGCGTCGCCCAGACCGCGAAGCAGAGCGTGATCACGATGAGCAGGTACTTGATGGCGAAGCGGAACCGCTCCGAGCCCGGAATACGTTCCATACCGAGCCACAGGTACCAGTTGGCAAAGAGGAAAATGTTGCCGATCAAGACCGCCTGGATCATGAAGAGCCACGAAAACGCGCCGCCCATCATCGTCGTGCCCATGGTCTGATTAAAATCGTAGATCTCAGCCGCCAGATAGTAGCCCGCGAAGGGCAGCGGCAGGAGGCCGCAGATCGCCACGAAGTTGCCGATGTAGCCCATCCAGTCGTAGTGCGCGCGTTCGGCGTCGGTGCGCGACTTCAGGAACTGGTAGGCGGCGTAGGCGGCGGCCACCGAGCCGCCAAAGGCGACGTTGGCGATGGTGCGGTGAATGTTGATCGGCATCCAGGTGTAGTTGGTCACCGCCTCCCAGGTCGAGATCAACGCCCCCGACTCCGAGACCCCCTTGGGGGTCATCATGAAGGTCAACCAGGCGTTGGCGATGAACATGATGCCCGTACCGACGACGTTGAGCATGACGCCCAGGAAGAGATGCAGCTTCGGTCCGAACTTGCCCCAGCCGTAGTAGTACGTGTAGAGGAAGCCCGCCTCGGCGAAGAAAAGCAGCACGTAAGGCAGGAACGTCGGCGAGAAGACGTGCATCAGGTAGTTCGTGAACTTCGGATAGAGCGCGATCAGCATGAAGGTGAGGCCCGCTCCAAAAGTCGCGGTCAGCGTGAACGAGACCGAGAGGAGCTTGGTGAACTCGTAGGCCAGCGCGTCGTAGCGCTTGTCGCCCGTCTTCAAGCCGATCCATTCGATGACGACGGCGAACATCGGCACCGCGAGCACGAAAGCGGCGAAGAGGAGGTGGAGCTGGGCTACCATCCAGATCGCCGTGCGGCTGCCGATGCGCGGGATCTCCCGGTACTCCTCTTCCTCGTAGGGGCGGGTGCGGTCCGCCTCGGCCTGGGCCGCGGCCTCGTCTTCCAGGGCCTGCTGGCGCGGCGTCCAGGCCTCGGTCTCGGCCGTGCGCTGGATCGGGGACTTATAGGAAATCTTCTGATCGATGGTGACGGCGAGCCGAAAGGCGCCGACGGCGAACGCGGCGAGCGCCAGGACACCGATTAAGATCAGAAAGATTGGGGGTTTTTTCTGGCTCAAGGAGACTCCTGGATCTTTGGTCTCGAACGTCGCGGGTCCTTACGACCCGTTCTGCAGCTTCCGGACGTAGGCGATGATCGCCCAGCGATCCTCTGCCGGGATGGGATAGCGGTAGCCTTGCATGAGGCCCAGGCCGTTGGTGACGACGTCGAACATCTCACCGTCGCTCATCTCGACGAGACGCTGCTCGTGCAGGTCCCGCGACTCGATCTGTGCCCGTTCCCACAAGACGCCCTTGCCGTTGCCGTTCGTGCCGTGGCACGGCGTGCAGTAGATCTCGAAACGCTTCTGCCCACGCTCGACGTCGACCTCGACAGGGATCGCCGTGACGAATTCGCCCGCCTCGTCCTTGCCCTCGTAGAGCGCGGTGTCCTCAAAAAGCTCGCCGCGGGCGACGGTGCCCTCGACCGGCAGGCGCATCGTGGCGCCGTCGTAGAAAAAAGCGCTCTCGGCCTGCGCCCGGTACTTGGGCTGGTGGTCCATGTTGGGGTTGGGATGGATCGGCGGACGCGACGACGTCGAGCCGCGCAGGCACCCTCCGAGGCAGAAGAACGCCAGCAGGAGGCCGGCCCATCGAAAGCTCTTCTTTCTCAAGCGTGCTCTCCTTCAGCGGCCGCGGCGCCCGCCGCTTTCGGCCATGCCGGGTTCGGGTTGCGAAGCTTCGCCAGGTAGGAGACCCGCGGACGGTTGTTGAGCTCGTCGAGCAGCACGTAGTTGCGCTCGTTCGCCTTCAGCTTCGCCACCCGGCTGTTCTCGTCGTTGATCCGGCCAAAAGTGATCGCCTGGGTCGGGCAGGTCTGCTCGCAGGCGGTCTTGATCTCGCCGTCGCGCACCTCGCGGTAGCCGTCGGCCTTGGCCGCGATCTTCGCCTCGCTGACGCGCTGCAGGCAAAAGGAGCACTTCTCCATGACGCCGCGCGAGCGAACGGTCACGTCCGGGTTCTGGGCCATCTTCACCAGCTCCGGCGTGTCCTTCGTGTAGTTGAAGAAGTTGAAGCGCCGCACCTTGTAGGGACAGTTGTTCGAGCAGTAGCGTGTCCCGATGCAGCGGTTGTAGACCATGGCGTTCATGCCTTCTTCGTCGTGCACCGTCGCCGCCACCGGGCAGACCTGCTCGCAGGGGGCGTTCTCGCAGTGCATGCAGGGTACCGGCTGGAAGACGACCTCGGGGTCTTCCAAGACGTCCTCGTGCTCGCCGTGGCCGGTGAAGTAGCGGTCGAGGCGCACCCAGTGCATCTCGCGGCCGCGCGACACCTGCTCTTTCCCCACCACCGGAATGTTGTTCTCACTCTGGCAGGCGACGATGCAGGCGTTACAACCCGTGCAGGCATTGAGGTCGATCGTCATGCCCCACTGGTACCCCTCGTCATAGGAGTGGTAGTCGAAGAGCTGGTAGGCCTTCTCTTTCTTCATCCGTCCGTGGTGGCCGGCGGCGAAGTCGCTCTCGTGGCGGTACTCCTCGAGGCTCGCCTCGCGGACGTGGTGGCGGCCCGCCATCTCCCAGTGCTCCTGGGTCTGCGAGAATTCGTGGCGGTCGCGCTTCTCAGGCTTCTTGGCGCGAACGGCGGCGAACCAGGGGTTCGACGAGGTCTGCGCCCGGTAGGCCGAGTAACCGACGCCGTCGCCGGCACGGCCGGCCGATGTGCGGCCGTAGCCGAGGAAGAGCGCGAGAGAGCCGTCGGCCTGGCCTGGCAGGATAAAGACCGGCGCCTCGACTTTTTGGCCGCCGTTGTTCAAGAGGAGCTTGTCGCCGGTCTTGACGTCGAGCTCGTGCGCCGTCGCCCGGCTGATGGCGATCGCGTTGTCCCAGGTGATCTTGGTGATCGGGTCGGGCAGCTCCTGGAGCCAGGCGTTGTTGGCGTAGCGTCCGTCCCAGCTCGCCGGGCAGACGTGGAAGGTCACCTCCATGCCTTCGCCGGCTGCCGCGACGGCCAAGCCCGAGACGTCGCCGACGCTCGCCGCGGCACCCTCGGAAGCACTGCCGTCATGGACGCCGTCGTGGAGCACCCGCCGCCAGGACCTCTCGAAGAGGTCCCGGTCCGCACCGAGCACATCGTTCCAGGTCTCGCGCACCAGCCCGTAGCCGCTCGTGTGGGCGTCGGAGGCGAGGAGAGCGACGATCTCGACGGCGCTCCGGCCGCCGAAAAGCGGCGCGACGAGCGGCTGGACGACCGAGAGCGTGCCGTCGGCGGCACGGGCGTCGCCCCAGGCCTCCAGGAAGTGGGTCCCCGGCAGGTGCCACTCGGCGAGGTGCGAGGTCTCGTCGAAGTGGGTCGAGAGGTGGACGCTGTGCGCCGCCTTGGCGAGCGCTTCGCCGAACTTGACGTCGGCGGGCGCGTCGTAGGCCGGGTTGCCGCCGAGGACGACGACGGACGTGACCTCGCCCGCGCCGATCGCGTCGGCAAGCTCGGCGAGCTCCCGCGGACGGCCGTAGCCGGCATCGGTGAGCTCGTGGAGCGTCACGGTCGTGCCGAGCGAGCCCAGGGCCTGGTTCATGGCGAGCGCCAGGGCGTGGACCTCGGCCGGCTGCCGGCGGCCGGCGACGACGAGCGCGGCCGAGCCCGCCCGGCGCAGGTCCTCGGCGAGGAGGCGAAGCTTCTCCTGGGTCCCCGCGGGCGCTTCGGCGGACGGTGCCGCGACGCCGAGCTCGCCGGCCAGGGCGGCGGCGAAGCCGGCGACGGCGTCGCTGCGCAGGCGCAGGCGGTGGTCGGCCTGGGCGCCCGTCAGGGTCAGGGTCGACTCGACGGCGTAGAGCCGGTTCATCTCATCCCGGGTCGAGGTGACGCGGCGTCCGGCGGCGAATTCGCGCGCGTGGCGCACGCTCTCCGATTCGGTGTGCAGGAGGTCGGAGTCGAGCGCCAGAATCGTCTTCGCCTCGCCGAGGTGGTAGACCGGACGCAGAGCGCTAGTAGTGGCCAGCTCCACTCCGGCGAAGACGTTGCCGTCGCCCGCGCCCTCGTGGACCACCCAGCGAGCCGCCGGGAAGCGGGCCTCGAACGCCAAGCGCAGGCGCGCCAGCGTCGGCGAGGAGTAGGCGCTCGAGACGACGGCGAGCGACGAGCCGTCGCCGAGCTCGGCGGCGTGGGCCTGCCAGAAGGACTCGAAGTCCTCCCAGGCGGCCCTGCCGTGGCCTGTGCCTTCGCCGTGGCCGTCGTCCTTGCCGCCGCGGTGACGCGGATGGGTCGACCGGTCCGGGTCGTAGAGGTTCAGGACCTCGGCCTGGGTCCAGACGCTGGCTGCGCCTTGGGACGACGGATGGCTCTCGTTGCCCTCGATCTTCGTCGGACGGCCCTCGTGGCTCTCGACGACCACGCCGTAGGCGTCGGTGCCGAAGGGCAGCGTCGTGGCGAAGTGCTTGGGGACGCCGGGGATCACCGTCTCGGGTCCCTTGACGTAGGGCACGATGTGCTCGACCGGACGCCGGCAGGCGGCGAGGCCGGCCATGGCAAAAGAGGCGCCCATCAGGCCCATCATGGTGCGCCGGCTGAGCTCGTCGGGCGCCACGTCGGCGCCTTCGGGGAGCTCGGGCGTCACGGCGCTCGCCTCCTGCACCGCGGGCGAGTCGAGCAGGCGCTCGACGCTCTTCCAATAGCGGCGCTCTTCCGGCGGCGAGGGGGCGGCGGGCGGCGTCGGTTCGGGACGGGGAATTTGGGTCTCGCGCTCTAACGATGACATCCGCTGCAATCCTCGGGCGGGTCGATGTGGCGTTCGATCTTGGCGGTGCTGGCGAACGCCATCTGGTCCTCGGGGGGCGTCCAGGTGGTGTTCGTCAGCTCTTCATGGGGCCGCAGGTGCATGTCGGGGTCGCGGTGGCACTCCAGGCACCAGCCCATCGACAGCGGCTCCTGCTGGGTGACGACCTCCATCGAGCGGATGTCGCCGTGGCAGCTCTGGCAGCCGACGCCGGCGCGCACGTGCACCCCGTGGTTGAAGTAGGCGTACTCGGGGACCTTGTGGACCCGAACCCAGCGCATGGGACGGTCGTTCGTGACCGAGTCGAGGATGGCCGCAAGCTTCGGGCTGTCGCGCTTGACGAGCGAGTGGCAGTTCATGCACACCTGGCTCGGCGGTACCGAGGCGACGGCCGCGCGCTCGACCTGGGCGTGGCAGTAGCGGCAGTCCATCTCGAGCTCCCCGGCGTGCAGCTTGTGGCTGAACGGCACCGGCTGCTCGGGCCGGTAGCCGACGTCGGTGTACTCCGGCGAGAAGTAGTAGGCGATGAACGCCCCGGCCGCGAGGGCGCCGACGGACGCCGCGGCGGCGATGTAGAGCGGGACCTTGTTGACCCATTTAGGAAATATCTGAGGCAAACGCTGCGCCCTCCTGTGCCGCGGGAGGACGGGCGAACCCCGATGACGATCCCCCGGCTGTCTCTTGGCGCGGCAAGGATAGCCGCGCCTCCTGGGGCTGTCAAGGCTGGAAAAGCCCCCCGTTGAAGCCGCTGTTGAAGCCGCTGATCGGGTAAACTCGGCGGCACCATGAGCCTGCTCGTCGAAAGTCACCGAAAGGCCCTTCTGGAACGGCTCCGCCGCGTCACCTCCGACCGTCAGCCCCTGTGGGGCACGATGACGGCCCACCAGATGATTTGCCACCTGGGCGACCAGCTCCGCGTCGCCCTCGGCGACGTCGGGAGCCGGGACCGCAGCCGTCCCCTCTCCCGGACTCTCGTCAAGTGGGTCGTCATCCACCTGCCGATGCCGATCCCGAAGGGGAAGGTCAAAACCGTCTCCGAGATGCAGAGCACCAAGCCCGTCACCTGGGACGACGACGTCCGGGCGGTCGAAGAGCTCGTCGAACGGCTGGCGGCGGCCGAGTCCGTGGCGCCGCATCCGGTCTTCGGACGGCTGTCGCGGACGGAGTGGGGGATCCTGGGGGCGAAACACATGGACCACCACCTGCGTCAGTTCGGGGTGTAGCCCAGCCGGGGTTGAGCCCTCGGCGACCTGGGTGGCAAGACGGTGGCCCGGTCGAGGCTGCGCTGGCTCAGGAAGACATCGTAGCGTTCGCTCATGGGGCACGTCCATCGTACGCGGTCGCCGCGGAGGTTGCAGGCGACCCGTGCCAAGAGCTTCTCCCCCCGCGCACAACGCCATGGCACCCTCTGCCAGATCTCTACCCCGCGCCAAAACTCCTCGGCCCCTTCGCCAGAGACTTTCACCCGACACGAACCGTCCTGACAACCCCTGCCAGAAACTTTCACCGGTCGTGAAACCTCTTGGCAACCCCTGCCAAGAACTTTCGCCGGGCGCGAAACCCCCCAGCAACCCCTGCCAAAGACTTTTGACGCCGGCAGAAGTCCTTGGCAACCCCTGCCAAGAACTTTCGACGCCGGCAAAAGTTTCTGCCACCCCCTGCCAAAGACTTTCGACGTCAACAGAAGTTTCTGCCAACCCCTGCCAAGAACTCTTGGCACCAGCAGAAGTTTCCAACAACCCCTGCCAAAAACTTTTGCCGCCGGCAGAAGTTTCTGACAACCCCTGCCAAGAACCTTCGCCGCCGGCAGAAGTTTTTGGCAACCCCTGCCAAAAACTTCCGCCAAGCGGACAACTTCTTGGCGCTCCTGCCAAGAACGTTCGCGGCGAGCCCGGTCGAGCGACCAGCGGACCGGGTCTGTGACCGCCAGGGTGCCGGCGTCCCTCTCCGGGCCTGGCTCGGACCCCGCAGCGTCCCCTACCGTGGCCGCCGGTGTCTCTTCCCAATCGACTTCCCCGGCGTCCCGAGTCCTTTCCTGGAGCGTGGCAGACATGCTGGGGAGCAACTTCGTCGTGCCCGAGAGTCAATTCGACGGATTTTTCTTCCTGGACCACTCACAGGCCATGGTGCCCGTCAACCGGCCGCCCTGCCGGTGACTCCCCATTGGAGCCGCCGCAAGAGCCATCCGAGGAACATGACCAGCAACGCGTGGACGTAGTCGGGCATCTCCTTGTCCTCCAGGTGTCCGTCGATGAGCTCTTCGAGCGCGCCATATCCCATTCGTTCAACACCGCGAGCCCGGGCTACCTGGCCTACGTCCCCGGCGGCGGACTCTTCCATTCCGCGCTTGCCGACCTGATCTCGGACGCCACCAACCGCTACGTCGGCGTCTGGCTCGCCGCGCCCGGGCTCGTGCAGCTGGAGTGGAACGTCGTCCTGCCGAAGGTGGGTAACCGGCGTCCGTCGGCGAGCGCACGAGGCGGCGATCGGGCGAAACGGTGGCTCCTGGCGTCGTCACGCGGCGTCGATCACCGCTCCGAGGGCCTGGAACGGTGCCCTGCCGAGTGCTTCTCCTGCTCTGACGGACCGTGGTGGTATTAGTCAAAAAGTTCTTGGAGCCCACGTCTTGAACAAGTCTCTGCTTTGCGTCCTGCTTCTGGCGCTCCCATCCCTAGGAGCCATCGGGGCCGACACTGCTCCGTCGGCCGCCGTGACGGTCGAGGTCGACGTCCGAGTCCACGACCCAGGTGTCGACCTCGCAGCGCTCTCTTCGACTAAGCTCACGGCGACGTATTTCGACGCACCGACGGGCAAGAAGCGATCAGAACCCGTAGCTTTCGAGACCTCCAACGAGGGCAGCCCTCTGCCGAAGTGGGTGGCACCGCCGACAGGCACGGCCCCCATCCTGGTACCGCCGGCCTGTCCCCCCTCTCAGAGGAAGCACCTCTCGGAAGAGGGGAGGGCGCGCTCGTCGAGGTGTGACGGATTTCACAGCAGATTGATGTGAGATTCCGGAGCCGCTTTCCGTCCTTCTATCTATTGAACGCGAGCCGGACGCGGCGTGACCGCGGCCCGCTGAGGGCCAAGTCGCACTCCCGCACGGGGCGGGGCCACCGAAGGCTCCTCAGTAGATGGAGGACACGTATGAGAGAAGACATTCGCTACTTCCAGCCGGACAAGCTCGTCGAGGTCACGACGGTGACGCTCGGGAACCGCTACCTGATGAGCCCGTCGCCAGAGGTCAACAAGACGATCGCCGGCGTGGTCGGCAAGGCGCAACGGAAGTACGAGATGACGTTGTGCGACGTCAAGTTCATGTCGTCGCACTATCACCTGCTGACCCGGCCGAGGGACTCGAATCATCTCGCCCGGTTCATGGGGTACGTCAACACGAATCTGTCGAAGGAGCTCGGCAAGGTCCACAAGATCCGGGGTTCGAAGTTTGAGGGTCCCTACCACGCGATGGTGATCAGCGACGAGGAGGAGGCCCAGGTCGCCCGGCTCCGGTACCTGATCTCGAACTCGGTGAAGGAGGATCTCGTGGAGCGTCCCGAGCAGTGGCCGGGGGTTCAAGGTGTGACGGCGGTCGACGAGGCCGCCTTGACGGGCCGCTGGTACAACCGGACCCGGGAGTACGCCGAGAAACAGCGCAGTGCGGAGGCCATCGACCCCGAGGCGTTTGCCACGGACGAGGAGATCGTGCTCTCGCCGCTGCCGTGCTGGGAGCATCTGTCGTCGCCGGAGATCCACCGCCGGGTTGCGGAAATCGTCGAGGAGGTGGTCGGGGAGGCGGCGCGGGAGCGTCGGCGGACAGGCCACAAGGTGCGGGGCGTCAAGAAGATCTTGGCGACGGACCCGCTCCGCTATCCACCGAAGGTCGAGAGGTCTCCCCAACCGCGATTCTATGCCTTCCGCAAGAGCGTCCGGAAGCAGATGTGGGAGGCGCTCTCGTGGGTGCAGGCGGCGTTTCGGGAGGCGGCGGAGAGGCTTCGAGCTGGGGATCGGGGCGTCGCCTTCCCGGAGGGGACGCATCCGCCGAGCCTGCCCTTCGTTCCTTTTGCGGCGCGGGGCCAGCCGGCGTAAGGCCGAGCGGTCGGGCCTTTGGGAGGCTCGGCGGCAGCGGCCAGAGCGTTCTTTGACACCCAATCCATGATTTCTCGGCTCTCGAGGCGCGGGGAGGGTGAGGTGTATCTAAATGAACCGTGTAGAGAAGGTGACGACAGCCGGACGTGATATCGGACACGCGATTCCGGGCATTCCCCATTGAAACGGGACGCATTTCTTGAAGAAATGGGTGCCACCTAAAAGTCGGGCTTTTCGATGTCGCGCGCCTCTACGTGAATTTCTTCCAGCCCTCGTTCAAGCTCCGGGACAAGACCCGCGACGGCGCCAAGGTGACCCGCCGGTACTTTCCGCCGGCGACGCCGTGCGAACGGCTCCTCGCCCACCCCGAAGTGAGCGAGGGGACCAAGGAGCAGCTGAGGCAGCTCAGGGCCGATCTCGATCCCGTCGAGCTGCTCAAGTCCCTTCGCGATGCGCAGGCCGAGCTCGCTCGGCTCACGTCCGGAGGAAGCGAGGAATCCCGAGCTGACCCGAGCCTGGAGAGCTTCCTGGTCCAGTTGCCCGAGCTATGGCGGACGGGAGAGTGTCGACCGACACACAGACAACAGCCCCCACGGGTCCGTGCTTGGCGGACACGGGCTGATCCCTTCGAGGCGGTGTGGTCGGAGGCTCGAGAATGGCTCGAGCAGGAACCGGACATCACCGGCAAGGCTCTGTTCGATCGACTTCGAGGAAGGTATCCGGGAGAGTTTGCCCCAGGTCAGCTGCGAACCCTCCAACGGCGCGTTCGAGAATGGCGGCAAGCCATGGCCAGGCAACTCATCGCGATCTCGAATCCGGTGACCCCAGAAGATCACCAGCATCGGTAAGCGGTCGCGCAGTCGAGCGCCTGCTCGGCCGCGCCCCGGAGCCCCCACGCCCCCCCCAGGGGGGAGAGAAGGTCCTCATGAACGCGAAACAACACACCTGCAAGATGTTGCTTTGGCTCAAAGAGGTCGGCATCGAGAGATTGGATCTCGCGCTGCGCCAGAGCCGATGCAACCGTGATCTGGCACCGGTCGAAGACGTTCGGCCAGCTCCCTCTGCCCTGGGCGCGTGCCCTAAATGTGCGCCAGGCAGAGGTCTACGTCCGACCCGCTCGGAACGAGTCGTGGCCCTTGGTCTTCCTCGACGACGTCGCGCCCTCGCTCGCTGTCGCCATTGTCCGCAAGTGCGCCGCTTTGGCGGTGGCCACCTCACCTCACGGTGGCTGTCACCTGTGGCTCGCGTGCCGCCACTGGCTCGCCCAGAGGACCGGAGCGGATCGGGCCTCGACTTCGGGCGAGCACCTCGGCTGACTGGCGGGCTTCAGGAACTGGAAACGCTCGGGGGTGTGGGTCAACACGGTCGCATCCTCGGTGATCCGGCCGTGGGACCCGACGCCTGTGCTCCGCGAGCCTGTCGCAACAGCTCGTTCTCGGCGCCGGTACGTCAGCGCACCGCATCGCGGGACCGACACGAGCCCCTCGGGTCAGGATTGGGCCTGGACATGCTGTCTCCTTGAATCCGGGCACGACCCCGACTCGGTCTATCTCCGCTTGGTCGCTCGAGCTGGATCCGACGCCGATGGACTGTCGATCGAGCCGTCAGCCACATCGCCACCCAGGCTCTGAAGTGGCGGATTCGATGATGACGACGACAACTTACGCATGGTAACATCACACCGTGAGGCAATACGATGCACAAAAGTAGTTGACGCTGGGCAGACGACCTCCCAGTCCTTGGCTTCTGCGTAGTACCGGGCACGTAGCTCATGGTGCTCGGGTCTCTCGCCTTGTGCCTGATCCTCGGTGGAGACCCGAATCCAGATCCCTACCGCCTTATTTCCGCCCGATTCGCTCTTCTGTGGCGCCATATCTGCCTCCTTCCGCCGAGCCTACCAGGATGTGTGCCCTTTTGGGAAGAAAAAGCCATTCCACACACCAATGAATGAGCCCATTCCTCGCTGCGGAGAGGGATGGGCTACTTGAAGGCCGACCACTGTGCTAGTCTTTCTCATCGGGCGAGACGGACCAGATGATGATGCCACCTATGATGAACGCGAGAAGGATCAACAGAAAACTTTGAAGCATAGCGGCTCCTTTCACGGTGCTATCTGACCGCCAGAGAGAAATCCTGCAAATACGGTGCCATCTGGCATAAGACTTGCGTAAGACACCTCCGTTGTCAACAAGGATCCGAAGAAGCGACTCAAAACGTCCTCCCCAGAGGACACCCGTCTCGGATCAGGGGCACTTCTCCCTCTGATCCCTCTGAACGTGTATGGGATACACCACTACCAACAACCCAGGAGATGACGATGGACCTCGACAACCTGATTCCCGGAGTACTTCTCGTTCTGCCCTTTGCATTCTACATCTCCGCAATGTTGAGAAGTAAAATAGCTACAGATGACCCAGAAGATTTCTTTCTCGCACGCAATCGTGTAAGCCCAGTAGAGTTTTCCAACACATCGATAGCCTACGGTTTCCAGATCGCATCCATTAGCATATTTATAGCCTGGGGATATCATTACGGCCTAGGCGCCTTTGTAAACCCAATATTCTGGGGACTTGGTATCGTCTTATTCTCACTGGTACTTGCGCGTACTCATTCATTTTTCTCCAAGGCTCAGTCCCTTCACGGTTTTCTCGGCAAGCAATATCAATCCAAATCGATAACAACTCTCGCCGCGTTTATTACATTAGTCGGCTTCCTGGGCGCATTCACCGCCGAACTAGTATGGGGAAGCTCAGTGCTGCGCATTATCTTCAATGAGCCATCTCATATTCAGATCGCGATGACCACCATGGCAGTCTTCGTACTGATATACGTACTCCGCGCAGGACAAGTAAGCGTCGTCAAAACGGATCAATACCAACTCATCTTTGCCTATGCGAGCTTCCTGACTCTTCTTGTCTTTCTCATCTCTCTTCTTCACAAAGGCGATGAAACGACGCGAGCTGTTGGATTCCTAACATCATTGACGGGACTAATCTTATTGTCCCTTGTAGCACTCTCCATCTATCGCCAACTACAATCAGCGTCACAGAACGACGAGCATCTAGCGACAAAAATACTCTTCGGCTTAGTTGCATTAACCATCCTCGGCTTATTAATCAATGTTGCTCTTTTCACCTCAGACGCGGGGACTGTCAAAGAACTCTCTGGAGAGAGAAATCTTTTAAGTTTTGAGCTGGGAGCAATGAACCTCCTAAGCCTAGCACTCCTTCCTCTTTTCTGGCAATTCGCTGATGTCACGATGTGGCAGCGACTCTCTTCTGTAAGAGGAATCGGTTCACAAGATACTCACGTCTTTAGTGAAGTGAAGCGTGGGTTGCTACGCTATGCCCTAGAAAGTCCGGTTACATGGATACTAGCAATACTCTGCGGAATTGCTTTGCGATACGGTCCAATCGATGTAGGCGGGGAAGCTGTTTATGACGGTCTTGCTCAAATCCCACTAGCACTCGGCAGCGACCAGTCAATTGGCCTCATTGGAGGCATCGTAGCTGGCATTTTCGCAGGAGGGATAGTTGCGGCTATGTTATCAACCGCGGACTCGTTCATGATTGCATCTGCATTTGTGCTCACATATGACGTCGCCGGCTACTCTAAGAAAGAACCTTCAGAAGGAACGCGGAAACACGCAATCACTATCGGAAGATACGCTGCCATCGCAATGATCGTCATCGGCCTTGGAGGATACTGGCTAGCATCATCATTTGGATTTGACATCATATCGATTCTGTTTGGAGCATTCAGCGCACAGGTCGCACTAAGCGGTCCCGTTCTCGGCACGCTCTTGTTAGGCAAGAATGCGGCGAACGCAAAGTGGGTTGTAATGACGTTGATCACGGGACTTGCAGGAGCTCTCTATGCGACCCTAGTTGCACAGAAGAATCCAGAATGGGCTCTTTATGGACCACTTTGGGCGCTTGGATGCAGCTGGCCAGTATATATAATCGGTGTTCTTACTCGCCCAAGAGATCAGAAAACAGATTAGACAGGAGGATTTCTTGCAATGGCTCGAGACCGCCAACCTCGCAGAGGTAAAGACTGGGTTCACCAAGTATGGCGATCACTTCGCCTCGTCGAGCACGCAATTCTTCCGCTCGTCGTTTGCACCGCGACGATTGGATCAGTCTTATGCGGATTTTACTTTTCTCACCATATGGAACACTGGTGGGTTGCATGGGAAGTGAGTAGCATCCTATTTACTATCTTTTTTTGCGTTGTAATGATTCTCGATTGGTTTTTCTTGGGAAATCGTCTCAACGATATTCTGCTTTCATCTGCAACCGGTCTCGCCTTCCTTTGCTCGGTAGCCGGTCTCTTCGCTCTAATAATCTCTCTAGTCATGGCTGCACGTACTCCAGAAGCGATTGTTGCATTTTTTCCTGAAATAAGTCTCCTGATTGACAAGGTAGTCGATCGTTGGCTATTCACCAGAGCGACGTTGGTATTTGCTGGCGCCGCTTGTTTTCTTACGGTAAATTTCTTGATCTTCAAATTCGGCAAAAAGACCTCGAACCTTACCGAGCCTCAGGTAAAAATATACGCGAGAAAGAAAAGAGAAGCGAAGGAGGCTATCCTTTATAGTGATACACCAACAACGCTTGCTTTTTTTGTTATCGCCGTATTCATTTTCAACTTACAAGACCGCAATCCCAACCACGACGCGATCGGTGCGTTTTTCGGAGGATGTGTAGCATTTCAACTTCTTGCGTCAAATATCGCTTTTGGCAGTAGCCAACTCAGAGAGTTTCGTCAGAAATTTTTAACACATCTGAAGGATAACAATGCCTCGTGTGCTGAACACCACAAAGCAGTGGATGCAGAAATCAACAGTTGAAGGAGCTGGAAATGCCGTTGTGTGGTTTCAATGATCAGATGCTTAAAGGTCTTACACTGTTTGCTCAGGGCCTTTACAAATCAGCAGATAAGAGGGCGACAGAAGAGGGAACGAGCGTAGAGGAAGCAATGGAGCGCGAGATCCATGAGATGAACGTGTTCTTAGCTGCTTTAGATGAACACTACGAGGTTCTCCGAAAAGCAATGGACGTTGACGACGCAATGCGCGGCTTAGTCGCTTGGGTCGACCGGAAAATAGAGGAGGATAAAGCGGCAATTCATCCAACCTAAGGGTTCTGTGCGAGTTCCTATCGTGTGCCTGTGCTGAAGCCAGCGGCAGTAGCTGCTGGCTTCGCTTACCTGCCACGCCCAGTTACCGTCTGATCGTTAGGACGCAACAAGTGCCGAAGAGTGCCGCCCACTTCGGCACTCCGCTTCGCTTCGGCACTCCGCTTCGGCACTCCGGCCTAGAGGGGCCCTGGTGGGAAGGGCCCTGCCGAGGTGGGTGGCACCGCTGCTGGGGCAGGCGAGCTCGCGCACCGAGGCCGTGTCCTTTCGGCAAGCGTGCATGACTGCCTCTGAGGCCGCCGCTATCGTTGG